>CAMJZV010000007.1 GCA_946410305.1 uncultured Prevotellaceae bacterium | reverse complement strand
CTACCTCGTTCTCGCGGGCAATCTTGACGCCCTCATGCAGTTTCTCTAAGGTGGGATTGGTCATTACGCCAGGGTTCTCAACGATGGTCTTGCCTGCCTCTTTCAGAATGGCAATCACCTGGTCATAGATGCCGTTACGTTTTACACTGCCACTGCCGTAGTTGAGCAGCACCACTGGGCCATAGCCCTTCAGTTCGTCCTTGAGGAAGTTCAAAGACTCATCACCAAAATACAGTTTGGTTGGGTTGTAATAAGAAAAGTTTCCTAACATAGTTGTATTTTTTATTATCCGTAATTCTGAATTAAGTATTTCACAAACTGTGGGTCGCCGAAGTTGATGATGCCCGTGTCGTGCTGGTTCAGCTGGGCAATCTGAGCCATCTCGTCATCGCTCAGCGTGAAGTCGAAGATGTCAAAGTTTTGCGCCATACGCTCCTTGTGGCTCGACTTGGGGATAGCCACGATGCCACGCTGGGTGAGCCAACGGAGAGCGACCTGAGCGGCACTCTTACCATATTTAGCTCCGATGGCAGTCAGCGCCTCGCTCTTCACGATGCCGTCAACACCCTGTCCGCCAAGCGGTCCCCACGCCATCATCTTCGTGCCAAACTCAGCATGAATCGGTTCGATGTCTGTCTGCTGGATGAGCGTGTTGCACTGCAACTGGTTCACCATCGGCTTCAGCTCTACATAGTGGGCGAAGTCGAAGAAACGGCCTGCCTGGAAGTTGCTCACACCGATAGCACGAACCTTGCCTGCACGATAGGCTTTCTCCATCGCCCGCCAAGTACCGAATACGTCACCATAAGCCTGATGGATGAGCAGCAGGTCGATATAGTCTGTCTGCAACTTGCGCAGACTCTCATCGATGCTCTTGGCAGCCTTTTCCTCGCCATTGTTCGATATCCACACCTTCGTCACGAGGAACAAGTCCTCGCGCTTCAGTCCACTCTTGCGCCAAGCATTACCCACACCCTCTTCATTCTGGTAGGCCTGTGCCGTGTCAATCAGGCGATAGCCTACACTCAGCGCATCACTTACGCAACGTTCGCACTCTTCAGGGCTTACGAGAAACACACCGTAGCCCAATGTCGGCATCTTGACACCGTTTGATAATGTAATGTACTCCATATTATTTCAATCCATTAATCCATTTCTCCACTTTCGCTTTCTCTGTGCGCACCTCGTGACCATAGATGCTGAAGCCCTTGGTGACATTTGCCCCAGGGAATGCTTCCTTCACATCCTCTACACAGTTGGCCAATCCAGAACCTTCGTGAGTGGTGAAAGGGATGACTGTCTTGCCTTTCAGGTCATTAGCGTGTTTCTTGAAGAAGGTAAACATTACTTGAGGATAAGTGCCCCACCATACGGGGCCACCAATGAAAACGGTATCGTAGCCGCTCATATCTACATCTCCTTCGTACTCTGGCAATTCGCCTTTTTGGGTCTCTTCCTTCGCCAGATTGATGAGTGGTGTATAAGCCATGCCATCATACTTGTGGGTGACAATCTCAAACTGCTCTGCACCTGTCACTTCTGTGATGTAGTCTGCCACAATCTTCGTGTTACCTACCTCAATGTTTCCTACTGCGTAGTTGTCTCCCGCATGTGAGAAGAATACTACCAAACTTTTACCATCCTTGTTCATAACTTTCTCCTGTTTTGCGCCACCGCTGCAAGCTGTGGAAATCAGCAATGCTATGGCAGCTGTGATGATACTTTTGATATTCATTTTAAATATACTTTTGAATTTGTGTGCAAAGTTACGACGATTTCCTGTCACTTTTGTTTCACAAATTGCTTCACAATTTTCACTTTTTACCTAAATCGTTCTTTTATATATAAAATAATGTGTAATTTTGCGCAGTAAAACTGCGCGAACTTGCTCATGCTCGGCAAAAAGCAAGCTTTCTGCGCTCGCTTAATCGCAATTTTGTCAGTCATGAAGGCAGATTTTCAATATTCCACAGACTTCTACGGGATGAATTCCCGTGAGTTGAGCCACACCTGCATGCATCTGCTTTGCTTGGCAGGTGAGGCAAGTTTTGTGTTCAACGAGCGATGCTACCATATCGTGAAGAACAACCTGGTGGTGATACCGATGCCTGATCGTGTCTGCAACCTTGCGGCACATGCAGACTTGCAGGTAGAATGGTTTGCTGCAGATTACAAGTTCCTGCAGAACCTGCTGCCGTCGAACAACTACAGCATCGGTGGCAGTATCTCGCTGAACCAAGACCCCGTTATCAAACTGACAAATGAACAGGCACAACATCTGCTTGATGACTTTCATCGTCTTCGTGACCGCATGGACGACAGCCATTTGCAGTTCTATCGTGAGTTGATGGGCAGCCTCTGCCTGACGATGATGTACGACATCTTCGAGGCCCATGCCCAACGTGATGCAAAAGACACCCATACCGACCGCACAGCCTACATCGTGAAGCAACTCATGGCTCTACTTGCCACTGGCATCAGCCGAACAGAGCGTGATGTGAGCTACTATGCCGAGCGTCTGAACGTATCGCCAAAATATCTTTCTGCCACCATCAAACGTGTGACAGGACACAGTGTCACCTCCTACATCGACCGACACACCGTACCTATATTGAAAGACTATCTGAATGATGAACGCCTGTCACTCACTCAGATAGCCGACCTGATGAACTTCACATCGCTCTCTTACTTCAGCCGTTACTGCACCAAGCATCTTGGCCTGTCGCCCAGCGATTACCGTATGAGTCTTCAACCGAAATAAAGTATATTTAGCAAATACAATAAAAAAGGGACCTGCCCAAGCGGACAGGTTCCTTTACATTATATCAGAGTGATATTTACTCTTCTACAGCAGCCTGTGCGGCAGCAAGGCGTGCGATGGGCACACGGAAAGGAGAGCAAGATGCGTAGTTCATGCCAATCTTAGCGCAGAACTTCACAGAGCTGGGCTCACCACCATGCTCACCACAGATACCGCAGCGGAGGTCAGGACGTACTTCGCGGCCTTCCTTCACAGCGAACTTGATGAGACGGCCAACACCCTTCTGGTCGAGTACCTGGAATGGGTCAACCTTCAGAATCTTCTTGTCGAGGTATACAGGCAGGAACGAAGCGATGTCGTCACGGCTGTAACCGAAGGTCATCTGAGTGAGGTCGTTGGTACCGAATGAGAAGTACTGAGCCTCTGAAGCAATCAAATCGGCTGTCAGGGCAGCACGTGGAATCTCAATCATTGTACCAATCTCGAACTCAACCTCTGTGCCGTACTCAGCGAATACCTCCTTAGCGGCATACTGGATAACTTCCTTCTGCTGCTTGAGCTCATTGATGGTACCAATCAGAGGAACCATGATCTCTGGCATTGGGTTCTTACCTTCCTTCTTCAGCTCGCAAGCTGCACCCAGGATAGCCTTGGTCTGCATAGCGGTGATCTCAGGGAAGGTGATGCCCAGACGGCAACCACGGTGACCCAGCATGGGGTTGTTCTCAGCGAGTGAGTCAACACGACGCTTGATGTCCTCTGCGCTGACGCCCATCTCCTTGGCCATGGTCTCCTGACCAGCCAAATCGTGGGGAACGAACTCGTGGAGAGGAGGATCGAGCAGACGGATGTTCACGGGCAGACCGTCCATAGCCTCGAGGATGCCCTTGAAGTCAGCCTTCTGATAAGGCAGCAGCTTAGCGAGAGCCTTCTCACGTCCGGCAACGCTGTCGGCCAGAATCATCTCACGCATAGCAACGATCTTCTTGTCCTCGAAGAACATGTGCTCAGTACGGGTCAGACCGATACCCTTTGCACCAAACTCGCGAGCGAGCTGAGCGTCACGAGGAGTATCAGCATTGGTACGAACCTGCAGCTTGGTGTACTTGTCGCAGAGGTCCATCAGCTCCTTGAAGTCGCCAGAGAGCTCAGCAGCCTTTGTTGGAACCTCGCCAGCGTAAACCTGACCAGTGGTACCGTTCAGAGAGATGTAGTCACCCTCCTTATATACAACGCCGTCAATCTCGACAGTCTTGTCCTTATAGCTAACGTTCAGAGCACCTACACCCGATACGCAGCACTTACCCATACCACGAGCCACAACGGCAGCGTGTGAGGTCATACCACCACGAGCAGTCAGAATACCCTCGGCAGAAGCCATACCAGCCAGGTCCTCAGGAGAAGTCTCGATACGAACGAGCACTACCTTGTGACCATCGTTGTGCCAAGCCTCAGCATCGTCAGCGTGGAACACAATCTGACCGCAGGCAGCACCGGGAGATGCGGGCAGACCCTGAGCGATAACCTTTGCTGATGCAAGGGCCTTCTTGTCGAATACAGGGTGCAGCAGCTCGTCGAGCTTCTGGGGCTCGCAGCGCAGGATGGCAGTCTTCTCGTCGATCATGCCCTCGTGGAGCAGGTCGATAGCGATCTTAACCATAGCAGCACCTGTGCGCTTACCGTTACGTGTCTGGAGGAACCACAGCTTGCCCTCCTGAACGGTGAACTCCATATCCTGCATATCGTGATAGTGGTGCTCCAGCTTATCCTGGATACCATTCAGCTCGGCATAGATCTCAGGCATAGCTTCCTCCATAGAAGGATACTTGGCTACGCGCTCAGCCTCAGAGATGCCTGCGCGCTCAGCCCAGCGCTGAGAACCTATCTTGGTAATCTGCTGTGGAGTACGGATACCAGCCACAACGTCCTCACCCTGAGCGTTAACGAGATACTCACCGTTGAACAGGTTCTCACCATTAGCAGCGTCACGGCTGAAGCAAACACCAGTAGCAGAGGTATCGCCCATGTTACCGAATACCATGGCCATAACTGATACAGCTGTACCCCACTCGTCGGGAATTCCTTCCATCTTACGATACAGGATAGCACGCTCGTTCATCCAGCTGCGGAATACAGCGCAGATAGCACCCCAGAGCTGTTCAATAGGATTGTCGGGGAAGTCCTTACCAGTGCGTTCCTTAATGGCAGCCTTGAACAGCTTAACCAGCTTCTTCAGGTCGTCAACAGAGAGGTCCTTATCCAGAACAACGCCACTCTCCTTCTTCACACCCTCGATAATCTCCTCGAATGGATCGATATCGGTCTTGTTGACGGGCTTCATCTCGAGAACAACGTCACCGTACATCTGAACGAAACGACGATAAGAGTCGTAAACGAAGTGAGGATTGTTGGTCTTCTTCACCATACCCTCAGCTACCTCGTCGTTCAGACCCAGGTTCAGGATGGTATCCATCATACCAGGCATAGAAGCACGAGCACCAGAACGAACTGAGACAAGCAGTGGATTCTCCTTGTCACCGAACTTAGAATTCATCAGACCCTCAATATGCTTAACAGCAGCCATCACGTCGTCGTTCAGCAGCTCCATGATCTTCTGCTGACCAACCTGATAGTACTCGTTACAGCAATCGGTGGTGATTGTGAAACCAGGAGGAACGGGCACACCAATTAGGTTCATCTCAGCAAGGTTTGCACCCTTGCCACCAAGTTCCTCACGCATTTTTGCATTACCTTCGGCCTTACCGTTACCGAAGAGGTAAACTCTTTTTTGGCTCATAAATATTAGTGTATTATTAAGTAATAAATGTTGTTTTTCTTTCAGTCAGTTTGCAAAGATACAGAAAAAATTTATTTCCTGCAAATATTTTTATATATTTTGTGTTATGATTTGGTACTATGCAGTTTTTTTACTACCTTTGCCTTCGAAAACAAACGAAGACAGAATGACGAGAAAGAAGAAACCACTACCCATATTAGAGAATATTACCATTAGCGACTATGCTGCCGAAGGCAAGTCAATAGCAAGGGTTGACGACATGGTAGTATTCGTTCCCTGGGCAGTACCTGGCGATGTCGTAGACTTACAAGTACGACGCAAGAAACATTCGTTCATGGAAGCCGAGGTAATCCGTTATCACCAATATAGTAAGGTACGTATGCAACCCTTCTGCCAACATTTTGGTATCTGTGGCGGTTGTAAATGGCAACAGGTGCCCTATGAGGAGCAGTTGCGCATGAAACAGCAGCAGGTGTACGACCAGTTGCACCGCATCGGAAAAGTGGAGTTGCCGGAATTCCGCCCCATCCTTGGTAGCGTGAAGACGCAGGAGTATCGTAATAAGCTCGACTTCGGCTGTGCTAACAAGCGCTGGCTAACCAGTGAACAGCTCAAGGACGAGACACTGGTGAAGGACTCACCAGCCATTGGCTTCCACATCACGGGGGCTTTCGACAAGATATTGCCCATTGAGAAGTGCTGGCTGATGGACGATCTGCAGAACCAGATTCGCAACGAGGTGCGCGACTATGCCGTAGCAAACGGGCTCTCGTTCTTTGACCTGCGACAGCAGGTGGGCTTGCTTCGCGATGTCATTATCCGCAACAGCGCCAGTGGCGAGTGGATGGTTATTTTCCAGTTCCATTACGATGAGACTGGTGGTGAAAAAGAGGCTAAAGCATTGATGCAGCATATTGCTGATAAGTTCCAACAAATCACGTCGTTAATGTATTTGGATAATCAGAAATGCAACGACACTATCGGCGACCAGGAGATCCTTACCTTCAAAGGTACAGACCACATCTTTGAACTGATGGAAGACTTGAAGTTCAAAGTAGGTCCGAAGTCGTTCTATCAGACAAATACAGAGCAGGCATACCACCTGTACTCAGTTGCTCGCGAGTTTGCCAACCTTACTGGCAATGAGCTGGTCTACGACCTGTATACTGGTACAGGCACCATTGCCAACTTCGTGGCAAAAAAAGCGCGTCAGGTGATTGGTATCGAGTATGTTCCTGAAGCCATCGAGGACGCCAAGATTAACTCGCAGATAAACGGCATCGACAATACGCTGTTCTATGCTGGTGACATGAAGGATATTCTAACCGATGATTTCATCGCAGAACACGGTCGCCCAGATGTCATTATCACAGACCCACCCCGTGCAGGCATGCACCCTGACGTGGTGAAAACCATCTTGAACGCAGCACCAGACCGCATCGTATATGTCAGCTGCAATCCTGCTACACAGGCCCGCGACCTACAACTGCTCGACATACAATACAAGGTCAGCGAGGTGCAGCCTGTCGATATGTTCCCGCATACACCTCATGTAGAGAATGTAGTATTACTCACGAAAAAATAAAGACTATGAAAAAACTTATGACACTGGCCTTTATGGCTATCGCATTGACAGCCAATGCACAGGAAAAGACCACGATTGAAGTGCCACAATGGGTTAAGAACATCAAATTCAGCGGCTACGGCATGCTGCAATATCAAGGACAAGACCCCGAGGGAAACGCTACGAATAGTTTCAACCTCCGACTGGCTCGTTTCATCCTGGATGGTAAGATTGGCGACTTCGACTGGCGTGCACAGATTCAGGGTACTAACGTAAAAGGTCCTGGCGAGCCTACCGTACAGTTGGTAGACCTCTATGCTGAATGGCGCAAATATCCAGAATTCAAGGTTCGCGCCGGACAGTTTAAGCGTGCCTTCACCTTTGAAAACCCAACAAACCCCATTACTCAAGGCTGGTATCTTTATGCTAACGTCATTAACGCCCTTTCAGGCTTTGGCGATCGTACTGGCGAGAAGTCCAGCGGTGGTCGTGACATCGGTATCCAGTTCTCTGGTGACCTCTTCCCCAATGCTGATGGACGTCGCCTGCTTCACTATCAGGTAGGTGTCTACAATGGTGAGGGCGTCAACAGCAAGGATGCTGACAACAAGAAAGATATTATCGGTGGCATCTGGGTAATGCCTATTAAGGGTGTACGCATCGGTGCCTTTGGATGGACAGGTACAAAGGGTAGCTTGTCTACAAGTTTTACTGACGATAATGGAGATAAGCAGTCGATGACTATTACCAGCGCTCGCAAGAACCGTTATGCCATCTCTGCTGAATACGACAAGGACGAGTACACTTTCCGTGCTGAGTATCTGCACTCTCAGGGCTGGGGCTCCAACTTGGATTTAGGCGACAAGGCCGATGGTTGGTACGCCTTTGGTATCGTACCTGTCATCAAGTCAAAGTTGCATGCCAAGGCTCGTTACCAGACCTATCGTCAGGCAAAGGATTGGGCTACATCAAAGACCATGTATGAGATTGGTGCCAACTATTACTTCACCAAGAACCTGCAGGTGAACTTCGAGTATGCTCGCGTTAATGACCGCAGCTTGGCAGATAAACATAACTACAACTTCGTAGACCTGGAACTCGATTTCAGATTCTAAATAAACTTTCGTTTCAGGGCCTCCCACAAACGGGTCTTCTGATACAAGATAGTGATAGAGTAAGCCGTGCTAACCAAGGTTAGTGCGGCTTCTATCATCCAATAGACCATACCGTCTGCATTGCAAGTAACCCAGTAGGCTACGCAGGCTATTGTCAACTGTACGACGGCATAGCCCATCAATGACCATGTGCAACGGTAGTCGTAGCGGAAATAGGCGAAGAAATTGATCATGAGGTAGTCGAAGACATGAGCCACAACAATACCTAATCCTGCACCATAGACATCAGCATAGTGGAAACCAATGGCAACGCTGAAGACCAACACGACGAAATAGGACGACTCCAAAATCAGGTAGGCCAGCGAGCGACGACGCGCCAGCGTGATATAGGCAACGGGGAGCGTCATGACTTTGAAATACATGGCCAATACAGCCACCTGAGCCATAGCGATGACGGACAGGAATTCATAGCTGAACATGATGGGAATAAGTACAGGTAGTAACACCATTAAGGCCATCAGCATAGGTGACAAGAGAAGTAGCGATACCTCCATCTGCTTGTTGACCGTATCGTTTGTTGCCTTCACATCGTTTGCCACACCAGACAAGCGTGGAAAATAGTCGGTTTCCATAGCAGAAAATACCATGCCGGCATAGGTAATAGTAATCATATAGCCTGCATTATATAAACCCACATCGCCTAGTCCACCCTCAATATTGAGGTATGAGCGGATAAACATCTCAGCACCGCTACCAACAGCTGCCGCTAGGACAAAGGCCACACCGAGTTTGAGCATGTCAAATCCTGCCTTTAGACAATCACGCTGAAAAGACAACTGAAGTCGTTGCAAACGGTATGAATAAGCGATGGTAACCAACATAGCAACAAAAGCTAATAACACAATGGCAGGTGCAACGCCACGATGACCAAAAAAATAATATATGGGGACAGACAGCAGCACACCTAACACAGAAGTGATCAACTGTATCTTAGCCAAAGCGCCCAACTGACGCTGAGCCTTCAGCACAGCCGTCTCGCCACCAGTAACAGCAGCCATAGCCACTGCGAAACCCAAAAAGGCATAATGCAACGTGTGGTCACCCCAGTCGAAAGACCAGTCGTTCATCAGCGGACTGACTACAACACAAAAGACAAACCCCAACAAAGCAGCGATAACGCTCCAGGTGCGAATAACCTTGATATTATAAGTCAGGCGGTCCTTATCGCCCTGTTCATAAAGCTCTGACAGGCGGGGTACGGCACCAAACGAAATACCCAGATTGGTACACTGTGACGCAAAGTTCTGCACAGACATCAGTAGGGCGTTAAATCCCATACCGCCAGCACCCAGTATCAAGGCCATAGCTTTGTTACGTACAAGGCTAATCAGAATACCTATTCCTTGTACACCACCAAAAATACCTGTATATTTCAGTATATGGCTATAGCTTTTCTCCTGTTGTTCTTTCATGGGGTTCTTTTGTAATAACGAATAAATAATGGTTTTATTTTGTCCTTCGTTATATAGATGCCAAAAGTTTACGTATTCTGAGACTGGGAATGTGCAAAAAGAGACATTGTTTCCATGTAAATACGATTCCAAGCAATTTCATATCCCTCTTAATATCTACATAGAATTTGCTTTTCTTCCAGGTATTCCTTTTCTGACAGACGGCGACAGCACAAAGATTCGCTATACGGTCTATTATTGTATCCTTCAGATATTTCTGTCTGTATTCTTCAGGGATGGAAGACATCCTGAAGTCGTTTAGTCTAGCACAATAGTCTGCAGTCCAAACGAAACTATTACAAGTATGTTCTTCTCCCTTATTGTATACTTTTTGATGAACGATCCGTACTGACTTTTCCGTCAGAAACACCAAACGCAGCCAAAAGATGTAGTCCTCACCATTCATGATGTCCCTTGGAAGGTCAAAGAGATATGGAGTTATAACCGTTCTTCGATACAAACTACCCCAAGGAACACCAATTGTCCCATCCGCTCTTACTGTCATATGACGGAACTCATCTATCGGAACAACAACTCTGTTCTCAATATTCAGGCTATCTCCATTTCCAAGAACAATATCAACGTCATCAGAACACATAGAATACAAATCATGGAGTGCGCTTGATGGCAGTGTATCGTCAGAATCAACAAAAGTCAGCCATTGTCCGCTGGCGACTTGTGTCCCATGGAGTCTGGCGGCACTTCGCCCTTTATTTTCCTGGTGGATTACTGTAATACGATGATCCCTTTGAGCAAAATCATCGCAGATGCTACCACAGGCATCCTTACTGCCATCATCAATCAATATTACTTCAATAGGAGAAAGGGATTGATTAAGAATGCTCGATATGCATGCACCTATAGTATCTTCAGAATTATATATAGGAACAATAACCGAAACTTTATAATCATCCACTTGCTGCATAATTCATGTTTTTTCTTATTCTGTCTGCAAAGTTAAGCATAAAAGGCCATAATTTAGAAGGTTTTTCATATTATTTCGAAAATAATGATTAATTTTGTAGCCATGAAACTAACTGTCGTCATCCCTGTATATCGTGTAGAAGCTACTCTCGACCGCTGTGTAGAGAGTGTGCTGATACAGGATATTGATGATATGGAAGTCATTCTGGTAGACGATGGCTCACCCGACAGTTGTCCGAAGATGTGCGACGGATGGACTGAGAAAGATAGCCGCATCAGCGTGATTCACAAGGAGAATGGTGGGCTGAGTGAAGCCCGCAATGCAGCTTTAGATATAGCGAAAGGTGATTATGTCACTTTTGTCGATAGTGACGACTGGCTGGACGAAGGGACTTACAAGGCTATTCTGAATCTGATGGATGATAACGACATCGTGGAATATCCTGTAGCTCATCGTCTGTCGCTATCAGATCGTTCCTACGAAAATATGGACGATTACTGGCTGACGGAACAGGCATACACCCATACATTTGCTTGGAACAAGGTCTATAGGCGTACTCTGTTTAATGGTATACGCTATCCCAAGAGGAAAGTCTTTGAGGATGTATATACCCTACCCTTACTGCTGCGTAAAGCCAAACGTATCAGTACAACAAGTCAGGGTTGTTACCACTACGAGTGGAATCCTGCAGGCATTACCGCCACTGCTGATGGTGAGAAATTGGCTGTGTTGCTTGATGCTCATCTAAACAGTCAGATGCCCGTTGACGACCGTTATTACATGTATCTGGTAAATATACAAATGGACGTATGGGAACAGACGGGGCAGCCAATCATCCTACCTCCTCGTCACATCAATACCAGCACACTTAACAGTAAAGAAATAATTAAGGCAATATTCCTAAATATGTTAGGTATTAATACTTTATGCAGAATCAACAAGCTAATACACAGATTCAAAAAACCAACCCGTTGGTGACCTTTATAGTCACCTATTATAACCTACCCATCCCGATGTTGTGTGAGTGCATCAACAGCATCCTGGCACTATCGTTGTCTTCCGATGAACGTGAGATTATCGTTGTCGATGACGGTTCAGAGACTAGTCCCATGAACGGGTTAATGCAATACGGAACAGATATTCTCTACGTTCGTCAGCAGCATCTGGGAGTCAGCGTAGCTCGCAATAATGCCCTTCGCATGGCTCATGGACAATTCATCCAGTTTGTTGATGGCGACGATTGTCTGCTAAAAGAACCATACAACCACTGCCTTGACCTCATTCAAAACAGTCAGCAGCCTATTGACGTCGTCATGTTTGACTTCACAAAGACCCTTCCGATAAAAAACAAGGAATCCTATCATGACAGTGCCCTGATAAATGGTTCGGAGTATATGCGCAACCACACTATTCATGGGGCTGTTTGGGGATGTCTCTTTCGTCAGGCCGTTCGTAGCGAACTGGAGTTCACCCCAGGCATTGAATATGGCGAAGACGAGGAATTCACTGCACAGCTGATGGTAAGAGCAGAGGTGGTATGCATCACAGATGCCCAAGCCTATTACTACAGACAACGGAAGGCATCGGCTGTCCATCAGTTGAACGACAACAAGAAGGCGAAACGCCTGAACGACAGCTTAGAGGTCATCGTAAAACTGCACCTCATGGAAGACCGTTTGCCCCATACTGACCGACTGGCCCTTCAGCGCAGAGTCGCTCAGCTAACAATGGACTACATCTATAACACCATCATGCTGACACATTCTCGCAAGGCACTGGACAGTTGTTTAGAGGAATTACGCCAACAAGGTCTCTTTCCCCTGCCCGACCGTGACTATACACAGAAGTATAAATGGTTCCGTCGCATGACCAACTCGTCAATGGGTCGCACCATCCTGCTAAACGCTTTACCCCTAATGAAGAAAGAACGATGAGAATACTGCTCATAGGCGAATACAGCAACGTCCACTGGACTTTGGCACAAGGACTGAGAAAACTTGGCCATGAGGTGTGCGTCATTTCCAATGGAGATTTCTGGAAGAATTATCCACGCGATATTGATGTGGCACGAACACCAGGGAAACTTGGTGGCATAAGACTGTTGCTCAAGCTCTGGTCCATATTGCCCAAAATGCGTGGCTACGACGTAGTCCAACTCATTAACCCCATGTTCTTTGAACTGAAGGCTGAGCGACTGTTCTGGTTCTACCAATATCTGCGCAAGCACAATAAGCGTGTTTTTCTCGGCGCTTTCGGAATGGACTACTATTGGGTACACGAGTGCATAGAACACAAGCCATTACGATATAGCGACTTCAACATTGGTGAGAAACTGCGCACCAATGAGGATGCCATGAAGGAGCGTGCAGACTGGCTAGGAACTGCGAAAGAGCGTCTGAACAAGCTGATTGCCAACGACTGCGACGGCATCGTGACAGGGCTTTACGAATATGATGTCTGCTACAGACCCTTGTTCCCTGAAAAGACTTGCTTCATTCCTTTCCCCATTAACCCCATTCAACCCATTAACCCCATAACATCTTCTCAAAAACTACGCATTTTCATTGGCATTAGCAAGCAACGCTCTGCCTACAAAGGTACTGATATTATGCTGAAGGCTGCTGAGGCCATCGTCGCAAAATACTCAGAACAAGTTGTCTTGAAAAAAGCAGAAGGTGTCCCCTTTGCAGAATACCAGCAGATGATGGACTCGAGCGACATCCTGCTTGACCAGCTCTACAGCTATACACCAGCCATGAATGCTTTGTTGGCTATGTCGAAAGGTATAATTGTTGTGGGTGGTGGAGAACCAGAGAACTACGAGATAATAGGAGAAACAGAGTTGCGTCCCATTGTCAATGTGGAGCCCAACTACGAGAGTGTCTATCACGAACTGGAGCAGTTGGTGTTGCACCCTGAGCGTATTCCTGAACTGAAACACCAAAGCATAGAGTACATAAAAAAGCATCACGACTTTGTGAAAGTCGCGATGCAATACGTTGATTTCTGGAATCGTTGATGATTACTCAGCAGCGGGAGCTTCAGCAGCAGCCTCCTCAGCGGGAGCCTCTGCAGCAGCGGCAGCAGCTTCAGCCTCTGCCTTAGCAGCAGCCTCAGCAGCCTTCTTCTCAGCTACCTTCTTAGCAATCTCCTCGTTCAGCTTCTTCTCCTGAGCCAGCTCCTTAGCAGCAGCGTCCTTCTTAGCCTTAGCCTCGTCAGCAGCAACCTTCTCCAGGCCCTTCTGCTTGTCAGCCTTCCAAGCGTCGAACTTCTTCTGTGCGGTAGCCTCGTCGAAAGCGCCCTTCTTTACGCCACCCTTCAGGTGCTTCATCAGGTAAACGCCCTCACGGCTGAGGATGTTACGAACAGTGTCGGTAGGCTGTGCACCAGTCTCGACCCAATAAAGTGCACGCTCGAAATTCAGGTCTACTGTGGCAGGATTGGTGTTTGGGTTGTAAGTACCAATTTTCTCAGTGAAACGACCATCACGTGGTGCACGAGCGTCAGCGATAACGATGCGATAGAAAGCATAGCTCTTGCGACCGCCGCGCTGCAATCTGATTTTTGTTGCCATTGTTTAAATGTGTAATTTTGTTGTTAAATAAATGAATTTCATGCTCTTATCTCGTAAAAGCGGGTGCAAAGGTACAAAGAAATTGAGAATTAAGAATTAAGAATTAAGAATTAATCCTTCTGCTTAATTTTTTTTAACTTTTCATTGCTTCCTCAGCGTAATACCTGCCTGCATGCCATTGACGCTCTTCAGCAGCGACGAGATGGTATTCAGGTTAGCGTTGGTTGACTTGGCACCAAACGACTTGAACATATTCAGCAATTTTGTAGCATCGGTCACGAACTGCATGTCGTTGCCATCAATCTGCGTGGTAATAGACACCGTTTTAATGCCTGCGATGGTCAGCAGCAACTTAGAGTCTTTTACCTCCCACGTGCCCTTGGCGGTGCGACCGTTCAGCGTGCGGGTATAGGTACCGTCCTCATTGAACGTCATCGAGAAGGTTCCGGGCTTGATACCGTATTTCGTCAGGTAGCTCTGCAGTTTGGTTTCCAACTTGTTGGCGGCAATCTTGGCAGCCGCATTGGTCAGGATGTTGTCTGACTTAAACACGATAGCCGGTTCGGTATATGTCCATGTGCCGATAATCTTGTTCTTGTCAGCCTGTTTGTCACTAGAGAAGACGCTGGTTAAGGTCGATATCAGATCACCCGACTGCGAATTGCCGGTGGTAGCACCCAACACATTTCCCAACACACTTCCCAGGTCGCTCTGCGCATTCACGTTGGCAGAGAACAGAAGGGCCATACTGATGGCCATCATCTTCACTACATTCTTTTTCATAGATACGTTTTTGTTTAAAACGGTGCAAATTTACAAATTTTGCACCAAATCGTGCTATGTTATAACATTTTTTGATTACTTTTGCATCTTGATGAAAGATTTGTCCATACTTATACCCACCTATAACGACGAATGTCTGGAACTGGTGAGCGCCCTGCAGCAGCAGGCGGTGGCGCTGGGCATTAACTACGAGATTATCGTGGCCGACGATGGTTCAACGCTGCAGAACGTTCTCCAGACCAACCAACAGATTAATGCACTGGCAGACTGTAGGATGATAGCACGAAACGTGAACGTCGGTCGTGCTGCCATTCGCAATTTTCTAGTTCAGCAGGCCCAGTATGAGTGGGTATTGTTCATCGACGGCGATATGACAATGCACAGAGACGACTACCTCCGGAGCTATCTAGCTGCCGAGGGCGAGGTAGTCTGTGGCGGTGTTGTCATAAAGGGGGGCGTCAAGGGCAACCTGCGCTCTATGTACGAGGCGCGCCACGAGCAGGAGCATACGGCAGTACGTCGCCAGCAGCACCCTTACCAGGATTTCCATACCGCCAATTTTCTCATTCATCGTACAACGATGACAACCCATCTCTTCGACGAACGTTTTCGTCACTATGGCTATGAGGACGTGCTGTTGGGCAAGCGTCTGGAGCAGGATGGCATTCCCATTCAGCATATCGACAACCCACTGAGTTTCGAGGTTTACGAAACCAACGAAGCCTTTGTCAGCAAGACGGAGGAAGGACTTCGTACACTCCACCAATTCAGAGAGGAACTGCGTGGCTATTCTCGTTTGCTGGATTTCGTCGAACGCCATCGTGCATTGACTATCTTGGTGAAATGTTGGCACCGTATTGCAGGAAAATGGGAGCGCCACCAGCTAACAGGCAACGCTCCCAATCTTCGTATCTTTAGTCTTTATCGCTTAGGTTACTTCCTTCAGCTATAGTACTATTTGATGGG
This sequence comes from uncultured Prevotellaceae bacterium, assembly GCA_946410305.1. GTDB lineage: Bacteria > Bacteroidota > Bacteroidia > Bacteroidales > Bacteroidaceae > Prevotella. The sequence goes on along the minus strand of CAMJZV010000007.1, from coordinate 91,504 downwards.
CTTTATCACGAAGGTAAAGTCATAGTCGCCGAGTGGCAACATGTAGGCTGGCAGAGGACGTGCTCCCCATGAGTTCACACAGCCCAGTCCCATCTGCTTCTGCTGGATGTGTACCTGTGTCAGCGGACGCTCTATGAGGTCACCGCTATGCTGTCCCCAACGGTGGTCCTTGAAGGCTCCTGCGTCGAGGTCTTCTACCAGATAAGGCAGTGCAGAGCACTCAATGGGTGCGTTGCTGCTGAACTGCAAGCCACGCTGTCCGTCAGTCACCTGGAACCAGCGCACATCGGTGTGGTTGCCACTCTCCTGTGGACGGATATAGGGATAATACTCGTCAGCCACCTTATTATTATATGTGCCCAGGAACTCGCTGCTGTTGCGGTCACAGTAGTTCTCGTGCGGGCCACGGCCATAGTACTTCACACTATCATACTGCTTAGGCATCTGCAGCTGCATGCCATAGCGGAACAGCCACTGGTGGTTGACATCACCCTGAGGATTCAGCTGCTGACGAACAACGACAGAGCCGTCAGCCTGCAAGGTATAGGTCATCGTGAGCAGACATTTCACATCGGGCATGTCAATTTCGGCGACAACGGAATTATCGCGTACAGTAACGCTCTTCACCTTCTTTTGTGGATTCTTCCAGGGGGCAAAGCGCTGCTGCAGCCAAGCACCATAGTCGTTGTCTGTGGGAGCGCGCCAGAACTCAGGAGTGATGCTCTGACGATCGACGAGCATAGGCTGTCCGTCGACATCGAGGTAGTCAATCATACCTGACTGCTTGCCGATGGTCAGCGAGGTTCCTGCAGCAGAGAGCTTAACATAGCTGATAGTCTCCTCGTTATCTACCTTTGTCTGTTCCGTCTTGATGGCTGGGAACTGATAGGGATTAAGCACGAACTGCTGACGAGCGACAACCTGTCCCTTGCTGACGAAAGGCTGCTTGTCGTCCTTGGCCTTCAGCAGGAAACTGACAAAGAGCTCCTGGTCGCCATGATGTCCCATCACACGTGTAATAGTCTTTTGCATAGCCTCGATGGTGACAACCTTACGCTGCTGGGGTGCAATGCCGCTGATATCCATCTTTCCACCATGACCAAAGGTCATGCCGTCAGGACGGTTGCCACTATGATGACTGTTTCCTGCACCACCAACAAACCACTCCAGCTCGAGGTCATCGAGGCTCTTGAAGAAGTTCTCGTTATAGATCTCTATGCGTCCCTCCTTGAAGCCCTTGTCGCTAATCCACACATTCTGATAGTAGTACTGCACCTCGTAGGCATGCGGATTCAGTCTGCGATCGGGGGCTATGATGCCGTTGCAGTTGAAGTTATAGTCGCTGGCAGGATAGCGGCCGTAGTCGCCACCATAGGTGAATATCTCCTTACCCGTGATGGGACTCTTGTCGCGCAGGCCCTGGTCTACGAAGTCCCAGATAAAGCCACCCTGATATTTGGGGTATTTGCGGATGATGTCCCAATACTCCTTGAAGCCACCTATCGAGTTACCCATAGCGTGGGCATACTCACATTGGATAAGCGGACGAGGATTGTCCGTCTTTGCATATTTCTCGCAGTCTTCGTAACCCATATACATCGGACAGAAGATGTCCGTCTTGCCCCAATGGCCAGCCTGCTCATACTGTACAGGACGGTTGTCCACGCTCTTGATCCAGTCGTAGCACTTCTCGAAGTTAGGACCATAGCCCGCCTCGTTGCCCAGACTCCAGATAATGATAGAGGGATGGTTGCGCAGTGTCAGCACATTGGCTTGGTTGCGCTCCAGATGCATCTGTTGGAAGTCGTCGCGCTTGGCCAACGTGCCTTCTCCATACCCCATGCCGTGACTCTCCAGATTGGCTTCTGCCACGACATACAGACCAGCCGAGTCACACAATTCATACCAGCGAGGATCGTCAGGATAGTGACTGGTACGTACGGCGTTGATGTTCAGCTGTTTCATAATCTGGATGTCCTGCTTCATGCGCTCAATGCTGACAATATAGCCACCATCGGGGTCTAGCTCGTGGCGGTCGGCACCCTTGATTAATATCGGCTGACCATTGACCAATAGCTGTCCACCCTTGATTTCCACATGACGGAAACCCACCTTTTGGCGAACGACCTCTAATATTTGGTCGCCTTTGCGGGCTGTGATATAGAGGGTGTAGAGGTTGGGCGTCTCTGCAGTCCAAGACTTGGTGCAGTCGAACTCAGCGCTCTTGCTGATGCCCTCAGCAACCAGTTCGCCAGCAGGGTCGTAGAGGTCCATCGTAATCTTCGCATTGCCTGTGGCCTTGACGTCCACATTAAGCAAAGCCTTACCATCGACATAGTCCTGTTTGATGACGATGTCGTTGATGTGCACCTTCGGACGGGCATAGAGATACACCTCGCGAGCAATGCCCGTAAAGCGCCAGAAGTCCTGGTCTTCCAGATACGAGCCGTCACACCAGCGCATCACCTGCATGGCTATCAGGTTCTTGCCCTTCTTCAGGTATTTCGTGATATCAAACTCAGCGGCAATCTTCGAGTCCTCTGAGTAACCCACGTATTTGCCGTTGACCCACACCTTCAGATTGCTAGTGGCAGAGCCCACATGGAACAGCACCTGCTGACCTTTCCAGTCATCAGGCAGCGTGAACTCCTTACGATAGGAACCCGTGTAGTTCTCCGTCTCACCAATAAACGGCGGATTGCTCTGGAACGTGGTACACCATGCATAGCCGACATTCTTGTAGATGCGGTCGCCATGACCGTTCAGCTCAAACAGTCCTGGCACAGGGAAATCCTCCCATTGCGAGTCGTCGTAGTTCAGTGCCCAGAAGCCTGCAGGGGCATCCTGATGGTTCTTTACAAACTGGAAGCGCCACATGCCTTCCATCGACAGGTAGCGACTGGAGGCCTGCTTCTGCCCCACCCTTGCTGCCTGCTCGTTCTCGTAGGCAAAGAAGTTGGCACGTCGAGCCTCACGGTTCTGTTGATTAATCTGCGGATTACGCCACTCTGGCGCATTGTCGGCTACTGCCGTCGTTGCCCCCATCATCAGGGCTGTCAACGATAGTAATAGGTATCTTCTATACATGGTTTATTGAAAAATGGTTATTTTAGTTTGCAAGAAGCCCCTCCAATTGAGGAGAGGCTTCCTATCTTTAGTGAATGCTGTCAGCGATTACAGATTCAGGCTCTTCTTGATGGCCTCAATCTTCTCCTCAGCAGCCTTCGTGCAGCGCTCATAGTCTTCAGCGCCCTTGAACGAAGGATCCTTGACCTCCGTGTAGAACTTAATCTTAGGCTCCGTACCTGAAGGACGAACAGAAACCTTGGTGCCATCCTCGCAGAACCACTGCAGCACGTTAGACTTGGCAGGCATATCCAGAGGCTTCACACCGTCTGCCGTCTTGACCTCCAGCAGCTGGAAGTCCTTCTGCATCACAATCTTCGAGCCACCCAGATCCTTCGGCGGGTTAGCGCGGAAGTCAGTCATCATCTGCTTGATCTCGTCAGCACCCGACTTACCTGGGCGAACGACGTTGATGGTTACCTCGCGTGAGAAGCCATACTCCTTGTAGATGTTCATCAGCAGGTCGTAGAGCGTCATACCGTTGTCGCGAGCCCATGCAGCAATCTCACAAATCAGACAGATAGATGCGGGGGAGTCCTTATCGCGTACCTTATCGTATGGCAGGAAGCCGAAGCTTTCCTCACCACCACCGATATACTTCTTCTTGCCCTCGTTGACGCGAATCTCGTTGGCAATCCACTTGAAGCCTGTGTAGCAGTCCTTATACTCTACCTCGTTCTTCTTGGCAATCTCGGCGATAACCTCGGTGGTCACGATGGTCTTCACCAGGAACTCGTTGCCCTTCAGCTGACCGAGCTTCTTCTTGTTGGCGATGATGTACCATGAGAACATCATACAGGTCTGGTTACCATTCAGAATCTCCCACTCGCCCTTCGAGTTGCGGCAGACGATAGCCAAGCGGTCGGCATCGGGGTCAGAAGCAATCACCAGGTCAGCATTCAGCTTGGTACCCAGCTTCATACCCAGTGTCATAGCCTCGGCATTCTCTGGGTTCGGGCTGACAACTGTTGGGAAGTTACCGTCGATGACCATCTGCTCAGGAACCACGTGGATATTCTGGAAGCCCCAAGAGCGCAGAGCCATAGGAATAATGACGCGACCAGTGCCGTGCATGGGTGAATAGACGATGTTCAGGTCTTTCTGGCGCAGGATGACGTCCTGGTCAACCATAGCCTCCTTGACAGCCTGGATGTAGTCCCAGTCCATCTCACCACCAATAGGAATGATGAGGTCCTTGTTGGCCTGCCACTTCACGTCGCTGATCTTCACCTTCTCGACCTCGGCAATGATGCCTACATCGTGTGGAGTCAGCACCTGAGCGCCATCGTCCCAGTAAGCCTTGTAACCATTATACTCGCGGGGGTTGTGCGATGCGGTGACATTCACACCAGCCTGACAGCCCAGGTGACGGATGGCGAAAGAAATCTCTGGCGTAGGACGCAGACTCTCGAACAGGTACACCTTGATGCCGTTGGCTGAGAAGATGTCGGCAACGGTCTCAGCAAACATGCGACCGTTGTTACGGCAGTCGTGACCCACAACTACTGAGCACTGCTTGCCGGGGAATGCCTTCAGAATGTAGTTAGCAAAACCCTGAGTAGCCATACCAACGATATACTTGTTCATGCGGTTGGTGCCTGCTCCCATGATACCACGCAGACCACCAGTACCAAATTCCAAATCGCGATAGAAAGCATCAATCAGGTCTGTCTTGTCGGCATTGTCCAACATGGCCTGTACTTCCTTACGTGTCTCTTCGTCAAAAGCGGGAGACAACCATTCCTTTGCACGTGCTTCGCACTGGGCAATCAATTCGTTATTTTCCATATTTACTTATAAGATTAAAGGATTAGTAATATTCCAATACGCAAAGATACTGATTTATCTTTCAAAATCAGTATCTCTGGCTATATTTTTTACATTTTTTAATTCTTACGCATCAATCTGTCTATCTCTTCGAACTGTTTTCCCTTGTTCAGATTCAGATAGACGCGATACAAGGCTGGCCCCCAACGTTGACTGTCGAATGGTGCCAATTCACGGTATTTCTCCATATAAGGACAGGCGTCGCTATATAGTTTCACCAACTGTTCTCGATACTTGCGAGGCTCGTTGAGCTGTTCCAATGCCAGCGCCTGATTGAGATAGCAGGTGGCTATATTAAAATAAGGTTCTGCCTGATTCTTATTGGCAGCTATCATCTGCTTGCTGACGGTGATACACTCGTCGTAACGGTTCATGTTCAACAGCGCAATAGACTTTGCCAGCATGAAGAGACTGTTGTCAGGATACCTTCTTAATCCCAGTTCCGCCAAATTCAGCAGTGCGTCGTTATCCCCCTGCGCCTTATAGTGGTCAGCCAGTCGTGGGAAGAAATACGGATAGGACGGGAACAGCTTGTAACCAAGGTTCAGCGTATTCATGTATTCCTTCTGGTTCTTTAGCTGCAGATAGGCCTCACACATATAGTGCAGCACGAATTTCGACTTCTCTTGGTCTGTCAATGCCAACTGACTGTATTTCAGCGTCATCTTCGGGTCCTGCAGTTTAAAGCCGCACAGCGTTGCCCAATAGGCAGCCTGAGCTATCAGCTTGTCATTCTCCATGTATTTGTAGCCTGTAAACAACGGCTGACGAGTAGCGCCGATATACAGGTCAAAGTACTCGAAGGCTGTGCGATAGTCCTCACGACGCACCTGATACGTTCCGCCATAATACAGGTTGGGGCGTAACAGGTTCAGCTGTTCAGCATGGTCCTTGCGGTATTCCGGCTTCACACGCCCTTTGTCGTCAGGCTGTGCATCCAGCGAGTCCAGCGCCTGTGCAACAGTATACATGCGCTTGGTGATGTTAAAGAAGGCTGCCGTGTCGTAGGCCTGCTTCAGATAGAGCTTCTCGTTTGCTTGGGCATACTGTCCGCTGATGGCGTCATACCACGTGGCATAGATCTTCGCATTAGTCCTGTTGTCAGGGTTCGCCAACAATCCCGTCATCAGCTTCTCCGCCTTGTCATAGTCCTTACCACTCTTGATATAAGTCCGTGCCTGAGAGAGCTCTTTCTTCTGAGCCCACAGACATGGTGTTAACATCATCAAGAGCAGCGTAGATATAGCTATTCTTCGTATCATTTTCTAGTTTAATTGTATTTCGGTTGCAAAGGTACGAAAAAACGTGCGAAAAAACAAATGTATCCAGAGAAAATCCCTTCTTAGTTTTAGTCTAGCGCATTTCCTCTTGCCATCTCCCACCCTTTCAGCATGGCGAACCAGTCTATCGACGTGATGCCGTTCTCCTGTATCGCCATCGCTGCACCTAGGGCTATCCAGCGCGCAGGGCTCTCACTTGGGATGCCCAGCGGCTCGTCGGCTCCGATGCCCGTCAGCCTGCTGACATTCTCCACATACGCCCTCGTGTTGTTCTCGTTGGGCGGTGCCCACTTCGTCACGATGGTGCGGATGGTGTACAGCCTGTACGTGTGGTAGTAGGTACGGGTGAGCAGCTTAAATGCTGCTCTCCACCCATACGCTAAGTTCTCAAACTGGCAGAACGCTCCGTCCGTCTGCTCCTTCTTCATTCCCAGCCACTGATCCTTCGTTCTCCGGATATTCAGTGGGTTATTGTTTCTGATTCCTCTTGGTAACATATTGTTTATTGTTTTATTATAAATTACATGTTTTGTAAGATTGTAAGGTTGTAAGATTGTAAGATTTTACTTTTTCTTCTTCCAACACTTCCCATCCTTGTCAATCCAACCATCCGTTTTCCACCTGCTGATGATGGTATACAGAGCGCCATCGCTGAATTCACTACCCTTCAGTCTACGAAGGTCTTGCATCGTGAATGGTGAAGGCAGCTGGTTGTAGATGTTGCCATTGACCGTTCCTCCCGGGTTGTCGTCAGTGTTCTTGGAATACTGCTTAGCCAATAGCGGTCTGAACACCTTCAGTTGCATCTGTAGCGTATACTCAGCCATTTTCACTGCGAAATCAACACAGGCGTTCGACTCCTTGCCAGCCAGTAGCATGAACACCACACCACAACGGAAGCCAATCACTCCGGCACGACGGCGGAAACGGTCTTTGATGACATCCATATCCATCGACGACTCTACACGCTTCTCCTCCAGCCAACGGTTTATAGCCCTACGAATACGAGGCGTATCATAGAATCCTGTTGCCGTACGAAGTAATGCCGTCGCTTGCGTGATGCGATTCTGGTCAGCGTCCGACAGCTCCTTGAACACGGTTATCTTCTCAAACAACTCGTCAGGCATCTCCGAGAGCATCATACGGCTTGACAGACCATTTTCGGCATTCGACTCGTTCTTGCCCGAAAACATCTTTTTGGTGGTTCTGGGTGTGCCAAGGATGGTCCATGAATATGCAACCCTCACATCTCCACTTTCCGACTGCTCAGAGTTATAGTCGACACCCCAACGCTCACGAGAAAAGGCATTTCTGTAGATATCCCACTTCTGAGCCCATGATCCGCCACCGTTCGACTTTAATAGCGTCTCAGCTTCGGTACAGATGGAGTACAGGGAATGCCCCTGCGACTGCTTCAGTCGCTTCAACAGCTTGGAACACGATATGGTGATAGGTACTACTCTGATTACCCCTTTGGGAGCCTCCTGTGCACGTTCGTTGGCCCTGCGCTGGCGATTGGCTTCACGCACTTTGTCCTCACGCTCACGCACCAGTTCGTCATCATGACGCAGGTCTACAAGCCAGCGCTCAACAGCCTCCTCAATACATGATTTATTGGATGCTTGCTCACCTAGGATGATGGCCATACCGCCCAAGTAACTGGTCTTGCCGTCACAATAGCGATAAGTCACCCCATCTGCCAATGCCATGAGTGCTGGCATCTGACCAACTATCAGTGCTGGCCACATCTTCTCAGGATAAGGTTTCAGGCTCTCTTTCAGACCTATCGGCAACTGGTTGAGATTGATGCTTATCGCTGGTGCAGCATTACACAGCGGAGACCCTACTGTGCAATTTTCCGCTTTCAGCGACCTTAGGAACACCTCCTTCTGCTTCATATTCATTGGTCGGTTCTGGTCTACATACTTATCGTAGAAGTTGCTGACCAGCGTCAGACAGTCCTCTTCCTTCGAGTAGTCGGGCATCTTCTGTTCCAACACACCGAGCAGTTCCTCCTGAGGCATCATTTGGCACAATGTCGGCAACAGCAATTTCAGCGTGTTATGGCGCACTCCGTCTCTGTTCAGTGTCACCAAGTCCAGTCCCGTCATGGCCAGTGTCTCGTCGAAGGCAGCCAAAGCCCTTGCTGACGGTGCACACGGGGACAGTCCCTCTGTGCACTTTTTCACCAGACTCTTGGCCTCCGTAGTAGTATATTTTCTCAGCATCTCCTCAGAGAGTTTGCAGGGGTGCAACTCGTCGCTGAACATCAGTTCCTCATCGATATACAGTATGTAGTCACGACAGGGCAAATAAACGGCCCTCTCAGGCTCATGCACCGCTTTGTCATAGCTAACATTATCAAGAAACTCCGTTATGAGCCATGCCTGGGCTTGCTGACGTGTCAAACCCTCGGGGATGTCAAACAGCACGTGACCACCCGTACCACTCACCGAACGGTTCACCATGTTGATACCCAGCTCACGCTCACGACCCATCAGCTTCTCGGCATACAGCTCAGCAAAGTCTTCGCAACCGTCTAAGTCGATAACAGCCTTACCCGAATCCACAGGTTCACCCCCATTACTCTTGTAGCCCTTCAAGAAGTGAGCATGAGGCGTATAGTAGCCATCGCCCAGCTTAATCTCCGCTTTCTTTGTCTTGTAGTCCTCCTTGCATAGCTCGCCCCTCAGGTATTGCTCACGGATATCACTCAGCTCAGCACAGATGCGCCCCGTCTTCTCCGAGTCCACCCTCTTCCAGAAGCCCTCGACCGTGGCGGGCACGGTCTTGGGGCTCTTGATGTTATCACCTAAATCAAATCTTGCCATAGTTCCTTACACGTTATCAATGATTGCAATATCCACCAGCATCTCCTTCGACTGACGATTGTCGTTGTCCATCTGCCTGAGTATCTGGGGCAATCCCAGGCTCTTGGCAAACTTCTCGTAACGCACGATGTGCCTGTTTGTCTCGCCCAGCCAACCGCCGTCCAAATCGCATAGCTTTCTGGTCTTCTTGTACTTCGGAGCCCTACGATTCCAAGCCTTGAAGGTTAACACATGGGTCTCCTTATCCAGATAGAGCACACCCTCAAACTTCTCACCTCTCAGAAGTCCAGCAATGACTTCCAAAGCGTTGATAATAAAAATGAACTTCTTCATAATCTTGTCGTTGTTTGGTGAGTGAAGGTTTGTGTCGGAATATATTGGTACCATTTCATTTTCACATCGATGACTTCCTCCACTTACACCTCCGACTCGATTACTTTTTTACTTGATTAAAATTACCTTTTTAAATACGTCCTTTACTACCCCAGTGCCACGACCGGCATTCTGCATGCCCTCTGACATCGCCCAGGCTTTGCAAACGAAATCCTGTTCGACATACTGTTGCAGATGCTCGCAGAAGCGATTGCCCGAGCAATCAGGCAATCTGTGTTGGCACGAGCCACACCACTTCCTGACCTTGATGCCGTGAACATTTCTTACTCTTGTGATAGTTGCCATCGCCCTTACGCCATTTTCGTGATTCTTACCATGTTCTCAAATCTGCGTTGCTGCTGGCTATCCTGCCATTCACGACACGACAGCTCGTAGTCTACCAGGTGAGGCAGCTGCTGGTTAGGCTTCTGTTGGTCCAGTGCCCTTGCCATGTCGCCTACGGCCTCGGCAAATACAGTGTTGATACCGTCCGTCAATACAAAACCCGTGCTGACGAAAACCTTCTGCTGACCCTGTTGGTCTGTGTAGGAGCGCTCTCTGAGAGGCAGCTGCTCCTTGATTTGGAAAAATCTCTCCATCTTTACTTGTTGTTTTAATTTATAAATAATGTACGTGTGAAACCATCGTGCGGGAGTTTATTGAGTCCCGTTCCAACTGATTACGAGAGCAAAATTAAGCACAAAAAATATAGGTACAGAATTTAGGATACAGTATTTCCTTGCTTGTCTGACGTGTCTAATGCATTCGCCAGTTTTTGTCTAATATGTCTAATCTGATGTCTAATAAAAAGCTCCCCAAAAGCACATTAGATATAGTTTTGGGTATTTTCTCAAAAAAAACAGCAAAAAGTTTCCTGATACCAACATCAGCGTTAAGTTGGATATTGACAAACTCGGAAGAGTTGCTCTTTGCTGAAACAAATAAAAGTGGTCAATTTCGACCACTTTTATTTGTTAAGGTACTTATCGTGTAGCCTTCTCCTTGGCAATCTCCTGTTTCAGAGCCACAAGTTTTACGCACAAGCCTGTATAGGCTGCGTTGAACATGCGTTCTACCTTGGCATAGTCGATATTGGCCTGATGATATCTGGCCCACATATCCTTTAGCTTCGTCACCTCCTTTGCCTTACCATATTTCCAGATGCTCTTTTCGTGCGAGATAGACTTCTCCATCTTTCGCTTGAAAGCCTGCATATCTTCAGGTGTCTCGAACGAGAAAAGCCACGGATACCAGTCAATCATCTGATCAATGAAACTTGGCACAGAGAATTTCTTCGCCACCTCCGACTCCTCTAGGGCTTTCATCAAGTAATACCACTCACCCTGCACATCTGGATCAATAGTGCTAGGATTAGGTTCACCAAACATTGCGTTGTATTCACCCATATCTATGCTGTGGCCTATGACTTTGCGAAGCCTGAGCAATTTCTCATTGGTATCAAAAACCATGGAGTTGAAAATGATATTCTTTAATATTGTCACATCTTCATCATCTACATTCTCTTCTGAATGCGGGATATCTTCATGGGGGGGCTTTCCGTCCTTCTGAGCAAGATGGTCGCCAATATAATTCGTCTGCGAGCCTATTACCTGACCAATCACAAAGCGACCTCCACTGTTGCCCATTGCTTCGAAAAGCTGCTCTATATCTTTCTGCTGTTCTTCTGTCATACCTTTATTCTAATAGTTTCCTGACTGCTTCCTGGTTGAGCAGCCCTTCCAGTCCTGTTGTGTCACCGATATTGTTCTGTCTGCCTATCACTTGGCCTATCCTTCGCGGTTCTACGTCCGATGCAACCTTTGCATCCCTGGCATTACGCAAGCGCGATAGCTCTGCATCATAGGCATGTCCGCTTTTGTCGTTCACTCTGCTGAGCATCAGCTCCGCCTCCTTCATGGCATCGATATCCATCGGCAAAACCGTGTCAACCATTTTGGAAACGGCTGAAATATCGATACACCTTGCCGTTGGTCGCACCATTTCCACATAGGCGATACCCGACACCAAGCGCCACAACGCCTCGCGGGGTATGTGCATATAGAGTATCTTCGACACAAACAAATCGCGGTTTTCTTTCCATACATAGTACATTGATTCAGGGAATTGCTCCAGTTCATGCTCTACGGCTGTAACATCATATTCATGACGGTGAACCGCCAACTGGCGAATGGTACCCGTCGATTGCATTTGGTTCATCCAGAAGTCAAGCACTTCGCCTCCCATCGTTTCGCGACCAGTACGCCCGAAAGCCATTTCCAGCTCCTCAGTCACCTCATTCACTTCGTCCAATTTGCTGTCATGCAACTCAATGATAAGACGCCGGCGATAGTTATTCATCTCGGCAGAAATATCATATTTTGAACATTGGGCAAAACGCGCTGTCAGCCTCACAAAGTCGTGTAGGTCTTCATCGCTCCATTCTTGCCGTTCAGCCCAACGGTCATCAATTTCACCCATCATGTAGTCTATATTATCCAACTCGTCTGGCAGGTTCAGTATCGGACCGCTATAATGCCAGTCAAGAAAAGATTTCTGCGGATAAAGTGATGTAATCGGACCGTCATATTCAGGAACCTCACACTTGAAAAGCGCACAAGGATGCTCAATGTTTGACGAAACGACAACACCTCTGAGCGACTGGTGCCCGCTACTACGCAGTGCGCCCCACGCTTGGGGCAAATCTTTCTGCGACACAAAGCCGACAAAACGCCCTAACCAGTCGAATGCCCGAACAGCCAGTTTATCGTGGCTATTTCCCTGGTGTGGCCGAAGCGTCATAGCATGTCCGGGTGCTTCAGCAAGAAACTCGCTGACGTGCCCTTCTATGTCTTTTCGGTAAGGAAATCCGACGATATGTAGCTGTATGACATTCATTGTTTTTCAGTTATTAGTGTGTACCAGCGTCGCTGTGTACACGGAGCGCAAAGGTACAAAAAAATAATGGACTGACCTAATCGTCAACCCACTATTATATGCAAAAAATCGTTAATCCCTTTAGTTGTTTGCACACAGCCTGTCTTACCCCTTCCATCAGCCATCATACATCATCCATCAGGTGCCATTTTCCTGTCCCTATGGCATTCACAGAAGATTCAGAAAGAAAGCTTTTATTCTTTGTGTTCTTTAAAGATTTTCCCTAGCAGAGTATCCCTATACCAATACCTTGTCAACGATAGCATCTCGTAATCAGGCAGGCTCTCCAAGTATTCCAGTTCAAATACAAGACGTGGATCCTCATCGTTTGACTTTGGATTAATCTCAGCCTTGTTACCGATACGGGCAACGCGAATCAGATACAAATCACGCACTCCTTTCTCCTTAATATAAGGCATGAAGTAGTAGAGTTTGTTGATGGCAACAGTTGATGGGAAAGTCTTCGTTTTGCCTGTATAGTAAATCTTCGTCGGTTCTTCCTTCAGGAAATATTCCTCGTTATCCTTCTTCACCAAACCAATAAGCAAATGCTTTGCTGGGTCGAGAGAATATTGTTTCTTAGGACGGTTCACTACCAAGGGCTTTTCTTCATCAGCAAACAAGTCCAAGTCAAGCATCGGTTTGGCGTCGCGATTTGTAAAGATGGGCTTGGTAGATACTGGCGCTTCGTCGTAGATGAACTGATAGAGACTCTTACCAATCTGCTCAACGATACCACAGACCAACGCATTTCCCATCAAGAAAGCACGTCTACCATCAGAGACCTCTTGGTGCATAGTATGGTTGTCTGGGAACATATTCATTCGCTCCAGCTCGATAGGCAGCAGTCGACGGTAACGGCCAGACTTTGTTCTTACCACGTGCTTGAAACGAGAAGGTGATGCACCACCTTCACCAGTAATAATGGTACGCGAAGGCTGGTCAAGATGGTCGGGGAACGCCATACCTCCCTCGGAGAACATATACTTATAGCCCTCTTTAGAAACACGTTCTATTTTCTTTGCTCCTTTCTCGTATTCCCATTTTGGTAGTTCCTCTTCAGAAATAAAGAATTCTTCAGGAACGAGGTCTTCATCAATAAGATTGCCTCCTAGTGTCTGGCGTGGTCCATCATAGACTGGGTCTGCATCAACAGAATAAACGTGACGGTCCATCATCATGCCAGCATTGCCAAACGGACTTTCTTTCTTACCTTTGTTGAAGCCATCAGAAACCTCCTTGATAGTACCTTCGATATCAAATTCAGAAACCGTTTTATCCTTTGGTCTGAATTCGAAAGCCTTTGCCATAACGCCATCGAACTCTACCCAGTCTTCCATTGTCTCTATCTTTTTAGCAATAACGGAATCCTTCTGATAGCCCACAATGTAGGTTCTACGTCTGCGCTGAGGCATACCATAGTCGGCTGCGTTAATGATGCGCCATTCTACGACATATCCAAGGTCTGCCAATGATGCAAGGATGATGGCAAAGTCACGTCCTCGCTGAGTTGCAGGAGAATTTAGCAAACGGTCAACGTTCTCGAAGAAAATATACTGAGGGCGTTTGTCACCTTTCTCCTGAAGGATACGATAGATTTGCCACCAAAGCACACCTTTCTTACCCTCGATACCACCTGAACGACTCAACGTTGCAGCTACAGAATAGTCCTGACAAGGGAATCCACCAACCAACAAATCATGATCTGGTATGTCTGTTGTTGGTACGGTATTGATGTCTTTATTGCAATGTCCCTTTCTTCCAAAACGAGCCTGATATACTAGTGATGCGTCCTGATGCTGTGTCGATGGCTCCCACTGGTTATTCCAGATAGTCTCGTAAGCATCCGACGCTCCTTCAAGTCCAATGCGGAAGCCACCCACACCAGCAAATAATTCTACTACACGTATTTTATTTTGTTTCTTCATTCTTATTTATATGAGGCTTTACAATCTCAAGTATATAATCATTGTTTAACCAAAAACACTTTGGCTGTTCATTTGTTCCCTGAGGGGTCGGCACTTTCTGTCCTTTTGTTCCATGCGGACGTACGTGACAAATGTTATTTCCTTTCTCGATATTTTCTTTGCTTGTCTTGGTAAGGAAATGACTAAAGTCTCCATCCTGAACCTTTTTCTTTGTATCATTCCAGAGGAATTCAGCAATAGTTAGGTCTGAAAGCGGCATATTCCAAAAGAAAGCTTTTTCAAGTTTTGTCTTATTGGCCTTGCCATCAGGAGACTTACGAAATACTACAAAGAAAAATTTTGAATTAAGGGTCTTAAACCAATCAGAATCTTCCCATGTCTGATTCACTATATCTACGAATCTAATATAAGGGAAAGACATCGATTGTACAACATAATCCCGTTCAGCTTCGAGTGTTACCGTCTTTAAGGATATTTCCGCATTCTCGAACTCTTGGATTTTCTTTGTTTTGACACCAAAAATTGCTCTGCACACGTCACATGCCACATCCTTTTTGAAGATATTAAATTGAATACCAAATTTTCTGCTTAATTGACCTATGGTCTTTCCATAATATGGCTTCATTTTCCTTTCTATCAGTTCTTCAAAAGTTTCCCCCTTCTTGTAAGCTTTTACACTTTTTACAATATTCTCACTTGAATACTTTTTTTGAAGAGATTTTACTCTTTTTTCTGAAAGATTTAACTGGTGCTTCAAATTGGCATCTAGATAAGACAAGAGGATAATTTTATTAATATAGCCTTGTTTTAAAGAATAAGCTCTTTGTTGGGCAAGAGTATTAGAATATGGTTGTTTCCTCATATCCTCACCAGACTTACTTCCTTTCATACAAGCAGCTAAATAGAAAGTCAGTCCTTCAGACAATTCTTCGGCCTTTCCTCCTGTAATTAGAGCGTGTATTTTGTTCCAGTCATCTCTTATTATTTTCAAGTCTTCTTCTGGGAATTTCCACGTTCTAATAAGTTTAAAAAGCATATCTACAGGATCAACACCTGATTGATGCAGATAAAACATCAAAAGAAGGAATTTATTCTTATGCCAAAAACTACTTGTCTCGAAACTCTTGTCTGCTTCCTCTATGTAATTGATGATATTCAGCACAAGACGTTCTTTGGATGCCATACTATTGTCACCCAATACTCTCAGCGGGGTACATTTCAACTCAAGACCTGCTTCAGCAAAATCAGGCTCAGGCTTTGTATTTGGTTCATATCCATAATGGTAATACTCCACAGAATCACCCAATCCTCCTTTTCCTTTAAAAATCTTAGCATCTGGATGTAAATCTCTTAGAGAATGCCCCAGCAATTTCTCTCCATAATCCAAAATCGATTGAGCTGATTTGGGATTATACGGAAGTTTTGTGTTACTGTCAATATTTGAAGCGCTCATATCAATTGTTTTAATTAACTTCTATTTCATAAAGTGACAAGGGACCCCCTGTCACATGTAGTGCTGCATGGCGTAGCGTTGTGGGGAATGCGTAAAATATGTTGAGTGACAGGACTACCTAACAAGGTTGGGGGGCAAGATTTGTCCTCTCCGCTGTGTGTTATTTATGGTGTCCAGTCGTTGCATCAATTCGGGTTAGTCCTTTTGTTCTGCAAAAGTAGTAAATAAAAACTGAACAGCCAAATTTTTCCCACCATTCTTTTTTAGTGAAAAACGAAACAGATACTCATGTCTTATTGAAATTGGCTACAAAGATACAAAGAACTGAGGTAAAAACAAAATAAACATTATTTTTTTATTCCTCATTACATTCCTTTAAGAATAATTTTTCTATATATTATTAGGAACTTTAAAAAAAACTTAGTATCTTTGCACCAGCTTCCAATAGGAAGTTAGCCAACTCTAAGGAGCGAGCATCGCGGGGAGACTATTCTCCCCGTATTTTTTTTATTGTATATCGAATTTATGATTTCTGTACACAGAAGGGTTCTTTTGATCCACTTTCTTATAACTCGGTGTTGTATTGTGCGTCATAAGCGTGGGCTTTAAAGTAATGCACAGGGGGGACAGTCCCTCTGGACGGATCGCGGGACAGTCCCCTGATCCACTCGGCGTTCTTCAGTTGTTGTGCGTTCATTTTGTTAAATTATCGATTTTATTCATAATGTTATCAGGCGTCTCAGCTAACTGAAGAACATCTTGGGGATTTTGACCGAAATAACTGATATAATTGCAAATCAACTGATAGTGTTTGCGCGCAAAAGCTGTACTGATATTACCATTGCCATCAAAGCAGATTGGTTCATGATGGGCTATGCGATTACGAAACTCACGGATATGAGTCAAATCTAAGTAGACATCAGCCTGATTTAAGCCCTTTGCCTTGTTGGGGAATATTTTTAGGAGTGTCTTACCACCATTCTTATAGCGCTTTTTGGAGAACAACTTGGTCCAATATCCAAAAGTCAAAGCAGACACCATCTTGTCATTGTTGTAAATACCACGTTTCTTGTAATCTTTAGCCGTTGTCCTTATTTCGTCCAACTCATGTGCGAATAAGCCTCCTACTCTTGCCTGATTCAAAATCCAGTCAGGATCAGAGAAAAAAGTAGTATAGTGATTATTTACGGCATTGCGCAATACCACTTCGAATACATTCAGAATACCGTAGAACCTTTGGCATAATCTGAGGTTATAGCGATATAGTTGCATCGTCTTTTGCCTATTACCTGCACACGCATTAGCATATTTGCGCATTCTTGGCGTCGAGAAGAGTTTATGGCTTGTTTTATAGTCCATTTCTTATTTTTTTCTTTTTTTTCTTGCTAATTTCAATTATATTTCTTACCTTTGCAGCGTAATACCCCGTTGTCCCTGCTTTCCGCATACTTCGGGGTTCGTGTTTTTATATATCTCACCAACATTTTTCTGTATCTCTGATAGCGTCTGGTCAATCTTGACATCGCTTTGTTGGTTCATATCCTTTGGTCAGTGAATCTGAATGCAAAGATAGTGAAAAACGAGCGAAATGCAAAATAAATTTCAATTATTTTTCATGTCTCTGACCTGAAGGTGCAGAGTGTGCCGTTGCAATTCGAGGTGTATTCTATCTTCCTCGTCTACTAATAATTATTAAATATTTGGTCACAAAACGTCAAAAAAAGTGGAAATTTGCCAATTTGTGACTATCTTTGCATCAGCTTAAAAAGTATTGCATGATAAGACTCAGCGACAAAATACTGAACTATGCAGCTGGGGTGCAACAATTCTCAGTGTCATTGGTGCCTGTCCCTGATGTCACATAGTTTTGCAGCAAAAAGTAAGACTATAGCATTATGAAGAACTTTTGATAATGGGGTTTAACGAGCTGGATTCAGATTTCAGATTTCAGTTTTTATTTTGGCACCCCTGCTACGTAGTCGAGTAAATAGCCGAGAGAGAATAGTGTATAAATATACTAAAAATATTATATATTAATAATATATTAATTTTATAATTATTATAATAATTATAAAATCTATAAACGGACCTACACTCCACCTCCCCCCCCGCATTTTAAAAACTGAAATCTGAAATCTGAATCCACTAACTGTGTTGACAAACAGCGTATTTACCAGTGTGTCTTTTTGCGTGCCTTTTTTGCGATATTATTTGAAAGTCTCCTATAAATTTCGTACCTTTGCAATGTCAAAATCAAGGTAGTCTCACGGCGCCACGAGACAGCCTGATAGCGATGCGTATTAGCCTGATACGGCGCCAAATCAGACTGATACGGAGGCCAAATAAGCCTAAAAAATGCTTAATGCTTAATGCTTAATGCATAATGCTTAATGCTTAATGCTTAATGCTTAATTAACAATTAAAACTTTAACCATTAAAAACTTAAAACTATGAGTGTATTTTACAGATTGCATCAAGACCAGAGTGTAGGAACCAAGCGCAGCGGAAAGTGGTATGCCCGTGCGGTACCCATGTCCACCATCAACACCCGTCAGCTGGCGGAGATCATGCAGCGCAACTGTACCGTGAAGAAGGCCGATATCCTGGCGGTGCTGGACGAGCTGGTGGAGACCATGCGCGACCAGATGCAGGACTCGAAGCGTGTGAAGCTGGACGGCTTCGGCTCGTTCAAGATCGGCCTGAATTCGAAGGGTGCCCGCACCGCGAAGTCGTTCACCGTCGCCGACCACATCGAGGGCATGCACGTGGTATTCACCCCCGAGCGCACCCACGACACCGCTGGCAACCGCGTGAAGCAGTTCTTGCAGGGCGTGAAGTGTGAGGAGTTGCCTGAGAACAAGGTCGAGAAGGAAGAATCGGGCGATTAATCGCCAGATTCTAGGGGCAAGGAGCAAGGGGCAAGGAGCAAGAGAATAGACTCTGCGCATCAGTAAATCAGTATCCCGGGAACAAACTGACCTCTTGCCCCATGCCCCATGCCCCATGCCCCTGAATAATTGAAAATTATTAAAGCGTATGAAAAACAAGGAATTTTGGAAGACGGTGATTCAGGTCATCGTGGCAGTGCTGACGGCACTGGGAACGTCGCTGGGAGTAGCCAGCTGTATGTAGACAAAAGAAAAAGACCCAGAGGGGAAATCTCTCTGGGTCTTTATTTTAACCTAAACGATAAACTATTATCTGTCAGCCTCGGCAGCCTTGGTGCGAGGATCCTCCTCACCATAGAGTCCGTAGTAAGCCTGGTAGCGGTTGTAACCCCAGTTGGCCATCTTCTTTTCGGGGTCGAGCTCCTTAGCCTTGTCGAAGGCGTCGATGGCCTGCTTGTAGAAGTCCTTGCTCTTAGCGGCATCCTCGGTGGTGGCAGCCTGTGAGCTCAGGCAGATTCCCAGATAGGTGTAGATGACAGCATTGTCGGGCTTAGCAGCAGCGGCCTTGTTCAACCACTCTACAGCCTTCACAGCATCGTTGTCAGCCATAGCCATCAGACCCTTGTTGGCCAGTGCAGCAAAGCTGTTGGGATATTTTGCAAGGTGGTTGTCGAGCAGAGCAACCTGAGCAGCCTTGTCGCGAGCGCCATCATACATGCTGTACAGGGCGTCGAGCAGGGCGTCGTTCTGAGGCTCAGCCTCGTAAAGGGCCTTCAGTCTGTTGGTAGCAGCTACAGAGTCAGCGTGGTTGGTCAGACCAGTACGGGTGTACCAGAGCTGAGTAGCCAGAGCGTCTTTCTCCTGGGTAGGATCCTGTCTGGCAATGGCAATGTAGCGATCGCCACGCTCGAAGTCCTTCTTCTCGTAAGCATAGCGGCCAGAGAACAGGGCTACCTGTCCGAAGTACTCCTTCTCAGCCTCGTGGTTCTGAGCAGCGAAGAGAGGGTCTGTACCAGAGTCTACAAAAGCACCCCAGAACTTCAGGGCATTGTCCTTGGGTTCCTTGTGAGCCTCTTCCTGACCGATGTTCACCAGGTGCTGGCGGTTGGGCCAGATGCGCTGAGCGTTCTTCTCGGCATACTTTGGAGCAATCTTGCCCTTGACATTAGGCTGCTGGTCGTACTTGTTACACTCGATGGCGTTATAGATAGCGTCGCAGAGGGCGTTAGCAAGACCGAGTGTGTCGTAAGGCACAATCTCGTTAGCGGCACGACCCATCTGCTGGCCAACCTGATTCTCCAGAATGATTCCAGTCTCCTTAGTGACCTTCTTCATAGCGAGGTCTACCAGATGGTTGTAAGCCTTGGCTTTCTCAGCAGCATCAGCCATCTGGTTGACATTCTGCTTCAGCAATTGTTCAGCCTCGGCAAAGTTCTTGGTTTTCAAGACTGCCTTGAGGGCGTCGCTGTCACCGGCAAAGGCGGTAGCGCTGGCTACCAGCATCATTGCCATCATCATCATTTTTTTCATAAGGTTTTAATTTTGGTTAAACGTTTATTCTTCATTGGTTTGTATCTGTTCAGAAGCGTCAGCAGACTCTGGCAACTCTTCGTTGAGTACCTCGGCCTCTTCGACGTCTTCTTCCTGACTAGACATCACCTTGCAGACGCTGGCGATGGTGTCGTTCTTCTTGGCGAGGTTGATGAGACGAACGCCCTGAGTAGCACGACCCATGACACGCACATCGGCCACCTTCAGACGAATGAGTACACCCGACTTGTTGATGATCATCAGGTCGTTCTCGTCGGTCACCACCTTGATAGCTACCAGACGACCAGTCTTCTCGGTGATGGCGAGGGTCTTCACACCCTTGGCACCACGGGCGGTCTTGCGGTAGTCCTCAACCTCAGAGCGCTTGCCGTAGCCATTCTCAGAAACCACCATGATGGTCTCAGCCTGCGGGTCGTTGACACATACCATGCCTACCACCTCGTCGTCACCACCATCCAGGCGCATACCGATAACACCGGTAGAGACACGGCCCATGGTGCGGACGTCGTTCTCGTCGAAGCGTACGGCACGACCATTGCGGTTAGCCAGCAGGATTTCGTTGTGGCCATTGGTCAGACGAACGCCTACTACCTCGTCGCCCTCGTTGATATTGATGGCGCGAACACCAGCGGCACGCACGTTGCGATACTGGTCAAGACGGGTCTTCTTGATGATACCCTGCTTGGTGGCAAACATGACGTAGTGGGTCTTCAGGAACTCGTCATCGTTGAAGTTCTTGATGCGCAGTACGGCATTGATGGCGTCGTCGGGCTCGATGTTCAGCATGTTCTGGATGGCACGGCCCTTCGAGTTCTTGTCGCCCTCAGGAATTTCGTAACACTTCTGCCAGTAGCAGCGACCCTTCTGCGTAAAGAACAATAAGGTGTTGTGCATGGTGGCAGGATAGATATACTCTGCGAAGTCATTGTCGCGATGGCGGGCAGCCTTAGAGCCCATACCGCCACGGCTCTGCTCGTGGAACTCGTCGAGGTGGGTGCGCTTGATGTAACCCATGTGTGAGATGGTGATGACCACAGGATCGTCTGGATAGAAGTCCTCGGCATTGAACTCGTGGTCGAAGGGGATAATCTCTGTACGACGTGCATCGCCATACTTCTCCTTCACCTCCTGCAGCTCGTCCTTCATGACCTGCTTGCAGCGCTCGGGGTTGTTCAGGATTTCCTCCAAGTCGGCTATCAGCTTCATCAGGTCGTCGTACTCCTGGTGCAGCTGGTCGACACGCAGACCCGTGAGCTGGCTGAGACGCATATCGACGATAGCCTTCGACTGCAGCTCGTCCAGATTGAAGCGCTGCTCCAAGTTGCGCTGAGCGTCGCTGGGAGTCTTACTGTTACGGATGATGTGAACCACCTCGTCGATATTGTTGACAGCGATGATCAATCCTTCGAGGATGTGGGCACGCTCCTGGGCTTTCTTCAGGTCGTACTTGGTGCGACGGATGGTCACGTCGTGACGATGCTCAACGAAGTACTTGACGCACTCCTTGAGGTTCAGCAGACGGGGACGACCCTTGACCAGTGCGATATTGTTGACAGAGAACGAGCTCTGCAGGGCAGTCATCTTGAACAGCTTGTTGAGCAGCACGTTGGCATTGGCATCGCGCTTGCAGTCAACCACGATACGCATTCCCTGACGACCAGACTCATCGTTGACATTGGCCACGCCCTCAATCTTGTGCTCGTTGGCAAGGTCAGCAATGTATTTCACGAGGTCGGCCTTGTTGACGCCGTAAGGAATCTCGGTAACGACAATCTTGTCGTGGGTCTCGGTAGACTCAATCTCAGCCTTGGCACGCATCACGATACGGCCACGACCAGTCTCGTAGGCGTCACGCACACCCTGCAGACCATAGATGTAGGCACCTGTGGGGAAGTCGGGACCAGGAATGAACTGCATCAGTCCATCGGTATCGATATCGGGGTTGTCGATATAGGCACAGCAGCCATCAATGACCTCACCCAGATTGTGGGTAGGCATGTTGGTAGCCATACCTACGGCAATACCGTTACCACCATTTACCAGCAGGTTAGGAATCTTGGTAGGCATGACGCTGGGCTCTACCAAAGAGTCGTCGAAGTTGTTGACCATATCGACGGTGTCCTTCTCCAGGTCGTCCATGATGTGCTCACCCATCTTCGAGAGGCGGCACTCGGTGTAACGCATGGCAGCAGGTGAGTCACCATCGACGGAACCAAAGTTACCCTGTCCGTCAACCAGCGTGTAGCGCATGTTCCACTCCTGGGCCATACGCACCAAAGCACCATACACAGAGCTATCGCCGTGGGGGTGATACTTACCAAGTACCTCACCGACGACGCGGGCGCACTTCTTGTAGGGCTGGGTGCTCACGTTGTTGATACCCATCATACCATACAGGATACGGCGATGTACGGGCTTGAAACCGTCGCGAACATCAGGAAGGGCACGAGCCACAATCACCGACATCGAATAGTCGATGTATGAGGACTTCATCTCTTCCTCAATGTTGATTTTTACAATTCTGTCGTTGTCAAATGTCTGATCCATTATTTTTATTTACTGTTTAACGATTTACAATTTACTTTTTTGTAAATTTTGCGTTTAAGGGCATTTTTAAGCCCGCTGACGCGTTTTTGCTATTTTATTAAACCATGCAAAGGTACGAATAAAGGAGCAAAGCGCAAAATAAATTAAGTTTTATTTTACTTTTTCCAAAAAGAAAAGAGGTATTCGGTTAGTCTCTGTCTTCCAGAACGCAGAATTTGCTGCGTCGGAACAAGAGTTCTTCCTTGTCGAGGGTGTAGGTCAGTGCCTCTACTGAGGAACCGCAACGGGCAACAACATGACCTGTAACATCAACGACGACACTGCCTCCAATATAGTGACATTTGGCGTCGTCGCCTACTCTATTGACACCCACCAGATAGCACTGGTTCTCGATGGCTCGCGCCTGCGTCAGCACCTGCCAGGCTTCTTGACGGGAGTCGGGCCAGTTGGCAACAATGACGATGGCGTCGTATTCGCGTCCAGTGGCATAACGGCTCCAACAAGGAAAGCGCAAGTCGTAACAGGTCAGGATGAGCAGGCGCCAGCCTTCGTACTCGACAATCAAGTGGTCGTTGCCTGGCGTGAAATACTGGTCTTCGTGACCATAAGAAAAGAGGTGGTGTTTGTCATAGTAGAAGGTCTTCCCTGCCCTGCCGTCGACAAAATAGTGGCGATTGCGGAAGGTGCCGTCAGAGAGATGGACAGCCACACTGCCACTGATGGCACAATGATGGCGCTGGGCAGCATCCTGCATCCACTGCAGAGCCGTATTGGCATCCTCTTCGTGGGCAATATGGTGGGGCTCAGTGGCAAAACCTGTGCTCCACATCTCGGGCAGCACATAGAGGTCGCTGTCTGGGTTTTCGCCCATCATGCGCTCTGCCTCAAGAATGTTCTGCTCGGCCTGAGCCCACTGAATATCGGTTTGTAGCAGTGTGACCTTCAATACTCTAATAATTCGGTGGTTAGCTGTCCGTCGAACGAGATGACGTGCTCTATCAGGTAGCAGCTGGCATCGCCTGGCGTACAGACAGAGACATTCATGTGGAAGCCTTTCTCGTCGACACTGGAATACTCCATATTGTTGAGCACGGCCTGCTCGAGGAACTGGGCAGGAACACGCTGCTGGTACTGCTGCTTGCGGAAG
Source organism: uncultured Prevotellaceae bacterium (assembly GCA_946410305.1). Classification (GTDB taxonomy): domain Bacteria; phylum Bacteroidota; class Bacteroidia; order Bacteroidales; family Bacteroidaceae; genus Prevotella. The sequence goes on along the minus strand of CAMJZV010000007.1, from coordinate 67,620 downwards.
TCGCGCGAGAAAATCTGCGTGGCACCATTAAAGATGCTCAGGTGGATGATGTTGTCGTAATATACATTCTCTACGTCTAGACCATCCTCGTTGATGGTATGACGCGACACCTTGTACTTCGTGGGATTCACAGCGACATAGAGGTGATAGCGCTTGCCATCATAACTGACCACCGTATCCTTCTTCAGCACATCTGTCAGCGAGAGTATCTGCGTCTTGTCGTGCTCAAAGACCTTCTTGGTATCGACATCTGCATTGTCCTTCTCCAGTTTCACCAGTTCTCCGTCGCCACCCTCGAACCAAAGCAGATGCTCGGTATGTTTCGTAATATGGTAGCGGGCGGTAGAACCGATGTAAAGGGTATCGGCATAGACACGGAAATAAGCCGGCATGCTGGTGGAGTCTGGATAGTAGACGGAGTCGCCCCGCATTTGGAAGACGACATTCTCCGTCTCTTCATCACTCCACACACCTTGTAGAAGTCGCTTGGCCTCCTGACTCTCAGGAAGCCCAGCTTCTCCTGTCCGCTGTCCGCAGCCCATCAGGACCGTCAGCAGACACACACCAGCAAATATTAATCCGTTTCTTATGTTCATTTACCAATACAATGATATTCAAATCCGTTCTCATCCATATCTTCAGCATCGAAGATATTTCGTCCGTCGATAACCAGCGGATTGCGCATGGCTTTCTTGATGACTCCCCACGTGGGCAGGCGGAATTCCTTCCACTCTGTCAGCAATAGCAGGGCATCGGCATCGAGCACGGCGTCGTACATGTCGTTACAATAGACGACGGTGTCACCAATGCGACGCTGACACTCTTTCATAGCCACAGGGTCATAGGCACGCACCTTACAGCCAGCCTCCAACAACAGACCGATCATCACGAGTGCAGTAGACTCACGCATATCGTCAGTCTCAGGCTTGAACGACAGACCCCACATGGCGATGGTCTTGCCCTTCAGGGCCTCCTTGGAACCAAAGGCCTTGATGAGTTTCTCAAACAAAATCGTCTTCTGCTTCTCGTTGACACGCTCTACAGCTTTCAGCACCTCCATAGAGTAGCCGTTCTGGTCGGCAGTCTTGATGAGGGCCTTCACATCCTTAGGGAAACAGCTACCACCATAGCCACAGCCTGCATACAGGAACTTACGGCCAATACGCGTATCGGCACCGATACCTGCACGAACCATATTTACATCAGCACCCACGCGTTCGCAGAGGTTGGCAATGTCGTTCATGAACGAGATACGGGTGGCCAGCATAGAGTTGGCAGCATATTTCGTCATCTCGGCAGAAGGAATGTCCATAAAGATGACGCGGAAGTTGTTAATCAGGAAGGGCTTATAGAGCTTGGTCAGCACCTTCTTGGCACGCTCAGACTCCACACCTACTACCACACGGTCAGGCGACATGAAGTCCTTGATGGCATTACCCTCCTTCAAGAATTCTGGGTTAGAGGCTACGTCGAACTCAAAACCCTTCATGCCTCGCTTCTCCAACTCTTCCTCGATGGTCTTGCGTACCTTGGCAGCAGTACCTACGGGAACAGTTGACTTAGTAACTACAACCAGATAGTTGTTCATGTGCTGACCAATGGTGCGAGCCACCTGCAGCACGTATTTCAAGTCGGCAGAACCGTCTTCATCAGGAGGTGTACCCACAGCAGAGAAGACAATCTGTACGTCGTCCAGCACGCTTGACAGGTCGGTGGTAAACTTCAGACGACCTGCGGCAACGTTCTTTTTCACCAATTCATCGAGTCCAGGCTCGAAAATGGGTATCTCACCATTCTTCAGACGCTCAATCTTCTGGGCGTCAACATCTACGCATGTTACATTAGCACCAGTATCAGCAAAACAAGTACCTGACACCAGACCAACATAACCAGTTCCTACAATTGCAATATTCATAATTGATATAATGATAATAAGTTATTCAAACACCTCGGCATCGCGCAAGAAAGGCTGCTTCATGTCTTTCTCACTGGTCAGCACGTCCTTGGGGTCAATAGGCCATTCAATACCTATTTCCGGGTCGTTCCAACGGATACCTGCATCGGCCTGCGGAGCATAGACATTATCCACTTTATAAGTAAAGATGGCTTCGTCGCTGAGCACCAGAAAACCATGGGCAAAACCACGGGGAATGAAGAACTGACGCTTGTTCTCGTCGCTCAGTTCTACCATTACGTGCTTGCCAAACGTAGGACTCGACTTGCGAATGTCTACTGCTACATCGAGTACCTTACCCTTGATGACACGCACCAACTTTGCCTGCGAGCAGTCTCCCTTCTGGTAGTGCAGGCCACGCAACACGCCATACGATGACTTCGACTCGTTGTCTTGTATAAACTCTATCTTGCCGATATTCTTTTCAAATTCCTCCTTCTTCCAAGCTTCAAAGAAGTACCCACGCGCATCGTTAAATACGCGAGGTTCAATTACATACACTCCTTCGATAGCGGTTTTCTTGAACTCCATAATAACTTTAAGACTGTTTTAACACTGCAAAAGTAGTAATAAAATTTGAGATAATGAAAGTTTTTTCAATATTTCGTCGATTTTTGTTTGCCATTTCCGAAAATTGTTGTAAATTTGCATCCGTGATTGAGTTGCAAAGACATATCGAGATACTGCTACTGACCAATGACTGTGTTATTGTGCCAGACTTTGGCGGATTTATAACGCACAATGTACCTGCGCGTTATGATACATCCGATAAATCTTTCCTTCCCCCACTCCGTACCTTAGGATTCAATCCCCAGCTGCGCATGAACGACTCTGTATTGGCTCAGTCGTATGTTGAGGCTTACGACATTTCGTATCCCGAAGCCCTGCGCCGAATAGAGAATGAAGTCGCTGAACTGAAGAGTCAGCTGGAGGAGGAAGGCTATTACACCTTAGAAGACTTAGGCGAGCTCACCGTTAATCAGGAGGGTAACTACGAGTTCTCTCCCTGCGAGTCGGGCATTCTCTCGCCAGAGCTCTATGGTTTGGGCTCGTTCACGTTCCGCCGTCTGAAGGACAGCGCTGAAACGGAGATGGAGAAACCACAGCCAGTTGTAGCCCATCAGACAAGAACTGTAGCCCTGCAGGAGTCACAAGAAGAGCCACAACTGCTCGATTTCACTGACAGTGACGATGACGACGACAGCGCTATCAGCATCAAGATGTCATGGGTACGCAACGCTGTAGCTATTGCTGCTGCTGTTGTAGCCTTCTTCTTCATCGCTACCCCAGTAGCCAATAGTGATCTGGGCACACAGACGATGAGCCAGCTGCAAAACTCGATTCTCTATAAGCTCATTCCTCAGGACACTACCCTGCCCGCTGTTGAGCCCGTAATTGCAGAGCCTGCGGTTGCTAAGACTGCTGTCGCCGTCGACAAGCAGGAGGCACAGGAGGCTTCCACACCTGCATCTACCACCTATTGTATTATTGTGGCCAGCCAGGTTAAGCAGTCTAATGCTGAACTCTATGTTGAGAAGTTGAAGAAAGAGGGTCACCCCAATGCTTACGTCTACGTATCGAACAATGTCGTACGCGTAGTCAGTGACGAGTTCAACAGTGAGGCCGATGCTTATCGTTTGCTCAACAAGATGAACATGCACGAGGAATTCTACGAGGCATGGGTCTACAAGAAGGTTAATGGTTAACGGTTATTGGTTATAGATTAACGGTTAAAAAAATTCATGAAGCGCGTTCGCTGTCCCAAGTGCGACAACTACATCACGTTCGACGAGACTCGTTATGAGGCTGGTCAGTCATTGGTATTCAAGTGTGACCAGTGTGGCAAGGAGTTTGGCATCCGCATTGGTGTCAGCAAGCTCCGTCAGACGCAGAAGGAGGAAAATGCTAACGGACAAGAACCAATAGGCAACAGCCCCTGTGGTAGCATCGTCGTCATTGAGAATGTGTTCCACTACAAGCAGGTCATTCCCCTGCAGATGGGTGACAACGTCATTGGCCGTTATCAGAAGGGCAACCCCATCAATACTGCCTTCGAGACTGTCGACCCCAGCGTAGATCTTAACCACTGCACCATCACCGTTTCGCGCGACAAGCGTGGGCAGCTGCGCTATACGCTCAGTGATAACAATAGCAATACAGGCACCTTTGTAGGTGACGTAGAGCTGAAGCCTCGCGAGCGTCGCATCATTGAGGATGGCACCCTTTTCACCCTCGGTGCCACCAGCATCATCCTTCACACTACGGAAGAATCCTAGAAGCCTCCTGGTGGCATACCACCACCAAAGCCTCCGCCAGGACCATTGCCGAATCCGCCACGAGGACCATCAAAACCTCCAGGGCGTCTGTCGCCCCATCTGCCGCGTCCACCACGGCCATTATTGTTGTTGCCACTGCCGAAGAGGTTCAGGCGGTAACTGACGTGTAGCATGGCGTAGCTGGTGATGGCATTGACTTCCTGGTCCCGCCAGCCGTTGGCATTGACGGTTCGCGAGAAGGTGGTCTGCTCGTGTAGGATGTCGTACCACTGCAACATGATGGTTAACGGCTTGCCACGCAAGAAGCTCTGCGACAGCTGCATGTTCCATATCATCTCATCTGTATTCAGCGTCTCGTCGCTATAGCCTCGCTTGCTGAAAACGTGGAAGTCGGTGCTCAGGTTGGTACCCCACGGGAAGGTAATCTTCGTATTTCCGCCATACGAGAAGTTCCATGTCGTCAGGTTGTTCGAGGCCTGTAGGCGATTCTCCGTGCGTGCATAGGTGGTGCGCTCGTTCATCGAGAAACTGAGCCACGAGTTGCGATAGCTGAGCGATATCTCGGGCGAGAGGTTGTAGGTATGGGTCACGTTGCGGTCGGGTTCTGCCGTGCGTTTCAGGTTCACATAACCTATACGATGGTCGTAGCGACCATTGATGGAGCCACTAACGTCCCAACGGTTCAACGTGTCGAGACCAACGTTGAAGGTCAGACCAAGACTGGCATTCCAGTTGCCGTTGATGTTCTCAGGGCGGGTAATGCGACCACCCGTCTTCTCGTTATATGTAACGATGTTTCCAATCGAGTTGCTAGTGGTCTGCCACGAGCCATTGGCGCTGAAGCTCCAGTGGCGCTGGTTCTTGGGAATCTGGAAACCCGTCTCCGGGTCGGTGACGAATTTCGTCTGGCGCATCATCTGGAAGTTGGCGCGCAGATTGGTGGTAAACGAGGGCTTCAGACCAGGATTACCCATCGTGATGTTCAGCGGATTGGTGTCGTCATAGATGTCCAGCAGCTGGGTGATATTGGGCTGTTGCGTCTGAGCACGGAAGTTTACCTGCAGGTTGGTCTGCTGGTTGAAGCGCACGCGCAGGTCCATCGTCGGCGACACGTTGGTGACGGTGCGCACAGTATCGACGGGTTTGCCCAGATACTGCTGGATATAGTGCGACTTCTCTGGCTGGAACGACACGCCCATGCTCAGATTTACCTTATCATATATATAGCGCAGCTGCACGTCTGCATTGTGGCCGTGCTCCGTACGCTCCGAAAAGCGGCTGAGGTCCTGGCTCAGATATGACTCATAGGGGTTCTCCAGGAACCCGAAGAGTGCAGTCCACTCGCGATAGTCGTTCAGCACGCTGGCAAAGGCCTCGTCGCTATAATCGGGGAAGTCATAGGTCGACGGATCATTCTTCTGGTGACTATATCTGTAGCGATAGTTTAGCTGCAGGAAGAGTCCCTGCTGTCCGAAGGATCTTCCACCACGACGGCCTCCACCTCTTCCTCCGCCTCCGAAGGGACCTCGCATCTGTGGCATACCATCTGCTTGTTGTCCTGTCTGACTCTTGAAAAGTAGTAGAGGCTCTGTATAGGTGATGCCCAGCGAGTAGCTCAACTGATGGTCGGCCGAACTGGTATAGCGGTTAGTCTGATAGGTGGAGTCCTCGCCCGTCTTCGTCTTCTGCTGATACAGGTACACTGCCGAGAGACTGGCATTCTGGTTGCTGCCGTCGCGCCAGCTAAACTGCGTGCTGAGGGCGATGTTGCGCCCCTTCGAACCCAGTCGGCGGTATATCTGTAGCTGTCCGTTGACATTCTTGTTGTCGTTATACCCCAGTCCTTTGTTCTGTCTGCTGTTGACCACCAGTCCTTTCTGGTTCATCTTCTGCAAGCCCTCGGCGCTCAGCGGGTCTATGACATAGTCGTAGGGGTTGGCATTGAAGGCTGCCGACGTCGAAAAGTTACGACTGTCGCTGGTCTGGAAGCTCACGTCTGGACGGAACGACAGCGTGGTCACTGAGTCGATGGTCCACTGCAGATTCATGTTGCCCGTCCAGTTGTTGTTACGCGAATAGTTCTGACTGATGCTGTTCGAGAAGGCACCACCACGCGTATTGACAAAGCTCTCAGAGGCCGTCTTGTTCCAGTTGTCGGTATCGCCGTGATTCCACGTCACTCGCCCACTCCATTTCACCTTCTTGTTCTCGTAGCTGGCATCCAGCGCTGCCGTCTTCGTCTCACGCTGTCCCTGGTTGTTGCCTCGCCCACGGCCACCACGCCCTGAGAAGTTACGGTCGTTGACGTTGTTGGCATTACCCATAAACGTATAGCGCATGGCACCAAAAGGCTTCATAGCCGTCAGTCGGATGCCGTAGCGCCCATCCGTACCGTAGCCGATGTCAGGATTGGCCTGCAAGCCTTTGCGTACACTCTTCTTCGTCACAAATTCCAGCACGAAGTCGTCGTTGCCATCGTCCAGACCCGTCATCTTCGCTAGGTCACTCTTCTCGTCATAAGCCTTCACCTGGTCAACGACATACGACGGCAGGTTCTTCATCACCGCATCGTTGTTGCCCGTCATGAAGTCGCGACCGTCCATTTTGAACTTCTTCACATTCTTGCCATTGATGCTGATCTTGCCATCGTCGTCAATCTTAGCGCCAGGTAATACCTCCACGAGCGACTCGATGACGCTACCCTCAGGCACGCGGAAGGCGTCGGCATTATACACTACTGTGTCGTCCTTCACCAGCATCTTCGGCAGATTAGCTGTCACAACCGTCTCCTTCAGCTGCTGGGCGTCAGCCTCCATCCTGATTCTGCCCAGCGCTATCGCATCCGTGCCGTTAGTGCGAAAACTCTTATCAAGGGCCTTATATCCCAGATATGTCAATCGCAGCAGGTAGCTGCCTGCCTCCAAATTGCTGAACGCAATGTTTCCGCCAGCATCCGAGAACTTGCCCGACACGAATGTCGTGTCGCGACGGCCCCCCTGACGAATATTGATACGATACAGTTGAGAGGTGGCTTTCACTAAAGCCTCATTGTTTTCAGCGTCTACGACACGAGCTGTCAGCGAAGCGTTCTGCGCACTCCCCGACAAGATGCCATACCAGCAAAACAACAGTAGGAAAGATAAACGGTAAATCACACGAATTTAGTTTTTGAGCGTTGTTTTACGTTTTGACGCTCAAATCCTCCCACGGTTCAATACATTTTTGATTATTTAACTTTGTTTCGCTGGCGCACGGCCTCGAACATGAGGATGGCGGCAGAGACGCTGACGTTAAGGGAGTCGCCTATACCGAGCATGGGAATCTTGATATGGGCATCGGCTGCCTGACGCCACTTATCGGTTAGTCCGGTAGCTTCGGTGCCCATGACAATGGCTGTGGGGCGGGCCATATCGGTTTCGTAATAATAGTAGGAATCCTGCAGTTGGGCGGTGAGTATCTGGATGCCGTTGGCCTTGAGCCACTGGATGCACTCTTCGGAAGTGCAGGCCACAGTGGGTACGCTGAAGAAGGCACCGACGGAGGCACGGATAATGTTGGGATTGTAGAGGTCGCACTGCGGGTCGCAGACAATGACGGCATCGACATTGGCGGCATCGGCAGAGCGCAGGATGGCACCGACATTGCCTGGCTTCTCAACACTCTCAAGGACGACGATGAGCGGACGCTTCTGCAACTTCAGACTCTCCAAGTTGTGCTGTCGGCTGACGACCTCGGCGATGATGCCCTCGGTACCGCCACGATAAGCCACCTTATTATATATATCGGCAGAAACCTGAAATACGCGAGCTCCATCAGCAGCAGGCTCTTCAGCGCCGAAAATCTCAGGGCACCAGAAGATAGTGTCTATCTGATAGCCACGATTCATGCAACGCTCAATCTCTCGCCTACCCTCCACGACAAACAAGCCGTGACGGCGACGCTCCTGTGACTTCTGCTGCAATTCGAGCAACAGCTTGACCTTCGGATTCTGGGCACTCGTGATTAATTCAGAATGCATAATGCTTAATTCTTAATGCTTAATTCTTAATGCTTAATTCTTAATTTATAATTCTTCGCATTCCTTGATCCATAAGGTAGAGCAAGCATCACTCGGCATGCGCCAATCGCCACGAGGTGACAGCGAGATGCTACCCACCTTAGGACCATCGGGCAGACAAGAGCGTTTGAACTGCTGCGAGAAGAAACGACGGCAGAACGTGGTGAGCCACTTCTTGATGGTCTGGTTATCGTAAGCACCCTCGAAGGCGCGCTGTGCCAGCATGTAAATCTTAACTGGACGGAAGCCGAAGCGGAGCATATAGTAGAGGAAGAAGTCGTGCAACTCGTAGGGACCGACGAGGTCTTCCGTCTTCTGCTGGATGTTACCCTGTTCGTCGGCAGGTGTCAGCTCTGGGGAGATGGGGGTGTCGACGATGTCTATCAGTGTGTCGTGAACGGCAGCAAACTGTGGCAGCTGGGCGTTATAGCGCACCAGATACTGGATGAGCGTCTTGGGAACGCCACCATTGACACCATACATCGACATGTGGTCGCCGTTGTAGGTGGCCCAACCGAGTGCCAACTCAGAGAGGTCGCCTGTGCCTACCACCAGTGCGTTGCATTTGTTGGCAAGATCCATGAGTATCTGTGTACGCTCGCGGGCCTGCGAATTCTCATAGGTGGCATCGTGGATGGAGGCATCGTGACCAATATCCTCAAAATGCTGAGTAACGGCCTTGGCAATGGAAATCTCCATCTGTGAGATGCCCAGCGACTGCATCAGTGAGGCGGCATTATCGTGCGTGCGATCGCTGGTGCCAAAGCCTGGCATAGTGACGCCGATAATGCCTTTGCGATCCAGTCCCAGTTTGTCGAATGTGCGCACGCAGACTAGCAGAGCTAGCGTGGAGTCCAAACCACCGCTTATACCCAACACGACGTGTTGGCAGTTGGTATGCATCAGACGTTTTGCTAAACCTGCTGTCTGGATGTTTAGTATCTCCTCGCAGGTCTCGCTCATCTCCTCGTCTGATGGGATGAAAGGATGAGGATTAACGGGACGCGTCAGTTCGAAGGATTTGCCAATAGGTGTCTTTGCCGCGATATGAACAGCATGGGCACCACGTTGCGCGTTGATGAACGTAGAGTTGGCATAACGCTCGGTGCGCAGGCGCTCTACATCAATCTGGACGCTCTTCAGCTGGGGCTGGAACGAGAAGCGGTCACCCTCAACGAGCAGTCGGCCATTTTCAAAAATCATGGCATTGCCACCATAGACAACGTCTTGTGTAGACTCGCCAAAACCACTTGACGCATAAACATAGCCACTCATGGTGCGAGCACTCTGCTGGGCAATTAGAGAGCGTAGATAGCGATGTTTGCCAATGAGCTCATCGCTGGCAGAGAGGTTGACAATGATGTCAGCACCTGCCATCGTCAGGTTGTTACTGGGCGGAATGGGTGCCCAGACATCCTCACAGATCTCTACGCCAAACTTCACGTCGCCCATCTGGAAAAGCTTGGGCTCGGCAGAGAGCGTGATAGGCGTGCCAGCCAGATAGATATTTGTGGTGTTCAGGTCTTGCGACGAGGCAAACCAGCGCTTCTCATAGAATTCACCATAGTTGGGCAGGTAGGTCTTAGGAACTACACCAAGCAGCGTGCCACTCTGGATGACAGCAGCACAGTTGAGCAACAGTCCACCAGCCTGTACGGGCAGTCCCACTACGCAGACGATGTCGAGCTGGCGGGTGAAGTCGAGGAGGCGCAAGAGTCCCTCTTCGGACTTCGTGATTAACAGTTGTTCCTGGAACAAGTCCTGACAAGTGTATCCTGTCAGCGACAACTCTGGAAAACAAAGTAACTCGACACCTTCGCCATCGGCAAGGGCTATCAGTTTCTCTATCTCCTGTACGTTGTAGGTCACATCGGCCACACGTACTGCCGGCACAGCTGCGGCAACCTTGACAAATCCGTATTTCATAATATTTAAGGTATTAACAATGATGAGTCACCATAGCTCAGGAAGCGGAAGTCGTGAGCTAAGGCATAGTCGTAAATCTTATGCCAGTCGCCCTTGACGAAGGCGCTGACCAACAGCAACAGCGTAGACTGCGGCTGGTGGAAATTGGTAATGAGCATCTTCACGATATGGTAAGTGTATCCTGGCGCAATGATAATCTGAGTGGAAGAGTGTAACACCGTCAAGTTGTTGCGAACCATCCAGTCGAGCAAGGCTTGGATAGCAGCACAGGGGGACAGTCCCTCTGTAAACGCTTCGCTATCACAGCAGGGACAGTCCCCGTAGGGCTCCCACTGGTTGACATGCAGCTCCTCTTCGCGGATGTCTGGGTTCTTTATCACCTTCAAGCCCATGTAGTAAAGACTCTCCAGAGTTCGCACGCTGGTGGTACCAACGGCAATGACCTGACAGTCGTGAGCCAGCAGTCGCTCCAGAGTATGACGGCGCACAGCGATATACTCAGTATGCATGGGGTGCTCGCCAATGGTCTCACTCTTGACGGGCTTGAACGTTCCTGCACCCACATGTAGCGTCACTTCTTCACGCTCAATGCCACGGGCATCAACGTCCTTCAACACGCGCTCGGTGAAATGCAGACCAGCAGTAGGAGCAGCCACGCTACCCTTAATCTTGGAATAGACAGTCTGGTAGGTGGTCTTGTCGCTCTCCTGCGTCTCACGATTGAGGTATGGCGGAATAGGCAACTCGCCCATTACGTCGAGAATCTCGGCGAAGGACACGCCCCCACTCCATTCGAAATCAATCCACTGGCTGGTGCCGTGTTCACAACGACGCATGGCAGAAATCTTTAATGTTTCATCTTTAATCTTTAATTCTCTACAGAGGGATCCTTCTTTCCACTTTTTCTGATTACCTACCAGACAGAGCCACGAACAGCGATGCGTCTGTTGGAACATCTGCTCATAGTCAGCAGGTTCAGCAGGCTCCAAGAGAAATATCTCGATGAGGGCGCCCGTCTCCTTGCGGAAGTGCAGACGTGCCTGGATGACCTTTGTATTGTTATATACCATCAATGCCCCCTGGGGCAGATAGTTCGGCAGGTTGTAGAAGATGTCCTCTCCTACCTCACCCTTGTTGTAGACGAGCAGCTTGGAGTGGTCGCGCTCAGCCATTGGAAACTTGGCTATGCGCTCATCAGGCAACTCGTAATTGTATTCGCTTATATGTATGTCTTTCGTTTTCACGCTGCAAAAGTATAAAATAATTATGAATTATGCATTATGAATTATGAATTATTTTGTACCTTTGCACCCGAATATGGAGAATAACAGTATTTTACAGAAACTCGACGGTTTGGAAGCACGCTTCGAGGAGGTTTCTACGCTGATTACCGACCCTGAAGTGATTGCTGACCAAAACCGTTTTGTGAAACTTACCAAGGAATACAAGGATTTGGGTGACATCATGGATGCCCGCAAGCGCTACGTCGCCTGTCTGAACAGCATCCGTGAGGCCAAGGATATCCTGGCCAACGAGACAGACCCAGAGATGAAAGAAATGGCTCGTGAGGAGCTGTCGGAGAACGAAGCCCTGCAGCCAAAGCTGGAGGAAGAAATCAAGATTGCACTGATTCCGAAAGACCCAGAAGACGCCAAGAACGTACAGATGGAGATTCGTGCAGGAACGGGTGGCGACGAGGCTGCCCTGTTTGCTGGCGACCTGTTCAAAATGTACAAGAGCTACTGCGAGTCGAAGGGCTGGCAGCTCTCCATCACCAGTGTCTCTGAGGGTGCTGTTGGTGGTTTCAAGGAGATTGACTTTGCAGTCAGTGGTGCCGACGTCTATGGCACACTGAAATACGAATCGGGGGTCCACCGTGTACAACGCGTGCCTGCCACAGAGACACAGGGGCGCATGCACACATCTGCTGCCACTGTTGCCGTACTTCCTGAGGCTGACAAGTTTGAAGTACATGTCAACGAGGGTGAAATCAAGTGGGACACCTTCCGCTCATCAGGAGCTGGTGGTCAGAACGTGAACAAGGTGGAGTCTGGTGTACGTCTACGCTACATGTGGAAGAACCCCAATACGGGTGAGACGGAGGAGATTCTCATCGAGTGTACGGAGACGCGCGACCAGCCTAAGAACAAGGAACGTGCACTCTCACGTCTCTATACCTTTATCTATGATAAGGAGCACCAGAAGTATATGGACGATATTGCCAGCCGTCGTAAGAGCCTGGTATCAACGGGTGACCGCTCAGCAAAGATCCGTACCTACAACTTCCCACAGGGACGTGTGACAGACCATCGCATCGGCTATACCACTCACGACCTGCAGGGTTTCTTGGGAGGTGACATCCAGCCGATGATCGATGCCCTCACAGTTGCCGAGAACGCCGAACGAATGAAAGAAACAGAACTTTAAGTGTGGCAAACGGTTCTGCCGCTTGCATAAAGATTATGACTAGACAACAATTAATTCAGCAAATCCGCGAGAAGCAGTCGTTTCTCTGCGTGGGTCTCGACCCTGACATCAAGAAAATTCCACAGTGTGTTATCGATGAGTGCAAGGCTGACCTTGCTGCAGACGACGAAGAGTATGACGAGTCGTTGGCTATCATCCTCTTCAACCAGTACATCATCGACGCCACAGCCCCCTACTGTGTGGCCTACAAGCCCAATCTGGCGTTCTACGAGTCGCTAGGTGCCAACGGACTGGTAGCCTACGAAGAGACGGTCAGCTACATCCGCGAGAACTATCCCAACCACTTCATTATCGCTGATGCGAAGCGTGGCGACATTGGCAACACGTCGAAGATGTATGCACGCTCGTTTTTTGAGGGCGATGCTCAAGCTGACGCAGTAACAGTAGCGCCCTATATGGGTGAAGACTCTGTCAGTCCCTTCTTGGAGTACGACGGCAAGTGGGTCATCCTGCTGGCGTTGACCTCGAACAAGGGTTCGCACGACTTCCAACTGATGGAGGATGCTCAGGGTGAACGCCTCTTTGAGAAGGTGCTGAAGATTTCTCAGCAATGGGGTACGAAAGACAACATGATGTATGTTGTTGGCGCTACGCAGGGCCAGATGTTTGAGGATATCCGTAAGATTGTTTCTGACCACTTCCTGTTGGTTCCTGGCGTAGGTGCACAGGGTGGTTCGCTGCAGGAGGTATGCAAATACGGTATGACGAAAGACTGCGGTCTGCTGGTCAACTCATCACGTGGCATCATCTTTGCCTCTAACGGCAAGGACTTTGCTGACGTGGCAGCACAGAAGGCCAAGGAACTGCAGGAGCAGATGGCTGCAGAGCTTGCGAAAATTTGATATACAAACAGCTATCAACTAAAGGAGCGGTTAACCCATTTAGTTAGCCGCTCCTATTCTATTATATATAAATGGAATTATTCGAAATACTCGATAGTACGGGTCTGTTCCATCTCTTGCCCCATCATATTGGTCTTGCGACTAATCCAGTTGCCCTTGGCATCATATTTGTAATCGGTATACTCCATTTTCATCTCCTGTCCACCCATATTCATTGACTGAGCGGCAACAGCGCCCTTGTCATTGTAGGTGAAAGTGAAAGTCATGGGATTGCCCATCATATCCAAAGACTGAGTAGCCAGCTTACCATCCTTCCAAGTGTACTTAATGACAACATCCTGTCCTTGGAAAGACATCTTCATAGACTGCAGATAGCCATTAGCATCGTAAACAGCATCTGTAACGCCATCACGCAGCATCTTACCATCTTGTGTGAAAGTGGTGGTCTGGTCACGTCCCATCATGTTCTGGCTGATTTTCTTTACAGCTCCCTGAGCCTCGTTGGCTTCTACATCGTGGAACTTGGTTTGTGCATGCATGGCAAAAGGAATCGCCATCAATGCAAGCATCATCAATACTTTTTTCATACTTTGTTGATTCTTTAATTGGTTAATGTAAGTTAGTCATCAGTTGTTTGACGATTCTCAACAGAAAAAGATTAATCGACAACACATTTTTTTTTAATAAATCTACAAAGCCATAAAAAAACACGGGGATAAGTCTGACAAATCAGTACCTATCCCCGTGAATATTCGTTTGGTATGCTCTATCGCAGACGATCGGCAGCACGTACTAGTTTCTCGTCAGCAATGACGCCACGACGTGCCAACAGACACAGAATAGCTGCAATAATGGGCAGTGAGGCTGTCAGCGGTAACGACTCAGACAGTAGACCCTGCTGAATCAGTACTGCCAATACGATGTACCATACGATGTTAACCAAGATGGCTGCAAGGCACAACGTGGCCTGTAGAGGGCGACGCCTAAAAAGGAAGATGGCAATCAGACTGATGGCCGAAGCCAACATCTGTATGCCGAAGAGCACCCATGCCTGGAAATGCACCATGCCCAGTATGACTGCGATGAGCAGGAATACCGTTTGCTTGCGCTGAATCATAGCTCGACAGTAGAATTAGTCGTTAGCAGACTGCTGCTCGCGAATGGGATCGCGCCAGTAGATTTTGCCTTCTACAAATTCCTGAGTAGCGAGCAATGAGGGCTTTGGCAGTTTCTCATAGTAGCGTGAAATCTCAATCTGTTCACGATTTTCGAAGACCTCTTCCAAAGAATCGTTGTAAGAGGCAAACTCTGCCAGTTTCTTTGACAGGTCTTCCTTGATCTGAATGCTGATCTGGTTGGCACGCTTTGAAATAATTGCTACGCTCTCGTAGATGTTTCCTGTCTCTTCGCAGAGATCCATGATGTTGCGGGTAACGGTATTAACCGGTGCTTTTGATTTCTTGTAATCCATATTGTTTAATCTTTTGTTATTTTCTTGCATTTCTCGATAAAATCCTGAGCAGTCTCTACCTCCTTCGACTCAGGGAATTCGGTAATAAAACCATAACATTCGTCTTCGGCATCGCGATAACGCTCCACCTTCTTCTCCTCAGAACTATTCTTGGCCAAATAGTATTTGCTCTTCATGATGAGCACGGAGAAATCCTCACGCTTATCAGTATAAGGATAGGCCTTCAGTGCATTCTGAGCGGTAATGATGCATGCCTCGTAATTAGACTCGGTATTGGCATTGATATTACCAAAATAGCCACCAAGATTATAATATAGTTTGGCAGAGAGGTATTCTTTCTGTACCAAGTTGTCTTGTAATATGAACAGACGCTTCTGAGCGGTTTCGCGAAGCGGAGAGTCAGGGAAGTAGTCCATAAAGTTCTGGTAAGCTGTGATGGCACCTACTGTTGGTGTCTGATCCAGGCGAGGTTCAGGAACACTCTCGAAAAGTGACTGGCCAATATAGAAAGCGGCCTGTTCTGCATAGTCACCCTTAGGATAACTGGAGAAATACTTCTTGAACGTCTGGCTGGCAGCCTCGTAATCTCTATTGTTGTACTCAGCCAATGCTAACATGTAAAGACTTTCCTGACCTGTGCTACGTCCCTTCTGTGATATCACAACGTCCTGCAACAACGTAGCTGCTTGATTGAACTTGCCCATTGCGAAATACTGCTTGGCACATTCATATTTATAAGTTACGTCGTTCGACTTGTATATGTTGTTAAACTCATTAGCGCATCCCGAACACAGGGCTGCAGCCAAAAGTGTGAGAAAAACGTTCTTCTTCATGCGATATTCGAAATTGACGTGCAAAATTACACATTTATAACGAGAAAAACAAAGTTTTTTGATAAAAATTAGGATTATAGGCACTGAATTAGGAATTATTTCGTAATTTTGCACAACTTATGGACTATATTCTGACTTCATCATACAAACCAACAGGCGACCAACCAGAAGCAATACGCCAACTGACAGACGGCATAGAGCGTGGCGATAAAGCGCAGGTGTTACTGGGTGTGACGGGCTCTGGTAAGACATTTACTATTGCCAACGTCATTGCCAACGTGGGGAAGCCCGTACTCATCCTGTCGCACAACAAGACGCTGGCAGCTCAGTTGTATGAGGAGATGAGAGGCTTCTTTCCTGACAATGCGGTGGAATATTATGTAAGTTATTATGATTATTACCAGCCAGAGGCTTACCTGCCTACCACTGACACCTATATCGAAAAAGACCTTGCTATCAACGAGGAAATAGACCGTCTTCGACTTAGCGCAGTAAGTGCCTTGATGTCAGGAAGAAAAGACGTCATCGTTGTATCTTCTGTTTCATGTATCTATGGTATGGGAAGTCCCATTGCACTGAACGAGAATATCATCGAAATACATCGAGGACAGATTATTGACCGAAATGCATTGTTAAGAAAATTAGTTGCCTCATTGTATGTCCGCAACGATATCGAACTAAAGCGTGGATGTTTCCGTGTGAAGGGTGACGTGGTCGATATTGCAATGGCCTATAGTGAGGCTGTGTTGCGCATTACCTTTTGGGATGATGAGATAGACTCGATAGAGGAATTGGACAGCATGGATATGCATCGGATGGCGCAGTTTGACGAGTATAAACTCTACCCTGCTAACCTCTTTACCACTACACAGGAACAGACAAACATTGCTATTCGTCAGATACAGGACGACTTAGTCAAGCAAGTAGCTTTCTTCGAAGAACAGGGCGATGGTATCAAGGCTCAGCGCATCAAGGAGCGCGTAGAGTACGACATGGAGATGATAAAGGAATTGGGTCATTGCTCTGGTATCGAGAACTATTCGCGCTACTTTGATGGTCGCCAGGCTGGCGAACGCCCCTATTGCCTACTCGACTTCTTTCCTGACGACTTTTTACTGGTGATTGACGAGAGTCACGTCTCAGTTCCTCAGATTGGTGCGATGTATGGTGGCGACCGTGCTCGCAAGACCAACCTCGTGGAATATGGGTTCCGTCTGCCTGCAGCCTTCGACAACCGCCCGCTGACCTTCGACGAGTTCAAGGAACTGACGCCACAGGTTATCTATGTCTCTGCAACCCCTGCTGACTATGAACTTCAGGAGGCCGAGGGTGTGGTCGTTGAACAGGTTATCCGTCCTACAGGACTCCTAGACCCAGAGATAGAGGTACGTCCTACTGATAATCAGATTGACGACCTCATGGACGAGATTCAGCAGCGTATAGAGCACAAGGAGCGCGTGCTGATAACGACCCTCACTAAGCGTATGGCTGAGGAACTGTCGGAATATCTGTTAAATCACGATATCCAGACAGCTTATATCCATAGCGAGGTCACGACACTTGAACGCGTAAAGATTTTGGAGAATCTGCGCAACGGTACCTACGACGTACTGGTGGGCGTAAACTTATTGCGTGAAGGTCTTGATTTACCCGAGGTGTCATTGGTAGCAATCCTCGATGCTGACAAGGAAGGATTCCTGCGCTCGCACCGCTCGTTGACACAGACGGCTGGCCGTGCAGCTCGTAACGTCAATGGTAAAGTCATCATGTATGCTGACACCATTACAGCCTCGATGCAACTCACCATCAACGAAACCTTACGCCGTCGTACCAAGCAGCTTAAATATAATGAGGAACACGGCATCACACCTACTCAGATAAAGAAAGCGTTGAGCGTCTCTTTGGTTGATCTTGAGCGCGAGGCTAACGGGCAAAAGCTAGCAGCTAATGATAAACAGCCAACAGCCGCCTTTGCCGCTGATCCCATCATTGAACAGATGACACGTCCACAACTGGAGAAGAGCATTGCTCAGACCACTCGTTTGATGAAA
The DNA here is from genome assembly GCA_946410305.1 of uncultured Prevotellaceae bacterium. GTDB lineage: Bacteria > Bacteroidota > Bacteroidia > Bacteroidales > Bacteroidaceae > Prevotella. The sequence goes on along the minus strand of CAMJZV010000007.1, from coordinate 49,723 downwards.
GAAGCTGCAAAGAAACTGGATTTCCTTCAGGCAGCACAGTATCGCGACGAGATCATCCGATTACAGAAAGAACTGGAACTGAAATGAGATTTAGTCATCTATGAGCTTCATTTTATCATTCCTGTTTTTTCTCGCACACAAAATTATCTAAAATGTTTGGCTATTTGCAAAAAAAAAGGTACTTTTGCATTCAAATATTCCTAAAAACAAAAAAGTATTATGACAGCAAAACAAACCATCGAGGCTGGTAAAGCCATTTTGGGAATCGAATTCGGTTCCACACGTATCAAGGCCGTACTCATCGACCAGGACAATAAACCCATTGCTCAAGGCTCGTTCGAGTGGGAGAATCAGCTCGTCGACGGACTATGGACCTATAGCATTGACATTATTTGGAAAGGTCTTCAGGACTGCTACAGCGACCTGCGTCAGGATGTGAAGAAGCAGTACGATTGTGAGATTGAGCAGTTAGCAGCCATTGGATTTTCAGCCATGATGCACGGTTACATGGCCTTCGACGAGAAGCAGGAGATTCTGGTTCCTTTCCGTACATGGCGTAACACGAATACTGGCAAGGCTGCTGCCGAGCTCAGCGAGCTGTTCAACTACAACATTCCCCTGCGCTGGAGCATCTCGCACCTGTACCAGTGCATCCTGAACGGTGACGAGCACGTAAAGAACATCAAGTTCCTGACCACACTGGCAGGCTATGTACACTGGCAGGTGACAGGCGAGTTCGTGCTGGGCGTAGGCGATGCATCAGGTATGATTCCCGTTGACCCCGCCACGAAGACCTACGACGCCGAGATGGTTGCCAAGTTCGACAAGATCCTGGCGTCTAAAGGTTTGCCCTATACATTATTGGACATCCTGCCCAAGTCGCTGAATGCTGGCGAGGCTGCTGGCGTACTGACCGCCGAGGGTGCCAAGAAGCTGGACGTCTCTGGCCATCTGAAGGCTGGTGTTCCCGTTTGTCCTCCTGAGGGCGACGCAGGCACGGGCATGGTGGCTACGAATGCCGTCAAGCAGCGCACGGGTAACGTTTCTGCTGGAACCTCTTCGTTCTCGATGATTGTGCTGGAGAAGCCGCTCAGCAAGCCCTACGAGATGATTGATATGGTAACTACTCCAGATGGTTCACTCGTGGCCATGGTTCACTGCAACAACTGTACAAGTGACATCAACGCTTGGGTAGGCCTGTTCAAGGAATACCAGCAGCTGCTGGGTGTGCCCGTTGACATGAACGAGCTCTACGGCAAGCTGTTCAACAAGGCCCTGGAGGGCGACGCCGACTGTGGCGGTCTGATGGCCTACAATTACGTCTCTGGCGAGCCTGTCACTGGTCTGGCCGAGGGTCGTCCGATGTTTGTCCGCTCAGCCAACGACAAATTCAATCTGGCAAACTTCATGCGTGCCCACTTGTATGGTGCCATCGGCGTGCTGAAGATTGGTAACGACATCCTGCTGAAGGAAGAGAAAATCAAGGTAGACCGCATCACCGGTCATGGCGGTTACTTCAAGACCGCTGGCGTTGGTCAGCGCATGCTGGCTGCTGCTCTGAACTCGCCCATCAGCGTCATGGAGACCGCTGGCGAAGGCGGTGCTTGGGGTATTGCCCTGCTGGCTGGCTACCTGATTAACAAAAATGGCAAGAACCTGGCCGATTACTTAGAGCAAGTTGTCTTCGCAGGCAATACAGGCATTTCTATTGCTCCCACTGCCGAGGACGTTGCAGGTTTCGAGAAGTACATCGAGAACTACAAGGCTTGTCTGCCTATCGAGCAGGCCGCTGTAGACAGCAAGAAGTAAGTGGGAAGGACAGGAGACTATATTATCTCGCTGGTCATCGTGGTACATGACCAAGCCGAGGTGCTGGAGCACAACCTGCCGCAGTTTCTGGCTGTGGCAGGTGCTGCACAGGGTGAGGTCATCGTTGTCGACGACTCGTCGACAGACGCTACCCCCGACGTGCTGAAACTGCTAAAGGAAAAGAATCCCCACCTGTACACCACTTTCCTGCCCAGGAGCGTACCCAACAACAGCCGTCTGCGCCTAGCCCTGAACATCGGTGTGAAAGCTGCCATATCAAACCGTATTGTCTTTGCCGACATTCTCCGTCCTCCCCTCTCTAACGAGTGGCTGACAGGACTGGAAAACGGTGAGGTGACAGCCGTCTACTGTCGACTGAAGCACGGTGCCCCAGAGGTGACACACCAGCAGTTCGAGAATCTAGACGAAGCCACCGACTTCATGTTGAAGGCTGAGCGTCGTGATGGTGGAGGACATAAGGGGCGCTGGTTCCGTATGCGACGTGGCATGTATGATGCCATTGCCGTGAACAAAGACACAATATTCAATGCCATCATGCTTTTTGACCAACGTCTAGGTATGAGCAAACGGATGAGACTGGGCATTGCCGTGTTCTTTAAAAACATGTTTTCATGAGGATACTACACTTATATGCCAGCAATGCCCCTTCTGTTATTACAGACTATGTCAAGATGCTGTGTGAACAGATGGGACAGGAAACAGAAAATGAATCGACAACAGCGGTTCAAGAGGCACTCCAAATGTTGCGCGACAGACATTACGACCTGTTGCATATCCATGGTTGCTGGCAGTATGCGGCTTATCGTGCAGTTCGTCAGGCACAACGCAGAGGTACCCGTATTATAGTAACACCCCACGGTCAGTTAGAACCGTGGGTCATGAAACAAGGCTATTGGAAAGAAAAGCTGCCCAAACGACTGCTTTTCCAGCGTAGCATCATCCAGAAGGCCTATGCTGTTGTTGTGCAGGGCAAAATGGAAGAAGAGTGCATGACGAAATTGGGATGGAATCGCAGAATAGTTATTATTCGTAACTGCTTGATAACGAATACCATCAATGCCCAAGAGATGGCTCGTCAGACATGGCTAGTCTATCGTAAGATTATGGACAGTGACACGTTGGCACTGATGGCCGACAGTACGAAGGCTACGCTTCGTCAACTGTTGAAAGTAGGCATCACGGGCGATGAGCGCTGGTTAGGTGAATCGTTTGTTACTATTACTGACCACAATCAGTGGCGTATGCTCTACTGCTATGTCCATCAGGAACAAGTTGCTGAGACTGTCAGACGAGGACTACGTATTCTTCGTGCAGACACGCCAGACTTCGACATTCAGCAGATGCCGTGTTTCATGCCAGATGGTTACGAAACACCGAAAACCATAGAAGAAGCCATTGGCATGCAATATGCAACAGAGAACGATCGGTTAATGGCTACTTTCCGGCATCTACGACGATTGACCATGCATCATCGTCTGACCCTATCGCACTTGGTGGAACTGGACAAGGAACTACGTAACCACGATACGGCGGAAGATCAACTCTGCGACGCGCTGAGAGAACGTCATCTCTACAAGTTTGCTCGTCGTATCATGCAGTTGACGAACGATCTGACAGGACTGGACGAGGGACATATGCCAATGCCGCCACTTGACGACCGTTTGTCTCGACATATGAGAAAATATATAGACAACCACTTGAAGATATAAGATTACAGCCTAAAATATAAGACTATGAAAGAACAATTCTCAGAACACGACATGCACTATCTGCGATTGCTGTCTACTTCTTTTCCCACGATAGCTGCAGCAGCCACCGAAATTATCAATTTGGAGGCTATACTGAATTTGCCAAAGGGTACAGAGCATTTCTTGGCTGATCTCCATGGAGAGAGTGCCGCTTTCAAGCATGTTATCAAGAATGCCTCTGGAAACATTCGCCGCAAGGTCAGTGAGTTGTTTGCCGGTGACATCCGAGATAAAGAGCGTCGCGAATTGTGTACGCTCATCTATTATCCTGAGGAGAAACTGGAACTTATTAAAGCCGCCGAGTCAGATGATCTCGACGACTGGTACCATATCACTATCCACCGCCTGGTTGCGGTCTGTCGCGACGTGTCGTCAAAATACACCCGTTCTAAAGTGCGTAAGTCACTCCCTGAGGATTTTGCCTATATCATTGAGGAACTGTTGCACGAGCGTACAGACGATAACGACAAAGCAGCTTATGTCAGTGTCATCGTCGACACCATCATCTCTACAGGACGTGCCGACGACTTCATCATAGCACTTTGTAATGTTATCCAGCGTCTGTCAATCGATCAACTACATATTTTGGGTGACATCTATGATAGAGGTCCTGGTGCCCACATCATTCTGGACACCATGAAGCAATATCATTCGTGGGACATCCAGTGGGGCAATCACGACATGCTGTGGATGGGAGCTGGAGCAGGCAACAATGCCTGTATCTGTAATGTATTGCGTCTTTCATTACGCTATGCGAATCTTGCCACAGTCGAAGAAGCTTATGGCATCAACCTCGTGCCATTGGCTACCTTCGCAATGGAGGTCTATGGCAACGACCCTTGCGAGGAGTTCATCCCCACGCTGATGGCTGGAAACACCATGGAAGAGAAATACATCCGTCTGACGGCACAGATGCACAAGGCCATCTCGATTATCCAGTTCAAGAAGGAAGCGCAGATATTTAAGCGTCGTCCCGAGTGGGGCATGCAGGACCGTTGTCTGCTCGACCACATCGACTATGAGCGTGGCGTGTTAGTTCTTGACGGCAGGGAGTATGAGATGCGTTCCAACAACTTCCCCACCATTGATCCTAAGAACCCCTGCGAGTTGACTCCAGAGGAGAACCAGTTGATGGAACGTCTACACCACTCGTTCCGAGCCAGTGAGAAACTGCAGAAACATATCAAAATGATACTCTCGCATGGTTGCATGTATACTATCTGCAACCAGAACCTACTGTTCCATGCCTCATGCCCGCTGAATGCTGATGGTTCACTGAAAGAGGTGGAACTCTACGACGGCAAACGCTATAGCGGTAAGGAACTGATGCATCACATCGGCATGCTGGTGCGTGCCGCCTTCGAAAGTGATACAGAAAAGGAGCTACGCCTTTATGCACGCGACTACTTCCTCTACCTGTGGTGTGGCAAGGACTCTCCTCTCTTCGACAAGTCAAAGATGGCAACTTTCGAACGCTATTTCCTGACGGACAAGGAAACTTTCAAAGAAGAGAAAGGTTACTACTTCCAGTTGCGCGATTCGGAAGAGGTGGTGGACCGTATTCTCGACGCGTTTGGCGTAAAAGGAGAACATCGCCACATCATCAATGGTCATGTACCTGTACACGCCTCCAAAGGTGAAAATCCCATCAAGGCGAATGGTAAACTGATGGTGATTGATGGCGGTTTCTCGCAGGCATATCACTCTACGACAGGTATTGCGGGATACACGCTGGTTTACCATAGCCGCGGCTTCCAACTCGTTCAGCATGAACCATTTACCAGCGCATCAGAGGCTATTGAGAAAGGAACGGACATCAAGTCTACCACCCAACTCGTAGAACTCTCTGCCCATCGCATGCTGGTGGCAGACACCGACCGTGGTGAAGAGCTGCGCTCACAGATTGAAGACCTGCGACAGCTTCTTTATGCCTATCGTCACGGCATAATCACAGAATCAAAATGAAACACCGTGTCATCATAGCCTTAGGTTCTAACTATCGACAGTCAGCCCACATCCGCTGGGCATCAGAACGCTTGTCTTATCTGCTAGATGACTTTCGTCTCAGTCGCGTGCTATGGACGGCAGACATCAAAGGCTCTGGCAAGTGGTATATGAACCGACTGGTGACAGGCTATACAGCATTGGCAGTTGACGACCTACAGCAACTGCTGAAAAAGACGGAGGCAGAGACTGGTCGCACCAAGGAGGCAGTAACCATAGACCTGGACCTTCTGCAATACGACGATCAACGCTATCATGAGCGCGACTGGCAGCGTCCCTACGTCACCCGCATCCTAAACGACTGTGGGGTCCATTGATTTTCTTTGTTATCAGTTTCATGTAATAGTCGAGGCCGAAGATGCTGGCGACGAGCAGGAAGGCCTGTGCCACATAGACCAGCAGGCCATTGCTGACATCGTCAATCATCACTACCTGATTGGCCACCAATGCGATGCTGCTCACAATGAGCAACACCGCACAGGCATACTGAGAGATTTTGAATCGCGTGTTTTCCATAGTCGTCTTACATCTTACATCTTACTTCTTACATCAGACCTCTTACATCTTACATCAGACATCTTACATCAAAGTCTGCGCCCCAGCACCGCCAAGCAGTCCTGCACAAATGGCTGCAATAATCTCCAGAATGATTTTTACTGTTTTGTTCATAGCGTTGTGTGTTTTTAATGGTTAATAATTAGGGTTAATTCTCAAGTACAAAGATACAAAAAATAGGCGAGATATGCAAATTTTTCGGTCGTTATCTTTGTCATCTTGTAATTAATTATTATCTTTGCAGGCAAAGAAACATTGTAGTTATGAAGGACGAAGAAAAGAAGTCTCATATTAATGAAGAGGAATGCATCAAGATGGCTGCAGAACCAGTTGGCGCTGCTGTACGTAATGATGTATCTTCTATGGGTTACAATATTGATAGCTGGCCTGGAATGCCTCTTGTCGGCCCGAGCAACAATGAAGAAATGAATGCCCGCATTGACCGGGCAGAGGAGGAAATGGATAATAATCATGGGGTCTCGTGGGAGCAGGTAATGCTTGATGCTCAGTCTATTGTAAACCGATATGCAACTACAGTTTACTAAACAGGCACGCGAAGAGTACTTAAGGATTGTGGCTGTCTTTGCAGAGTTTGCAGGGGCAAGGTCTGCCAGCCTTTTTATTGAACGCGTTCGTGAACGTGGAGCTACATTACTGAAACATCCTGAGGTCGGTCATCCAGAAATGCTGTTGTCTGACCGCAAGCGCATGTATCGTTCTATCTCAATCAATAAGAACTACTATTTTATCTATCACGTCACCAAGACTACCATTTGGATAGTCGATATTTGGGACAGACGCCAGAATCCTTCAAGATTGACTGCAAGGATTAAGTAATGCAATGATAGAGTTTCTTTGCTGATTTATTTCAAAAACCACACGAAAAAACGGAAGCCGCAATGACTTCCGTTTCCTGATTTTTTCTTAGCTGACTCGGGGTAGCTGATAGCATCTATCCCCCCCCCCTTGAACTATTCGCTAGGCTTATTCGTTAGCGAAACGGCCGTCTGGTCGAAGTCTGCGGTAATATCAGTCAGCAGTGGATTACGGTTCTCCACGATGATGGCGGCAAAAAATCCCTGTCCCTCAATGGTGGTACTAGCCGAACGGATAGTGAAGCGATTAGGTTCAGCCGATTGCTTAAACCAGCGGATGAAGAGACGGTTGCGAGCAGCCTCGCGGCTGTCGCTTGTGTCGCAGATGTAGAGCATCACATTGTCGTTGTCGGTGAAGAATTCATCGATGACGGCAAACAACGTGAAACGCACATAGGGATCCTCGGGCGTTGCTGTATCTTCGGCCTTGGCAAAACTAAACTGCCACGTTTCGCAGCCACCGATGGGCTGTTCCTCGAAGAATCTGATTTCGTAATGCAGGCCGTAGTGGGTCTCGAAAACCAGCTGCTTGCCATCCTGGCTCACCTTGTAGGGCGCCTTGATGTTGATGCGGTCGACATTGAGCTGTTTCATACTGTGGTAACAATTGTGGGCTGTTTCTTTTCAGCCCAGCGTTTCTTTACTTCCTGCTGCCAGTCCTGCTGTCGTTTCTCAGCGGCTTTCAGCCAGTCGATGACCTGTTGTGTTGTTCTCTTTGCTTCCATAATCGTCGCTTTTACTTTCTGACTGCAAAGTTAGGGTAAAAAACAATAAGTTCCAAATGATTAGGCGTTTTATTTCAAAAACCACACGAAAAACGGAAGCCGCAATGACTTCCGTTTTCTGATTTATCTTATCTATTTCCTTTTGCTCTATTATGCGTCTTGCACAACATCTGGCAGTTGCTGATGTCGGTAGCACCACCTTTGCTCCACGCTGTCACATGGTCGGCATCCATGTCTTTTAATTCCCAAATCTTGGTGTGGTTGGAATCGTGGCCGATGGCGCATAGCGGACAGTTGCTCTCTCCTTTTTCCTTGGCGGCTGCTGTCTGCTGCGCGTAGACTGCCTTCTTGGTAGGTTCGTCGAATACACGCACATTCAGCAACTTCGTATTCTGACACCCATCAAGGATATACTCGTAGATGCCTTTCTTTTCTTTCACATAGAAGCTCTCGTAGAGTTCCTTCACTTTCTCTGCTACTGCTGCAGGGTCGTAGGCCGTTTTATGGTAACGTTCATATAGCTCGCCCCATTTCAGTCCACACATCTCCTTTTCAGGGCTGAAGTCGAATACTGAGGTTATCCAGTCGATGACACTGGTGAAGTAAGCCTTCAACTCTGTTATATCATTGTCGTAGCGGTGGGCAGCCATATAGTTCTCCACATTGCCACGGCTCACCCAGTCGAGTGCAGCAGCCAGATAGTCCTGACGCTTGGCTGTGCCAGGGATAAAACAACTCCATTTGTTGATGTTCGTATTGTTGGAGTTCGAGAACTCCTCCTTGGCTTTTGTGACAAATGGACCGCTATACACGGCGTTGAGCGTCTCTTGCTGATTCAGTGGAATACCCACGATATTAATGGTGCGGAACCAGTCTTTGATTTCCTTCTCTGAGCCCTCGCAGACATAGATAAGCAATGGCGTGTTCAGGAATTTCTTCTGCTCGTCTGCATTCAAGGCCGAGAAATACCAAGGACGTCCATCAGCATCTATCCACGCAAACTTCTCAGTAATGAAGCGTCCAAGCGACGTGATGCGCTGCTGACCGTCGAGCACCTCATACTTACCCTCACCAACCTTAGAGAAGTAGATTAGTCCCAGCGGGTAGCCGTTACGCACAGACTGAATCACATCTACCTCCTTCTTGCCACCATTCTCAGCATAGAGATAATGGCGCTGAAACTCGGGCTGAATAGTCAGCTTACCCGAAAGACCATACAAGCCCTTCCCTTCGTATTCGTTGTACTGGAATCCCTTGCAAATGTCGCCAATGGTCCAGTCGGTGATAAGTGTAGGTTTCATATCTGTTATTGTTTTTTGCGGATTGCTATACGTTCATATAATCGAACTAACTTACCATTATCTTCGACATAGAATCTTGGGCCACCTCCAGCTTTTCCCTGTCTTTGTTTGATGATATTCATATCAGCAAGTTGAAGGCTATGTCCAATTATCTCAAATTGTTCAGGACAATATCTGCCTAGGAATGTAATGGGTACTCCCATTATTCCTTGGTAATCATCGGGTATAGAATCTGTATACGGGACTTCAATCGCATCGTAATTCACGTAATGGCGGTATCCATTTTCTTTGAGATCTTTGTGCCTTCCGAATCGAAGATTATCTTTCATTGACATTAGCTTCAATGGTTCATGTCTTCTACCATGTTCAAGGTTGGTTAACCAGCAACAATTGCGAAATTTTACAAGGCCAGTTTTTTCATCATAAACTCCTGATGCGAACTCACGTACAAACTCTTTAGGAAGTCCAAAATATGCATTACCCGCACTAAACCCATTACCCAACCATAAACGGTTATTCATTATATGATGGAATACCTCCTTATAACTTACGGCACCTTGATTTCCAATAATCAAACACTTCTTTTGGGCTTCAAATATCCAAGCCACAAATTCTCTGAACAACGAGAAAGGCGGGTTGGTAACGATAATGTCCGCTTCATCTCTTAGCTTGCAAACCTCCTTGCTACGGAAGTCGCCATCACCTTCAAGGTAATGCCATTCCAAGTCGTCAATATCTATGCGACCATTCTGATTGGTGTCGTGAGTCAATTCGAATATCTTACCCTTGATACGCGTCTTGTCAATATCAAAAATAGGGCTCTCTGTTTCAAAGAGTGTGGGCTGATAGTTCTTGTATTTCTTGCTCTCTACCGCATAGCTGGTACTGATGAGACGCTTCAACCCCAAACGTTCAAAATTCTGCGCAAAGAAACGAGTAAAGTTGCTCCATTCAGGATCATCGCATGGTAGGAGGACCACCTTGTCACGGAAAGTGTCGGGGTTATATTCCAGATAAGCATTTATTTCCTTCTGGATATCAGCATATTGAGTATAGAATTCATCATTCTTCGCAGCCTTCGCTGCACCGAGATTAGTATTATTTGCCATAGATTGATAGTAAATAGTTCTCAGCACCGACTATCAATCACGCTAGGACACAAAAGAAGCGTGATGCTCTTATTGCGCATAGCAAGAGGTGAAAGCCTAGGAATAACTTTTGGAACCCCTGTCTACCATAAGTTGCACCACGCTATATGCGTGTTGCTTCACTATACGGTAGAACAGGCGATTATCCTTACGGCTCACCTGTCACATATTATTGTCGTGCTTGTTATACCAATTTGAGTTTCCTAGGCTTTTCTTGGCTATGCGCGAAATAATAGCGAATGCTTTCATTGGTCCGGATTTCTCCCCGAACCAGTTGCAAAGATAATAAATAATAAGGAATTAAGAAAGAAAATGGAAGAAAAGTTTGGAAGGTAAGTGTGATATTCCTTTCTTTGCATCGTGAATGAGAGTTGTTCTACTATTAAGTTATCCCGAAATACATCTAATTCTTGACATGAGTAATAAATAAAAGTTTTCCATTTTGGATAACTTTTGCAAAATCGAAAGCTAAGAAGTTGCTCAAAACAGGAAACTTCGAGGTACTGCCTTGATTTAAATCAATTCTGCTCCGATTGGCATATAAATTATATACAAAAATATTGTAATGGGTCGTATTTTTTTTGTAATTTTGTGGTCAAAATTTCTTTTATGATGAAAAGAGGATATAAAGAGAAAGTAGACCCGACAGAGAAAGGGTTTGACGAGTTGGATGAATCGACTCGTCACGCTACCATTGAGCGATTGATAGCAGGAATTCAAGCCAAGAAAACGAAACCCGAAGACATCTTGAAATTGACTGAGCATTTCAGGAAAAGGCATAGTATGGAAGACGGTGAATTATACAGGCTTGGCGTGTTTTCAAAAGACTACAATAAACTTTGGGCAACAAAGCACAACCGATGTCACGGCTCCCATGAGGTGATGCTGAGTAAGAGACAGAGTCAGTATAAGAGTTGGCGTGAGATTTTGAAGGCGACAACCCCAAGATTCAAACCAAGACCTAATGAAGCAGAGAACCCTCAAAGCCTTTACGATGCATCCTATCTTACCTATCGTCCATATGAACTAGACATGTGGGGGCCTGCTTCGTATGGCACTTTAGTATATGATTTGTGGAACGAGTTGGATATCATCGTTAATCACATGCAAGATGGCAGACAACTTTGTAATGATATTATGGCTGAAGAGGCTGCAATAGACAAAGACCCTGAAAGAAAAGAACAGTTATTTTGGGCTCAATATTGGTCGGTTGCCGAAAAAAATCATGATACGATAGAATATCATATTAAAAAGGGAATTGTAAACACTGATAATCCTGTTTACAAGAAGATGTTAGCATACCCTAACACGATAACAGATCTTGCCCAAAACGATTTTCATGTTCCAAGCGAGACACAGATGTCAGATTTTGTTGTTCTGCATCAGACTCTCATTGTACAGGAAAATGAAATTACTCATCAGGAAAGTGAACTTTTGGGAAACAATTTTGAAAAAATAAAACTACTGCGTTTTGCTGTAGAACATTTGGATGAATTGTTACCAAAGAAAGGACAACGATTTGATAAATTGTACACTCTGATTTTCATTAAATGGTGTCATGTCTTGAAGAGTGGAAAAAGGAAAGATAACGAGCATGAGTTGTTCAATTATATAAGAGGGCATTATATAGGGTATTCCAAGTTTTATGGTTGGCCAAGTTTGTTTGAACTCAGAAATAGCTTAGGTTCATCTGAAAATGTATGGAAACAAGATGTCGCTGCATTTAATGAAAAGCTCACCAACTTGTACAAAACGTACACCGAGCAGCAAAATGAACATAAAAATTTGAATGGTTAGCATAATTTAACTCACACACAATGAACGGACTCCGAAAGAATCCGTTCATTTTTTTATTATTTTTAGATATATTCATCTGTACTTTTCTGAACAGAATCAACAAGTACCTTTCATAACAGGAAAATTTCATTCAAAAACACATTATTTCATTCAAAAAGGTGAAAACGCCCCATTCATTACGATATAAGAGTCTTACATATTCATTCTTATGTCTTTTGTTAATTACTAGGAGGGTTCATAAAATCATTGTACCTTCGCACTCAGATATCTGTACTCTGGGTATACACTGAGCACGATGCCAGGGGAATGACGGGAAGGTGAAAGTTCTCTATGCCGAGACCCGTCAGTGCGACGAGAGTAAACCTCCAACTTAAAAACGACAGAAGAGTATGGAAGGTATTACACAAACGACCGCTTCCGAGGGCTGGATAGCCAAGGAGGCAAGGATGAGCTTCTATAAGAAACCCATCACGAACAAGCAACCGCTGAAAACGGTGTCGCTGTTCGAAGTATTCTGCATGGTGCACGAGCGCCATGCGATAACAGAAACCGAAAGGTTGAGAACCATCAACGACCATGACGAGGCTCGACGGTACAAAGGATTGAGTTTCGACTACATCACACCGAGTGGCACGTTCAGTTACTGCAGTGATGCATCGTTGCTAAAGCATTCGGGAGTAATCTGCATGGACTTAGATGGTCTAGAGAATGTCGAGGCTATCAAGCAACAATTGATTGACGACCCAATGTTTGAAACATTGTTGTTGTTCCGTTCTCCCAGTGGCAACGGACTGAAATGGTTCGTGCCCATTGACCTCTCAAGATGCGACCATAAGACGTGGTTCACGGCTATCCGCAACTACTTGATGGCACATTACGGTTTTACTGAGAAACAAGTAGATCCTGCATGTCAGAATGTGTCGAGAGCATGTTACTTGTGCTACGACCCTGATGCGTATCTCAAAACCGAACTTTATGAACACTTTTAATTCCTTAATCATTATGGATAACAAGATGACTTTCGACCCTCTGGCGTGGGCAAACAATAACGCCAATATCGTTTCGGAAATAACAGCTGCTACGGTAGCTCCTGTTATCACCCCTTCTGTCAGTCAACCCTTTGATGAGGAACTGGCGAAAGCACGGGCAACGGTTGATGAACTATTGCGGCTAGGTGGCAACATCGCTGAGTCGTATGACGATTGGTTTCGTATGGGCTGTGCCCTTGCCAACGGTCTTGGTGCCGATGGTCGCGACCTATTCCATCAAATTTCTAGTCAGAGTACAAAGTACCGTGAGGCAGACTGCCAGAAGAAGTGGCAGGAGTGCCTAAAGAAGAACGACGGCCGCATCACTATCGCAAGTTTTTACAAAATGGCACAAGATGCTGGTGTCGACCTCTCAGCCATAGGCAGGCAGTTTCCCTCAAACCCTCAAAACCCTCACCTTGAGGGAAACTTAGGGAAATACGGAAATAGTAGTATTTCAGAAGATTCTCTCATATTCCCTCACCCTGAGGGAAATGAGGGAAGTGAGGGAAACTCACTTGAGACAACCACTGATAACGAGGACAAAAATGATGGATATTCAGAAACTTTTTCTGACAAAATAGACGTCACTTCATTGCCCCCACTACTTCGTGAGGTAGCCGAGACACAGCCAGATGCGGAGTCAAAGGACAAGATGCTGCTGGGGTCGCTTACGTGTCTGTCAGGCGCCATGCCCAATGTTTATGGTGTCTATGATAAACGAAAGGTACTGGCGCCATTCTATACCATCATCGATGCTCCACCTTCTGCTGACAAAGGTATGCTCAATGCCTGTCAGAGACTGTTGGAGCCCATCGAGAAAGACATTGAACACCAGAGCGAACTGGAACAGGCAGAGTATCAACGTGAGTTGGCTGAATACATGGCTAAAGATCGCGCCACCCGCGCTGCCACGCCAGCTCCCAAAGAACCACCCTATCGTTCGCTGTGGATACCCGCCAACTCGTCGGCAACCGCATGCTATCAAGCACTGGCCGACAACCATGACTGGGGCGTAACCTTCGAGTCGGAGGCCGACACGCTGACGGTATCGCTCAAGTCTGACTACGGTGATTTCAGCGACGGCCTACGTAAGGCATTTCACCACGAAATGATTACCTACAACCGCCGTAAGGACAATGAGCACGTCAAGATATACCGTCCCCGATGGGCCATCCTACTGACGTGTACTCCTGGACAGATACCCACGCTGTTTCCCTCACTAGAGAATGGTCTTGGCTCGCGCTTTTTGTTCTACAACTTGCGTCGTCGACTGTTCTGGCGTGATGTCTTTGAGAAATCTGACAAGACCCTTGACGAGCAGTTTCTGGAGTTAGGCAACCGCTACAAGACCATCTACGACGAACTGGAACAGCACAAGGAGCATCCCTTGGAGTTCCTACTCTCCGACGAGCAGCGCAAGGACTTCAACCAGTTTTTCGAAGGACTGCAACTGGAGCAGGTGGGACTCTATGGTGACGACCTCATAGCCTTTGTCCGCCGACTGGGACTGGTCTGTTTCCGTATAGCCATGATTCTTACCGTGCTTCGTCACGAAGGAGGACAGCCCATGTTCAACCCATTGTCGCAATCGCTGGTATGTAGCGACGAGGACTTTCAGACGGCCAAGACTATCGTAAACTGTCTCATCAATCATACTGCCCATGTCTATACCAATCTCGTCAAGCACGACGATACGACGCTACATGGTGGCAGTCAGCGCATGTCAGCCCAGGAGCAATTACTCTATAAAGCACTTGCCACCGACTTCACCACCAACGACTGTCGCTCTGCGGCCCAACAACTGAACATCCCCTGGAAAACCGCCGAGCGCTATCTAGGCTCGTTTGTCAGCAAATACCATACCGTACGACGCATCCGCAACGGTCAGTACCGAAAAAACTGACTACTACCTCGCTCACAAGACAGCTGTATAACCACCTGTTATCAGGCTGAGCCGTGCGCGTATCAGCCTAATACGGCGGCGTATCACGCTGTCTCGTGAACGACGTTAAAGGGCGCAAAGGGGGCTTACTCTTTTGCGCCCTATTTTAACGGAAATTAAGAGAAAAAGTAGCGGGAAAATTTGGTTATATCAAAACTTTTTCGTATCTTTGTAACATAAAACAAGAGAGTTAGTTAACATAATCTTTAACCATTAAAAACACACAACATTATGTCAGTATTTTTTAGATTGCATCAAGACCAGAGTGTAGGAACCAAGCGCAGCGGAAAGTGGTATGCCCGTGCGGTACCCATGTCCACCATCAACACCCGTCAGCTGGCGGAGATCATGCAGCGCAACTGTACCGTGAAGAAGGCCGATATCCTGGCGGTGCTGGACGAGCTGGTGGAGACCATGCGCGACCAGATGCAGGACTCGAAGCGTGTGAAGCTGGACGGCTTCGGCTCGTTCAAGATCGGCCTGAATTCGAAGGGTGCCCGCACCGCGAAGTCGTTCACCGTCGCCGACCACATCGAGGGCATGCACGTGGTATTCACCCCCGAGCGCACCCACGACACCGCTGGCAACCGCGTGAAGCAGTTCTTGCAGGGCGTGAAGTGTGAGGAGTTGCCTGAGAACAAGGTCGAGAAGGAGGTTCAGCCCGAGCCCTAAACGCCTTGAGCGCTGAACATCAAGCAAAGAAGGAAGAGGGGTCTGGCCATCAAGCCAGCTCCTTTTTTTTTGAGGTTAGAGGATAGCTGGCACTCATTTCTTTTAATTTATTTGGCATTTCACTCATTTTTTTGTACCTTTGCACCCCGTAATAATAAATAAGGTAAAAGAAAAGAGATGATAACAGTCACAAATCTGGCTATTCAGTTTGGAAAGAAGACGTTGTATAAGGACGTCAATCTGAAATTTACGAGTGGAAACATTTATGGTATTATCGGTGCCAACGGTGCTGGTAAGTCAACTTTGTTGCGTGCCATCAGCGGTGAGTTGGAGCCCAACAAGGGAACTATTGAGATGCTCCCCGGCGAGCGTATGTCGGTATTGGAGCAGGACCACTTCAAATACGATGAATTCACAGTGATGGATACAGTCCTGATGGGACACCAGCCACTGTGGAAGAACATGAAGGACCGTGAGGCCCTATATGCAAAGGAGGAGATGACCGAGGAAGATGGTGTGCTTGCAGCCGACTTAGAGATGGCATTTGCCGAGATGAATGGTTGGGAGGCCGAGAGTGAGGCTGCTCAGCTGTTGCAGAACTTAGGTGTCGTCGAAGGTCAACACTATAAGCAGATGGCTGAGATTTCCAACAACGAGAAGGTGCGTGTCATGTTGGCCAAGGCACTTTTCGGACATCCCGACAACCTGCTACTTGACGAGCCTACCAACGATCTCGACCTCGACACCGTACAGTGGCTGGAGGAATACCTGTCAAATTTGGAACAGTGCGTGCTTGTCGTTTCCCACGACCGTCACTTCCTTGATGCCGTTTCTACACAGACCGTAGATATCGACTTCGGTAAGGTAACGCTGTTCTCTGGTAACTATTCGTTCTGGTATGAGTCTAGCCAGCTGGCCCTGCGTCAGGCACAGAATCAGAAGATGAAGGCTGACGAGAAGAAGAAGCAACTGGAAGAGTTTATCCGTCGTTTCTCTGCCAATGTGGCAAAGTCTAAGCAGACGACTTCACGCAAGAAGATGCTGGAGAAATTGAACGTAGAGGAAATCACACCCTCTACACGTAAGTATCCTGGCATCATCTTCTCAATGGAGCGCGAGCCTGGTACACAGATTTTAGAGGTAGAAGGTCTGAAGGCAGTCGATACTGACGGAACAGTACTCTTCGACAACGTGTCATTCACTATTGAGAAAGGACAGAAGACAGTCTTCCTGTCACACAACCCCAAGGCCATGACAGCACTCTTCGAGATTATCAACGGCAACCGTGAGGCTGATGCCGGTACTTATAAGTGGGGTGTCACTATCACTACCGCCTATCTCCCACTCGACAACACAGAGTTCTTCAAGTCTGAGATGAACCTCGTCGACTGGCTCAGCCAGTTTGGCACAGGCAACGAAGTGATGATGAAGTCGTTCCTGGGACGCATGCTTTTCAAGGACGAAGACATCCAGAAGAAGGTCTGCGTGCTCTCTGGTGGCGAGAAGATGCGTTGTATGATAGCCCGCATGCAGCTAAAGAATGCTAACTGTCTGATTCTCGATACTCCCACCAACCATTTGGACTTGGAGTCTATCCAGGCATTCAACAACAACCTCATCTCGTTCAAAGGCAACATCTTGTTTGCCTCACACGACCATGAGTTCATCAACACCGTGGCAGACCGTATCATCGAACTGACACCGAAGGGAACCATTGACAAGCTTACAACATATGATGACTACATCTATGATGAAAGCATCAAGGAGAAGAAAGCTGAGCTGTACGCGTAACAATGCATAATGCTTAATGCATAATGCTTAATTCATAATGCATAATATATAATTGTGGCACGGAATTTGCTTTCGGCTTGTCAGAACTAAAAAACAAAACACTATGACAGAAGAAGAAAAGATAAACCAGGAAGAAACTGTGGTCAACGATTCTGTCGTTGACACCAAAGAAGCAGTTGCTGAGGAAGAAACAGTTAACGAAGCCCCCGCAGAGGAGCCTACAGAAGAGAAAGACCCGCTGGAGGCCGCTCTGGAAGAGATTGAACAGCTGAAGACTCAGATGCTCTACAAAACTGCTGAGTTTGACAACTACCGCAAGCGTACACTAAAAGAGAAGGCTGAACTCATCCTCAACGGTGGCGAGAAGGCCGTATCTGCAGTGCTTCCCGTCATTGACGATATGGAGCGCGCCATCGAGAATGGTGCCAAGACTGACGACCCTGAAGTATTGCGCGAAGGCATGGAACTCATCTACAACAAGTTCATCAAAGCCCTTGAAGGTCTAGGCGTGAAGAAGATGGATACCGCCGATGCAGACTTCGACACCGACCTGCACGAGGCCGTGGCAATGGTTCCCGGCATGGGCGACGACAAAAAAGGTAAAGTTATCGACTGCTTGCAGACTGGTTATATGTTGAACGATAAAGTAATCCGCCACGCCAAAGTGGCAGTAGGACAATAATGGCACAAAAACGAGACTATTATGAGGTGCTTGGCGTTGACAAGAACGCTACAGAAGACCAGATCAAGAAGGCGTACCGCACCATCGCCATCAAATACCACCCCGACCGTAACCCTGGCAACAAAGAGGCTGAGGAGAAATTCAAGGAGGCTGCAGAAGCCTACGACGTGCTGCACGACCCACAGAAGCGCCAGCAGTACGACCAGTTCGGATTTAACGGTCCTGGTATGGGCGGCTTCGGAGGTTTCGGTGGTGCTTCCATGAATATGGACGATATCTTCTCCATGTTCGGCGACATCTTCGGCGGCCGTGCAGGAGGTTTCGGAGGCTTTGGCGGCAGTCGTGGTCCTCAGAAGCATCGTGGCTCTGACCTTCGCCTAAAGGTAAGACTCTCTTTGGAAGAGATTGCTCACGGTGTCACCAAGAAGTTCAAGGTTCGCAAAGACATTACCTGTTCTCACTGTCACGGCTCAGGCGCCGAGGCAGGTAGCACCAACGACCAATGTCCGACATGTCACGGTTCAGGTGTTATTACCCACACCACACAGAGCATCTTCGGAATGATGCAGACACAGGGCGTTTGTCCTACCTGTGGCGGTGAAGGTACCGTTATCAAGAACAAGTGCCATGAGTGTGGCGGTTCTGGTGTTGTTAAGGGCGAAGAAGTCGTTGAGATATCTATTCCTGCAGGTGTTGCAGAGGGCATGATAGTCAACGTACCTGGCAAGGGTAATGCCGGACGTCATAAGGGTATTAATGGCGACATTCAGGTATTCATTGAGGAAGAGCCTAACGACACCTTCATCCGCGACGACAACGACCTGATATACAACCTGCTGCTCGACTTCCCCACAGCAGCACTGGGTGGCGAGGTAGAGATTCCCACCATCGAGGGCAACAAGCTGAAAGTGAAGATGGAACCAGGAACACAGCCAGGCAAAACTATGCGTCTGCGCGGCAAGGGACTACCCGCCGTACAAGGCTATGGACGCGGCAATGGCGATCTCGTGGTCAATGTCAGTGTCTATGTTCCCAAGACTTTGACGAAGGAAGAGAAGACGGCTATCGAACAGTTCCGTACCAGCGACAACTTCAAGGGCGATGCTGACACCAAGCGTTCTATCTTCCAGAAGTTCAAGAATTATTTCAGTTAATCGTGTTTCGCACTTTCCCCACGAAAAAAGAAAAAGATGACTTATCAAGAGACCTGCCAATATCTCTATAACCAGATACCCATGTTCGAGCGACAGGGTAGTTCTGGTTATAAAGAGGGACTATCCAATACTTTGGCATTCGACGAGCATTTAGGACATCCCCATCGCTCATATGCCACCATCCATATTGCCGGTACCAACGGTAAGGGTTCTTGCTCACATACTATTGCTGCCATCCTGCAGGAATGCGGTTACAAGGTGGGACTCTACACTTCTCCGCATCTTATAGATTTCCGTGAACGAATCCGAGTCAACGGAAAGCCTATTAGTGAGCTATACGTCACGCAGTTTGTAGAGCGTGAACGTGCATTTTTCGAGCCGCTGCATCCCTCTTTTTTTGAAGTGACAACGGCAATGGCCTTTCAGTATTTCAAAGACCAGCAAGTAGACATAGCAGTCATTGAGGTAGGACTGGGTGGCAGGCTCGACTGCACCAATATCATCACTCCCATCTTATCGATTATAACCAACATCAGTTTTGACCACACACAGTTCTTAGGCGACACGTTGAGCAAGATTGCAGCCGAAAAGGCTGGTATTATTAAAAGAGGTGTACCCGTTATTATCGGAGAGGCCAACGGTATGACGCGTCCCGTCTTCGAGGCCAAAGCAAAGGAGATGGATGCTCCTATTGAATTTGCTGAAGACTATAACGAAGTCATCTCTGCCGAAAGTCTTCCTGGAGGAGGAATGCTCTATCATACCCGCAACAACGGCATACTACATGGAGATCTTGGCGGATTCTATCAAGCCAAGAATATGAATACCGTGCTTTCCGCTGTTTACCATTTATCTGTTTTAGGTTACCTCTGTTTTTGTAAGGAGACAGAGAATCTAGAAAAATGTCGTTATGAAATGCAGCATGCTATTGAAAATGTCGTATCTATGACCGGTTTGATGGGACGTTGGCAAATTATCCAGCAGAATCCCAAAGTGGTGTGTGACACAGGCCATAACGTTGGAGGATGGCAATATCTTTCCAAACAACTCGAGCAGCAACAATGCCGTCAAATGCACATTGTCTTCGGTATGGTGAACGACAAGGACCTTGACGGTGTTCTCCAATTGTTACCCAAGAAGGCCATCTACTATTTTACCAAGGCAGACAGTAAACGAGCCATCAACGAGAGTGATTTGCAGCTTCAGGCAGCAAAACACGGACTACTGGGCGAGCGCTACTCCACTGTAGCTGAAGCATATACACAATGTATGAAGAATGCCCTGCACGACGATTTTGTCTTTGTTGGTGGCAGTTCGTATATTGTAGGTGATTTCCTTAAATTAATCAAATAGTCACGATTTAACGTTTTTTTTCGCACTTCATTCGTCATTCTCATTATTTTTTAGTTACTTTGCAAGTAGATTTTCGTAACTAAAACCATTAGATTATGACAAACATTACAGAAAATGCGAATTTGAGTGGTCTGAAGAGAGAAAACTTCCAGACCACTATCAACGGTAAGAAGACCGACTTGTACATCCTCCGTAACCGTAAAGGCTATGAGGTAGCCATCTCTAACTATGGTGGTGCCATCATGGCTATCATGGTGCCCGATAAGGACGGTAACGTTGCCAACGTTATCCAGGGTCACGATAGTATTCAACAGCTTACCAGCGGTAATGAGCCTTACCTCTCTACACTGATTGGTCGCTGGGGTAACCGTATTTGCAAGGGACAGTTCACGCTGAACGGAAAGGAATACCAGTTGGCACTCAACGACGGTCCCAACCACCTGCATGGAGGTAAGAAGGGTTTCAATGCTAAGGTATGGGAAGCTCGTCAGATGGGTCCACGTTCATTGGCTCTGCATCGTATTTCTTCCTATGGTGAGGAAGGCTACACTGGCGAGTTGGATGTCACTGTTGAGTATACTTTTACCGACGAGAACGAACTTGTTATCGAGTATTTGGCTACCACAAACAAGAAGACCATCGTCAACCTGACTCATCATGCTTTCTTCTGTCTGGCAGGTGCTGCAGATCCTACTCCGACTATCGAGGACCAGATTTGCGAAATCAATGCAGATTTCTATCTGCCTACTGACGAGACCGCCATTCCTACTGGTGAGATTCTGAAGGTGGCAGGAACACCGTTCGACTTCCGCACCCCCAAGAGCTTCGGCAAGGATATTGAGGCTGACAACGAGCAGATTAAGTTCGGTCACGGCTATGACCACAACTACGTACTCAATAAGAAGGAAGAGGGTGAGTTGTCGTTTGCTGCCCGCATTACCGATCCAAAGAGCGGACGTACACTGGAGTGCTACACCACAGAGCCAGGCATGCAACTCTATACAGCCAACTTTGCTACGGGTTACAAGGGCGCCAACGGATGCACATTCCCACGTCGTTCAGCTGTTTGTCTGGAAGCCCAGCACTTCCCAGACACGCCTAACCGTCCCTATTTCCCCTCAGTGGTTCTCAATCCGGGACAGCAGTACAAACAGAAGACCATTTATCGTTTCGGCGTAACTAAATAAGCTAAAGGCCCATTAACTTATATGATGGACATCGATTTTGTGAGAAGTCGCTTTATTAAGCACTTCGACGGTAAGACCGGCCACGTCTATGCATCTCCAGGACGCATCAACCTCATTGGCGAACATACCGACTATAATGGTGGTTACGTGTTTCCTGGAGCTGTAGACAAGGGCGTTATTGCTGAGATTCGTCCCAACGGTACGGAAGATACTGTGATGGCATATGCCATAGATCTGAAAGACCGTGTAGACTTCAAACTCTCTGACCCAAACGGACCGAAGACTTCGTGGGCACGCTACATCTATGGCGTAGCGCTCGAGATGCGGAAACGTGGAGCCGATGTCAAGGGTTTCAACATTGCCTTTGCTGGCGATGTGCCCCTTGGTGCTGGTATGTCATCGAGTGCAGCTATGGAGAGTTGCTTCGCCTTCGGACTCAACGACCTCTTTGGCGACAATAAGGTCAGCCAGTGGGATATGGTGCTTGCAGGACAGGCTACAGAACATAACTATTGTGGCGTTAACTGTGGCATCATGGATCAGTTTGCCAGCGTTTTTGGCAAGTCAGGTTGTCTGATGCGTCTCGACTGCCGCAGTCGCGAGTTTGAATACTTCCCCTTCAAGCCTGACGGCTATCGTCTTGTACTCCTCGACAGCGTCGTCAAACACCAGTTGGCAGGCTCGCCTTATAACGACCGTCGCAACTCGTGTGAGAATGTTGTGAAGCACATTGCTGCTAAGCATCCAGAGGCAAAGTTTGAAACCCTACGTGATTGCACATGGGAACAACTCGACGAGGTTAAGAGTGACATTAGTGAAGAGGACTACCGTCGTGCCAGGTTTGTATTGGGCGAAAAAGACCGCGTACTGGCTGTCTGCGATGCCCTCAACGAAGGCGACTATGAGCGTGTGGGAGAACTGATGTATCAGACACATGAAGGTTTGTCAAAGGACTATGAGGTGTCTTGTGAAGAGCTCGACTTCCTCAACGAGATTGCTCGTGAGAACGGTGTCACAGGTTCTCGTATCATGGGTGGCGGCTTTGGAGGCTGTACTATCAACTTGGTTCGCAACGACCTCTACCGTCAGTTTATCGATGACGCCATCCAACGCTTCTTCGAGAAGTTCGGCCATAAGCCCAAGGTCTATGACGTCGTCATTGGCGACGGTTCCCGCAAGCTTTGCTAACGATGCGCGAATGACATCCTATCTGAATACAGAGAATATAACGCTCAATAAGGACGGCGTGGAATACCATCCACTCCGTCCTTTTTTGCCACGCCATGCTAAGATACTGTTTCTGGGCAGTTTTCCGCCACAGCGCAAGAGGTGGTGCATGGACTTCTATTATCCCAACTTTATCAACGACCACTGGCGTATTGAGGGCCAGATATTCTTCGGCGACAAGAACCACTTCGTAGATCTCACAGCCAAGCGTTTTCTGATTGACGAAATCATTGCCTTTTGCGAAGACCGTGGTTTTGCATTCTTTGACACCTCCACAGCCGTCCGCCGCTTACAGGACAATGCTTCAGACAAATTTCTAGAGGTTGTAGTGCCCACCGATATCCGTGCGCTGCTAGCCCAGTTACCGCAATGTCGTGCTATTGTCACCACTGGCGAGAAAGCCACAGAGACAATCTGCGCATCGCTCGACATTCCAGAAATCCCTAAAGTTAACACTTCTGTCAACATCTCTTCTTTCATACAACATCCATCTCCTATCAGCCTGTGGCGTCTTCCCTCCTCCTCCCGAGCCTACCCCCTCTCTTTTGAAAAGAAAGTGGCGGCCTATCAGCAAATGTTCGAACAAATTCTATAACCCCATTTACACATGACCAACGAAATACACACCTGTCCGGAATTGATGGACTACATTCAGCAGGTAGGCTTTCTACCCTTACTGGATTTGTAGCCAGCAGAAAGATTTGAGTTTTTAGTTGTAAGATTGCGATTATTTCAAAATATTTACTATATTTGTAGCCGATTTTGGATAGTTTATGAAGCATCTTAATAAAACAACACTGATAAGCATATTGCTGGCCCTCTTTGTTATGGTCAGCTGCAAAAGACATAATGCACAATTACAGGCATTTGCCGATGCCGACGGCTACAACAATGCCGACTCACTTGTGTCTGCCATTGGGGACGAGCGCGATTTCGAACGCCTCCTGGTGGTAACAGACAGTTTGGAGCGCAAGGGCGAACTGACTGAGGTAAGGGCAATCTTCTATAAAACGATAGCCTATAATATTATGGGACAGCATAATACTTCGCTACGTCTGTATTATAAGTTGGCTAATTTTGACATTAAGAATCTCACATGCAAAGCGGACTTAGAATCGTATATCTATTCCTATAAAGACTATGTGCGACTGCTCTGCGATATGAGACGCTACGACCGAGCGTTGCGCGAGGCGCATGCTGCCGACCATAAACTGAGAAAGGCTGGCTTTGAATCGTTTATCGAACATCAGGATATAGCCCAGATGATTGGCGAGTGTCAGCTCTATCTGGGACAAGCCGACGAGGCCGCGCACAGTTTTGAGAAGGCGCTGAAGGGTGTAGAAATCCGTCTCATCAACTTCCACGATCCGCTGGATTACCGTGAGTGTCAGAAAACGTTGAACGCCATTGCCAGAGCCTATATTCATACGAACAGATATCAGGAAGCTATTCCTTGGATAGAACGCCAAGATTCACTATTTTTTGCTGTTGACAAACATCCTCAGCGCGACTCCGTATTTGTCGACGAGATGAAAGCGGACATCAACTACAGCAAGGCACTGGTGGCTCACAACCTTGGAAAGACAGACATAGCCGAGCGTGCCTTTGCTGCCTATCAGTCGACAAGGCTTTCCAAACAGTTAGGCAGCATCATCAATAGCAACGAATACCTCATGCTGACAAAGCACTACGACGAAGCTGCCCGCAACTACACCCAACTGGAGAAGTATATGAAAACCAGCGGTTATAAAGCCGACCTAGAGGCTATCGGTCGTTACATGTTACCCAAATTCCGTGCCAACCTGTTGGCTGGTAATCGTGATTCGGCACTCTATGTTGCCAATCTTGTAGCCGAATACTATGACACAGCATTGGTGCGCCAGAAAGCCATTGATGCCGATCTTATATCTACCATTTACGATACTGAAGGCAAGGAACGCCAGATTGCTGAACAGCGTGCTAAATTGTCGAATCAGCGCTTGATTTCTGTCGCTGTCGTGATGGGTATTATCCTGCTGTTCTTCTACATCTACTCCATGCAGCGCAGAAGGGCTTACCGCAGGCTTGATGCCAAGAATCACGAATTGCAAGAGGCCAACGAACGTGCTGAGGAGTCGTCGCGCATGAAAACAAAGTTCATCCAGCAGATATCACACGAGGTTCGCACGCCACTGAACGTGCTGTCAGGATTCAGCCAAGTGCTGGCAACACCCGATATTGAAATTGACAGCTATGAGTTAAAGAATATCAGTCAGAAAATTGTCGAAAATAGCGACCGTATCACTAAACTGGTGGATAAGATGTTGGATCTAAGCATGATTAACAGCAATGCAGACATCGAATGTGGCGATACCGTCAGTCCTGCCGACATTGCCAGAAAAGCTATTGAAGAGAGTGGAATATGTAATGCTACCCATCTTGAGTTCCAGTTGGAGGTCTCAAAAGAAATAGAAAACACTCTATTCAAAACCAATAAAGCCGTCAAGGCGCTAACACTGTTACTCGACAATGCCATCAAATTTACTCATCCATTAGCATTTAAAGGACAGCACGATGATAAGAAGAAGGCACACGTCACGCTGAGTATCAACGTTACAAAGGAGCAGGTGATGTTTATCGTCGAGGATACAGGTATTGGCATCCCTAATAATCAAGCAGAGAACATCTTCACGGAATTTGTTCAGTTGGACGAATACTCTGATGGTACAGGTATCGGACTGTCTATTGCCCGTTCACTGGCTCGCCACATGCAAGGCGACATCATCCTCGACACATCGTACAAGGATGGCGCCCGCTTCGTGATGTCACTACATTTATAGAAGTAGTTACTTCGATCCGATGTAAAGGAAAATCATTCCTAAGAGTACAAGTGCCAGGTCGAAGGCTTTAGCCTTGAGATTTTTCTCATGAAAGAAGGCTGCACCAAAGAGGAAACTGACGATGACGGACCCTCGACGTATCATGCTGACAATGGAAATCATAGCATCGGGCAACGACAGAGAATAGAAATACATGAAGTCGGCGGTAGATAAGAAGATGCTGACACCTATGATGGACCAATGCCAGTGGAAAGGTGTGGTTTCGTTGTGTTTAGGCCACCACAAAAGCAGTAACATGGCGAGCATCATCAGGCATTGGTAGATATTGTACCATGACTGGACAAGCATGCGGTCAAGCCCTACTCCACCCGACTCGACGGGTGCCATAAGGAATTTATCATAAAGGCCACTGATAGCCCCCAGCATAGCAGCACCAACAATCATCCATATCCAATGGTCATGCTTGAAATCAATGCCTTCTTTCTTACCACTACGGCTGAGCATGAGAAACGACAATACGGCGAGCATAACACCCACCCACTGCCATACATTCAGCCGTTCGCCAAAGACCAACAGAGCACCCACGAGTACCATCACTGGACGCGTTGCATTGATAGGGCCGACGATGGTAAGAGGCAGATGCTTCATGCCGAAATAGCCGAGTACCCAGCTGGAAAGCACGATGACAGCCTTGAGGACAACATATTTGTGAACCTCCCAACCGCCACTGGCCACATGGAAAATACTGCCGTCCAGCACATCTGTTGTAGCACTTAGCATGATAAACGGCAGAAATATGAGTGATGAGAAGAGTGTATTCAGGAACAAGACGGGAATGACTGCATTAGCCTTCAGCGCTTGTTTCTTAAACGAGTCGTAGCAGCCTAAAAGTGCTGCGGACATGAATGCAAGTAATAACCAAGCCATATATTAATATTCAACTTTTTCGAGGAATAGTGCCTTGGCAGGCATCGATTCGCCAGCCTGCGTGCGCTGTTTGCCCTCGATGACCATGCAGAACTCGTCAAGTGACATGCGTCCACGACCAACCTCAATGAGAGTTCCCACAACAGCACGCACCATATTGCGTAGAAAACGGTTGGCAGTAATCTCAAAATACCACTCCGAGGGTGATGTCTGGTGCCACTGGGCGTGAGTGACGTGACAAATGGTTGTCTTCACATCGCTACCCGCCTTGCAGAAGGCACCAAAGTCGTCATACTCCAGCAGGATACGTCCTGCCTGGTTCATCAGGTCGAAGTCGAGTTGGTAATGCATCTCCTGAGAGAACTGCTGGATGAATGGATTCTTCTTAGTATGGATATAATAATGGTACATGCGCGAGGTTGCCGAGAAACGGGCATGCATATCTGGGGCAACAGACTCAATGCGGTCTACAGCAATGTCGTGGTGCAAGAGACCGTTGAGTTTTTTCGTAAGCAAATCAGCATTAAAGTCGGCATTAGTATCGAAGTGAGCAGCCATCTGACGGGCATGTACACCTGCATCTGTACGCCCCGCTCCCGTCACAGTGATGGTCTCACGCAACAAGAGCGACAGACAACGCTCTAACTCACTCTGTACGGTGATGCCGTTTGGCTGTATCTGCCACCCGTGGTAGTTGGTGCCGTCGTAGCTAAACCATACGAAATATCTCATCTTTTTCCAAATTTGGGTGCAAAATTAGCAAATAATTATGAATTATGCATTATGAATTATGAATTATTTTGTACCTTTGCACCCCAATTATGAAAAAGATTGTTATGATATTGACCGTGCTCTGCGCCACCATAGGCCTACAGGCACAGGACCACGAGACACCAAACGCACAGCAGGCCCGTCGCATATTCAACGAGACCTATAAGATGATATTCGGTGAACAAGGTTCACAGCTACACTATAAGGTGAACATCATCGGCATTTATAAGACTGAGGGTACTATCTGGACGAAGGGTAAGAAGAGTAAGTTCATCGACGAGAAATATATTGCATGGAACGACGATGTGACATACTACCGTCTAGAGCGTAAGAAGAACCGTGTAGTTATCTACGACGCACACTCTGACGAGCGTGATAAGTACGCCACAAAGTTTAAGTTTCAGCCAGATAACTACACCTATAGTATCAAGGACTCCAAGGAGGGCTACTATATCACGCTGAAAGCCAAGAAGGGCGTGTCGGGCATTAAGGAAGCGCGATGTCTACTTGACAAGAAGCACCGCTACCCTGTCAGTGTGCGCATCAAGGTGGGCATTTTCCATACTACCATCAAAATCAGCGACGTGAAGGTTGGCGGCATCAGCGACGACCTGTTCTGTTTCCCTCGCGACAACTATAAGAACTGCGAATATGTAGACAAGAGATAATAAAGAAAAAAGAGAGATCATTCACAGAAACGACCTCTCTTTTTTTTATAGTTAGTTATTAACCGAACCACCCACAATATCGAGCAACTCAGAGGTGATGGCCTGCTGGCGACTCTTGTTATATTGCAGGTTGAGCTGGCGCAACAACTCGTCAGCATTATCCGTAGCTGTCTGCATAGCCACCATACGAGCGGCATGCTCAGAAGCCACGCTATCGAGCAAAGCGGTATAGAGCATCAGGTGAGCCATCTTAGGGATCAGCTTCGACAAGACAGTATTCATGTCGGGCTCCACAATGAAGTTGTCATTAAGCGGAGCAGTCTCGCCCTCCTTGACATCCTTCTTGCGACGGTTCTTGCGAAGATACTCCTGAGCCTTCTGCGTAGCAATGGTCGATGTCAGATCTCGCTCATGGTCACGCTCCAGCTCTGCCTCTAAGTCGATGGGCAGGAACTGCTTGTTGGTCAGAATCTGAGAACCAGCAGACTTGAAGTGGTGGTAGAGCAACTCTACACGGTCCACCTGCCCCTTGGCAAACTTCTCGCCAAGCTCCATAGCCAGCTCAATACATTCGTTGACATGAGGATGGTCAATCAGCGAAGCACGTTCACCATGGATGTCGTAACCCAACTTGCGAGCCTTCTCATAGACCTTGCGACCAATAGGATAGACCTCTACACTACCCTTTCCTAACTCCTGCTCGTAGGCATCAACGGTACGCTGCATCAGTTTGATAACGTTCGAGTTGAAACCGCCACAGAGCGACGAGTTGGAAGAGAACACCACGATTGCCACACGCTTGACGGGGCGCTCCTGGTCGTAGATGGTCTGTGCCTCTGCCTCCGCAGCCAGGAACGACTTGAGAATATGCTCAAGCATCGTCTCATAAGGCAGCATGTTCTGGATAGCAACCTGCGCATGGTGCAGCTTGGAGCTGGCCACCATCTTCATGGCAGACGTTATCTTTCGCGTGCTGTTGACTGAGGCGATACGGCCTTTAATTTCTTTCAGGCTGGGCATAGGCTATCAAGCTTTATACGTTCCTGCAATGTCGGCCATGACAGCCTCAATCTTCTGGGTCGTGGCGTCGTCAATCTTACCGGCAGTCAGTGTCTCAATAACCTCAGGAGCTGACGAACGCAACTTGTCGAGGAACTGGTTCTGACACTCACGCACCTTGTCAATAGGTACCTCGCGCATCAGTCCATGAACACCACAGTAGAGAATGGCAATCTGCTCACCTACAGGCATAGGACTGTACTGAGGCTGAATAAGCAACTGATTGTTCTTACGACCACGGTCAAGTGTCATTGCCGTCACAGCATCCATATCACTGGAGAACTTAGAGAACGCCTCCAACTCACGATACTGAGCCTGGTCAATCTTCAAGGTACCAGCCACCTTCTTCATGGACTTGATCTGTGCCGAACCACCCACACGAGATACAGATATACCTACGTTGATGGCAGGACGGAAGCCCTGGTTGAAGAGGTCGGACTCCAGGAATATCTGACCGTCGGTAATAGAAATCACGTTCGTTGGGATGTATGCGGACACGTCACCAGCCTGTGTTTCAATGATAGGCAGAGCGGTAAGTGAACCACCACCCTTCACATGGCCCTTCATGCACTCGGGCAAGTCGTTCATCTGCTCAGCAACCTCCTGCTGTTCGTTCATCTTAGCAGCACGCTCAAGGAGACGAGAGTGCAGATAGAAGACGTCACCAGGATAAGCCTCACGACCAGAAGGACGACGCAGAATCAGCGACACCTCACGATAGGCAACAGCCTGCTTCGACAGGTCGTCATAGACAACGAGAGCGGGCAGACCACGATCACGGAAGTACTCACCGATAGCAGCACCAGCGAATGGCGCATAGTACTGCATAGCAGCAGGATCAGCGGCAGTAGCAGCCACAATAATGGTGTATGGCATAGCGCCATGCTCCTTCAGCGTCTGTACAAGGTTGGCCACAGTACTGGCCTTCTGTCCGATAGCGACGTAGATACAGTACACGGGCTTGCCTGCCTCATAGAAACTCTTCTGGTTGATGATCGTATCAACAGCAATGGCTGTTTTACCCGTCTGGCGGTCACCAATGATAAGCTCACGCTGACCACGGCCAATAGGAATCATCGAGTCGATAGCCTTCAGACCTGTCTGCAGCGGTTCCTTCACAGGCTGACGATAGATTACACCAGGTGCCTTACGGTCCAAGGGCATCTCGAAAGCGTCAGTGAGGTCGATATCACCCTTGCCGTCAACAGCCTGTCCCAGCGGATTGATGACACGACCCAGCATGTTGTCGTTGACGCGGATAGAGGCAATGCGCTTGGTGCGCTTCACCACCATACCCTCCTTAATGCCTGACGTGCTACCCAGAAGCACACAACCTACGTTGTCTTCCTCCAGGTTCATGACGATAGCCATCGTGCCGTTCTCGAATTCGAGCAGCTCGTTAGCCTCGGCATTACGGAGTCCATAGATACGGGCTACACCATCACTGACGGTGAGCACAGTACCTACCTCGTCAAACTGCTCAGCATTCTGAATACCTTTCAGCTGTTCAAGCAGCACCTGACTGACTTCGCTTGGTTTAATTTTATCTGACATAAATTTAATGCTTAATTCTTAATGCTTAATGCATAATTACTTTTTAAGTGTGTTAAGAATGATGTTGAGCTTCGACTTGACACTGGCATCCATGCGATAGGTGTCATATTCGAGGATGAATCCACCAATGATATCGGGATTCACCTCGGTCTCAAACTCCACAGTACCTTGAGTCTTGCTCTCCACCATCTGGCGCATCTTCTGTTCTGTTTCTGCAGACACACGGGCAGCAGTGGTGAGTTTACCACGGATGACGTTCTTCTGCTTACGGTAAAGCGTGCCATACGAGTAGGCCATGAACTGGATCATGTTCTCACGGTCTTCCTTCAGCACGAGGGCAATGAAGGTCTTCGTCAGCGTGCAGGACTTACCGCCAGCAGCGGTCTCCAGCAACATCTGCTTCTTGGCCTTGTCGAGCATGGGGTTGTCAATGGTCTGACGAAGCACGGGCACATCAGTGAAGCTCTTGCCCAGCGTTATCATCTCCTGATAGACCTGGTCTTCAAGCTTAGCATCCGTAGCGCTCTTCAAGAGTGCTCGTGCATACCTCGTAGAGATTACTCCAATATCCATACGCGTATACCTTATTTAATTAGCAGTAGCACCATCCAGCATGCGGTCGATCAAATCCATTTGCGACTTGTCGTCACGGAGGTTCTGGCGAAGTACCTTCTCGGCAATTTCGACACTGAGCGTAGCAACCTGCTGACGGATATCAGCAATAGCGGCTTTCTTTTCCTGCTCGATAGCGGCCTTAGCCTCGTCAAGCAGTCGGGCACCCTCGGCACGAGCCTTCTGCTGAGCCTGCTCAACGATAGCGTCGCGCGACTCGGCAGCTTCCTTCAGTATCTGAGCCTGTTTTTCGCGAGCCTCCTGCAGAATGGATTCACCTTCCTTCTCGATATTAGCAAGACGTTCCTGAGCCTCATGAGCCTTGCGTAGACTGTCGTCTATATACTTGTTGCGCTCATCTACCATATTGACTATGGCAGGGAAGCCAAACTTGGCAAGGACCCCAAAGACCACCAGAAACGCCAACATCATCCAGAACAGAAGTCCCAGATCTGGCGTGAGAATTGCTGGTAATTGAGTGAAATCCATTTGCTATAGGTTTTTATTTGATCATGAATGCACAAGCAGCGATAGCGAACAGGGCACAACCCTCAACGAATGCTGCTGTCAGAATCATCTGGGTGAAGATCTTACCAGAAGCCTCTGGCTGGCGGGCAATAGCATCAACGGCGCTACCACCAATCTTACCAATACCAATACCTGCACCAATAACAGCAATACCAGCTCCAATACCGCAGCCCAGCTGAGCCAGACCCTCGGCCAATAACAGTGATGTAATCATAATTTTAATAGTTTAAATTGTTAATATTTTAATTGTTTAATCTTTAATTGTTTAATCTTTAATTTTTCATCTTTAATCTGCATGGTGTTCCGGATGTGCCAGACCAATAAATACAGCGCTAAGCATCGTAAAGACATAGGCCTGCACAAAAGCCACCAGAAGTTCCAAGGAGTTCAGGAATAGCAGCATGATAATGCTGAATGCATTGAGGCCTAATCCATAGCCAACGCCCATTGTCCAACCAAGGAAGATGACCAATGTAAAACTGAGAATCATCGCATGTCCTGCCATCATATTGGCAAAGAGACGGATCATCAGTGCGAAGGGCTTTGTAAACACGCCAAACAACTCGATGGCAGGCATCAAGGGAATTGCTTTCAGGAAGATGGGAACATCGGGCCAGAAGATTTCCTTCCAGTACTCACGGTTGCCAAACAGATTGACAGCCAAGAAAGTACATACTGCCAAGAAGAACGTGATGTTGATGTTACCCGTGACGTTAGCACCACCAGGGAATACAGGCAACAAGCCAACAAGGTTGGTGATGAAGATAAAGAAGAACACCGTCAGCAAGAAAGGTGCATAACGCTTGTAATGTTTCTCACCGACATTCGACTTGATAACGTCATCATTGACCATCATCACCAGCAATTCCACAGCACCAACAAAGCCTTTGGGTGCAGGACTTGTCTTGTCATGCTTCTTATACCAACGGGCACAGCTGAGGAAAATAGCCAGCATTATCGCCACGACAATCCATATCTGTAGCACGTTACGCGTAATACTCAAGTCATACGGACGTACGACACTGCCGTCAGCCATCTTCTCATAAATCTTACCATGTGCTTCATGATTGAAGAAGAACTCTGAGGGTAGTGAATGTTCCGTACAGAAATGCCACTCACCAGTCTGCTCACTGCGGATAATAATAGGCAGTGGAATACTCAGATGCTTGCCTTCATAGGAAGCAATGTGCCATTCGTAAGCATCGGCCAAGTGCTCCAGCACGATTTCGGGGATGTTAAGCTCTTCGCTTTTCTCCTCGCCAGCCAGCACAGACAAAGGCAGCACTGCCATCATCAGCAAGAGACATATTGACTTTAATTGTTTCATCTAATTCGTTAACTTTAAACTCGTTATAAACGATTGGATATTCTCGAAAAGAAGATAGAGTGATGAATCAGCGATACCATATAATATATAAGGAACACCATGAAGAACGTCATCAACGATGCACGATCCGATGTGGCATACCAAACGGCCATCACTGCCAATGCCCCCAGAAAACGGAATCCAGAAACACCTGTAAAGAACGAGGGCAACATATCTGCGTGACGGGTTGCCACCCATCGGAAGATGTAGCCAGAAGCCAAGTCTATCACCAAGATGAAGCATCCGCTGACAATCATGGCACTCAACAGGTTGAGTGACCACAATGTCATTGCCAACGCTCCAAGGAGGGTCAGCAGGCAGAACAATACGATGCTCTGTATGATATATCTTCGGCTCTCGTTATAAATATCCATCACACTACGTATTCATCATCATTCGTTGATCTCCACGCAGAGACTCACCACATTTTTCTGCACCTCCACAAAACCGCCACAGATATCCAGCGGCTTCTTCTCGCCACCATGCAGGGTGTAGACCACCCTACCCTTGTCTAGCGACGAGATAATCGGTGCGTGGTTGACGAGGATTTCGAACTGGCCCATAGAACCTGGAACCAGTACGCTATCCACCTCACCTTCAAACTCGATGCGCTCAGGAGAAACTATCTTCAGCTTTAGCATAATTCTTAATGCTTAATTCTTAATGCTTAATTAAGATTATCCTTTAGCAGCTTCCAGCAGTTTCTTAGCCTTAGCCTTCGCGTCGTCAATAGTACCTACGTTGAGGAATGCCTGTTCTGGCAGGTCGTCGACCTCACCATCAAGGATGGCGTTGAAGCCCTTGATTGTCTCCTCGATGGGAACCATCACACCTGGCAGACCAGTGAACTGCTCAGCAACAGCGAACGGCTGGCTGAGGAAACGCTGTACACGACGTGCACGGTTCACCGTCAACTTATCCTCGTCTGAGAGCTCGTCCATACCCAGAATGGCGATGATGTCCTGCAACTCCTTATAACGCTGCAGAATCTCCTTCACGCGCTGGGCACAGTCGTAGTGGGCCTTGCCAACCACCAATGGATCCAGAATACGCGAGGTAGAACCCAGTGGGTCTACGGCAGGATAGATACCCAGCTCAGCAATCTTACGATCCAACACCGTGGTAGCATCCAAGTGGGTAAACGTTGTAGCAGGAGCAGGGTCTGTCAAGTCGTCAGCAGGCACATAGACTGCCTGTACAGAAGTAATAGAACCAGACTTCGTAGAAGTAATACGCTCCTGCATGGCACCCATCTCCGATGCCAGTGTGGGCTGATAACCTACAGCAGATGGCATACGTCCCAGCAGAGCAGACACCTCAGAACCGGCCTGTGTGAAACGGAAAATGTTGTCGATGAAGAACAGGATATCGGCAGCACCGCCATTCTTACCGCCACCATCGCGGAATCCTTCAGCAACAGTAAGGCCAGACAGGGCGACAGAAGCACGTGCACCGGGTGGCTCGTTCATCTGACCATATACCAGTGTGGCCTGTGACTTTTTCAGTTCCTCAGGGTCAACGAGAGACAAATCCCACTTACCCTCGGCCATTGCCTCCTTGAACTTCTCACCATAGCGGATAACACCCGACTCAATCATCTCACGGATCAGGTCGTTACCCTCACGGGTACGCTCTCCCACTCCAGCGAATACAGAGAAACCGTTGTGACCCTTGGCGATGTTGTTGATCAGCTCCATGATAAGCACGGTCTTACCGACACCGGCACCACCGAACAAGCCAATCTTACCACCCTTCAGGTAAGGCTCCAGCAGGTCAATCACCTTGATACCTGTTGCCAGCACTTCCTTCGTCGTCGACAGCTCCTCAAACTTTGGAGCCTCGCGATGGATGGGGTAAGCACCCTGCATATCCAGCTGTTTCATACCGTCGATAGGCTGACCGATAACGTTCAGCATACGACCCTTAATCTGTTCGCCTGCGGGCATCACGATAGGTGAACCCATAGGCAGTGCCTCCAATCCACGCTGCAGACCGTCTGTATTGTCCATAGCCACACAGCGCACGGTATCCTCACCAATGTGCTGTTGAACCTCGACAATCAACTGACTGCCGTTAGGACGTTCAATCTTCAGAGCCTCGTGAATCTTAGGCAACACTTTCTCAGCATCAAGTCCCTTCGTATCGAAATAAACGTCGATAACTGGACCGATAATCTGCGAGATGTGACCTGTAATTTGTGACATAAGCAGTATTATTTATTTGAATTATTGTTTTGTTCTGGTAATAGTGAATGCAAAGTTAGCAAAAAAAAAGGAATAAAAAAAACATTTCCGATTAAAAAAAACGAAAATGTTTGATTTTTGTTTTAGAACCCTCTTAGAGCATTACAAAGTTCACCTCCACCCATAAGACGATATAACCGATGAGAAAACCCAGCAGGACTTTGGGAGTCATATGTTTGATATACCATCCCAGACTGACATGTTCTGCACGCATCAGTGCCAGTCCACAGACACTGCCCACCGACAACAAGCAACCGCCGATAGCTGTCGTGTAGGCAATAATGCCCCAATAAGCGCCATTGGTCATTACGCCACCCGCGCCAACACTATAAAGTGAGAGGTTGGAAATAGCGATGGTGAAGGAGTCGACGATACTACTCAGAAATCCTGCCAGGATACCTATCAGCCAAATATCAGGGATATAGGCATCAAACCAGTCTGCCACATCTGCCCAGACACCTGTTTCTGTCACTACACCCATACCCAGCATGATACCCGTCACAAAGAGCACCTGCTGCAGGACACCATATTGCAACGACATGGGCACACGACGTCCAGTCGTCTGATCTGCATTGATCAGTTTACGGTTAAAGGCTTCGTTGACCACCCACAACACGCTGAGTACGCACAGGGCACCCAAGAATGGTGCCAATCTCGTAATGTTATGGAAAGTCGGAATGAACCACAGTCCACCGATGCCCACAATGAGCATCACCACTCGCTGCCAACGATTCAGACGAGTGGCATCACCACGATAAGGCGATGGACTCCACGCAGTATCCAGGCGATCGGGCAACTCACGACTGACAAGATAGGTTGGTACTACCCATGCCAGCAATGCCGGAATACCCAGATAGGCAGAGAAGCGTGTAGCCGTCACCGCTCCATTACCCCACAATATCAGACCTATCGGGTCTCCAATGACAGTAAAGCAACCACCACAGCATGCTGCCACGACTATTGCCGAACCAACATACATGCGTTGACGGGAATTCTGCAGGATGTTATGCATGATGACCAACATCATCGTCGCTGTCGTCAGGTTGTCCAGATTAGCTGAGAGGGCAAAGGTCACTGCAGTGATGCTCCACAACAGTCGTTTGCTGCTACGTGTGCGAATCCATTCCGTGATGAAGTCGAAACAGCCATTGTTGCTAAGCAGTTCCACGATGGACATGGTGGCCAGCAGGAACAACACGATGGCAGCAGCCTTTCCGACATACTTCAGGAAGACGTGGTCATAGATAAACCACTTCACAATGTCACTGGAGTGCTCATTGTTGCCCAACCATTCGATATACTCTGCAGGATGCTGAGCCATCACATAATCGGCGCCCCAGCAGACATATACCACCCAGCCTATCGTTCCAAGGAACATGGCAATAGCGGCTTTATTCACTCCCGTCAAATGGCCCGTTGCTATCAGCAGATAGGCCAGCAGGAGCATAGTGACGATAATGAGAGTCATTCTGTTTTACTACTTGATAATTGACTATTTCTTTTCTTCTGGTACAACATAGCGGACACCAGCCTCCTGAACAAGACGGCGGGCAAAGCTCTTCGGATAACCAGGACGCTTGACGGTAGCGCCAAGACCATACTTGCTGCGAGTAAACTGTCCGTTCTCCTCAGGCTTTACGGCCATATCGTTGAACTTCACAATGAGATGGAATGCCAGCTGCTTCCAGCGTGCCAGCATCTGCTGAGCCTGACGGACACTATAGTCATTCAGGAAACGCTGCATCTGCGCAGGCTCCATACCCTTTGCCTGCCCCTCGATAGCTGACTGCTGCGTCAGATAAGCCTTCTGCAACGAGTCGCGAACCTCCTTGAGGACAGGGAACAAGGTCGAATAACGGGGATATACCATGTTGCTGACCCAGTTTTCTACCCAGTAGGCATTCTTATCGCTGAAATTCAGCTCGTCAGCACCTGGAGTATTGTAACACTCAGGCAGCTCGGTCATCGAACAATAGATAGGTGTATAGGCCACCATGTTGCAGTCATCATTGCCAAACCAGAAGCAGCCACCCATCTCTCGGGGCAGCCAAGAGCGCATCTGCGAGACAAAAGTCCACGCAGTCTGTTGCGTTGAGGTAGGACGCTCGTTGAAGTATTTCTTGCCATCGACCTCAAAGAATAGAGGTGTGGGACGATACGGCATCTGCCAGATGCCACCTCCAATATCCGTAGAGTCGATAGCCATCGGCGTACCCTCGAAATGGTCACGCATATCGTTCATCACATCTTCCACGCTAACCTTCTTAACAGGCACAACCCACAATGGCATATCCACAGCATTGGGGTCTTTGCCCAGGGCCCAGGGCAGATATTGCTCCATGCCCTTGACGTGGTGGTTAAAGAAGCTCCACACACGGGCATCGCAGATACGACGGCCAGAGAAATCGGGAGCAGCATAAGCCATCTTCCATGAGAATTCTTCGTCTCTTCCATCGAACCATCCCATCTTACGGGCATATTTGATGACGTTCTTTGAGTAGAGCACGTTTTCCTTGTCTTTCAGAGGGAATACACCGATGCGGCTCTGGTTGGCATGTCCACAGATGGCATTGTCGGGAATACGACGAGCCACCCATACCACACGCTCCTTTGACTGCTTGCGGTCGGCACCACAGCCCTGCATCTCCATGATCCACGCCTCGTTGGGGTCGCAGATGGTGAACGTCTCACCCTCGCTGTAATAGCCATACTGTTCCACGAGCGATGTCATAATCTGGATAGCTTCGCGGGCAGTCTTTGAACGCTGCAGACCGATATATATCAGTGAGCCATAATCGATTATGCCAGTTGAGTCAACCATTTCCTCACGACCGCCATAGGTCGTCTCTCCAATGGTCACCTGCCATTCGTTGATATTTCCCACCACGTTGTAGGTTTCTTCTGCCTCAGGAATTTCACCCAGATATTTATTGGTGTCCCACTCATATATTTTTCGCATGTCACCCTTCTGGTGCTTGGCAGCCGGATAGTGAGCCAGCTTCATAAATGCACCATAGGAATCGGCGTTATAGGAGCAAATCACAGATCCATCCACAGAAGCTTTTTTACCCACAATGAAGTTTGTACATGCTATACCATTACTTATTGCAAACAAGCAATAGGCAACAGCGGTCAAAAATAGTCGTTTCATAGTTTCTTTTTTATTTCTTGGTTCTTTTTGGAGTGCAAAGTTAACAGAAAAATTCGATAAAAATGAAAAAAATGACATTTTCTTTGGTTTTTTGCTCACTTATTCGTACTTTTGTCGCGCCATTGGAGGAATCCCCGCTTGTTTTGGGGTACCGGTGGCAAGATAAATTGCATAGAAATATGAAAGTAATGAAATTCGGCGGAACGTCCGTAGGTTCCGTAAAAAGCATTCTTAGCTTGAAAAAAATTGTGGAGACAGAGGCTCGGACGCAACCTGTCGTAGTAGTAGTAAGTGCACTTGACGGTATCACCGACAAACTGATTGCCACATCAAGGATGGCCAAGCAGGGCGATGAACACTATCGTGAGGAATTCGACGCGATGGTGACACGCCACCACCAGATGATTGAGGCCATCATTACGGATGACAAAAAGCGCATAGACTTATTTAATAATGTAGACCAGCTCTTCGACCAGTTGAAGAGTATCTTCTACGGTGTTTACCTCATTCACGACCTGAGCGAGAAGACCGCCGACACCATCGTTTCTTATGGCGAGCGTCTGTCGTCGCACATCGTTGCCGCTATGGTGAAGAATGGTGTCCGCATGAACTCGCGTGACTTTATCCGCACTTGGGATAAGCAGGGCAAGCATGTGATTGACGCCGACCTGACCACGCAACTGGTGAAGGAGGCTTTCAAGGACCTTAGCGACAAGAGCATCTACGTGGTTCCTGGCTTCATTGCCCGTGACCGCGACAGCCACGAGACCACCAACCTGGGACGTGGCGGTTCTGACTACACAGCATCTATCATTGCTGCGGTACTGAACGCTGAGGTGTTGGAGATCTGGACGGATGTGGATGGCTTTATGACGGCTGATCCGAAGGTGATCAAGACGGCTTATACCATCAACGAGCTCTCGTACATTGAGGCCATGGAGCTGTGTAACTTCGGTGCCAAGGTCATCTATCCTCCAACGATTTATCCTGTTTGTGTCAAGAATATACCTATCAAGGTAAAGAATACGTTCAATCCTGAACACCCAGGCACCCTTATCAAGGCCAAGATTGACAACGACCAGAAGCCCATCAAGGGCATCTCGAGCATCAAGGGTACTTCACTGATTACCGTTACGGGTCTGTCCATGGTGGGTGTTATCGGTGTCAACCGCCGTATCTTCACCACCCTCGCCAACAAGGGCATCTCTGTCTTCATGGTGTCACAGGCTTCTTCTGAGAACTCTACCTCTATCGGTGTGCGCGACGAGGATGCTGCAGCAGCTGCAGAAGTGCTGAATGCCGAGTTCGCCAAGGAGATTGAGACGGGTGCTATGTTCCCCATGCAGGTGGAGAGTGGTTTGGCTACCATCGCTATCGTGGGTGAGAACATGAAGCAGACACCAGGTATCGCTGGTAAGCTGTTTGGCACACTCGGACGTTCGGGTATCTCTGTCATTGCCTGCGCCCAGGGTGCTTCTGAGACCAATATCTCGTTTGTGGTGGACGGCAAGTTCCTGCGCAAGTCACTCAACGTGCTGCACGACTCGTTCTTCCTGTCAGAATACAAGGTGCTCAACATCTTTATCTGCGGTATCGGTACGGTGGGTGGCATGTTGCTCGAGCAGATTCGCACCCAGCAGCAGTTCCTCATGCAGTCACGTCGTCTGAAGCTGAACGTGGTTGGTATTTCCGATGTCGCCAACTTCGTGCTCGACCGTGACGGCATCGACCTCGACAACTACGAGCAGATTCTGCGTGCAGGTTTCAAGGCTGACACCGACCACATGCGCGAAGAGATCATCAAGATGAACATCTTCAACAGCGTCTTCGTCGACTGTACCGCCAGCAAGCAGATTGCTACACTCTATCAGACATTCCTGGAGCATAACATATCAGTCGTTGCAGCCAACAAGATTGCGGCTTCGAGCGACTACGACAGCTATCTCAAGCTGCGCCAGACGGCTCGCGACCGTGGCGTGTGGTTCCGCTACGAGACCAACGTAGGTGCTGGTCTGCCGATTATCGGCACCATCAACGACCTGTGCAACTCGGGGGATAAGATTCTGAAGATTGAGGCCATCCTCTCTGGTACGCTGAACTTCATTTTCAACGAGATTGCCGCCGACGTGCCCTTCTCTGAGACCGTTCGTCGTGCCAAGGAGCAGCGCTACTCTGAGCCCGACCCACGTATCGACCTCAGCGGTACGGACGTGATCCGTAAGCTGGTCATCCTGACGCGTGAGGCTGGCTACAAGGTAGAGCAGGCCGATGTCGAGAAGCACCTCTTCGTACCCGATAGCTACTTCGAGGGCTCTATCGAGGACTTCTGGGCTAAGCTGCCTGAGCTCGATGCCGACTTCGAGGCTCGTCGCAAGGTGCTCGAGGCCGAGAACAAGCGTTGGCGCTTTGTCGCTACAATGGAGGCCGACGAGAACGACCCCACGAACTTCAAGACCAGCGTGGCACTGAAGGAGGTGCCCTATGGCCATCCGTTCTACGGTCTGGAAGGTTCCAACAACATCGTGCTGCTGACCACCGAGCGCTACAAAGAGTACCCCATGCTCATCCAGGGTTACGGTGCCGGTGCTGCTGTTACGGCTGCTGGCGTCTTCGCAAATATCATGTCTATTGCTAACATCTAAAATAGTGTGCCGGGCGGTTCAGCCGCCCGGTTTCTGTTCCTTATGAAACATATTATTATTCTGGGCGACGGAATGGCCGACCTGCCAGTGGAGCGACTCGGTGGGAAGACCTTGCTGCAATATGCCCATAAGCCCATAATGGACCAGCTGGCCAAGGAAGGTCGTTGTGGTCGCCTGATAACCGTTCCCGAGGGTTTCCCTCCAGGTTCTGAGGTTGCCAACACCGCCATTCTCGGCTATGATCTTAATAAGGTATATGAAGGACGCGGCCCCTTGGAGGCTGCCTCTATAGGCTACGAGATGGCAGACGACGACTTCGCCATCCGCTGTAATATCATCACACTGGAGGACGGCAAGATTATCACGCACAATGGCGGCAATCTGGAGACAGAAGATGCGCGCGTGCTCATCGACTACCTGAACGAGAACCTTGCCAAGCCCATCAACGAGCGCGAAGGTTGCGAACGTGTCAAATTCATCACAGGCATACAATACCGCCATCTGTTGGTTATCAAGGGTGGCAACAAGCACATCGTCTGTGCCCCACCCCACGATCATCCCAACGAGCCGTGGCGCCCACTGCTGGTAAAGGCCGAAAGTGTGGTCAGCGATTCCGTCGCTGACACCCGCCGTCTGTCTGCCCAGCAAACCGCCGATCTCCTCAACGACCTCATCCTCCGTTCCCAGGAGCTCCTGGCCAAGCACCCCTACAACCTCGCGAAAGCTGCCAAGGGCGAGCGCCAGGCCAACAGCATCTGGCCTTGGAGTGGTGGCTACCGTCCATCGATGGAGACACTGATGCAGCAGTACCCACAGGTAAAGAGCGGCACCGTTATCTCTGCCGTAGACCTGATTCAAGGTATTGGCAAATACGCTGGTCTTCGCATCGTCAAGGTGCCTGGCGCCACTGGTCTGGCCAACACCAACTATGAAGGCAAGGCACAGGCGGCCATCGACGCCTTGGAGCATGACGACTTCGTTTTTGTCCATGTAGAGGCCAGCGACGAGGCTGGTCATGATGGCGACCTCGAACTGAAACTGAAGACCATCGAGTATCTCGACCAGCGTCTCATCGCCCCTATATATAATAAGGTGAAAGATCAGGATGTCTGCATCGCCGTACTCCCCGACCATCTGACACCTGTCGAACAGCGCATCCACGTCGGTCAGCCCGTGCCGTTCCTTATCTGGCACAAAGACATCGAGGCCGACAGCGTGCAGCAATACGACGAAGTCAGCTGTGTCACTGGTTCCTTCGGCTTGTTAAAACTTGACGAATTCATGAAAACATTTATGAGCTTATGAAATATTACAGCACTAACGGTAAAGCACCACTTGCCGACCTGAAGAAAGCAGTGGTCAAAGGTCTGGCAGAAGACCGCGGACTCTATATGCCAGAGCGCATCGAGAAACTGCCTCAGGCCTTCTTCAACGATATGAAGAACATGTCGTTCCAGGACATTGCCTATAATGTTGCCGCCAACTTCTTTGGTGAAGACGTCGATGCTGACGCCCTGCAAGACCTGGTCTTCGACACCCTGTCGTTCGACTGTCCCATCGTTAAGGTGGAGGAGAATATCTATTCCCTGGAGTTGTTCCATGGCCCTACCCTCGCCTTCAAGGATGTCGGTGCCCGCTTCATGGCGCGCCTGTTGCAGTATTTCCTGCGCAACGCGAATCCATCCTCTTGCTCCTCGCCCCTTGCCCCTTGCTCCTCTGAGGTCAATGTCCTCGTAGCCACCAGCGGCGATACGGGTTCTGCCGTAGCCAACGGCTTCCTCGGCGTGGAGGGCATCCACGTCTACGTGCTCTATCCCAAGGGCAAGGTCAGCCCCATCCAGGAGTGTCAGTTCACTACCCTTGGCAAGAACATCACCGCCATTGAGGTCGACGGTGTCTTCGACGACTGCCAGGCACTGGTCAAGAACGCCTTCATGGACGAGGAGCTCAACAAGCACATGATGCTCACCTCTGCCAACTCTATCAACGTGGCCCGCTTCCTGCCTCAGGCCTTCTACTACTTCAATGCAGTAGCCCGTCTTTCAGCCCTCATTGCGAAGCCACACTTTGACCTTCAGGTCAAAGAACCTTCATCCCTCAGCCTTCATCCCTCAGACATCGTCATGTGCGTCCCCTCTGGCAACTTCGGCAACATCTGTGCCGCCTTGTTCGGCCACGAGATGGGTCTGCCTATCTCTCGTTTCATCGCTGCCAACAACGCCAACGACGTGTTCTACGAGTTCCTGCAGACGGGCAAGTACAACCCACGTCCGTCAGTACAGACGCTGGCCAACGCCATGGATGTTGGTGACCCCAGCAACTTCGCCCGCATCTACGACCTCTACGGCAAGAGTCACGAGAAGATCAGCTCGCTCATTAGCGGTGCCACCTATAGCGACGAGCAGATTGCCGACACCATGCGCCGCTGCTACAAGGAGACAGGCTACGTCCTCGACCCCCACGGAGCTTGCGGCTACCAAGCCCTGAAGGACGGACTGAAGCCTGGCGAGGTCGGTATCTTCTGCGAGACCGCCCACCCTGCCAAGTTCAAGGAGAAGGTCGACGCCATCCTCGGCACCGACATCGAGATTCCTGAGCGCCTGCAGGCCTTCATGAAAGGTCAGAAGCAGAGTGTCCCCATGACGAAGGACTTCCAGGACTTCAAGGCCTACCTCATGCAGCAATAATAGCTGCTAGCTAATACAAAATAAACAGGGGCACCCGATTATTGATTCGGATGCCCCTTTACTTTTAGAATATCGGGCCGTTGCCCATACATGACGTGGTGGTGAGCGCGGTGGCGGCTGCCGTGATGGCTGCTACTGTCACCTTCAACAGCACATCCCAAAAACTTTTCTTTTTCATACGCTAATCCTTTCTTTTTTCTGAACACGAATCTTTCTAATCTCACGAATCTCTCCGCGCTTTTAAAAAGCCCCCTCCTTTTGGAGGGGGTTGGGGGAGGCTACTCCCCTTCCTCCTTCTCGACCTTGTT
The DNA here is from genome assembly GCA_946410305.1 of uncultured Prevotellaceae bacterium. GTDB lineage: Bacteria > Bacteroidota > Bacteroidia > Bacteroidales > Bacteroidaceae > Prevotella. The sequence continues at coordinate 5,366 of CAMJZV010000007.1, read as the reverse complement.
CTCAGGCAACTCCTCGCACTTCACGCCCTGCAGGAACTGCTTCACGCGGTTGCCAGCAGCGTCGTGGGTGCGCTCGGGGGTGAATACCACGTGCATGCCCTCGATATGGTCGGCGACGGTGAACGACTTCGCGGTGCGGGCACCCTTGGAATTCAGGCCGATCTTGAACGAGCCGAAGCCGTCCAGCTTCACGCGCTTGGAGTCCTGCATCTGCTCGCGCATGGTCTCCACCAGCTCGTCCAGTACTGCCAGCACGTCGGACTTCTTCACAGTACAATTTCGCTGGATGATCTCCGCCAGCTGACGGGTGTTGATGGTCGCCATGGGCACGGCGCGGGCATACCACTTACCACTCTTCTTGGTTCCTACACTCTGGTCTTGATGCAATCTGTAAAATACACTCATAATGACTTAAAATTTTTAGTTAAACATAGGGTTATTTATTACGGCAAAGCCGTTAGTTCTACATCGTCCATCTGCAGGTCCTTTTCAGGCTTAAAGCAGATATGAATATTGCGCAACTTCTCGCGCGAGAAATCCTTGGGGCCGTCGCAGGGGTCGCTTGACAGACCTACCATCAGCGAACCGATGCCGTCCAGGCGTACGCGGTGAGAGTCCCTTAACAGTTGCTGGACGACCTCCGACAGCTCTATCAGCACGGCCACCACGTCGGAGCGTTTCACCGAGCAGTTGCGCTGCACCAGTCGGGCCAGCTGGTCCGTCTCTATGGTGCCCAGGTTCACCGGTCGTGGAAACCACTTGCCAGGGTGTGCGGTGTGCTTGCGGGTGTCTTCCGACATTCTGTAGATAACTGCCATTTCGGTTAAGGGTTAAGGGTTAAGGGTTGAACTTTGTTCAGACTGCTTTCGCTCGGCATAACAAGCAAGCTTGATTCTGCTCTCGCTTAATCGCAGCCTTAATGGTTCTCTTCTTTTCACGATACAAAGGTACGAAGTTTTCTCCGTACCTTTGGAAATCTAGGGAACTATTTTCAAAAAAAGTGCACAGGGGGACAGTCCTGAAGTGAACCCCAAAGTTTGGACAGATTAAACATTATTGCTCATTTGGAATTGAGTCCGGTATTGTACTGGGCTCATTCCATTTAATCTGAGCTTTATTCTCTCGTTATTATAATATTCAATGTATTCTATCAGGTCTTTCTTGAAGACCTCTGCCGATGTGTATTTACCAGGATAGAGCAGTTCGGACTTCATGAGACCAAAGAAGTTCTCCATCATGGCATTATCCAGGCAGTTGCCTTTACGAGACATACTTTGAGTAATGCCATGCTTCTTGAGACTTTTCTGGTAAGCTGCATGCTGGTAGTGCCATCCTTGATCAGAATGCAATATAACGCCCTCAGGCAGCTTTATGCGCTCGTACATCTGGTTGAGCATACCCATTACCATTTCTAAGTTTGGCGCGTCTGCAATGGTGTAAGACAGTATCTCTCCATCACACATATCGAGTATAGGAGAAAGGTAGATCTTGCAACCACCAACAGTCATCTGGGTTACATCCGTAGCTAGCTTCTGATAAGGTCTGTCGGCCACGAAATCTCTGTCGATGATGTTAGGGGCCGTCTTGCCAACCTCGCCTTTATAGGAGCGATATCTTACTTTCCGCACTTCACTCTTAAGCTCGAGTTCATCCATAAGCTTTTTGACCGTCTTGTGGTTAATAAGACGATTCCTGTTACGGAGTTCTAGCGTAATGCGCCTATAGCCGTAACGCCCCTTATGCTTATGGAAGATGGCATAAATCATATCTTTCTCTTCTCTGTATTTGTCTTCCTTCTTGCTGTTTTTAAGATGATAGTAAAACGTACTGCGAGCCATCTTCTTGAGCTCCAACAGCAGCCCCAAGTCTGCATGCTCTTTACGCCTTAGTTCTTCGATGGCTTGCGCCCAATCGCTCTGTTTCGGGCTTCTCTTTCCTCGACTAAGGCTCTCACTTTTTTTAGCAGGAGATTCTCCAGCCTTAAGCGTTCATTCTCCTTGCGAAGGCGCTCGTTCTCCTTCTCGCATTCATCCTTTGAAAGTCGTTTCATTCTTACCATACCTGTCTTTGGACCACGTTTCTTAGACATTAGGGTTTCAAATCCTTTCCTCTCTGCCAATCGAACCCAATTGGCTAATACAGAACTGGCTATATCGTATTTGGCAGAAAGCTGGCACAAAGTTAATTCACTTTCCTGATATTCACGAATAATTCTGCATTTTTCTTCATAAGAAAGTCTTCTCTGTCTTTTTCCTTTCGGTTTTAGACCTTCAATACCTCGGAGCTTGTAACTCTCTATCCATTCATATAAAATGTGATGGCCTAAATGGAGTCTACGAGACACAGAACGGGCTGATTCACCTTGGAATACTAATCCAATCGCGGACATCTTTTCTTCAACACTAAAATTTCGTCTCATTTGAACCTTTAAGTTGTGTCCAACTTTCTGGGTTCACTTCATCCCCGTGTGCACTTTCCACTAATACTGTATCATTCTGCACCGCATGGCACTCTTCAGCGTATCCGGATTGAACGACAGGTGCAGCGCGACTTGCGAGCCTGGCGCACCTCTTCTATTTTCTTCACACCTTGACCGTCGGGTTTAAAGTCGAAGGTGCCGTCTGGTTGGATGCGTGCCGAGCCTCGCACCCGTTGTGTTTTGTTGATAGTGTTATTGTCCATAATTTCAATGAGTTACGTTAATAATGTGTATTCAAAAGTTGCAAAGTTGCAAAGTAGCAAAGTTGCATTAAGCGTGTTTTTGGGGGGTATTTTGTCATTTTTTAGCTTTCATCTTCTATAATAATATATATAATATATTATATATATTTTATAGCGCCATTTTATCCCATTCCGCGGCAAGGGGGTAAAAATGGCCTTAATGCAACTTTGCTACTTTGCAACTTTGCAACTTTTCTTACGACGTCTGCCCTCCCTCAGCCTTACGTCGTGGTCCGAACGGAGCAATGTTGGTAATGGTCACACGGTTCTCCCAGCGCTGTTCACCGTCCTTCGTGGTGTAGCTGCGCGCCGAGCTGGTGGTCTGCACCGCTACGCACTGCCCCACCGTCAGCTTCAGTGCCAGCGCGGCCTTGGCATAGTTGCCCTGCGTCTCACCATATAGCGTGTTGCAGCCATCGCTCAGCACGAAGCCCTGCACGGCAAACACCTGTGGTTGTCCGTTCTTGTCGGTATAAGAGTGCTCCAAGAGCGGAGTCATCTCGTCAATGAAATAAATTCTTTGCATAATTTTTTTTTTAATTGTTAATACTCTGTGAACTATTGATAAGGCGCCTTTCTCTTTACTATTTTTCAGATTCTCCTTAAGAGTTTTTCCATTCTCCTTAAGAGCTTCCACCGCAGAAGCCTTCCCCTGCGATTTTCTGGCAAGGACAGTGCAAACCGAATGCAGAGAGCTCGCTCTATGCTGAGGCGCAGCCTGTTCTCGCGTTTTCAACGGCAAAGGTAGGGAGATATGGCAATATGAGAGCTGAGTATTCCCCTCTTGTTCTGACGTCACCCGACGCACCCGACAAAAGAGATGGTTATGCCAGGGGACAGTCCCTTGACATAGTCAAAAGGGATGCGGTTCTTCGACCTAAAGGTGCGAAGTGTGGCTTCGCAATCCAGTGTGCACTCTCACACCTTATTATATTATATAGGACAGGGAGTGATAATCCGCAAACGTTAACGTCTAAAATAACGTGAAATAATGTACAGCGTATTGAATTATTCACTATCTTTGCATCACATAAAAAAACAAACTAATAAAACAAAAAGCAAATACGTTATGTTAAAGCCGTTAAACAAACACTTCGCTCCGAAGAGTGTGATGCCTGAAAAGGTGATTCAGTTTGGTGAGGGTAACTTCCTCCGTGCATTCGTTGATTGGATTATCTGGAACATGGACCAGAAGACCAACTTCAACGGTTCTGTTGTTGTCGTACAGCCCATTGACAAGGGTATGGTAGATTGGTTGAACGGTCAGGACTGCCTGTACCACGTGAACCTGCAGGGTCGCGAGAACGGCAAGCCCGTAAACACACTGGAGAGAATTGACGTGATCAGTCGTGCACTGAACCCCTACTCTCAGAACGACGCCTTCATGGCACTGGCTGACCAGCCCGAGATTCGTTTCGTGATCTCTAACACCACTGAGGCTGGTATCGCTTTTGATCCCGCCTGCAAGCTGGAGGACAAGCCCGCTAGCAGTTATCCCGGTAAGCTGGTACAGTTGCTGTATCGCCGCTGGCAGACCTTTAACGGTGACCCCACGAAGGGTTTGATTATCTTCCCCTGCGAGCTCATCTTCCTGAACGGCCACGTGCTGAAGGATTGCATCAATAAGTATATCGAACTGTGGCAGCTGCCTGCTGACTTCAAGAAGTGGTTCGACGAGTGCTGCGGCGTTTACGCTACCCTCGTAGACCGTATCGTTCCTGGCTTCCCCCGCAAGGAGATTGCTGAGATTCAGGAGAAGGTGGGTTATCGCGACAACCTCGTCGTACAGGCAGAGAACTTCCACCTGTGGGTTATCGAGGCTCCCAAGGAGGTTGCCCAGGAGTTCCCCGCAGACAAGGCTGGCCTGCACGTGCTGTTCGTTCCCTCAGAGGAGCCCTACCACAAGCGTAAGGTTACCCTGCTGAATGGCCCGCACACCGTACTGAGCCCTGTTGCATTCCTGAGTGGTGTCAACATCGTTCGTGATGCTTGCAACCACGAGGTTATCTCTAAGTATATCCACAAGGTACAGTTCGACGAGTTGATGCAGACCCTCGACCTGCCAATGGAGGAGCTGGAGAAGTTTGCTGGCGACGTGCTGGAGCGCTTCGACAACCCATTCGTAGACCACCAGGTAACCAGCATCATGCTGAACTCATTCCCCAAGTTCCAGGCTCGCGACCTGCCCGGTGTGAAGACTTATCTGGAGCGCAAGGGCGAGCTGCCTAAGGGTCTCGTCTTCGGTCTGGCAGCCATCATCACCTACTACAAGGGTGGCAAGCGTGAGGACGGCGTAGAGATCGTTCCTAATGACGACCAGAAGATTATGGACTTGCTGAAGGAGCTGTGGGCTACTGGCGACACCCAGAAGGTTGCTGACGGTGTACTCGGTGCCGAGTTTATCTGGCAGGAAGACCTGAACAAGGTTGAAGGTCTGAACCAGATGGTGAAGCTCTTCCTCGACCTCATTCAGGAGAAGGGCATGCTGGAGGCTGTCAAGACCATTCTGTAAGAAGTATTCATAACAATAATTAGCGGCGCACCCACCTCGGATGCGCCTCTTTCTGTTTGTAGGCATTAAAAAACAGAATTTCAAGTTTCGCATGTTTCACATGCTCCACTTTTCTTGGGGCAAGGGGCATGGA
>CAMJZV010000006.1 GCA_946410305.1 uncultured Prevotellaceae bacterium | reverse complement strand
TATTCCTATTTTATGTTAAATTATGCAGGTGCGCCATCACTTGCGAAACTTTAGTCATTTACTTCTATATGGCGACAATTGGTGCCATCCATAGTAGCACCATAAACTATGCCCCCATTGGTCAAAATGCATTTTGATATTTCTGTAGCTACCCCACCAGAAGAGCTATTATTCCTTATTAAATCATTGGTTGACCATGCTGCATATACAGGGTTATCCAAATTGTTGTCGCCATAGCATTTGCCGTCTGATGCTGGGCAAACATGCTCGCATTGCATACATCCGACACACTTTGATGTATCTATTTTATATGTATAATGGCCCTCCTCGTTAATGACTCTATTTAAAGCACCTTGCCTGCATACATCTACACAAGCTAAACAACCTGTGCATTTTTTTTTGTTGGCAAGTGCGGGCAATCTTTTCGTTATCATATGGATTATTTTGCTTTTTGATTCTTCGTGATAACGTAATCAATCATGATCTTGTATTTATCAATCACCACCTCTAATGAATATTCTTCATCCACACGCTTAGCCATATTGGTTTTAATAATATTATATTCCTCTTCGGTCTGACTTATACACTTTTCTAGGACTTCCTTTAATGCGTTTACATCATTTACTGGGAAAATATAACCATCAACACCATCAGTTACCCTTTCAGTAAAGCCCTCTAAGTCTGTTGCTATTACAGGTAGATTATAATTATATGCTATCATATTAGGACCACTCTGAGTTACAACTTGATATGGCAAAACTAAATAATCAGATGATGTAAACAAAGTAGGTATAATACTATCAGAAGCGAAACCGAAATGCAACTCTATATTGTTAGCATCTTTTGCTATTTCTTTGAATTCTGATATTCTATCCGCCTCACAAGATCCATATACCAGCAAATGTGCTTTGTTTTGACACTCTTCGCGCATTGAGACAAATGCTTTCAGAAGTATATCGAGCCTTTTGTCAGGTCTAACACCTCCAAAAAACAGAAACACTTTCTTGCCCCCGTAATCCAATCGTTCCTGAGGTTTACCATAATCTTTAGGAACCATTGGGATGTAAGTGCATTCTGTATTGGGATACATTTGGCGAAACTCTTTTTCGGTAAACTTCGAAAACACCTGAACATGGCCAATATGGTCGATATCCCATTTTAAACATTTTACCATCATCCGAGTGTGGAATCTCCGTCTGTATGGATTAGGCTCATGGCCCTCCATAATAAAGATTTTCCTATCCAGCATAGTAAAAGCCATACGATAAAAATAGGGATCCCCATCATAGCCATTATAAATCACTCGAGGATGAAAAGACCTTATTTCTTTTAACACCTTATAATAAACCCAAGTAATCCTAAGATCTCTGTTTCTATATGGCAACTGTATAAACTTGTATATATGGGGATTGTCTGGCTTTTGCCTGCTAGAATTTTTAGACCAGATGACATACCACTTGATATCATAAAAATCTACAAGTTCATTTACTATTGGCCAATCCACATCATAAAACCAATCCGGTGTTATCCAAACTATAGTTTTCTTTGTCAATAGTTGAGATTTTTCTTTATTTATATTATCTTTCATTGTTATTTCTTCAAGTTCCCTAATTTATAACTTCCATCACCTCCGTCCTTCTCCAAAGAACGGCCATAATTTGATAATGTCATAGGATACTCTATCCCTTTCTTATCCTCGATACATAGGTATAAATCTATGTATTGTCTTTTATTTGATAATGCTGGTATAGTATAAGTAAGCACATATCCATGAGATGGATCATAGGCTCCAAGTTCATGTTTGTCTGATGGTTTTATTGTCTTGACATCGAAATCTGTTGTATAATCCTTCACAACATGTCCATTAGTGTCTTTCAACAAAAGATGAACCTTGTAATAATCCCCCACTACAGGAGCCATTCCTATATTGGAAAACAAAACCTTCACAACAAACGAACCATCATCTCGTTTTTCTATATGATGTGAATTCATCACAATCCTATAACCCGTAACTGACAAAACATCCCGTACCTGTTGATGAGTGCCATAAGGGACGAACTGATATGGATAGTCCTTATTTATAGCTCCCTCATAAATTGTGTAATTATGGAGGCTTATACCATTCATTCTCATACGCTGGAAAGAATCATATATATGCTGATAGGGTACTAAACCATATTGTTCCAAATTCGCGTTTAAGCCAAACTCGCCTGTAGTATAGCCATCTCTGAACGTATTGTTCGTTAAATAATCAACGATTTTAACAGTTTTACCGCTATCATCAATCATCATACGTTGGGATACTATATCATACCGATCATCATATGGTTTCCAACTATCTCTGAATAGACCCGTTTTTGCGACATCGGTCCCCCTTGACAACATATTATATACACAATGCATCACAGCCTTCTCAGTTTTACTGTAGCTATTTTTTGGCCTTGGAAGATGATTCAATAATAGTCCAGGTGCAATAAGAATCTTATCTTTAAAAGTCGTAACAAGAAGATTATGGTAACTCTCAATAACATGTGTTTGGGGGAGCGTTTTAGCTGTTAAGCCACCTTCGCCCCAGTATCCCAGATACCGTTCTTCAATACCAAATATTACGTCGCGTCGCTTAATCTTTGTTCCCTTAACTCTACCTTCCAGCCATTTATTAAACGCTCTTACAAATGCCTCATACCTGCTATAAAGATAGGGAGAATCCATATTGGCGCTCCACCACTTCGCATATTGATTATCTTTTATCATTGGATGCTCAGAGCGTTGCATCCTGTCAAAAATATACTTTGGGACTGAGTATTTCCTTTTACTTCCATCAGGTTCCTTGGTATAACCAGCATAGACTCCTTTAATTGAGTATGAGTTGATAAGTAAGCCTATGGTAAAACGCTGATGATTGTCAACACAGTTCTTCAGAACTGGTTCTAGTACCTCATCAAATAGATAGTTGCCCTCATTGTCTTCTAATTGACACCAACAATACCGCATATACTGCATTGGTGCACAATCTTGATATGGACTTTCCTCAAAAATTTCCCACAAGTCATCATCTGCTCTTTTATCAATCTGTTTACCCGTAAAAGTGCGAATCCCCCCACCATTGGGTACAATAGTTCCTATTTTTAGGAAAGGAGCATTATGCTGCCTTAGCCATTCTTTTGAGGTTTTATTGCTATAGCCTTGACGTAAAACATAGGGTGAAAAAAACTTTGTATAATCAATGATGATAGTGGTATCCGGAATAATAATATTAGTCTTTCCTGCAGATACTCCAAGAAATAATAGTATTGTGAAAGTGAGAAACAATCCCTTTCTAATCATTTTGTACTCATGTTTTCATCAATTGACTTCCTGAGAGCTTCAATGAATCCATGACCATATCTCAAATCAGGTTCCATGTAATTACCTTCTGCCCACTCATTCCATGACTTTAAAAAGACAAGTTTATTCTCCTTCTTCGCAATCCCTTTCATCAATTCAGAAGAAGCTGCATAAAAGGTGTCAGGTGTAGCATTGTCATATACCTCTCCTCGTCTGCCAGCCCTTGGTGTATTGTCCCAGCAAGGTATCAATTGCGGAGCAACATCATCTCGTGAATCTACACCTTCTTTCCAAATAGTCTTAGCATATTGTGGATAATCCACACGACGCAAAATTGCACCTTTGCTACCCAACCTGTACCTGATAGATGTGAAGATATGGTCGAGTAGTCCCGAATAGTTGGTAGAAAGGCGTAAACTATGCTGAGGTGTTACGCAATCAAATCCCATTGCAAGATGCCTGTCTTCATCACCATTCTTGAATATCATCCCCACGAAGTAAAAACTCTCGGCAACTCCTGATTGCTTAATGAGGGCATTCCACTGTTCCATAAATTTAGAAACTTCGGTGTAAGCCAAAGGTCTGTAAATTAAAAAGACCGGCCTGCCATCAAATGTGATATATCGTTTGTCTTTAAAGAAAGGCAAGCAATACTCAAAGTGACCAATGTTATCCTCCTCTCCCGGATAGGTCTGCTCCATGATGAGTTTATCATCTTTCTTATCCTTATTCCACAGTTTCTTATACCAACTTTCATTAGCCCAGGCAAAACAAAACGGATAATCAGGCTGACCTGTTGCCAACATCCTTTCGCCTGGCTCATTCAACAATTTCTTACCTGCCCACCAGTAATGCCAATAAGCAAAACCAAATACCCCTGCCTCTTTTGCCAGTTCAGCCTGTTGATTAGCCACTTCAGGTACTCTCAAATCATAATAACCAAGATCTGCCGGAACTCTCGGTTCATAGTGACCTTTGAATAAAGGCTTTGCCTTACCCACATTTGTCCACTCGGTATAACCCTTGCCATACCATTTATTGTTGAAATCATTGGGAAAGAACTGCGGCAAATAAAAGGCCAAAACTTTAGCCTTTCCATCATTATTTTTAATTTCCATTGTCAAAAATACGTTTTTTCGTTAAATAATAATTTTGGTTCCAAATGCGCCCAAGACAATACCAGAACATTGCACATGGAATATTCATAGTTAAAGAATTCGATCCAATGCCTGCAGCCAAAAAATAGACGATTACAACGAACTCAATATTGTATAAGCGGAAATGTTTCAAACTACGAGCCAAACTCGTTAATATAATCATAATGAATAGTGAAGTACCAACCAAGCCCATCTCATAGAATAACTTAACCCACTCGCCATCCGTTACTCCTATAAGTCCTGCCTCACGTGCCATTCCTCCGCAAGACCCCATTCCCAAGCCAACAATATAAGACCACCAAGTTGCTCTTTCTGATAATCGATATTGGACGGTTCTTTGTTCCATCGCACTATTTATGTCCATACTATATAAACGCCCCATCATATTGTCTGTAATGACATCAAATCTCTCTAAAGTGCCTATTGCACCCAATACTGACACAAAAACAACTATAACAACAAAATACACGATTAACAGCTTTGAGCTATGTTTTGCTTTCAATGAGAAAAAAGCATAAATCAATAGAACTGCAACAGAATAAACCATGGCTATACGTTGTTGGCAAAGCTGTGCAGCTATAAATGAAACTATAGCAATAAAGTAACACCAGAACTTATTCACTTCTTTGTTATTATTGAGGGTATAACTCAAAGATATGGTAAGTGCTGGAATACTCAAGTATGAAACCATGTAAGATGATCCAAAGAAAGACGAAAATCGAGAATAAGCGAGGATCGCATTTTCTGTTACATTATCCCTACCCGTATATTGTGTTGTCTCAAAATCATATAAAAACTGAAGATAATAGGACGGCATGGTAAAATACAAGTATAGGCCCACCAAGAAACACCCCAAACAAGAGAATAAGTAAATCTTGTTATATTTTTCATCATTGGAATATCTGTATCCAAACCATGCAAATATCATTGGAAAAAGATAGGACTGTAAGGTTCCAATATAAAAACTAACAGATGCCCCATTAAATGCATAGAGGACAAAAGAAAGCACATTGTAAGCAAAGAAGAAAGACATCAAAGTAATAAAGGTGCTATTGTTCTTCTTTAGCATCAGCAACATAGCCAAGACAAATAATATTAATCTTGGTAAATGGAACAATAGGAGATACATATTAACCCCTCTCACAAACATGTACTGACTTATCATGTATAGTGGCATAAATGCCAAAAATGTCCATTTCGCTACTTTATCAAACATAAACTCTAATCTTCAATTTAATGAGCAGACTTATCTTTTTCTTACTTTTGACAAAACCATTTCTTTTATTACGTATCTTTCACTTTTATCAAATCCAAGATAATATGTAATGGGAATAATTATCAATACCGAAGCCAATCCTACCACAAGTATTTTAATAATACCTTCAAATTGCTCGGATAATAAAACCAACTCTGGTAAAGTCAATATAGGAATTAAAATCAAAAACACAAAAACCACCGACGTATAATACTCTTTGACAGGAAAACCTATTTTAGTTTTAAGATACTGTACTCGATATATTAATATGACTAAATTCAATACCGATTGGAAAGCTAAAATCCAGTATGGTTCATATCTAAGTGCTAAAACCAACCAGGATATAGGTATCATAAAAAAATTGAACAAACTAATTATCAATTGATAATTCTTGATATTTCCCAATGCATGCGCTGCCATCCAGAAAGGGCTAGATATCGCAGCCAACAATTGTGCCACGAGCATAAGTACACAAAAAATCTGAGTGTATTCAGGTACTACAGTAAGCCATAGATTGAGTACTTCTTTACTACAAATAATCAAAGGTACAGATATTACATATATTAGCAGGAAGGATAGTTTTGATGTTCTGAATATTAGGGAAAACAGATAATCATTTTCACCTGCTGCGTATGCTTTTACAATTTGAGGATTAAACGCTGTTTGGAAGCTCGACGTAAAACCATATACAGCATGACTCACTTGCTTTGCAATACCCATTGCCGCATTAAGCCTCACGCCCAAGTAGAAATTTATAAAATAGTTGGGGCCTTCTGTTGTGGCAATACTGGATACTCCTCCAAATAGATTCCAAAACGAAAACGACAATTGTTCTTTTATACCAGCCTTATCCCATATAAGCTTTAATTGACACTCGAAGCTAATCTTTATTTTACAATAAAGATAATAAATAAAGCTAATAATTACTGTTACACCTGTCATCAAAATGCCATAAAAAATAAGCCTATCTGTGGCTTCAGACACAGATAACAAATAAGCAATAGACATCTTCAAAACGACATCAATTATGCTTATATAAGCATATATTGACATTTTCTCATTCGAGACAATTAAGGCATTGTATGGTATTCTTAACAGATTGAAGCAAAAAGTCAAAACTGACAATTGATACACTATACTTGCCGCATATTTTCGTTCGTCAGGAATATTGATTACATTTTCAAAAAACCACAATCCAACAGTTTCTAATATAACAACAACAATGATAAGTATCAACAAATGAATAATCATACTTGTCGAGAATACAGATGATATATCCTTATCGTTTGCACCTTTTGAATAACTGAGGAATCTCTGTGTTGCACTGATCAATGCGTTTTGAACAAATACAAAAGCGACGACAATGCTTCCAACTATGTTATAAATACCATAATCATCAACGCCTAGTTTGTCCAGAACCACTCTGGATGTGAACAAAGTCACACCCATTACCACAATCATTCTAACATACAGAAAGATCGTGTTTTTTGCAATTGTTTTCTGTTCTAAAGAATGGCTCATTAATATTATTTATTGAAAAGTATTCTGAATATGTTCAAAAATTCTTTCTGAGCTATTTCCATCTTTATATGACAAATATTTCTCTACCTCTTCCGTGCTCGGCCCACTGAGGTTCCCTCGTAAAATAGAAATGAGTTCCTTCCAATTGCTGGCTTTTGGTGCTTCAAGAGAGAAATAATCAAAGTAAAGCGGTCTCTCACTCTTGATATACTCTTGGTAATCAAATGGTGTTAGAACTATGGGCCTTTTTAGTAATAGATAATCGAAATATATACTAGAATAATCTGTAATCAAAATATCCATATCTTTTACAAACCTGTACAGCACATCAATGTTACTATGCGTCACATCAACAAAACGGGGATGATTGAGTTGTATTGATACACCTGAATCATAAAAATGTCCCTTATAGAAGAAAACATAATCTTTTTCTTCAAGAAGTTCAAAAAACTTTACAGAATCAAATTCATTTCCCTCAAATGGAGAGAATGGTTTACCAGATAGTCCATGCAGGCGATGAGTGGGCATAAAAATAATAAACTTCGCATTTGGAAATTGATTACGATAGTGTACCACAATATCATCTTGTTCTTTTGAAAATAATTCATCATTACGAGGATAACCATCATTCCATATTTTTTCGGGGCCTACCTGGAAAGAAGACTGAAAAAATGGGCTAAAGAAATCACCTGTTATCAAAACGCTATCTACCTTCCTTTTACTAAAAGGGTGTAATGCTTTTTTGATTTTTTTAATAAAGCCAGGGGTATCAAAAGAAGGTCCCTCCACAAATCGTCGTTCATCTGCCTCAATATATTTCATAGGCATTCCATGCCAAAGCCAAACAATTTTTGCTCCATGGAGCCACAAGCCATTTACCTCTTTTGGTACAACTGTAACAAATGCCACTTTTGATGTTAAAGCATGAAATATGCCTTTTAAGGACATATCCATAGCAACTGGTTTGTTTTCTGATTTTAAGCGATTATAAATATCTTTATTTTTGGTTACCCACAAAGCATTAATTTCTGGATGATTCTGAAGTACATATTCATACATAGAACGAGAATTATCCGAATATTTCTGTCCGAACCACGCACCAAATATCCATTTTCTCTTATGCCGAGGAATAAATACCTGTAGAGCCCATACTGACAATTCATATATATATGTCAATACCCTAAGTAATATATTTGTTTTTTTCATACTATAACATTTAATAAAAGCAAAATCTAAGCTATGATTTTCATAGAATACTTCTGTTTAATTCTATAAAGTATTAAAAATTGTATATCTATTTCTTATTTTTTTAGCATAAGGAATTAGTGTATCGAATTCATCTTCATTGTATGGAACCATCTTTTCAAAAATCTCAACTAACCCAATTTGCAGAAAAAATTCATTTATCCTATACGGATCGTTCCTAAAACGCTTTGCAATTATACCTTGTGCCCAACCAACCTGAATACCATGAATCGTTGACTTTTCAGGGAAATACTCATCAATAGCATGGCTTATCAAGTGTTCTGCCCCACTTGTACCTCGGGTGTTACCAGAAATAATCATGGCCAGTCCAGATGTAACAATACCATTCACAAGATCAAGGATCAGCCCATCTGAATGCAAATCCTCCTTCTTGTATCTTAATAGAGGAAGTGCAGCCTCTTTTGCCAGCATATATGAAAGTTCATTGATAGGTTCACCTATCTCATTATGAGCCAATAACCAGTCCTGTATGGCTGATAGATTAGATACAATATCTGCGACGCCAGCATATAAAAGTATTTCAGGTGACTTGTTAATTATATCAATATCAACTACTATTCCTATAGGTGGCTGTACACCAAAGCTAAATTTCTTACCGTTTTTGGTAAGACGCGCCACACATGAATAAACGGCATCGTTTGACAGAGCAGATGGCACATTGATATAGGGCATATCCAACTGGCTCGCGCTATATTTCACCAAATCCAGTACGCTGCCACCACCAAAGGCCACAATGAGTGCATCTGTCTCCCTACACTCGTCCTTAACCTTTGTTACTTCATCTACACTACCACCTCTCACTATCACCACCTTATCGAAGCTAACCAACTTCAAATCTTGCTCATATTCCTGATACAAGTTATCCTGAGTAACAAGAATTTTCTTCCTGTAAATCAAATGAGCATCTTCCAGAATCTTGTCCATACTCTTCAAGATTCCTTTTCCTGTCTTCATGAAGGCAGGAGTCTTTATGAGGTTATAATACATATCTTAAAGTAATGCTTGATATAATTCCCTTATAGTGTCAAATACATAATCTGGCTTAAACTGGGACTCTGCAATCTCTTCCTTGGTCGCTTCACCTGTGAGGACGCAAATTGAAGTGGCGCCTGCGTTTATCCCCACAGCAATGTCAGTATAAAGCCTATCACCCACACATGCTATCTTATCAACAGACATATTCCATTCTTTGCTGACAGCATCAACCATCGTGCGCTCGGGCTTACCTAAAAACTTTGGCAAACGGTCTGTTGCTAATTCTATCATCTTAGCAATGGCTCCACAGTCTGGGATAAATTTGTTGTCAAGTACCGGACATTTTAAGTCGCAATTAGTTCCAATGTATGGATAGCCACGGCTAACGTAATAACTTGCCCCACGAACCTTCTCATAGTTCAATTCAGTATCAAAACCCAATAGTACAAAGTCAATATCTTCTCCCCTATAATCTACAGGTACAATATCAAAGCCTTCTTCCAAAAGTTCATGTTTCAACGATTCCGTTCCTATCAGATAAATCTTTGCCCCAGGTTTGTGCTCGTTCAAATACATAACTGTTGCATTGACCGAAGAACAGATATTACGTTCTGTTGCTTTAATACCAAGTCGATTAAGCTTTTCTACATACGAGGCTTTACCCTTAGAGGAATTATTGGTCATAAAGACATAGTCTTTGCCCTGTTCGTTCAAAAGGTCAAAGAACTCTGACGCTCCAGGAATAAGGGTATCCTCGTTGTAGATGGTGCCATCCATATCCAGCATATATAACTGGATGGACTTTAAATCTTGCATAACTTATCGCCTTTGAAAATTTCCTCTGCCTTGTGAAGGTCATCGTGGTTATCAATCTCAAACCAGCGACCATTAATCACATAAGGCTTAAAGCTAGCGTCTTTGAAGATATTATCCAGAGCAACCTCTGTCCAAGAGTTCTCATCCTTGCGTCCAAGTATAGTATCTTCTACTTCCTTGAACAAAGTCGCAGAGTCTTCCTTAGAGATTCTGTACACGTCAATGGATACGGCATAGTGTTCTTCTGGCGTAATCTTCTTGCTAATGTGATTAATCTTTTCACCATCCAGCGTAATCTTCATTGATTCCTCCATGTAGCCTGAGCGGTCACATGCAATCTTGCTCTGGTTCTCACCTTGAAGCATGCCCTCTATGATATTGGTATCATAATAGACATCTGAATTCATCAAGAGGAACTCTTCGCCCTTCACATACTGAGCAGTCAGAAAGAGAGAATACATATTGTTAGTCTCTGCATAACGCGGATTTGACACGATATGTACCTGAGGATAAATCTCTCTCAAATGGTCAGCAAGGATTTCTGCCTTATAGCCATCCACGACATAGATTTCTGTAACTCCATTTTGAACCAGATTATCAATCTGCTTATCAATGATTCTAATCCCATTTACCGGCACCATACATTTAGGCACCTCGTTGGTTATCGGGCGCAGTCTGCTACCCAAGCCTGCTGCTAAAATTACTGCTTTCATTTTTTATCTGTTTTTATACTGTGATTCGTAATATTTCTGATAGTCACCTGATGTTACATTATCCAACCATTCTTGATTGTCCAAGTACCACTTCACGGTTTTCTCTATTCCTTCTTCGAATTGGAGTGAAGGCTCCCAGCCCAGTTCTTTCTGGAGTTTGGTACTGTCAATGGCATAACGAAGGTCGTGACCAGCACGATCTGTCACATATGTTATCAAATCCATGTCTGCACCTTCAGGGCGGCCAAGGAGCCTATCAACAGTATTGATCAACACCTTAATAATATCGATATTCTTCCACTCATTGAAACCACCAATGTTGTAGGTCTCGGCAATCTTGCCCTCATGGAAGATAACATCGATAGCTCTGGCATGGTCGACAACATAGAGCCAGTCGCGAACATTCTCGCCCTTACCATAAACAGGCAATGGCTTGCGATGGCGGATATTGTTTATGAACAGCGGAATCAGCTTCTCTGGGAACTGATAGGGCCCATAGTTGTTAGAGCAGTTGGTCACAATGGTAGGCATACCAAAGGTATCATGGAAAGCTCGCACAAAGTGGTCGCTACTGGCCTTGGCTGCACTATATGGGCTATGGGGCTGGTACTTCAAATCCTCAGTGAAGAACTTCTCACCATAAGCCAGATGATGTTTACCAGAACTTGCTTTTGTCGTGAACGGAGGCTCAATACCTTCGGGATGCGTCATTTGCAAAGCTCCATATACCTCATCGGTAGAGATATGATAGAAGCGTTTGCCTTCGTACTTCTCTGGTAGGCTTTCCCAATATGCCTTTGCAGCCTGGAGCAATGAGAGTGTTCCCATCACATTGGTTTGCGCAAAGGTGAATGGGTCTTTGATACTGCGGTCAACATGACTTTCTGCTGCCAAATGGATAATACCATCCACCTGCTCATCCTGCATCAGCTTCAACACACCGTCGAAGTCGCAGATGTCCATCTTGACAAACTGATAATTGGGTTTGTCTTCAATGTCCTTCAAGTTTGCAAGATTTCCTGCATACGTCAACTTATCCAAGTTGATAATCTTATACTCAGGATATTTGTTCACGAACAGGCGCACAACATGTGAGCCAATAAAACCAGCACCACCTGTAATGATAATATTCTTCATATTAAACGTGCTCTAATGTACCACTATTGATATCTTCCTTCATTTCATCAATCACCTTCAGCAAGTACTGACCATACTGATTCTTCAACATGGGTTTAGCTAGTTCTCTCATTTTCTCTTCACTAATCCAGCCATTGCGATAGGCAATACCCTCCAGACAAGCAACCTTTAACCCTTGGCGCTTCTCGATAACCTCTACGAAAGTACTTGCTTCTGCCAAGCTATCATGCGTACCTGTATCCAACCATGCAAAGCCACGGCCAAAGACCTTTACCAGTAATTCACCGTCTTTTAGGAACTCCTGATTAACCGTAGTAATCTCGAGTTCACCCCTTGCTGATGGTTTAATATTCTTTGCAACCTCAACGACTTTGTTGGGATAGAAGTAGAGACCAACTACAGCATAATTGCTCTTCGGTTCCTTTGGTTTTTCCTCAATGCTTAGGCAGTTCCCCTGTTTGTCAAACTCCGCCACTCCATAGCGTTCAGGGTCTGATACCCAGTAGCCAAATACAGAAGCCTTACCATTAACTTCTGCATCTTCAACTGCCTTTCGAAGCAAAGCCGTAAATCCAGCGCCATAGAAGATGTTATCTCCAAGCACCAAGCAGGCAGAGTCGTTACCTATGAACTTCTCGCCAATGATAAAAGCCTGCGCCAGACCATCTGGAGATGGTTGTTCAGCATATTCAAAATGAACGCCATAGTCACTGCCATCACCCAACAAACGCTTAAAACCAGGAAGGTCGTATGGTGTAGATATAATCAAAATATCTCTGATGCCAGCGAGCATCAGCGCACTAATAGGATAATAAACCATCGGTTTATCATAAATCGGGAGCAACTGCTTGCTCACACCCTTTGTAATCGGGTACAATCTTGTGCCAGAACCTCCAGCAAGTACTATTCCTTTCATATCGTTTAATTTTAATATAATTCTACATTTATGTCAAAAGGTGAATCGAAGTCTTTAAGCAGTGAATGCTTAGTGTCTTTATCACTTAAATTTGCTTTGTCTGTAGGTATTCTCCAATCTATACCAAGAGAATCATCAATGATACTAATGCCTCCGTCAGCTTCTGGATGGTAGAATTCGTCACACTTATATTGGAATACGGCAATCTCACTCAATACAGCAAAGCCATGGGCGAAGCCACGAGGTACAAAGAACTGGCGGTGGCTTTCTTCTGTCAATTCAACAGCTACATGTTGTCCGTATGTTGGTGAACCCTTGCGGATATCTACAGCAACATCGAGTACTGAGCCCTTTACGCAACGAACCAACTTACTTTGGGTGTATGGAGGCCTCTGGAAATGTAAACCTCGCATTACGCCATAAGAGGACATACTTTCGTTGTCTTGAACAAAGTTTATTGTATGCCCAAGTATTGGTGCTACTTTTTCATCAAACTCTCGCTGAGAGAAACTTTCAAAGAAATAACCACGCTTATCGCCAAAAACCTTTGGCTCGATAATCAACACACCATCAATTGCTGTTTTAATAACCTCCATGTCTATGCGTTTTTTAAATTGTTTATACAAATCTTTAATGACTCTGTCCAATAAGGAATCTTGATTCCAAAAGTATCTTTTATTTTGGTTTTGTCTAATACAGAATAGCTAGGACGGGTAACAGGTGATGGGAACTCATTTGAATGACATGGTTGTATATCACAACCTGTTTGACCAGAGTATTCTGCTATCATCTTAGTGAAATCATACCATGAGCAAACACCCTCGTTGCTATAGTGATAAATACCTTCTACTGGATTCTTTAATGCAGCAACAATAGCCGTTGCTAGGTCATAAGCATAGGTTGGAGTACCAGCCTGATCAAAGACTACTTTCAACTGCGGCTTGGTGGCTGTAAGGTTGAGCATCGTCTTACAGAAATTCTTGCCAAACTCTGAGTAGAGCCATGCAGTACGAAGTATCATATACTTACATCCCGTAGCGATAATCTTCTGTTCTCCCAAAAGTTTTGTAGCACCATAGACTCCAGTAGGAGTTCCCTTCTGGTCTTCCTTGCAAGGGGTGTTATAAGGCTCTTTGCCAAATACATAATCTGTTGAGATTTGCACCAGCCAACCATCTACTTCCTTCATTGCCTTTGCAAGGTTTTCAGGTGCTGTTGCGTTCAATTTCTCAACCAAAGCGTACTTCTCTGGATCTTCAGCACCATCCACGTTTGTCCATGCTGCACAATTGACAATAGCATTGACATTATTATCAGCAACCATTTTGCGTATAGCCTCTAAATCGGTTATATCCAGAAAAATCGTTTCCACACCTTTTACCTGATTTACATCAGTGAAGATATATCTGTCTGTTGAATTCTTCGAGATGATACGCATCTCATTACCCAACTGTCCGTTGGCGCCTGTAACTAATATATTCATAATTTCAATCTATTTTTAAGAAAGGGGCAAGATCACCAGGATTATTGAACCTTTAATTTTATGAGAGACCCCGATGAGAGCCTGCCCCATACATAACGATTTTTTATATAGTGTCTCGCGACATCTCAAAATGGATTTGTTGTTGCTTGTATATATGCTTGATGCACAGCATCAGCTATGACTTTAATATCATTGCGCAACTCAGATGTTTCTGCTGCCACAGCAGCATCGGCATCGCCAGATGCCTTGATTCTAATGACTTCTGGGCGGCCCTGAAACTTCAGTGTCACCCAAGGGTCATCGGAATCATCCACCTGAATGGTGATTCGTTTGTCTTTAACAATACGCTCATAGCCTAATGATAAGGCCAAAGCATTGTGGAATCGTTCTTTGTCGAACATGTTTTTGATGTATGAAGTCTGATGTTCGATGTCGGATGTATAAAGGGCAGGATTAACAGGCCTTGTAGGAACAACCTGAAAAGAGCCTGCCCGCTACCTCACGGCAGTTACTTTCAGATGTATGATGGATGATGTAAGATGTATGATGTTTTCAGATGTGCGATGGTTGATGGATAATGGCAGATGTTTATTGCCGAGCCTTTTAACATCATGCATCCAACTTCATACATTCTACATATTTTCATCCAACTTTTTACATCTATGGGTTAATACTTTTACTATTTCTTCGCAGTCTGTATACAGACTTTGATATTGTACATCAGTTAAATAATTATTTCTGTGAAGCAGTTCAAGCCAGTAGAGGCTTTCCCTTGCTTCTTTTAATGCTATATAACTTTTACTTTTGAAATCAGCCTTGCTGATTGCACTTGTTGCTTCTGCATTGTTGGCACCAATGCTCGTGCCTGCACGAAGCAATTGGTTGCACAAGTTACTAACAGCTTGCAAATGTACCGGAATAGATTTGTTGTAAACTCGTTTTCCATTTACCATCTTGTAGCCAGGTTTCTTATTAGCAGCCTGCTCAAGCAGGTAATCATTTAACTTGATTATCCTGTCGCCAAAGGCGAGGCATTTGGCTTGGATAGCATCGGAAATCTCAGACATTGTATGGTGTTTAAATACGATTATTGAAGTACAACTTTAAAATTTTGGGCGTTCTATATGTGTACTGATCAAACCTTTTTGACACTGCCTTTTCTCTGTAATTAAAGAAGAAATGGTTGGTTGTTTTATTAACAGGAACCAACAGACTGTACTCAAGAAGAGTATGGAACTCCTTATGTGGCAATGACAACTCATCGAGATAACCCAGAATTTGCATGTAAGTAACATCTCTACCGCTGTTAACCTTTTCTATCACTTGGAATAGTTTGTCAACCATATCCACATCTTGGTCATACACAACATAGAGCTCATCGCAAATTTCTTGTTTCTTCACATCTGCAAAATCACGTAAAAGTGAATTGACAGATGATTTTGAAAGAGGTAACTTTAACTTCTTATCACTGATATTCTTAAATAGATTAATGATATCACGTGGCAGATAGAATGTATGATCCAGAATGTACTTAAATTGGGTCTTCTGTCCTTCAGCTACAGGTTCTTCTTCAACAAAACTTAGCCAGGGGTCTTCATTATTGTACGGAATATTACATCTTTCGAAGTTCAAAGCTAAGCGATGGTTAATAAACTTACGCAACATAATTGCTGTTTCGTCTTTCTGAGCAATATCATGTTCATACCAGTTTATACAATACTCATAGCTCCCAAAGATTTTACTCTTGTCACTATCAACACCCTCTAAACGATCCCCTATGTCATCACGGATAAAAAGTAGCACCTTAGCGTTGGTACCAACGAAATACTCAGTATTATACCTGCGTGCTATTCTTATCAAATCCATCAGCATCGTTCTATCAGCCTCTCGGGTCAATTTAAACTTAATATCTAAATCATCAAACAATAACAAGAAATTGATATTCTTGAAAATCTCCATCTTCAACACTTGAATAAGTGTTTCACGCAAAGGTGATATCATTTGATAGAATGGAGCTTTGATTGACTTATTACCCAAGAATCTACTGAAAAAGCCAAATTCGCCTTTAAGAGGAGAGAAGTTTACTTCTTTATTTGTGAGTATCTCTTTGATGACATATTTGTCGATACTAACCAAACCAGCATTTTTCTCATAGAAACGTTCTAACGCACTTATCTGTTTTAGATAAGTACCCGTGTTAGAGTCAAGCACAAGTTTAACTATACGGACCAATATTATCCATTCAAATAAGGCTTCATACTTCAATGTCTGTGCATCAACCGCCTGAATCATTTCCTCAAGCGCAAGCTCATCTTTCTTTACCAAAGAACAGAATAGCTGATCATCATGCTCAGCTTTATTTTGAAGCCATATTGCATAGGCTGATTTGCCTGCCCCTTTTCGGCCTGTAATAATAAAGTTGCCACGCTTAATATTATTTTCAATATCAAGATAATCCTGGAATAGAGCATGTGTATCCACACGCTCTGCTTCTGCCTCAGGCTTGCCTATATACATTCCTTCGGTAGTATATTTCTTTTTGAACGGATTATTAATTGGCATTTGTATTCTAATTTTTTATCATTATCTCTCTGCAAGAGTGATAAGCACCAATAGATGTAAGAGGTATGATGTAAGGAGTAAGATGTAAGAGGTAAGATGCTATTGTTTTGCCTCATGTTACTAACGCTTCACTCTCGCTTTAGCCATACTCATGCCATACTGTTTGAGTATGCCTAGAGTATGCTTAGAGTATGGGTAGAAGCAGCTTAGAGTATGGCTAGAGTATGTTTTGTCCCGCAGAAATAAAGGAAATATATCATTTAGGGTCACATCGGGGGATGTGACCAAAATTTCAAGCCTATCGTTTATTATCTATTGGTCCAATTTTCTAGGCGAATGCCTTGAAAACAAAAAAACTTGGAATAAAGGATATAGGAGCAATTTAAAAGGTTTCACCCATTTCACGGAGCATCTCCATGATACGAAGGCAACTTACTCCTTTTTGTGCACAAGCATCTGGCAACTTTACACTATGCTTCGAGCCTGTGCCAGCTTTCTCATTTGTAACAACCTTGATGTTCTGACTATCGGTAGCAGCATAGCCCGCAAGATATGGGTCGGCAACAGTCGATGAATTGAAATCTTGAATAGCCTTGTTGTCATACTGCCCTGTGCCTACAGCCCAACTACGAAGGTCTGCCACATTTTGCTGCACATCAGCAGCACTCGTGGAATAGAAGAAAGAAGCGGGTATCTCGTTCTTTATCCATTGCGACAGATCATCGTCCATTGATATCAGCTCCGTCTTAACCTTATCGATACTATGTATTCTGCCTGCCAAAGCCAAGTCCTTGATCTTTGCCCAGAAACTGATAGCCACATCCAGAGGATTGGTCACGTTCTTGGATTCTATGAAGCAGTTCGCGTCTATCAGATAGTCCATGGCTTTACAAGTGTTCATTAATGAGTTTATTGAAGGAATTACCGCTATAGCCGGTCAGGGCGTAGGCATCACGATACAGCAACTGATTGCTGTTGATGGCATTCCTCACGTGTACCAAAAAGGCATAACCTAATCGTTTCTTCGCCGTGGCATAGAAATCGCCACTACCACCTTTGGGTTTAGGTGTCACTGGAAGGGATGTCAACCACTGGTAATAGGCAAAGAAGCACTCTTTTGTAATCAGTCCCAAAGTCAGAGCACGTCGAGCTGCAGCCAGACCACTCACCTTAAAGGGAGTTGCCACTCGCTTGAAATCTCCTTTGCGTTTAGTCCAGATGTCACGAAACAGGTTTTCTGGCATCAGGAACTCAGCTGCAACAGCGTCACAGAAACGTTCCAACTCATTGTCTTCTTTCAATGTATCATCGCCACCATCGCCAGCACTTTCACCCTTCAGTACATGAACAAACTCATGAACCAGCGTGAAGAGTTTTGCTCCTGGAGCATCATCATTGTTGATAAAAATGCATGGGGCATGTTCGTCAACCAGCGTAAAGCCCCGACACTCGCTAACAGGTATCTTCCTGCTCGTCTGGAATCCTATCATGCTTTGGAACATGACCACACAGCCAACATTCTCCAACTTGCCGACAAACAGGTTAATGGCAGCACCCGTGGATTGCAGGTCGAAAGCCCAGTCTGGCGTGAGGTCGAGTATCTCTTTGATAGCATCCACTACCTTTGCCACGTCATATTCCTCACTGTATCGGCCAATAAATGTTGGTTTGTCATAGTCATTGGCAGTCAGATATTCAGAAAGCCAATGCTGACGGTTCTGCATTGTGATGACAGCCTCATAGACATTGAGGTTGAAATGGTCGCCCTTAGTCTTTGTACGGAAGAAGGGAATTGGACATTTCTCGTCCAACTGCTTCTCCATCAAAAGAAATCCATAAGGGATATATACCTTGTCGGCAAATACCTCCAACTGCCTGACCGTAGGTTTCTTCTCACCGTCAATCCAAGTCTTGACCTGTGGATTCTTTTCGAGATATGCGTCCACATCATGCCCTGCTCGGGTGATTGCCCAAGTAAGCATTTCTGGTTTTATGTTTACATATTCTCGTGCCATATTCGCTGCAAATGTACAACTTTTTATCGAATTCTCAAAACATTTTTTAAATTTGTTTGAAAAAAATGGAGTGACATCAAGTCTTAATGAACATAGGTTCGTGAGCGAAATAACATATGTTCGTTTTTAATCCTCACGGGTTTGGAGATCTTTGAGGTGGTTGTAGGCTGCGTCTACTTCATCATTGGCCTTAAGACAACGCTCTAAGAATTCCTTTTCCATGGATAATTCTAATGTCCCGCAGAGTTTTTTGGGTCTAAGGAATCTGGGGATCAAGGATTGGCTCACGCAGAGGCAGTGTTTCTAATCTCTCGCAGATGGCGCTGATGACGCAGATTTTGACTATGGTCCCGCAGAAATGAAGGAAATGACAGAAAGCAGACAAAAACCAGAAAAACCCTTTCTTCGGTCTTGAAGCTCTTTTGAGCATTGGTGTAAAGTGTCATGTTCTTGTCCTTAAAAGTGAACTTTTACGCCAATTCCACATCACTTTTCACATCCACTAACGTGGTTACAAGACCTTGAAAGCAAAAACACCGGCTTTTCAAGCCTAAAAAAAGAATTTCATATACGCTGAAACAAAAAAGGGTCAACTCCGGGGGGAGTGACCAAAGAGGGATTCATTGAAAATGCAAGTTATTTAGAGATACTTATCTCATGTTTTTCCAACGTGGACAGGGCCAAGAGTTGGTGCTGTACCTTCTGAAGGATTGCTCTAACAGGCATTAGGCAATCGTTCTGATCCTGGATGATTTCCTGCCCTCCTTTGATATTCTTATCGTCGTATCTAGTGAAGATGCCTGCATGGGATTTGTCTTGCGCATTACTTCAAGGAAAGAATAGGGAGTGAAGGTCACATTGTCACCCCAATCCTCCATATCGCCTTTCGCACTGTAATAAGAGAACTCCCTGTCACCTACGCTGATAGATGATGTGTGAAGCTTTGACTGCAGTCCTATGGTGCCGTCGGGAGCAGGGGAAATCATCCAGTTCTCCCAATCGTCATTGTCAGAGATGAGCAAAACGTCACGCAGGTTACGGAGAACATAATACGAAATCTTCTTAGCTCCATAGCCGTCCCAATCATCCTTTAATTGGCTGAGATGGTCTATGCGGTCAAAAGCCTTGGAAAGGTTTGCCTGTGTAGTCTCAACAACGAGACGCCGTCCAACACGCTCCTTGTCCTCCCTGGTCAGGTGCATGGTATGGATCATCGCCATGGCATCCATATAGGATGTCGTGGAATATGCTGCTACTGGCTCGGATGCCATTGTTGAAACATTGTCCTCCATAATATATTATTATATTTCTCGGTGCAAAGATAGGAAGAATTATTGAGAATTGCAAGAATTGGGCTATTTTTCTTTATCTCTCGCAGATGGCGCTGATGACGCAGATTTTGACTATGGTCCCGCAGAAATGAAGGAAATGACAGAAAGCAGACAAAAACCAGAAAAACAGGATTTCCTATACCCTAAAACAAAAAAGGGTCAACTCCGGGGGGAGTGACCAAAGAGGGATTCATTGAAATTACCAGCTAATTAAAACATACCTGTATTTGTATCCAACTCAACAAGGGAGTTATTGATGTCAACTTGATGAAGAGTCTTATTGTTGTTCTCCGTCACCATTTCAAGAAGAAGTCTGTCGTATTCTTCATCCACTAGGTCAACAATGCCTTGGGGGCCACGCTTCGGATAAATCCTCAAAAGTGTCACATCGTCAGAAATGAGTGAGACGTAGTAAATAAGCCTAAACCCATCTGGGCGTGACAAGTGCTGCCCAGAATTAGGCAACCTAAGTTTTACGATCCGGAAATCTTCAAACTGCTTGATGCGATCGTTAGTTTCTCGAATGATATTGGGCTCCATTGAAAGGAGTGCCTTGCAGATATCTTTAACCACTGAATTGTAACCTTCCTTTGGCTTCTTGGTCAGGGAAGTAAGAGTTTGGCGAAACGTACTTGTTGTGTAGAATTTCATCGGTGCATCATTTCGCTAACCTTTTTCAGGGTCTGCTGAAAATGGTCATTCTGAGCCAAATCGATATTGAATGTCTTCATGTCATGACAGAGCTCGTCAAAGTCGCTCATAGCCTGACGATAGTGGTCTGTTGCTGTTTCTAAGCCGACATTAAGTGGTGAGGCAAGCAGTTTCAGATAGACTACCTGCATCTTCTTCTGTATCGGTTCGGAGAGATCCAGAAGTTCCTGGGCCTCGTCAATGGTGATTTCAGTAAAGTGGTCTCTAACGAGTTCTACCAGAGCATTTGTCTCGTCGGTAACTCTCGCCAGTTCTTTCTTTACAACATTAATGGCATCAAGGAAGTCGTCCATGTCGAATGACTGGCTGGCGACCTCTTCTGCCTGTTTCCTCACCTTTGTATAGGAGGTCTTTATTTCGGCTATGCACGTACACATATATCGGTTTCTTTCTTTTTTACGGTGCAAAGATACGAAAAGTTTTGGAAACTTGGTCGTATTTGCACGAGATTTTTTTTCTGTCCCGCAGAGCAATTATTTTCTTAGGTCCCGCAGAAAGGGCAGAAAGAGCAGAAATTTTAATGTCTCGCAGATATCGCAGATGACGCAGTTTTAACAAAAACCAGAAAAACACCACTCATGAAGTCTGTAGCCTTCGGCCCAACGTCCTGTCCTTTCGGCCTTGTGCCTAAGAGCAAGGCTGCGATTAAGCGAGAGAACGATGCTTGTATCAGTTATGTCGATAAACAAAAAAGGGTCAACTCCGCGAGGAGTGACCAAAGAGGGATTCTCTTTAAATGCGCGTTATTCTACTATCTTACATTCTTCTACAGAAGAAAGACTCTGCAGTTCTTTACGAACCTCCAACAGTATAGTGTCTCCCGAAACTTCTTCGGATGTAGGACCAGCCTTTAGCAACTGGCCTTTCTTGATGTTCTTATTTTGAAAACGGGTGAAGATGCCTGCATGAGACTTCGTGTGGGTATCACGAGGTTCTACCTCAACATCGATCTTCATCTCTACTTGATCAACCTTCACGTCTATTCCTCGTACATCACCTACATTCAACAATGCACGCTTGTAGGTGCTATCATCAAAAGCGTAACTGTTATGGTTCTTCACAAACGAAGCCACATCGCTGTCGAATGTATCAATAGCAGTACGATTGACGGAAAGATAAGACTCGCCTTGTTCAAGGGCAAAAGCTGCTGAAGTCAATTTCCCTCTTACGAACCATTCTTTAGAAAGGATTCGGGCAACATTCTCCTCAGAGGACACCTGAATATCAATTGCAGACTTCTCTTGTGGTTTCATTAAAATCTGCGCATTAGCTCCAAGAACGATTCAGGATCAAAATCAATATGGCTTTCGCCGTATCTTACACCATCAATCTTGGCAAAGTAAGAATACTCATAGGCTCCGAGACTGATAACGGCTCCTGTAGTCTTAGACTCTATACAGAGTGTGGCATTGGTATCAGGGGCTATCATCCAATGTTCCCAGTCGGAATTCTGCGAGAGCATCAGTACTCGCTTAATATTTCTAAGAACCTTATAAGATATAGGCAATGCTCCATGACCATCCCAATCCTTCGGAAGTGTGCTCAGATGGTCAATACGCTCATAGGCCTCTGCCAAAGCTGGCTGAGAAACCTCTATCGTCAAGCGCTTGGCTACCTTTTCCTTATCCTCACGGGAAATGTGGATGGAATGCATATAATCCATCACATCATTGTATGATGTCATGGAATATGCTGCTACAGGCTCGGATGCCATTGTTGAAACATTGTCCTCCATAATATATATTATTTCTCGATGCAAAGATAGGAAGAATTATTGAGAATTGCAAGAATTTGGCTATTTTTCTTTATCTCTCGCAGATGGCGCTGATGACGCAGATTTTGACTATGGTCCCGCAGAAATTGCAGAAATAGCAGAAAGTTAACAAAAAAGGGTCAACTCCTGATGGAGTGACCAAAGAGGGATATTATATATTCTGTGCTTTATTTAGCAGTTTCCATCTGCTGTACAAGGCTGCGGAGATATGCATCTGATACATTCTCTACGTCAGACTTGTCATAGATAGACATCAGTGTAATCAGCACTTCTTCATCGTTCACTTGCTGAAGATTATAGGTAATGACTCGCGCACCTCCACTTTTCCCTTTTCCTTTCGAGGCGATGGCCATGCGATTCTTATATGTATGATGACCTAATGATTCGCCTCCATAGGGATTCTTCTCCAATTCATTGAGAAAGGTATCATAATCAGACTCAAACGACGGATATCGTTTGCGAAGTACTTTCGCACCTCGTACAAACTCATCAAGATAGTCAAAAGAAACCTTCATTTGGAAAAGAGTTTACGGGCATCATGATGTACCTTTCCAGAATGGAGTTCATCAAACGCCCTAGTGAGACTCTCCTTGATCCTTAATCGAGCCTGCTCACGCTCGGCAGTGTCAATGCTAGCATCACGCTGCTCTCGCTTACTCGCAGCCTTGACCATCATCTGCTGAGCCTTGGTCTTCTCACTTGTCTGACTTTCAAGAATCCGTTGAATCAAAGCCTTTTGAACTGCTTTCGTCTGACTCTGAATGAGTACCCAAAGGGCATCTGCAGTGCTGATTTCAGTGGATGGAGTATTTACTGTCGATATCATAACTTGTCTTCTTTGGGTGCAAAGATAGGAAGAATTATTGAGAATTGCAAGAATTTGGCTATTTTTCTTTATCTCTCGCAGATGGCGCTGATGACGCAGATTTTGACTATGGTCCCGCAGAAATTGCAGAAATAGCAGAAACATCGCTTCGCTAAAAAAGGTGCGAGTAATTTCTTGGGTCCTTAGAAAAAAGAACTATTCAAGGAACTGGAGGTCGGACTTGGGGATCTTGGTGATGGCATTGGCAAGACCTAGGTCGGACAAGCGGACCAGGACGATGCGATGGGTCTTGAAATTCTTAATCTCTCCAGTGATGCCGGCAAAGGGGCCACGGATGATGCGGACCTTGCGGCCTGGCTTGGCATTGGCCTCATCGACCTCAAAGGGGATGCGCAGACCATCGACGTCTTCACGGGTCTCGGCATCGATGAAATTCTCCATCTCCTTCTTAGGGACAGAGAGGATCTGGCTCTTCTCTTCCCTACTCCGCCTGGGTCTGGTCATGAACTGGACAGAGAGGAAGTCTGGGTCGGTATGTTTGAGGGCACGGACAATCTTCTTCTTGATCTCGACAAAGATGAGATTGCTGATGACGGGTCTGGCTTCGTTGCGGAGTTCCTCATGGCGGATGACTTCGTGGTATTTCAGGCGGAGATAGGTGGTGAAGCCTTTCTTGAAAAAGGCATCACGGATGCGGAAAGCTTTCTTGGGATTGGAATGATAGATGTTGAGGGGATACCAGCAGATCTCATTGTCATCGACCTCGAGGTTGGGGAGACTGGCATAGTCGGCACAGGCATTACCGTCCGTTTCGGCCTTGGTGAGGGATGTGACAGGGGTATAGCTCGGAGTGTCCGCACTGTTGGCACGGATGGCTTGCTGAGGAGCAATGGTATTCTTCGTACTCACGTCGGATAGGACAACTTTCGAAAGAATTCTTTATGTCACCAGAAGACTGGCATCAAGACACAAAAAAAGCGTGGAACCGATTGCTGTCCGTTCCACCATCTGAGGCTCTGGAATTGCCTTTGAAATTGAACAGACAACGTCAGAGCCCACGCCGATATGAATATAAGTTCTCCCTATCCGATACGGATAAGGGGACGCGTATAAACACATCCCTGGGACATCTACCGTCGCTATGTTCAAGATTCCAAGTTCGAATTTTCCAGATTCCAGATGGTCTCGAACAAAGGTCGTGTAAACGCCTTCATCATGTCTGAAAACCGCTACCCACCCTTCCTCCGCAGGAGATGAATCCTTTGGCTTCGGCGCAAGCAAATGCGGAATTCGGTGCAAAGTTACGAATTATTTTTGAAACAATGGTTAAAATTTAGCTAAAAAATAAAAAGGTGCCGACAAATCGACACCTTCATCGATGATATAGGGGGGAAAAGGGGTTTTAGTCTCTCGCAGATTACGCATTGCAACGCCACACTCCTACCTTTAGGTGGGAGAAATGACGCAGATTATGGCAATGGTCCCGCAGATTGCAACGCCACACTCTCAAAGAGAGAAAGGGCAGAAACTTTATTTGGTCTAAGGAATCTGGGAATTAGGGAATTCTATGGCGTCAGCCTTTATTCATTTGGGCTGGGAGAATTCTGTCAACAATAACAAATGGACCATCGATATGATAGACATACACCCACTTACGATTATGTGACACCATACGGCGAGCTTCAGGATGAATCAAGCGAAGTGCGGCTGAGGTGCTGCGACCATAACACTCGGCATACACAGAAAGCATCTTAACCTCTGTTCGCATGTTGTTGGCATAGCGAACTGCGCCTTCCTCGGTCATCATGGCCTTGAGGAACTTGCGCAACTCAACCATGTCAGCACGTGCTGCGAGGCTGATTCTGACTTTATAGCTCCGCGTAGTCCTCGTGAACTTGCGAGATCAACTCGTCAAAATACTCGTCGACAGACATGGTGCTGGCCATCACGCGCTCAGTAGTAGATACTGACTTCGTGGGCTTGTTCTGAACTGCTATATTGTTGGTAACTATCATAATCTTATTGTTCTACGGTGCAAAGATACGAAAAGTTTTGGAAAGTTGGGCGGTTTTGCACAGATTTTTTAGTCTAAGGAATCTGGGAACTTAGGAATTTATTTCCTTGATTCCTTAGACTTAAACACGGGGAGTTATAAGCCGCGGGCTTTCCAAATGCGTTCTTTGGCATTGTTGATTTCCTGGAACTTCTTCTCCGCAGCCTTGCGCACATCCTCGCCCAGGGCAGCCACCTTGTCAGGATGGTGGTTCAGCGCCAGATTGCGGTAGGCACGCTTCACCTCCGCATCAGTGGCATCGGGGGAGACACCGAGGACCTTGTAGGCCGACTCCAGGTCGTCCTTGCCCATACCCAGCATAGAGTCGACCTCGTCAGCAGACATCTGCATCCACTGGGCGCACTCCTTCATAGCGATGACCTCTGAAGGGTCTACACGACCATCAGCCTGTGAAATCATGACAAGGAAGTTGAGCAGCTGCAGACGCTGTGAGTAGTCCATATTCATGGCTATCTGACGACAGCAGTCGGCAACAGTCATCTTAAACTGCTGCTCTCCTACCCGCTTCTGTTCGTCAAACAGACGACGCAGTATTTCGTCACCCTGCTGACTGGCTACCTCGCCGAAGTTCTGGCGCAGCATGTTGCGCACCAGTTCCATCTCGGAGTGCATGACCTTACCATCTGCCTTGATGATGTACGAGGATAGCACCAGCATAGAGAATAGGAAACTGTTGCGCTGTCCCTGGGCAGCCCTCGTCTGGTAGCCGCTATAGCCATCAAAGGTACCCTGCGTCTCTGGGGTGTTCACCCCATCGAGCATATTGTCGAGAAAACCACCCAGCACAATACCTGCCAGTGCCCCCAAGGGACCACCGCTCATGAATCCGACGATTCCTCCAATCCACTTTCCTAATGCCATAAGCTATTGCTTGATTTCTATGTCGCGTTTCACGTTATCACGAATCTTCGTCAGATAGCCCTTCATACCTGCGGCATCCTTCTGGTCGATAATCTCCAGCAGCTCTTTCAGCTCAGTACGAATCTGTGCCACCTGGTCGTGGGTATAGGGGTTGAAGAGGATTTCCTGCAACAGGTAGTCATCCTCGTTGAGCACACCTTTGGCAATGCGCATGTGACGCTTGAAGGTGGTACCAGGAGCATCCTGATGCTTCATGACGGCAGCAAAAACAAAGGTTGAGACGAAGGGGATAGACAGTGAGTAAGCCACCGTCTTGTCGTGTTCCTCGAAGGTGTACTCATAGATATTGAGTCCCAGCTTCTGGTAGAGGTCCTTGAAGAAGATGCGTCCCATATAGTCGCCCTCGCTGATGATGATAGCGTTCTCCTCAGAAAGCTGCTGCAGGTTAGCAAAGGTAGGTCCGAACATGGGGTGTGTAGACACGTAGCGCATGCCTGTCGACTCGTAGAACTCCTTCATATCTGTCTTTACGGAAGCGATATCGCTAATGATGCACTCCTTGGGCAGATAGGGAATGACCTCTTTAAATACAGGAATGGTATACTTCAACGTGACAGCATTGATAAGCAACTCAGGCTTGAACGCCTTAATCTCCTCGTAGCTTGTAAAGCGCTGACAGTTGTAGGTGAAACGCATGCGCTTGGCATCACGTTCAAAGACTGCTACCTCGTGGTCAAAGCTCAGCAGGTCGATGAAGAAGCTTCCCATCTTACCTGCTCCCATTACTAATATTTTCATGCTTTTAGCTGTTAGCTATTGGCAATTGGCTAAAAGCTAAACGCTAATAGCCAAAAGCCTTTTATTTGTTGATAATCTCTATTTGCTGACGAACACTTTCTTCGTGAATACTCTCAAATACATGTGCTACGAAGTCGGGCGACATACCACAGAGTGACCCCTGAGCACCACGCTTCGACAGTATCTCGTTGTAGCGAGAGGCCTGCAGCACCGTCATATTGTGTTCTTTCTTATACTGTCCAATCTCACGGCATACACGCATACGCTTGGTCAGAATATCCATGATCTGATTGTCCAACTCGTCAATCTGCTTACGCAACTGCTGGATACCCTCTGTCGTTGTGTTCTCGTCGCGGATGACCAACAACGAGAGGATATAGTCGAGCACATCGGGAGTTACCTGCTGCTTGGCATCACTCCACGCCTTGTCAGGATCGCAGTGGCTCTCGATAATCAGTCCGTCGAAGCCCAGGTCCATTGCCTGCTGACACAGCGGAGCAACCAGTTCACGACGGCCACCGATATGTGATGGATCGCTGATGATAGGCAGATCTGGTATACGACGATGCAACTCAATGGGAATCTGCCACATAGGGGTGTTGCGATAGATCTTGTTATCGTACGATGAGAAGCCACGATGGATGGCTCCCAGACGCTTCACGCCAGCACCGTTGATGCGCTCCAAGGCACCAATCCATAGCTCCAAATCCGGGTTCACAGGGTTCTTCACAAACACGGGAACATCAACACCCTTCAGCGAGTCTGCCAGAGCCTGCATAGCGAAGGGGTTGGCAGAGGTACGAGCACCTACCCACAGGATGTCGATGCCATATTTCAGAGCCAGTTCGACGTGTTCTGGCGTAGCCACTTCCGTAGCCACCAGCATCTTGGTTTCCTCCTTTACCTGCTTCATCCATTGCAAGGCAGGTTCGCCATGACCCTCAAAGCCACCGGGCTTGGTGCGAGGCTTCCACACACCGGCACGGAAGTTATGACAGCCTTTCATAGCCAGCTGTTTGGCAGTAGTCATCACTTGTTCCTCGGACTCAGCAGAGCAAGGGCCTGCAATCACGAAGGGACGTTCGTTGTCACTTGGCAAATTCAATGGTGCTAATTCTAAACTCATAGTTATATCGTTTTTACTTTTTTATCGTTTTAATTTTTCATAGCCTTGATACGTTCAAGGGCTTCTTTGATTTTCTCTTCCTTGGCACATAGCGAGATGCGGATATAGCGCTCACCGTTCGAGCCGAAGATGAATCCTGGCGTGATAAAGACGCGAGCCTCGTGCAACACCTTCTCTGTCAGGTCTTCCACGTTCTGGATATCTGCAGGAATCTTGCCCCACAGGAACATACCGACCTGCTGCTTGTCGTAGGTGCAACCCAACACATCCATGATCTGCTCAGCATACTGACGACGACGGGCATAAAGATTGATATTGTATTCACGATGCCAAGCCTCATCATTTTTGTAAGCCTCTGCAGCTGCCAGCTGAATACCACGGAACGTACCGCTCTCGATATTCGACTGTACCTTCAGAATCCACTGGATGAACTCAGCATTGGAAGCACACATTCCCACACGCCAGCCAGGCATGTTATGTGACTTAGACATCGAGTTAAACTCTATGCAGCAGTCCTTGGCACCAGGCACTTGTAGGATGCTCAGATGCTCCTCGCTGAGGATAAAGCTATAGGGGTTGTCGTTGACCACGACGATGTCGTGCTCTTTGGCGAAACGCACCAGACGCTCATAGGTCTCCATGTGTGCACGACCACCAGTAGGCATATTGGGATAGTTGGTCCACATCAGCTTCACTTTGCTCAGGTCCATCTTCTCCAGCTCATCGAAATCTGGCTGCCAACCATTGTCCTCACGCAGGTCGTAGTTCACAATCTTTGCGCCCAGAATCTTCGACAGCGAAGTATAGGTGGGATAGCCAGGATTGGGCACCAACACCTCATCGCCAGGGTTGACAAAGGCCAGCGTAACGTGCAGGATACCCTCCTTAGAGCCAATCAGCGGCAACAGCTCACTCTTGGCATCGATATCGACATCATACCAACGCTTGTAGAACTGGGCCATTGCCTGACGCAGTTCAGGAGTACCCTGTGTGGGCTGATAGCCGTGGGCATTGGGCTGACGGGCCACCTCACAGAGTTTCTCAATGGTCTGTTCTGAGGGGGGCATATCAGGACTGCCAATAGCCAGACTGATGATGTCCTTACCTTCTGCATTCAACTGTGCCACCTCTTTCAGCTTACGACTGAAATAGTATTCTGAGACCAACGAAAGGCGCTCTGCAGGCCGTATGTTACATGGTTTGTTTTCCATCTTTGTATTCTCCTAATATCTTAAAATCTTTTGTTAGCGGAATAATGGCATCTATCGACTGGCGATAGCGTGTCAGGTCGTTATACATCACGTCGACATAGAACAGGTATTCCCATTCGCGACCAATGATGGGCAGCGACTGAATCTTAGTAAGGTTCATCTTATAGAACGACAGAATAGCAAGGACATGGGCCAACGAACCCTCCTCGTGAGGCAGTGAGAACACCATGCTGGCCTTGTTGGCTTCTGTCAACGGGCGCAGCAGGTCTGCTTTGTTGGGGTTCGAGACGACCAGGAAACGGGTGAAATTATGCTTGTTGTCCTCGATATGGTCTTCCAGCACCTTCAAACCATAGAGTCTGGCAGCCTCAGCATGACAGATGGCTGCCCAGCCTCTCCTACCCTGTTCGGCAATCATCTTGGCAGAACCAGCGGTATCTTCAGCCTCGACATTCTTCATCTGTGGGTGCTGCGACAGGAACTGGCGACACTGCATCAGTGCCACAGGATGCGAATGCACCTCAGTGATGGTATCCCAGTCGTCCTCAGGCAGACAGCAGATGCTATGAGTGATGTGTAGCTTATGTTCGCCCACGATAGTGGTGCCAGAGTCACGCAGCAACTCGTAGTTGTGCAACAGCGAACCTGCTATGGTATTCTCGATGGCCAGCATGCCAATGGCCGTGGGGTCTTGCTTCATCTGCTGAAACACCTCCTCAAAAGTGGAGCAACAGATTAGTTGTATCTGCTCGTCCTCGAAATAGAGGTGGGCTGCAATGTCGTGGAACGACCCTATCAATCCTTGTATCGCTATTCGCTTCATCTTATTATTGACTATTTGACTATCTTATTATAAAAAACTCCGCTTTCACTTGTTTGTGAAGCGGAGCCTTATTACTATTCTGTTCATGTCTTTATCTTACATACGACCTACCGCTTCACAATTGCTTGTAAAGTAAAAGTAATAGCCGTAAAAATAAGCATTTAACATGTTCATTGTTCTCTCTGTTTTTGTTAATCGGTTGCAAAAGTATAACTTTTCCCGCAATTACGCAAACTTTTTGAAAGAAAAATTACGTTTGTAGCAAATAATTGTCACTTTTTCACTCATCCATCTGGAACAAGGGGTCTTCAGGCATCACCATGACAGGCTTCTGCTCGTAGTCCTTCAGCAGTTTCTCGCTGACGTATTTCTTGTCGACTACCAGACGGAACATATATTCGCGGAACCAGCGTGCTGACATGATGAGACAGCCCTGCTGTCCCCAGCTGCCACCCCAGGAGTTCTCGACCTTCCACTTCAAGGGTTGTCCATTGCTATCGAGGTCAACAGCAGTCAGCGTCATAGCGTGGGTGGAACCACTATCAAAAGTAGAGATGCGCTCAGCCTTCGTCATATTGAAAGAGGTGTTAAACAGCGATGCGTAGTCGAAATTCTCCAGGTCGCAGTAGCCACGCTTGCGGTCCAGCTGTTTGGCGACATCATAGGAGCTGTAGAGCTTGCGACCATCCTTCAGCGAGGCGATAGCCAGCTGTTCTATCTCCTCCATAGGCAGGTTCAGATACTTCCAGTTATGTCCGTCATAAACATGGCGATCGTACTCCACCTCATAGGTCTTGTAGTACTCACGACGTGGGTCGTTCATCACCATGATGAAGGTGCCATTGAGCTTGCCATCCACCGTCTCTTCGTAGAACGACTTGGGAGTATATTTCTTGACAGGTGTGATAGCCTTACCATCCTTGTTCTTGAAAGCGTAGGAGAACTCCTTGACAGGCTCACCCAGCGTAATAACCAACATATGATAGATCTCGCTAAGCATCTGGGTCTTACGCTGTTCGATAGCCTTAGCCTTTTTGCCGTCTGCCACCATTTTGCGCAGTTCTAAGCCCTGTTCACGGAGCTTTGACTTGATGATGCTTGACATCTTCGACGTGTTGTCTGCCGAATAGGTCTCAGGCTGTATGTCAGCAGGTACCAGACCATATTTCTCTGCCAGGTCGGCAACACCACAGAACGTGCCGCCATCACTTAGTGGATAGTGGAAGAAGAACTGTACGCGCTGGTCGTCAATAGGTTTCTGGGCAGTCTCTATCACACCCTGCAGCATCAGATTAGCCTTCTCCAGCTGGTCCCAGAAGAACAGATAGTCCTGCGAGAATACCACGCTGAGTGAATCAGTGCGCTTGGCAAAATTGGCACGTAGCACATTCATACCGCTGAACATCCAGCAGCGTCCACTCGACTTCTGGTCAGTAATAGACTGTTTCTTGGTCTCTACACTGAAATAGGTATCCAGGGCTCCTGCATGCTGACGGTTCTGCGCCAGGTTATCGATGGCATTAGCGGCCAGCGCATTGCGCAGGGCTCGGTCGGAAGCCGTTGGTACATTCTGTTGTTCTATCTGTTGCAGCATCTGAGGACTGATGCCACCCTGTTTCTGTTGTGCTGACATGCTTACAGCTGTTGTCAGCAACAGGCTCAAAAAAACTTTTCTCATTACTTATTATTTCTTTTTGTTACTCTTACTGGATATGTGAAAGGTCTTGATATTCTTATTACCACTGGCTGTCTTCAGATTGCCTTTGTAATACTTCTTAGCCTCAGGAAGCCACCCCTGAATCTGCTTGATGCGCGTAGCATCGCTTGGGTGCGTGCTCAGCCATGAGGTAGAGCCACCACCTGTAGCCTGCGACATGCGCTGCCAGAAGCTGACAGCAGCCTCCGGATTATAGCCTGCCATAGCTGCAAAGATGATACCTAGATGGTCTGCCTCGCTCTCGTGGTCACGTGAATACTTGGCACTGGCTCCCTGGGCACCCAGTCCGAAGACAGTACCAGCAACCGTCTGCAAACCAGAACTGGCACCAGCACCTGCCATCAGTACACTCAGCGCCTGGGCACCATATTGCTGCTTGATGGCTGTCGACATCTGCTCAGCAGAGTGTTTGGCAACAGCATGCGCAATCTCGTGACCCAACACGATAGCCAGTGACGTCTCATCCTTTGTGACGGGGAGCAGTCCTTCATAGACAACAATCTTTCCACCAGGCATGCAGAAGGCGTTGACCTGCTGGTCTTGCACAAGGTTGAACTCCCACTTGTACTGGGACACCTCACTACCCAGTCCATTGGCATTAAGATACGTCACTACGGCATTCGCCAAGTTCTGTCCTACCCGCTTGACCATTGCCGTATTGGCAGCATTTGTCGAAGGTTTGGCAGTCTGCATGTACTGACTATACTGCTCATTAGACAGGCTCAGCACCTGTTCGTCAGAGACCATCAGCGTTCTTTTTCTACCCGTAATGGGCACTGTAGACGATGTGCCACAGCCCACCAAAATGGCTGCAACCAGGGCTAACAGTACGATTCTTATCTGTCTCATTTGATTCTCTTTATGGTTAGCGTTCTCACTAAGTATTGATTTCCAACCGCAAAAGTAGCACTTTTTTTGCAGCCTACCAAATAATTTGGCATAAAACAAAGAAAGAGGCACTGCCTAAACGGCAATGCCCATTCCTTTTTCATAACATTAATACTACTAACTAAACTATCTATCTATTACTTTAATCCGCGGTTAACGAGCGTAACGTTCAGCAATGTCAGATACTTACGATACTGATCCTTGTTCAGGATGGTGTGCATGTAAGCCAGATCCTTGGTGACAGCCTTCTCGACCATCTTGGCACGCTCTTCCTTACCATACTGTGCAGCGAACATCATCTCCGAAGAGAAAGTCTTGTGTACCTCAGCAACACTCTCAACCTGGTCATTGGTCAGACCCAGAGCCTTAGCCAGCTTGCCCATGTTAACAGTCATGTTGTATGCCTCGGTGGTATTCATACCTTCGTTCTCTGCAAACGTTGTTGTCATGCTCATAAGAGCAACCAGTGTCAATACAATCTTTTTCATTTTTGTTACCCTTTCTTTAATCTTTAAATTTACCTTAATAATGTTATCCTTTTGTCTTATTGACGATGCAAAGGTACGGCAAAAATCCATACCTTCCAAGCTTTTTTATAAATTGTGTGCGCAAACACACCCAATTCTTGACCTTCATCAAAGAAACCCCAGAATCCTTGATTTTCGTCAAAATGAAACATTTAAAGCACCTTTTTTTGGCTTTTCAATCGTTTTTTCGTACCTTTGACCATAAGGTCGAAAGTACTCCCGTTCGGAAAAACCAAAATTCATTTGGTTTTTCGCTCACTTATTCGTACCTTTGCAGCCAAATTATTATAATAAGGTATATGGACAACAAGACAAACAAGTACATTGCCGTCTCTTACAAGCTTTATGTAGACGGCGACAAAGGTAAGGAACTTATTGAGGAGGCTACCGCTGAGCGTCCCTTCTCATTCATCACAGGCTTTGGTTTTGCCCTCGACAAGTTCGAGGAGCAGATGATTGCCACTGAGAAAGGCCAGGACTTTAAGCTTACGCTGAGCAAGGAAGAGGGCTATGGAGAATATCATGACGAGTATGTCCTCGACCTCGATCGCAACATGTTCTGCATCAACGGACACTTCGACCACGAGCATATCTATCAGGATGCCATCGTTCCCCTGCAGAACGAACAGGGCGAGCGCTTCAATGGTCGCGTACTGGAAATTGGTGAAGAGAAGGTAAAAATGGACCTCAACCACCCATTGGCAGGTGAGACGCTCTATTTCGAAGGCACTGTGCTGGAGAACCGCGAGGCTAGCAAGGAAGAGGTTGACCACATGATGAAGCACCTGACAGGTGGCTGTGGTGGTCACTGTGACAGCTGTGGAGGTGGTTGCGGCCACGACGACTGCGGCTGTGAACATGATGATTGTGGTTGTGACCATGACCACGAGCACCACCATGACGGCTGTGGCTGCGGTCATTGTCACTAATCCATCCATTCAATCCATAAAACCCCATAAGACCCATTAGTCCCATGAACACGATAGGAAGAATCTTCAGAGTGACGACATTTGGCGAGAGCCATGGAGAAGCCATAGGCGGTATCGTCGATGGTATGCCTGCAGGTATCGATATTGATATCGACTTCATTCAGCAGGAGCTGAATAGGCGACGTCCTGGACAAAGCAGCATCACGACAGCACGCAACGAGTCTGATCGTGTGGAACTGCTCAGTGGTGTCTTTGAGGGCAAGTCAACAGGCTGTCCTATTGGGTTCATCGTACGCAACGAGAACCAGCATTCCAGTGATTACGACAATATGCGCGAGGTGTTCCGTCCCTCCCATGCCGACTTCACCTATACACAGAAGTATGGTGTGCGCGACCATCGTGGTGGCGGACGCTCTTCAGCACGCATCACCATCAGTCGTTGTGTGGCTGGCGCCTTAGCCAAACTGGTATTGCGCCAGTTGGGCATTGGAATCACAGCCTACACGTCACAGGTGGGGAATATCGCGCTAGACAACGACTACCACCATTACGACCTCTCATTGACAGAGAGCAATGCCGTGCGCTGTCCTGACCAGCCAAAGGCAGAGGAGATGATACAGCTCATCCAGCAGGTCAAGGCAGAAGGCGACACCATTGGAGGCGTCATCACCTGCGTCATCAAAGGCTGTCCTGTGGGACTGGGCGAGCCAGAATTTAGCAAGCTGCACGCCCAACTGGGTGCTGCCATGCTGAGTATCAATGCGGTAAAGGGCTTTGAATATGGCGATGGCTTTGCTGCTGTCACCCAGCGTGGTTCTGAGCAAAACGACGTGTTCACAGTTGAGCACGATTCCGTCGTGACTACCAAGACCAACCATAGCGGAGGAATCCAGGGAGGCATCTCCAATGGACAGGATATTTTCTTCCGTGTGGCCTTCAAACCCGTTGCTACCCTACTCCGCGAACAGGAGACGGTAGATATCCACGGAAATGCTACTACGCTGACAGCTCGCGGACGTCACGATGCGTGTGTTTTGCCACGTGCAGTACCCGTCGTAGAAGCAATGGCTGCCATAACGATTTTGGATGCCTATTTGGTCTATAAATCTGGCAAGAACAAAGATTTTTGCATCTAATTGCAAAAAAATCTCAAAAAAAACTTGCGGTTTAAAGAATTTGTACTATCTTTGCAGAAGCTATAAGGATTTGTGAAAATCTAAATAGCTTTAGTTAAGTCTAGTTTAGTTTTTGTGTTGGTTAAGGGCGACCGAATGGCCGCCCTTAAATTTATTCACTAATCACTAATCTCTAGCGAAGCGCTACAAGCATCCGATAATCTCGTGGATATCCTGACATCCATGGGCATCGAGCCATTCATTGATGCCGTCCCTCACCTTGATAGTGACAGCAGGGTCAAGGAAGTTAGCCGTACCTATCTCAATAGCCGTAGCACCTGCCATGAGGAATTCCAGGGCATCTTTCGCGGAAGAGATACCTCCCAAGCCCACCACAGGGATCTTCACAGCCTTGGCAACCTGATAGACCATGCGCAACGCAACGGGTTTCACGCAGGGGCCACTCAGTCCGCCCGTACCTATCGACAGCACCTTCTTGCGCTTCTCTACATCAATAGCCATACCCATCAGCGTATTGATAAGCGACACGGAGTCAGCTCCCTCAGCCTCTACAGCGCGGGCAATCTCAGCAATATCCGTCACATTAGGTGACAGCTTGACTATCAGCGTCTTATGATAGGCCTGGCGAACAGCCTTTACCACACTCGATGCTCCTGCACACGTCACGCCAAAGGCCATACCGCCGTCCTTTACGTTCGGACATGAGATATTCAACTCTATGGCAGGAATCTTGTCCAGCGCATCAATACGGGCAGCACACTCTGCATAGTCCTCTGGCGACGAACCACTGACATTGACAATCATGTTCGTATCAATGTCCTTGATTTGCGGATAGATATGCTCGCAGAAGTAGTCCACACCCTTATTCTGCAGACCTACACAGTTCAGCATACCGCTGGCAGTCTCTGCCATACGCGGATAATCGTTACCCTCACGTGGCTTCAGCGTAGTCCCCTTAACAATGATGCCTCCTAAACCTGAAAGATCTATAAAATCCTCAAATTCAACACCATAGCCAAACGTACCGCTGGCAGTCATTACAGGGTTCTTCAAGTTCAGCGCCCCTATATTTACGTTTAATTTTGCCATAACAGTCTTTTGATATTAAATACAGGACCATCCTTGCAGACACACAGGTTACCCTCCGTGGTTTTCTCCACACAACACAGACAGGCACCTAGTCCACAAGCCATCATATTCTCCAGCGAGGCCTCGCAGTCAATAGCTTTCTCACTGGCATAGCGTGCCACCGCCTTCATCATGGGGGTAGGACCACAGGTATATATCTTGTCAAAGGACTCGACAAGCACGCCGTGATTGGTCACAAAGCCTTTCTCACCCATCGTGCCGTCCTCAGTTGTCACGCACACACGCCCGTACTTATTAAATAAATCAAGCTCTAACAGGTCTTTCGCACTACGTCCTCCCAACAGGAAAGTCACCTCACAGCCCTGCTGCTGTAGCACTTCACCCAAATAAAGCAGAGGGGCCACACCTACGCCGCCACCCACTAAAAGGCATTTAGCTGATGGCTTGG
Organism: uncultured Prevotellaceae bacterium; assembly: GCA_946410305.1. Lineage (GTDB taxonomy): Bacteria > Bacteroidota > Bacteroidia > Bacteroidales > Bacteroidaceae > Prevotella. The sequence continues at coordinate 99,742 of CAMJZV010000006.1, read as the reverse complement.
GGCTATTAGTGAAACCATTGCCAAGCGGTAATACGCAGTTCAGCGTGTCACCAGGTTGTAAATCGCCCAGTTTTCGTGTACCTTCGCCCACCATGGCCACCATGAGCCACAGCTCGTTAGCAATAGGGTCCACAAAATTAATAGAAATTGGACGACGTAAGAAAGTAGATGGCGAACCATCTACGCGTACCTCTACAAATTGTCCTGGCAGCATTTCTGGCAGCGGTTTATCGTCTGTCAGACGCAATAAAACGTGCTTATCACTCAGGAACTCTACAGCCCTTACAGATAAATCTAGTATATGCTTCTTCATAACGACTGCAAAATTACGAAAAATCCTCGTAATCCGTGCAAAGTGTATTCAAAAAACAAAACTATTTCTTAGCAGGGACAAAAGTCTCGTAAGTCTGATCGTCATAATAAACGCGAATTTCTGTCACTTTTCGAGGCTCTTTGTCAATTATTTTGATTTCTTCGCGAGCAATTTCTGGGTGTGTACTTTTTACACCATGCTGAAAACTGGTCGGCTGAACACCAGATTGACCACTAAAGAGTGAAGGTTGATCAAAATTAAGCATCTGATCCGAACCCGAAATAGTGTGTTCAGAAGTCATTTCCTGACCATCAAAATCAGCGTTAGGGTGGGACATATACATCTCACCGGTACCCCATAACAACCAATCAGCACTAATGTCAGGAATTTTCGTTTTGATAGCCTCAACAATATTTAAGGTCGGACGAGTACGTCCATTAAAAATACTCGAGAGGGTAGCGGGAGCGAGTTGAAGAAAATCAGCAAACACCTGTTGGGTCATGTGCTGGTCTTCCATGATGAGTCTAATGCGATCTTTTAGTTCCATAATAAGACAAATTGGGGCAAAAAGCCCAGTTTTCAATGATTTTACAAAGGTAAAGAGAAAAATTGAATTATGCAAGAAATCTAAAGGAAATTTTAAGATGTAAAGTTTCAATTTTTAATTTAAAACTTTAAATACGTATATTTTAAAATGTATATCAAAGACTTCGAAAATACAAATCCGAATTTCAGGCCAATATTTACATATAAAGAAATCTTTAAATAGAAAAACGCAAATAATTGGGTATAAATTAATTAATTAGGATGTTCTGTTACATATACTTTGCTATATACAGTCCTATAGTGCAATATAATGGGGTTAAAGTTTTACTTTATTGTAGCATATTTTAATAAAACGCTGGTTTTTAAGACGTTATAAATATGAACAAGTGTTGTATAAGTATAAATATTCAAATCCAAACAGATTAATTTGCGTTTTAATATTTAAAATTTACAAGCAATATTCAGCTTTACAAATGCTAAATATTGTGTTTTAATATCCAAACCAATCAGCCTACTCATATTGATTTAGATTTCGAAATCAACAAGCATAAATTATAAAATTTATTAAACGTAAATTCCTGACTTCGGAATGGAGCCAATTTTTTCATTTTCGCGTTATTCTGAATCAGCGGTCAGAAAGCAAAAAAAACGCGAAATATGAGGCGTTATTTTTCGCAGGAATCCCAGTGTAGACAGGCGATTAAGCCCAAAATTTTATGTCTGGGAAAAATGAGCAAAGAGAAAAAAATAGGGTAAAATTTAGTGGAATATAAAGAAAATTAACTCCCTCATGAGCTCTCCTGGGGGGGTATTGGGGTTATCCAGGCCCTTACTTTTGGCATCAATTTCGCGTATTTTGGCAATAATCTGCATCACTTTCATACCTGTGTAGTTTTTCATACCTGTCAGATAGTCTTTGGCACCCCAGGGTGACTTCATATCAAGCCACTGTGCAAGTGCTTCTTGACTGCCTTTTTGTGGGCAATAATAGGAAATCATCAGGTTTTGGAAGTAATTAAACACCAACGGGAGTAAAGCATAGAGTCCTCCAGCCTTTGGATTTTCGTCAAAATATTTTACTATCTGGTTTGCCTTCAATATATTTCGGTTCACAATGGCGTCGCGCAGCTCAAAAGGATTATAGTCTTTGCTTACCCCGATTTGGTCCTCTACGACCTGTGGTGTCACTCTCCTATCCCCTTCCGGCAGTCCCAAAAGCACCTTATCGAGCTCGCTAGTCAGTCTGCTGAGGTCAGAACCGATGGCATCCGCTATCATTTGTGTCGATTTGGGGTCGATACTGGCATTTTTAGCCTTCAGATACTGCTGGATAAATGCGGGCAGGTCGCGATCTTTGAGTTTCATGCTCTCAAACAGCACGCCATGCTCCTTGATAGCCTTGACCAAACCCTGCTTACGACCGTCAAATTTACTCTTGTGGCAAAAAACCAGCACGGTAGAGGGCATGGGCTGGTGGAAATACTTCTCCAGAGGCTCCGTATTCTTGATATTCTGCGCCTCCTTGACGATGAGCACCTGTCGTTCGGCCATCATCGGATAGCGCTTGGCAGCATCCACAATCTGCGATGCATTGACGTCAGAACCAAACATGATCGTTTGGTTGAAGTCCCTTTCCTCAGGCTGCAGCACGTTGTCAGCAATCCAGTCGCTGATCTTATCAATATAATACGGCTCATCGCCCGCCAGATAATAGACGGGCTTAAATTCGCGAGCCTTCAGCTCGCTCATCACGCTATCGTATGTTACTGCAGCTTGTGCCATTTCTGGCTACAAAATTACAAAAAATATGAGATTCCACAAAATATTTTGGTATTTCTCTATTTTTTTCGTTCTTTTGCAGCCACCATCAACAACCTGCCACAACTAAGGCCAATGGCACGACCTACTGCCCCAGCATGTGTTTCACCTGCTGTTCGTCTAACAATATAATTACATTGCCCATGATGCCCAACTTTGCAGTTTTTCCTTGACGTTCATAGAGTCCTGTGTCTATCCAGTTAAGAAGGAGCGAACGCCTTGTTTTATTCAGCCAAAGCCAATATTTTCATATCGACTTCTTGGAAGCGTCATGCATCAGTGATGACACGATGAGATTTTACTTTATCATAGAGTACTTCCATCTTAGCAACGGCATCTTTTAACTGTTGCAAGAATGAACTATCACCAGTGACATAGATTCCTGGCCCATAGCTTAGCAGACGGGTTTGAAGTTCAATATTCGGGATAACCGTAATTGCGAACTCTCCTTCTTTATTATTTATATCAAAAGGCACAGTCTCTTTCTGTGACGAATGTATCGGCTTCGTGAGAAGTAGATGATGAACCTTAAAATCTGTGGTTCTTATTATTATGGTCTGTACGTTTTCTCCTTCTGGTCTCGTTACTCCGACAATATCCTTAAAATATTCTTGGTAAAAATTCTGTGGAACTCTTATGAACTCTTGTTGGCGATGAACATGGATATCCGATTCCTTACGATAGACAATTCTGTCCAATGAAAAATTAACAACCTTAGGCAGTTCGTTTTCTATTACATAGCCAAACAAGAACCATCTGGAGTTGTATTCCTTCAGCAAATGCGGATGCATAGTTATTTCCATCAAGTTCTCGTAACCTTGCTGATATTGGAAGGAAATAACACGCTTGCCTATATGCTTTGCCAACACTTTTACTAAGCATAAGTTTTGAAGTTCCGATACACATTCCAATTCTATCAGGTGGTTCATAGATGTGTTCCCGTCAAACAACATCTGCAAGCCACCTGTCAAAAACAGTTTTTGGCTGTCTTCATTCATTCTGCTCAAGCTTTTTTCCTCATCAAGTTGCTGATGGAAATACTCAAAACCTTTCTTATAACGAAAGCCTCCATCAAGACTTCTTCCATTTTTATATTCTATAGCATCCTTGTTCCTATTCAAAAAAGTCTTCATTCTATTCGATTCACTCGTACTATATGATCTAGGAATCTTCTTTCCATAGTAATCATTTACGATCTCTTCAAGGGTTATGAACTTTTCCGTTGATGCCTTTTCATCTAATACTGCCCACAAATCTTTCATATTGTACAGATTTTGTTATTGATATCAACTGCAAATTTATGTATTTTTCTTGGTATCTGCAAGATCTATAGCAATAATAATTCTGTAACATGCCAAATTATCGGTAGTTACGTAACATTTTTGCCTAAATCATGTATCACGAATAATTTGGAAGCAGACTAAATTGGCCGTATCTTTGCATCAAGAAAATGATAAACCAGCAAAAACAAACTACTATGAACAGTACAACAAACATCACCCAGAAACAGATTGCCAACCTTACAATAGCCTGCCGCTACTGGGAACTGGCAAGAAAGTACAAGAATAGTTATCTTGCTAACGAATACTATGCCAAGGCATATACCATCATCAGCAAAGAGATGGGTCCCAGCCACTCTATCACAATCGAACTTTACAACGAACTAAACAACATTGTCCTATGCAACCGACGGAGAAGGAACTGAAAGACTACGCCCAAGCCTATTGTGTATTTTACAAAGGTAGAGACCTTGTTAAGGAAGGACAATTTGACGAGGGACAAAAACTCATGCGCCAATCCATAACAATGATTGGCCCAGTTGTCATCAACAAAGTCGGAGCATTCTATGCCAATACCGACTTACAGTTCACTATGTCCGACTATCATGAGTACATAGGAAAGGCCTATCTCGAAAAAGGTAACATTGAGATGGCCTTAGAACATTTCTACCAATGGAAAACTTATATTGTCAGTAAATATGGCTATAATGATATCAAGATAGTACCCTGCTATGTTCATATAGCAAAAGCATTGCAGCAAACTGACCCAGCCATAGAAGAACTGCAAACTATTGACACCACAACCCTCTATGGCTTTTGTAAATATGTAAAGGGGATTACCAATGTCAGCATGTGCTATGCTAAGAATATGGAGCTGCCCGCCAAATACTATCTGAAGGCATACTACATTCAAAAGATGCAACGAGGCCTTGACAACAGCTACACGGCATCCCTGAAGGATGAGATCTTGTATTTCTTCTGGGGCAACTGCCTTGCCATGAAGACCGAACAGACACTCTTTATGGCAGAGGCATTCATTCCCCTTCTGCTTCTATTCCTTTTGTTAATTCACAAACCTTGTTGGGAGACCATAGTGGTCTTTATCATCTGTGTTGGCGTTTTTGTTGTCTGGCGCATCCTCGATATTATTATTGAAACATGGCTCACGTGGCGACATTATAAGACGATATTATAAGACTGTTCTTAACATCATTCCACAAATTGTTCCACAAAGAGTCAACAACAATATAAAGATTATCTCCATCCATATTAATTTCATATAATAATTTGCTTTTTCTGCACTAATAAAATGTAGAAATAATACTATTGGCAGTGCGGTAATTAAATAAAAGAACATCCATTGATAAACAAACTCAAAATCCAAATATATACCCAATAATGGACTATACTTTGAGTTATAGCAATTTGCAAATAATATCAATACTATGGCAGGTACAGCAAATTGAAACAATGATAATATCCAACCGCCTAACCGTTCATCTATATTGCCTTTATCACAGAGACAATACAAAGCATTCCATCGACTATAAAGTGGGACTGATATAGTTACTTTTCTTTTCTCAAGCTCATCATAGATGGTTTTTCCCCATACCCCAAAAACGAAATACCCCATCCACACCATCAATCCAAAAATAAAGCATTCAAATAACGATTTTATTGGAGACTTAAATATGTCATCAAATAATTGATCCACAATAGAATTATGGACTGAAGCATTTAAGAAGAAATACATTATGAAAATAACCATCGTGAAAAAAGCCCCGATAGATGCAACTAAAAAAAGTGTTTGAGATTCATTCGTGGCAGAAGCTTTATAATGTTTATAGGCTTCTGTTTCTTTATTCGGGAAATAATCCCGATAGATATCACCTAATTGCTTGTTATATTCTAATTTTCCATACTTAACTGCTTCTAAATATAGTTTAACAGCCTCTTTTATATCATTCTTTTCATAATAGATATTAGCAACTACAGGCAGCAATCTTTCAATATCTTTCTGAGAACCGGCCTTTCTATATAGCTCTAATGCCTTTATTAGATTTGAGGGAGCATTATAACTTTCATGACATTTGCTACTAGTTTTGACGATTATTTTCCTTCGTTGATTGGAGAGATCTTTATAACTTCCATGCCATTTGCTAACTTCATAATAGTTTGCCAACTCCATTAGACTCTCCCTATGAGGATTAATTTTTAGTAACCTAAGAGCTTCATCAATATTTTTGTCTACACCACGTCCATCAGCATATAACATGGCTAAACGATATAACGCAGCACTATGACTAGGATTAATTTTGATTTCTTCAGAGTACCAATGAGCTGCTTCTGCCCAATTATGTTTTAATTCCAAAAGATATCCATAGTTATAGAAAACATGATGATACTGGAAAAATTTTTGCCCCCCTATTTTAATTACTTTTTCATAATACTCTATAGCTTTATCAGTGTTTATTTTAACGTATTTTCCCTCTTGATACCATTTCGCTAATTCAAAAAGGGCATAGACATAACCCTGATTGGCAGATTTTACATATAATGAGAAAGCTTGTTTGACATCCTTTTTTGCGTATTTCCCTTCTATATACATAAATGCAAGACGGTATTGTGCTTGGGGATGTTGTTGTTCCGCTGCTGCAGATAGCCATTCTTTGGCTTTTATTTTGTTGGTATGAATGAAATCATAGTAATAACCTAATTGGTATTGTGCTTCTCTATACCCTTGTTGTGCAGACAGCGATAACCAATATAAATAATCATCTTGACCAAGATACCCTAATTGTTTATTTATAATTTCAGCCAAAACAAATTGAGCTTTAGCATCATTCTTATTGGCTAGTATGAGATAATACTCTTTGGCAAGATTCAAATTTTTGCATGAATTAAAATCTCCCAGTTTTAACAGTTTCTCAACTTCACCATGATAAAGAGCATGATAAAAATGATAATAGGAAAGCTCATTATTAGCACTTTTACAGAATTCATACAGACATATTTCTGCCATCTTTTCATAATAATCGGAGCCGAGTTTCGTCGCTTCTTGGTAACATGATAAAGCTTCCAAATATTGCTCTTTTTCAAATGCTTCTTTTGCTTTTATTTCAAGCAACAGAATTAGCTTTTCCTTAGCATCAGGTACATTGTGTTCAAAAGCTATTCGATACCAATATATAGCAGACTCCAAATTGGTCTCTGTTCCTTTTCCTGTATGAAACATTTTTGCTGTCTCAAAAGCTGCTTCTGCTAAGCCATTTTCTGCTGCCTCTTTGAACAAAGAAAAAGCTTTTTCTACATCAGAATCAATTACATCTCCATTAAGAAGCATTTTCGCATATTCATACTGGGCTTTAGAATGTTTTTTTTTCGCACCTTCCTTAAAGTATGCTAAAGCATGCTTTTTATTGATGTCCACTCCTTCGCCTAAAAGGCACATCAAGCCAATCTTGTATTGGGCTTCTGAATTTCCATGTTTGGCAGCTTCTTGATAATACTTGAATGCTTTATATAAGTTCTTATCTACAAAATCCCCCAAATAGAACATATTTGCAACAACCATTTGAGAGTAAACAAAACCTAAATCAGCAGATCTTTCATAAAATTGAAAAGATTTTGCTAAATCTATTTTCGTTCCATATCCTTCATGATAGCAAATTCCTAAATAATAGAGACTTTCTCCTGTTCCTTGTGCCAAGGCAAATGATTTAATAGCCTCTTCATAGTTCTTTTGAGTCAGATAACATTTTCCTAATTGTGTTCTAATAATGCTTTGTTGATCTCCGTTAGCCAATTTTTCGGCTTTTTGATAACAAATAATCGCATCTTCAATTTTATTAATATTAAATAGGGCATCTCCTTCTTTCAAATACTTTTCTGCCTCAGCTATACAATTATGGCATAAATGCCGTTCTTCATTGAAAAAACTCTTTTGTACGAATCTTCCACATCCTAAACATTTATATTGAGCCCCCCCACCAAAATTTTCCTTATGAGACTGAGTTTGGAGAGGCGCTTCGCTTTGAAGATTGGGGAGTCCCTCATTATTAGCCTCTCCGTCTCTAGTAAGTTCAATGACACAGGGGTCTGCTGGACTCCATCCATCAGAATCTTTAATCTTATCCATTAACATGGACCCTCTACTAATTTTAAATTCTTTCGAACGAGTTACAAACTTTGCCGCACTTGCCTCAATTCTAATAATAATTTCCTTTTCGTCTCCAAAAAACAATCTTTCAATAGTAAAAATTGTTTTTATTTTGTTTTTGCTTTTCTTGGATGAAATTTTCTCATCTCTTATATATACATCAATATAAATCTCCGGACCTTCGGAAGCATTTTCCTCCTCTTTTGATTGGTTTCCAGATTCGCCTAAAATTACTTGTATGTATATTGCAGCTCCAATTTTACTCATTTCATTCCCAATAATTGTCGCAGCATAGAATCCCTTTAAAAAGGAACGAAGAACAAAGTGGTATTTGACAGGTCCTGTATGGGCCCCACCGTGGTCGTTACGCATCTTTCGTGCTCTTGATAAAATGTCAATCATTTTATCTATATTTCTTGGATTTCTTAGACAAAAAGATCGTTTTTTTATTTCATTTATACAATCATACATCCGTTTTCCAGATAGTTCATTAGCATTATAATAATGGGGGTCTATATAATGCAAAAGACAATGGAGATATGATTCTAGACTACCTATATTAATTTTTTTATTATCTTCAAAAACAAAGATTAAGCGATTATCCCTGTTTACACTATAAGCACTTAAATCTTCACAAATGTTCTTGTAAACTTCTTTACATGTTGCTAAATCTGTATTTTCTAATATATCAAAAAAATGTGCCCATATGTCGGAAACTTTCTTCACAGAGTCATTTGTATTATTCTTTTGGGGAAATGGTATATCAAACTCTTTTCGACAAGAAAGAATGAAGTCTGTTAAAGGTTGAAGTAATTCTGAGTCATTATATACATTTTCTTTCATTAATATTTGTCTTTAGTTATTAACTTATCGGCCCACCTAAGGTGGTTTATTTGACTTTGGACGGTACAAAGTTACAAATTTCTTTTGAATCTGCATCATAATTCACAGTTTTTTCTTAATAAATCACCCAACTTAGAGACACAAAAAAGCTCTATTTTGTTCTGGTCCATTTATACTCTAAATGCTCAACACTTTTATAATTATACGAGTCAGAATCTCCTAAAACTTTAGAGGAAGTAATTAGTGAATCTTGCATAATTTTCACTCTCCAAAAGTCGCTATTCTTCTTACTATTCAATTGCAGGAAAAATACCGTATCATTTAAAACAGACCAGGTTCCAGAAACGCCAGTAGTCCAAAATCCTCCATTACCATATCTTCCACTTTGATAATACTCTAGTGTAGAGTCGCTTCTAAATGTAAGTGTATATGACAATTCCCATTTGGCAGTATCAGTAATAAGCGTATCAGACAAATGCCATTCTCCTATTAAATCAGAAAACTGCAACTGTTGTGTCAACGAGCATTCTTCCTTTGTTTTCTGATTATTACAGCTAATGATGGCTACTATAAAAATAAAAATAACAATAACAAATAAGTGTTTCATAATTCTTCTTGATTTGGATTATTTATAATTTTAGACGTTGCAAATATAGCAAATTATTTTGAATCTCTATCACTTTTATAGCATTTTTTTTAAAATCCCACATGACGTTTAGCTTTAGGGACATCAATAGGTTCGATGTCGGCAGGGGTAATGCTGAAGAATGCTTTCATCTTGGGGAACTTACGTTGCACGCAACGCTTGGCATGGAGCAGGTAGATGTGCTCCAGCTGGTTGGCAATAAAACGGGCATTGCCCCAGATCTGAGGGTCGCGGCCAGCATAGGCTTCCGCAAGAAGAATCTTGTACTTAGCCCACGCAGCACGGGTGAAATGGTAGTCATGCTCACGGATGCGGCGACGAGTGATCTCCAGCAAGTCGTTGATGGAGAAGTCCTCAAACTCATAACGATTTGGGAAACGGGAGGCCAGTCCTGGATTGAGGTCAAGCAGCCTTTGCATAGGCTCTTTATAGCCACAAAGCACGATGGCGATGTCGCGTTGTGCTTCGTCAGCCAGGGTTTCCATCAGCAACTGAACAACCAGTTTACCAGGATCGTTCTGATGGGAAGAGTTAAGCAAATATGCCTCGTCAATCATCAGTACACCACCACGAGCCATCTCCAAGACCTGACGGACAGCCTTTTCCTCGTCACCCCAATTATTGCCTAAGAAGGTGCCACGACCGCAGACCACGACATGACCTCGACTCAGCACATGAGCCTCTTTCAGCAGCGAGCCGTAAATTTTGCAAACAGTGGTTTTCCCCGTACCAGGACGGCCAAAGAAAATGGCATGAAGCGAGACCTCATGGCGTTTCCACTCTGGATAACAGAGATGCATCCAGCAGTTGTACTCAGTCAGTTCGAGCAAATCGCCAATCTGACGTTTGATATTGGCACAGCCCACCAACTTATCAAGTTCCTGTCGAGGATTGGCAATGGGTTCCAGAACTTCTGCCTTAATGGCATTGTTCTGCTGACGAGAAAGTGCTTCTTTTGCCGATTCCAAGAGCATGCTGTCAAGGTTATCCTCGTCGTCATCATCCAGTTCGTCATAGTTATCGGAGTCTACGTATACTTCTTCCTCTTTCTTATCTTTGACAAAAGCACTAACCTTAACAAGCCCCGCCAAATACTTAAAGGCAGCGGAATCGGAGAGGTATTCCATATGACGTATCTCTTCAAGGGCAGTATTGACCATCTTAGCACCTTCAGCATACCCTTTTTCGTTTATCAGCAATGTATGTTCCCGAATATCAGTAAGCCCAGGAAGCATCTTGACAGCATAAGGAAGTAGTGCCCAGTCTTCCTGAATCGAATAGTAGTTAAGTATGCGGCCGTTGGTCAGCAACACACATAATATTTGAGGACAGGTAGGGTATTGGGCACAAGACAGTGCATATAGGAAATAATGTGCAGCTTCCTGCATTTGCCACACAGTACTATCACGTCGCACCTTATTATCGTGGATAGAGATGTATTGCGGACGTTTCCCTTCACGAACTTGCGCAACCTCATTGGCCAGTTCCAGCGAGTTTTCAGGTACAATATCCATACAGAGTATAACAACCTCGTTTTTAGTGGCATACAGATAGACTTCCTTGTTACCAAGAGAAGGAAATACACCTGTACATTTGGTTGCATAGACTCTTAGGGTACGTCCCAAGCACTCAAGTAGGCTCCAAACCGATTTAATGTTTTGCTTATGGAAACTGTCTATCATATATAAAGAATTATTTGATTGTTAGTAATTTTGACTATATCTCCCGAATGAAAAGATCGCTTTCCGTTGACAAAAGTACTATGATTTAAAGACATGGCAAAATTATTTGCGATACAAAGATGAATAGATTTGTCACACAACATCACTAATTAAAGAAAAAGGAAAGAAATTATTGATTTGTTTTGCATATTAAAAAAATATTTTGTAACTTTGTAGCAGAAAAGTTAGTTGGAGAGTGACACACTGACACAATGCCGATAAACAAAGGAATTGCAGTATTTTCAGAGAGTGACACATCTGACACGATAGTGACACATTCTTGAAGCATAGAAGCTGTACAAGCGGAAAATTCTCTAGAGAATTTGGTCGTTATCAGCTGTATAAATGAAAAATTCTCTAGAGAATTTTGGACGAGAACAGCTGATAGGAGGATGTGTCAGACTGATTCACGAATAAGATGATTATCAATAACTTAAAAAGAATATGAAAGAGATGGAAACAACCAAAAAGGAGATGGAAACAACGAAAAAAGAGATGGAAACGAGGCTAAAAGGACTCGTAAGATACTTTTCTCGTGGAATTTGGAGAGAAAAAACACAGAGTTTAGCGGATATTTATGCAATAATCAGCAGCAAAAAGTACGAAAAGAGGGTTATTTCGCTGCGTGAAGAGCTGATTGCCGATGCAAACAGCACTAAATTGGCAGACTTCGAGGACATGATCGACCTGCCAACAGTCCACACACCTACAGGAGTGGTGGTGCTGGCGCTACCTACCGACAGTCAGCAGCAGCTGGAGCTGTTGCGCCAGAGGGTTGCGCTGTTTCCACAGACGCTGATGGCCTTTCAGTCTGTTGACGGAGGCCATCTGGTGGTGCTGATGGGCTATGAGCTGAGCGACGGCACGCTACCTAATAAGAAAAAGGAGGTGCGCCTGTTCCAGCAATACGCTTTCCGTCGTGCTGCAGACTTTGTGCTGGCGACAACAGGCGTGAAGGCTGACGAGGAGGACGTCTCGCACAGTCAGTGGTTCTATCTGTCAAGCGACGACAAGGCGGTATGGAACGAGCGCATGATGGCTGTACAGATGGAGCAGCCTACGGAGGAGCTGACGGAGCTGACGGCCGGCATTATGAAGGCTCCAGAGGAGCATCCGTTAGAGAAAGACGTGCTGCCAGGCTATACACAGCTGGAGATGGACATCACCAAGTTCAATTTCGTCTGCAGGCGACTGGCCTTCAATAGGGAGAAGGGCATCGACGAGTACCTGCTGGCCGTAGCCACGGCATGCAGCAAGGCAGGCATTGACCAGGAGGTGGCTACGAAGTGCCTGCTGAACGTGGGCACCTACTGGGATAAGGAGTCGCTGGTCAGATTGACGATGGAGAACGCCTACCAAAAGCACCGCTATGGTCTGCGCACACCCATAGAACCATCGCTGATGCACCAGCAGCTGATGAAGGAGTTCATGCAGCGTCGCTATATATTCCGCAGAAATGTGGTGACAGGCGACGTGGAGTATCAGGAGAAGGGGCGCTATATTCTGAGTTGGCGACCACTAACCCAGGAGACACGCAACGACATCAACAATGCGGCCATCGACGAGGGCATCAAGGTTTGGTCGCGAGACATCGATCGCATCATTGGGTCCAGTCAGGTAAGCGACTACGACCCTGTGCGCGAATGGCTCAACGACCTGCCGCAATGGGACGGTCGCGACCGACTGGGCGAGATGGCCGATCGCGTGCCTACACAGCTACCCAACTGGCGCGACAACTTCAAGGTATGGATGCGTTCGATGGTCAGCCAGTGGACCAGTGGAGCAGGCCAGATGTATGGTGCACAGATGGTAATGATGTTCATTGGAGCCCAGGGAACACGCAAGTCGACCTTCATGCGCATGCTGTTGCCAGAGGAGCTGAGGCAGTTCTACATAGACCGCATCGACTTCACCAACAAGAAGGAGGCCCTGCGTGCGCTGAGTCGTTTTCTGCTCATCAACATCGACGAATTCGACCAGGTATCGAAGGCGCAGACGGCCTACCTGAAGCACCTGATACAACGCACAGACGTGAAGGAGCGCAAGATGTATGAGACCACCTACGAGCAGCTGCAGCGCTACGCGGCCTTCTGCGCCACCACCAACTCGCTGTCACCCCTGAAGGACGAGACGGGGTCGCGACGCTATATGGTGGTCGAGGTGACTGGCGTGATTAATACCTCGACGGAGGGCGACCATGCCATCGACTACCCACAGATGTATGCCCAAATACTGGCTGAAATCCGCCGTGGCGAAGACTACTACTTCGATGGTGAGCGTGAGCGGTTGATTGTGGAGAAGGGTGCCGAATACTACGAGATGCCCAATGTGGTCAGCATCTTCTGCGACCACTTCCGCAAGCCTATGGCTGGCGACGAGATACTGAAAATGTCGCCTACGGAAATCTTGTCCTACATCAAAGACAAGTGGCACATCAACCTGGTGAATCAGTCAAACAACGTTACGCTGGCAAAATACCTACGCAGAGAAGGCTACAAGAAAGGAGAAGGCAGAGAGCGCAGGCTCTATCTGGTGTCAGTATTGTGACACTTGTGCCACTCTCTAAAAATACTGCAAACTCTCTGTATATCGTAGATGTGTCAGTGTGACAGTCTCTAATTCAAAATTTTCTAATTTGTAAACTTAAAAGATTGAATAATTATGCATTACAAGATAGTCAAGGAAACCAAGCCAAACCTGAAGAACTACAGACGCTTTAAAGCCGTAGCCGTACACTACAACACCATCGACACAGACCGTCTGTGCAAGGAGATACAAGATAACTGTTCGCTGAAAAAGAGCGACGTCAGAGCTGTACTGAGTGAACTGTCGGAACTGTTGGTGCGCCACCTGCAGGATGGCGACCGCATCCGACTGGAAGGCATCGGGCTACTGAAACTGGAGATAGAGAGTGACAAGGTGGACAGCCCTGAGGACTTCAATGTGCGCCAGCACATCCGCAACTTCCGCATCCACCTGTTACCAGAGAGCAACGATGGGCATCAGGCTCTCTATGAAGACATCCAACTGAAGCCGGCACCGATTTATTGAAATGTATGCGGAAACTGTTCACTTTTATCGCCTTGGTAACAAAAACCAAGGCGTTTATTTTGTATTTCTCTTGTTTTTTCGTACCTTCGCAGCATGAACGAACTGAATTTGCCGTCTTTTGACGTGAAGATAAGGGGCACCAGGGAGAAGCCAGAGATATACGACTTCCTGCGTCGTCGCTATGTAGCGCTGACTCCTGAGGAGTGGGTGCGCCAGCATTTCGTTCACTGGCTTGTTGACCAGAAGGGCTACCCCAAAGGGCTGTTGGGCAATGAGGTGGCACTAAAATGTGGCGACAAGACGTTGCGGTGTGACTCCATATTATATAATAAGGAGGCCAAACCCCTGATGATTATTGAATACAAAGCACCTACTGTAGCAGTGACACAACGGGTGTTCAGTCAGATTTCTACGTATAACCTCCTACTCCATGTGGACTATCTGCTGGTGAGCAATGGTGTGCAGCACTACTGCTGCAAGATGGACTATGAGAACCAGACATACGTATTCCTAAACGACATCCCCACTTACTCAGAAATATCCAATCAGTAAGGGAGAGAGAGTTATTCAGTAACTTGGTATTTTGCCTTACGCTCACGCTTAGCTTTCTGCGGAATACCCGTAGGACCTGCTACAGCATGGACAGTTTTGACGCCACGATAGCCATTCCAGCGCTCATGGATGCGACGCACATAGTCGACAGTCTCAGAGCCACGCATATAGCCACTACGCACCACAGGGTCATTATAGTATTCAGCACGTTGCAAGCCCAGCACAAAAGGTTCCACGTCACGCCAACGAGAGGCATCGCGACCATGTTTGCGAGCCAAAGCCATTGCATCGCGAATATGAAACCCACCACCATTATAGGCTGCCAGCACGAACTTCGTACGCTCGGAACGGTCACGGATATCGGAGAACGACTGCTCGAGTTCAGCAATATATTTCACAGCAGCAGCGATATTCTTTTCAGGATTATAGATGTCTGCACGTGCCAAGCCCAGATGGTCGGCAGTACCTGGCATAATCTGCATCAGGCCACAGGCGCCTGCCCACGAACGAGCCTGCGGGTCAAAAGTCGACTCCTGATAGCACTGGGCAGCCAGCAGTCGCCAGTCCCAGCGAATTTGTGACGCATAACGTTGAAAATGAGCATCATAGTGCGAAATAACACCACCCGCACGATTGAGCATCGGGGCAAAAATGCGGCGTTTGACACTGCGTGAGGAAAGCAAAAACTCTTCCTGTTTCTTTACTTCTGCCATCAGCGTCGGCTTATACCACTGCTGCAGTTCCTGCGAGAGGTGTTCTTTATCATTACCAACAATCCAGCCTGCCCCTTTCTTAGTAAGAGGATAGCAGATGAGATCGGCCTCACCATCAGCCAGACGCTGGCGCATCTCAGCAGTGTCGCGACAAACCTCCATGCGCAGGCTAACACCCAACTGGTCAGCAAAGCGTTGACAAAGCAGATAGTGTGTTCCCAAGTGCTTGCCGCGATAGTCGTAATAGGTCTCTGGGCCTGTCAAAGTAAGGGCTATCAGTTCGCCATTTCGCTGAATGTCAGCCAAATCAAAGTCTTCGTCAGTAGGTATGGTGTCAGTAATTTCACCCCACGGAGTGACCACGGATTCTTGGCGCTTCTGACAACAAGCTGTCACAAGCAGCAAAAGAGTGAAAAGATGTATATATATGCTGTTTCTGCTCAATTTATTTCAATTTTGGGTGCAAAAGTAATCATTTTCTTGCAAATATCAACGAAAATATGTAATTTTGCACGCTTAAAAGGATAAAAAAATCAATTGCAAATAGTAAATAGTCAAATAGAATAGCAAGATGTTAAGAATTGCAGTACAATCCAAAGGTCGTCTGTTCGACGACACGATGAACCTGCTGGCAGAGGCAGATATCAAGATCAGCTCAGGTCGTCGCACCCTACTGGTGCAGTCTGGCAACTTCCCATTGGAAGTGCTCTACCTGCGTGACGATGACATCCCACAGAGTGTGGCATCAGGCGTCGCCGACATCGGTGTGGTAGGTGAGAACGAGTTTGTAGAGCGTAACGAAGATGCAGAGATTATCTCACGTCTAGGTTTCTCAAAGTGCCGTCTGTCGCTGGCCATTCCCAAGGATATCGACTATCGCGGTGTCAACTGGTTTAATGGCAAGAAGATTGCCACCAGCTATCCCCATATTCTGAAGAAGTTCCTCGACGAGCAGGGCATCAGTGCTGAGATTCATGTCATCACAGGTTCTGTAGAAATCAGTCCGGGCATCGGACTGGCTGATGGTATCTTCGACATTGTCAGCAGCGGTTCTACACTGGTCAGCAACAATCTCCGCGAAGTAGAGGTAGTCATGCAGAGTGAGGCCCTGCTCATTGGCAACAAGAACCTTAGCAAGGAAAAACGCGCAACCCTTGAGGAGATGTTGTTCCGCTTCAAGGCCGTAAAAGATGCTGAAGACAAGAAGTATGTGCGCATGAATGCTCCGAAGGCTCACCTACAGGAGATTATCAACGTGCTGCCAGGTCTAAAGAGCCCCACTATCATTCCTCTGGCAGATGAGGACTGGTGCTCCGTACACACCGTACTCGACCAGAAGCGTTTCTGGGAGATTATCGGTAAGTTGAAAGAAATGGGTGCTCAGGGCATCTTGGTGACACCGATTGAGAAAATGATTCTGTAAAGCCTCTCCCCAGCCCCCTCCAAAGTGAGGGGGAGAACAAAAAGATAGCAATGAAGACATATAGATACCCAGAGAAGAATTTGTGGGGTGAGATTACGTCTCGCCCACGATTGGACTTGACCAAGCTGAATGAAACAGTAGCTCAGGTACTGAGCGATGTGCGCCAGCGTGGTGACGAGGCTGTCAAGGAGTATGAGCTAAAGTTTGACAAGGCAGCACTACAGTCGTTGGCTATCAGCGAGCAGGAGATGCAGGAAGCCGAACAGTTGGTGAGCAGTGAACTGAAAGCTGCCATCGAACTGGCACACCAGAACATCTACCAGTTCCATGCTGCCCAGAAGTTTGAGGGCAAGAAGGTGGAGACACAGCCTGGCGTCAGCTGTTGGCAGAAGAGTGTCGCCATCGAGCGCGTAGGTCTCTATATCCCCGGTGGTACTGCCCCACTCTTCTCTACTGTGCTGATGCTCGCTACTCCCGCCAAGATTGCAGGCTGTCAGGAGATTGTGCTCTGCACACCACCGAATCGTGAAGGCAAAGTTAATCCTGCCATCCTCGTGGCAGCACGCATTGCTGGTGTTAGCAAGATTTTCAAGGCTGGCGGTGTACAGGCTATTGGTGCCATGGCTTACGGTACAGAGAGCGTGCCCAAGGTCTTCAAAATCTTCGGTCCTGGTAACCAGTATGTGATGGCTGCCAAGCAACAGGTCAGCCTCGATGAGGTTGCTATCGACATGCCTGCAGGCCCCAGTGAGGTCTGTGTGCTGGCTGACGACACTGCCAATGCCGAGTTTGTGGCAGCCGACCTCTTGTCGCAGGCCGAACACGGTATAGACTCACAGGTACTTTTCATTACCACATCAGAACAGAAGATGGTGGAAGTACAGGCTGAGGTAGAACGCCAGTTGGCATTGTTGCCCCGTCAGGAGATAGCCAGCAAGGCACTGGACAACAGTCGCCTCGTACTCGTCAATTCCGTTGACGAGATGATAGCACTCTCCAACGTCTACGCCCCTGAGCACCTCATCATCCAGACTGCCGACTACGAACAGCTGGCAGAGCGCGTAGTGAATGCAGGCTCCGTGTTCCTTGGACAATATGCCTGTGAAAGTGCAGGCGACTATGCCAGCGGCACCAATCACACGCTGCCTACTCATGGCTATGCCACAGCATACAATGGTGTCAACCTCGACAGCTACTGCCGCAAAATCACCTTCCAGCACCTCACCGAAGAAGGCATCCGCCACATCGGTCGTGCTGTAGAACTGATGGCAGAAGCTGAACAGCTGGACGCACACAAAAACGCCATGACGGTGAGAATAAATTCCTTGAAGAAATGAAACCATTAGAACAGTTAGTCAGAAAGAACATCTGGAGTCTGGCTCCATATAGCAGTGCCCGTGACGAATACTCTGGCAAGGAAGCTCACGTCTTCCTCGATGCCAACGAGAATCCATATAACGCCCCATACAACCGCTATCCTGACCCACTGCAGCGTGAGGTCAAAAAGCTCTTGGAGCGCGTAAAAGGTGTACCTTCAGAGAATATCTTTTTGGGCAATGGCAGCGACGAGGCCATCGACCTGCCCTACCGCATCTTCTGCGAGCCAGGTCGCGACAATGTGGTGAGCATTGCGCCTACCTACGGCATGTATCAGGTATGTGCTGACATCAACGACATCGAGTGTCGCCAAGTTCTCCTTGACGACAATTTCCAGCTGCATGCTGACGCTGTTCTCAAGGCTTGCGATGCCCACACGAAGATTATCTGGCTGTGCTCGCCCAATAACCCCACAGGAAATTCGCTGGACCGCGACGAAATACTGAAGGTTATCGAGGGCTTTGAGGGTATCGTCATCGTAGACGAGGCCTACATCGACTTTGCTCACCAGCTATCGCTACGCCAGGAATTGCCCACACACCCCAATCTTATCATTCTGCAGACCATGTCAAAGGCCTGGGGCTCAGCAGCTATCCGCCTGGGAATGGCTTTCGCCTCTAAGGAGATTATCGCTATTTATAATAAGGTGAAGTATCCGTATAATGTCAACCAACTCACACAGCAACAGGCTATGGAGATGCTGAAAGACCCCTTCGAGGTGGACAAAACGGTAAAAATACTGATGCAGGAGCGTACAAGACTGATACAGTCTTTCCGTGAATTACCCATCTGTGAGCAGATTTATCCCACAGATGCCAACTTTTTCCTGACACGCGTGACAGATGCCACACGCATCTATAACTATCTGGTGGATAAAGGTATCATTGTACGCAACCGTTCACGCATCCAACTTTGTCAGAACTGTCTGCGCATTACCATTGGTACACGTACAGAGAACAATGAGTTGCTCAGTGCCCTCAGACAATATTAGGGCATCACTCATCACGCTGTTGCTGATGGTGACGCTGGCGACATGGGGTGATAACCGTATCTTCTCACCCCGTGTCAAGACGCTGACCAGCATGGTTGGCACTGACTGGCAGAGCCGCCCTGTGATGACACTTGGCAGCAGTGATGTGTTGCACATCGGCTTCGACGAATTCTCACACAACTACCACCGTCTGACCTGTCACCTCGACCACTGTGAGGCAGACTGGAGCGTGTCGGAAGACATCTTTGAGAGCGACTGGCTACAAGGTTTTAACGACTGGCAGATAGAAGACTACCAGAACTCCATCAACACCACCGTATTGTATACACACTACCAGTTCACCATCCCCAACGAGCGGTGTCAGTTAAAGATGAGTGGCAACTACCGCTTAACCATCTATGACGAGGATGATGCTGACGAGAAACTGCTGGAGGTAGAATTCTACGTCGTAGAACCACTCATGACGGTAGGCATGGAGGTGACGACCAATACAGATATTGATCACAATGACAGTCACCAACAGTTGTCGTTCAGTCTGAACTACAACGACCTGCGTGTTACTGACCTCCAAGAGCAGTTGCAGACTGTAGTTATGCAGAATTGGCAGGAGCGTGATGCCCGCCGCAACATTCAACCGAACCATATCACCCCACGTGGTCTGGTGTGGCAGCACAATCGCCAGCTCATCTTCAATGGTGGCAATGAATACCATAAGTTTGAGGTGCTCGACGTCAGCCATCCCACCATGGGAATAGACCGTATCGCATGGGACGGCACCTATTATCAGGTCCATCCCTTTCCTGCTGTCCCATATCGTAACTATCTAACAGACGTTGATGCTAACGGTGCCTTTCTCATCCGCAACAGTGACCGCTCGGAATCAAACTACACCTGTGACTACGTATGGGTGAACTACGAACTGCAAGCGCCCTATCAAGGTGAGCTGTACATCGACGGGCAATGGACGACAGATGCAGACAAGGAGCACTATCGCATGCGCTACGACGGAGAACGCAAAGTATACTATACGGCACTGCTCCAGAAACAAGGATACTACAACTATCGCTATCTTACCACCGAACGACAAATACCGCCCTCTGAAGGTAATTTCTACCAGACAGAGAACAGCTATCAGGTATTAGTTTATTACAAAAAGATAGGAGGTCGCACATGGCAACTGGTAGGTTACAAGTCATTAGCGCTGCGATAGGCTTGTGGCGTTGCATGGTAGCGATGATAGAACGACGTCACAAAATAATTTGGAGAAGCGAAATGCAAGGTGCTAGCAATGTCTTCCACCGGCATATCCGTTGTCTGTAACAGCTCTGCAGCTTCTTGCAGGCGCAGCTTGCCAAGCAACATGCGTGGATTCTTATCAATATGGTTAGCCAGCAAGACATACAGCTCACCCTTACTCATCTCTGCCAAGTCGGCAAGTACATGGAAACGGAAACGCTCCGTGCGATGCTTGGCAACGTAGGGAATCAACTTCAGCATCACCTCATCGAAAGCCAGGCTTTCTGCCGTATCGTTACCTAAGAGATCTTTGTTCTCTGAGGTGAGAACAGGTGACAACTGTTCATCATGCAGCTCAATGCAACGATCGGCAAAGCCACGTACACGACGCATCATGTCCTCCTCATCGTTCTGACAACGCATACGTATCTTCGTATTGCTATTGAAATAGTATA
The DNA here is from genome assembly GCA_946410305.1 of uncultured Prevotellaceae bacterium. Lineage (GTDB taxonomy): Bacteria > Bacteroidota > Bacteroidia > Bacteroidales > Bacteroidaceae > Prevotella. The sequence goes on along the minus strand of CAMJZV010000006.1, from coordinate 78,618 downwards.
GGTTGACTGCCAATAATACAGCCAATACAACAGCCAGCAGGATATAGAGTCCCGTCGTACGCCACCAGGGCTTATCCACATGGATAATCCACGTATAAGGTTTGGCAGTCCACTGGTCAGGCCACATGGAAGTCTGCATCTCAATGACATAGTCGCCAGGGGTCAAACCCAATAACGGAAGATGAAGCAGACCATTCCTGTCAACCATTCCTCCCGACTTGCCATAAGAGAGAATACGCCAGTTATCGTAGCCAGAGACACCCTTTACTCGTACACGGTAATAAGTTTGTACAGGGCGAAGGTAGTTTAGAGCTGAAAAGGTCAGCGACAGCGAGTTCTGATCGTAATTGACATGTAATTCATGAGTACGTGAGGCACTACGCTCCAAGATGACTCTACCATCTATTTCAGTACCAGACTCAACAAATACGCCATTGACCATCAACCGACACAGTTTCGGATAAAGTACCATCTCGCCAAAATGCTCACCCTGGAAACGGGCAGGATTAAACGTTACAACATGGTCAATAGTCTGCATTACGATGGTACCATCGTCCATCTTAACAGCTCTTCTATCAAGGAAAGCATCGTTGGGAATATTGTCTTGACTGATATAAACTTCCAGATGTGACACATTGTCGCCTTTAACATACAGACGAACTACGCCATAGCTGGTAGATATCCATATATGGTGTTCGTCATCCTCAATGACAGCATGTATAACCTCATTTACCAGTCCGTCTTTACGATTAAAAGTTTTCACAGGCTTTCCAGGACGCTCCAATGTCAAACCTGTATAGGTACCCTTCCACAACCAGCCACGGCTGTCCTGCAACGTACAGTTCAACTTATAAGGAAGAGGCTTATCATTAGCACTCTGCTTGTCAAGCAACTTGAGATAAGGTATTGCCTCAGGAGACTGTGCCGAAATGGAAGAGAATGGACTGGGATAAGCCTTGGCATAGAGCAAACCTCGACTCTTAGTACCCATCCACAAGCCTCCCTGACGGTCGAACATCAGCGAATTGATGTTGGGCGTCATGCTGTGTCCCTTGGAGAGGCGTACCGTCTCATAATGCTTTATCTCACCTGTCTGGTAGTAGTAAACCATATAGCCACGCTCTGAAGCGATATACAGTCTGTCCTCTTTCGGATAGAGATCCTTCATCTGGAACGGAGTCTCCAGAATCTTAGTCCATTGGCGATCACTGATGTCATAGCGCATCAATACTGCCGACTTCTCACCATTACGAATCTGATAGTATTGGTCGCCCACCAGACATAGAATCGACGACTGGGCGTAGCACTGCCTCTTCTCTTCAGTGTTAAAGGCATTATCGGCATAAAGATAGCGGGGATTCTTATAGTCATAAACGCCTACCGAACCGTCAGCATGGAACATCAGCAACAGACTGTCAGCATAGAGGTCGACGTCCTGCAGCGTGGCCTCAGCACGAATCGTAAACGCTTTGCCCACCTTAGGGTCTGACAACTGCTTGCCAGAGCGGAACCACATATTACACTCGCCATCACCATAGATGTCATCAACAGGTTTCGTGACTCCCATCTCTCGCAACACCTGTCTCACATCGGGCATAAAACGCTCCGTCAGCAAGTTGACACACGCCAACACGCCACGATTCTTTCCCCACAGGTGGTGATACTTGTCGAAGAACATCTGGTAGCTGCCCTTGTAGCCTGGTAGTCCTATGACATCTCGGTTTGACGGATCAATATGGACAAATCTGTCACCATCATAGAAATTGACGTGACCAATGGTGAATATCAGCACTCTACCGGTTTTTGTGCATCGTACTATCTGTACACCGTTATCTGCCAGACCATTAGAAGCATCATAAGAAATGAAGACCAGATCCTTATCATCTGCTCTGACATTGACACTGACCGTCAGCGTCAACAACAATATGCATAAGACTTGATAGAGATTCTTAAGCATTAGGTCTTCTTGTTATTAGTGAGGGCAAAGATAAGCAATAAAAAACAATTCTCCAAATATTTTAGCCAAATATTTGGAGAATTGTGAGAAATTATTTTAACAGAATGGTATTCCAGCCGGTTTACACCTTGGGGAGATGGAATTGATAGTTCTGATCGAACACTTCTTTTACAGTATTGATTTCCAAGAACTTAGTAGCACCACCAACGCCCATATTTCCGCTGAGATAGGCAATCTTATCATTGAGGTCAACATACCCTTTCTGGCGTAACATGCGGACAGCAGCCATGAAGAGTTGCTGCGGTGCGATGTGCTCTTTCTGCAAGACAGGAATAACACCATACGAGAGGTTGAGCAGGCGCTGCAATTTGTCATTATAGCAGATGGCCAATACTGGGTTGGGGCCACGGAAGGCTGCCAGATTGCGAGCAGTATCACCCGTATTCGAATCAGTGATAATACCTTTCACTCCCAGTTTCTCCGTAGCCTCGATAGCCGAACGAGCCATAAATTCACGGACGTCACAATTGGGCGACAGGGGCACCTCAATATCGTTCTCACGCATCTTGTCGCGCTCAGCCTGTTCGGCAATGGCTGCCATCGTCTGCACAGCCTCCACCGGATAGCGGCCACTGGCAGTCTCGCCAGACAGCATGAGGGCATCAGTACGATAGTAAATGGCGTTAGCGATATCAGTCACCTCAGCACGCGTAGGACGTGGATTCTGTATCATTGAGTGGAGCATCTGCGTAGCCACGATAACGGGTTTCTTCTTCTGTACGCACTTACGGATTATCTGACGCTGGATGCCAGGAATGCGCTCAATAGGCACCTCAATACCCAAGTCACCACGGGCTATCATAATACCATAAGAGGCATCGATAATCTCGTCGATATTGTCCACTCCCTCCTGATTCTCAATCTTCGAGATAATCTTGATATTTGAATTATAAGCATCGAGGATTGCCTGTACAGCACGTACATCGGCAGCAGAGCGTACAAAGCTGTGAGCCACGAAATCGATATCCTGCTCAATGGCCAGCATGATGTTCTTGCGGTCTTTGGCTGTCAAGGCTGGCAGGTCGATATGTCTGCCAGGCACATTGACACTCTTGTGAGAGCCCAGCACACCGTCGTTCTGTACCTGTGCAATGACGGCAGGACCATTGATGCCAATCACCAGCATGTCCAGTGCGCCATCATCAAACAGTACATGGTCACCTTCCTGGATATCTGCCGCAAAATTCTCATACGATAGATTGACAATGTCGTGAGTGGAGTCGATGTCAGGACGTCCGAAGAGCTTCACCACATCGCCCGTCTTGTACTCGATAGGTGCATCACATCCCGTAGTACGAACCTCCGGACCTTTGGTATCTATCAAGATGCCGATGTGACTGCTCACTTCGCGCACGTTCCTTATTATATTCTTAATACCATCCTCAGAGGCATGTGCCGTGTTCATCCTGACCACATTGACGCCAGCATTATACAGCTGACGGATAAAATCCACATCACAGCGACGGTCACTGACCGAGGCAACAATCTTTGTCTGTTTCATAACCTAATACCCATTAATTTGGTGCAAAGATACGAAAAATATAGGACTTAGATGATAAAAAAAGTAGATTTTTGAAAAAAAATCAGTAGAAAATTTCCATATTCCGTTGAAAAACAGTAACTTTGCAGTCCGAAAATTAAACACATAAGTAAATACAGAGATGACAAAAGCAGAAATCATCAACAAAATCGCTGAGGATACCGGCCTTCCTAAGAAGGATGTAGCCGCTACAGTAGAGGCTTTTATGGAAGAAATTCGTGACTGCATGGCCGTACGTAAGGAGAATGTTTACCTGCGTGGCTTTGGCACGTTCATTGTGAAGCACCGTGCAAAGAAGACCGCACGTAACATTTCTAAGAACACCACACTGGTTATCGACGCTCACGACATTCCCGCCTTCAAGCCTGCTAAGAGCTTCGTTGCAAAAATGCAATAATTTAACATTCAAATATTTAAATATTTAGTATTATGCCAAACGGAAAAAAGAAGAAGGGCCACAAGATGGCTACTCACAAGCGTAAGAAGAGACTGCGCAAGAATCGTCATAAGAGCAAGTAAGCTCTGGCGCTAAAAAGAAGAAATGAAAGGAGTGCACCCGAGAACGGCTGTTCGACGGAGCGCTCCTTTTCTGTAAAAGAACACCAAACACCAAGAGAATGACAAGTGAAGTAATTATCGATGTACAGCCGAAAGAGATCTCTATCGCCTTGCTCGAAGACAAGAATCTGGTAGAATACCAGAACGAGAAGCGCGAAGAGGCGAGCTACTCTGTCGGCAACATCTATCTGGGCAAGGTGCGCAAGCTCATGCCCGGCCTCAACGCCTGCTTCGTTGATGTAGGCTCTGAGCGCGATGCTTTCTTGCACTATCTTGACTTAGGTACTCAATTCAGCTCTTACGAGAAATACCTTAAACAGGTACAAAGCGACAAGAAGAACCTTTATCCCATCCAGAAGGCAACCCGTCAGCCCGACCTTCCCAAGGAAGGCAGCATCACCATGCTGAAGCAGGGCCAGGAGATTTTGGTACAGGTTGTCAAGGAGCCCATCAACACCAAGGGTCCTCGTCTTTCATGCGACATCAGTTTTGCAGGACGCTATATGGTGCTGATTCCTTTCGGTGATAAAGTATCGGTTTCGTCAAAAATCAAGAAAAGCGAGGAGAGAGCACGTCTGAAACAGCTCGTTCAAAGCATCCGCCCCAAGAACTTCGGCGTTATTGTACGCACATCAGCTGAAGGCAAGCGTGTGGCAGAGCTTGACAACGAGTTGAAGAACCTGCTGAAGCGCTGGGACGACATGATTACCAAGGCCCAGAAGGCCATCAAGACACCCCAGCTGTGCTTCGAGGAGACAGGACGCGCCGTAGCAATGATGCGCGACCTCTTTGACCCCACCTACGATGGCATCTACGTGAATGATGCCGACATCATGAATCAGGTGAAGGACTACGTCTCGTTGATAGCTCCCGAGAAGAAAGACATTGTGAAGCTCTATACTGGCACAGTGCCCATCTTCGACAATTTCAACGTCACCAAGCAGATCAAGTCCAGCTTCGGCAAGACGGTGAACTACAAGCGAGGAGCCTATCTCATCATCCAGTCCACAGAGGCCATGCACGTGGTAGACGTCAACTCAGGTAATCGCACTCGCGCAGAAAACGGTCAGGAGCAGAACGCACTGGAAGTAAACCTCGGTGCTGCCGACGAGCTGGCACGCCAGCTACGCCTTAGAGATATGGGCGGCATCATCGTGGTAGACTTCATTGACATGAATCTTGCAGAAGACCGCCAGTTGCTCTATGAGCGCATGTGTAAGAACATGCAGAAAGACAGAGCACGCCACAACATCCTGCCACTATCAAAGTTCGGACTCATGCAGATCACGCGCCAGCGTGTACGTCCGGCCATGGATGTCAACGTAGAAGAAACCTGCCCTACCTGCTTTGGCAAGGGTAAAATCAAGTCGTCTATCCTGTTTACGGATCAGTTAGAGAGCAAGATTGACCGCCTAGTCAACAAGATTGGGATACGGAAGTTCAGCCTGCACGTACACCCCTACGTGGCTGCTTACATCAACCAGGGCATCTGGTCGCTCAAGCGCCAATGGCAGGTGAAATATGGCCTGGGCATCCGTATTGTACCCTCACAGAAGCTGGCATTCCTCCAGTACGAATTCTACGACAGCGAACGCCAGTTCATCGATATGCAGGAAGACATTGAGACCAATTCGTAGGGCACTATACCCTACCCGACAACAGAAAAAATCTCCGAATCGCTTGTAGGTTCGGAGATTTCTTTTTATCTTTGCAAAAGAAACAATGACAAGAAACACATGGCAACGTTAAAGATACTCTTTTGGATATGCTTAGTCATCTGCATCTACACCTACATCGGCTATGGTGTCATTCTCTATCTGCTGGTGCTCTTCAAACGCCTGCTGAAAGGGAAAGAGCAACCCGTTGACCTACCCCGTGACAGCGAACTCCCCGATGTTGCCTTCATGGTGTGCGCCTTCAATGAGGAAGACGTCGTAGAGATGAAGATGCAGAACATCCACGAGCTGGACTATCCCAAGGAGAAACTCCACGTGATATGGGTTACAGACGGCTCTACCGACAACACCAACGAGCGTCTGAAAGCCTATCCTGATGTAGAGATAGTCTTCTCTCCCGAACGTCGTGGCAAAACAGCAGCTCTCAACCACGGCATTAGCCAGGTAAAGAGTGAAATAACGGTGATGACCGACGCCAACACGCTGGTTAACCGCGAGGCCATCCGCGAAATCGTACGCTGCATGCTAGACCCCAAGGTTGCCTGTGTGGCTGGCGAGAAACGTGTACTGTCACGTAACGAAGGAGAGATTGCCGCTGAAGGTGAAGGTCTCTACTGGAAATACGAGAGTACGCTAAAGCAGCTCGACAGCGAACTCTACTCTGCTATGGGTGCCGCAGGAGAGCTCAACGCCATCCGCACCCACCTCTATGAGCCTATGCCAGAGACTGCCCTACTCGACGACTTCGTTATGTCTATGAAGCTGGTCGGCAAGGGTTACAAAATTGCCTATACCTCAAAAGCTTACGCTATGGAATACGGCTCTGCCAACCTAGAGGAAGAGTCTAAGCGCAAGCGCCGCATTGCTGCAGGAGGACTGCAGAGCTCGTGGTGGTTGCGCAGCATGATGAACCCATTCAACACCTCCAAGAGAGTAGCCTTCCAGTTTGTTTCCCACCGCGTACTCCGCTGGAGCATTACCCCCATCGCCATGCTGGCCCTTATACCCCTCAACGTGGCATTGGTCATGATGAAGGCAGGAACAGCATACACCACCATCTGGATACTGCAGATATTGTTCTATCTGGCAGCCTTCTGTGGCTATCTGTTGGAACAGCACGGCAAGAAGAGTAAACTGCTCTATGTACCCTACTACTTCCTCTTCATGAACATCAACGTCTTCCGTGGCATGCACTATTTGAAGACCCACCAGGGAGGCGGAACATGGGAGAAAGCAAAAAGAGGCTAAAAATTTGTTAAGAATGATGGCCTTTTAAAGATTTTGTATTACCTTTGCAAGATATAATACGAATTCGTGAAGATGAACCAGGATGAAAGAGAGATGTTTCTGCAACAATTAGCAGAAGCGAACGCACAATTACAGGCTACTCAGCAAGAGTTAGATGCTGCAAACAAACGACTCAACGAATACGAAGAGAAGGCCCAGAAAGCGGAGCAGGCAAGCCGCATGAAATCTCTTTTCCTCGCTAACATGAGCCATGAAATCCGCACGCCCCTCAACGCCATTGAAGGTTTTGCTCGCGTGATGGCAGAGACCGACTCTGCCGAAGACCGCATGAAATATATGGAGATTATTGAGAGCAACAATGGCCGCGTATTGGCACTGATCAATGAGATTCTCGACCTCTCACGTGTAGAAGCCGGTGAGATCACCATCAACAAGAGTATGACCGACCTCAGCGAGCTCTGCAAGAATATCCAGCTTATCTTCAAGTTCCGCTGTTCAGAGAATGTCCGCCTGTCGTGGTCAAATCCCACGATGAATGTGACGCTCAACACGGACTCCAATCGCCTTACGCAGATTTTCTCCAACCTCATCAGCAATGCACTGAAGCACACCACACAAGGCAGCATCACCTACGGCTATCGTCTTATCAACGACGGTCAGGAGGTGGAGTTCTTTGTGAGCGACACGGGTTCGGGTATTGCCGAAGAAGACCTCAAGCAAATCTTCACCACCTACATGTCTCGCGATGCTGAACAGCAGAACGGCTACGGACTGGGCTTGGCACTCTGTAAGATTATCGTCGAGAAGATGGGTGGTAGCATCAATGTCACCTCAAAGATCGGACAAGGCTCAACCTTTACCTTTGTCCTGCCTTTCGAGGGCACGATTGGCGGTTTGAGAAAGAACAGCCGCATCACCACCAATTCACGTACCATCCGCGTCAGCACTAAGACCGATGTCAAGAATGCTCCACTCATCCTGGTAGCAGAAGACGAGGACAGCAACTATGAGTTGGTGAAGATTGTGCTGTCAAAGCGCTATCGTCTGGTACGTGCCGTCAACGGTATCGAAGCTGTTACCATCTGCGAGGACGATCATCCTGACTTGATCCTGATGGACATCCGCATGCCAGACATGAACGGTCTCGACGCCACACGTATCATCAAGGAGGTCAACCACGATGTTCCCATCGTTGCCCTCAGCTCCTATGCTTTCGAGGAGAACATCCGTGAGGCTAAGGCTGCCGGCTGTGATGAGTTCATGGCTAAGCCCTTCCGTGTAGAAGACCTGCTGGATGTCGTACAGAAATACGTAAAGGAATAACCATTCTGCATCTTTATGGGAAAACTCGCTGTTTATAAGTATGCCGCCGCCATGTTTCTGACCCTTCAGGTTGTGGTGAGCGTCTTTACGTTGGTAGGTCTCTTCGGAGGCAACGTTACGCCTGTGGGCAATACTGCACGCGCCATGTGTGTATACATTCTGCCCATACTCATTGCCGCCAATATCGTTCTGATACTCTACTGGATTATCCGTCGCAAATGGCTGTTCCTAGCCATTCCCGTGTTGACAGTAGCCTGCTGCATACCTTATATCGGCACCTATTACCAGTTCAGTCTCGAGAATCCGCAGAAGAACACGCAGAACGGTCTGAAGATAGCCTCCTACAACGTGGCTATGTTCAAGCGCGAGACCTCTGGCTTCATGGCTCAGGACATTCTCGCCGAGATGCGCCGCCAAAAGGTCGACATTCTCTGCATGCAAGAGTACAACGAGATCAGCGGCGACCAGAAGAATTCAGAGAGCTACAAAGAGTATTTCCCCTATCAACAGGTTGGTCGCAGCGACATGGTCATCTTCAGCCGCTACCCCATCACGGGCAGCAAGACCATTCTCTTCGAGGAGACCAACAACAGTGCCATGTGGGCAGATATCAATGTCAATGGCAAGGAGTTCCGTGTCTTCAATGTCCACTTGGAGACGACAGGCATCAACGGCACACTCCACAGAGCCAGCAAGACGATGTTTCAACAACATCAGGAAGTCGACAAGAGTCGCCTGATGAACGCCATTCTGGGTAACTACACGCTGGGCTTGATGTTCCGTTCTGGACAGGCCATCACTATTGCCAACGAGAAGCGCGAGTCCGAAAAACCCACCATTCTCTGCGGCGACTTCAACGACGTCCCCTACTCTTTCGTCTACAACACGGTAAAGGGCGACATGGTCGATGGTTTTAAGGAGTGTGGCGCAGGCTGGATGTACACTTATCGTGGTATGAAGAACAAGCCCGTGCGCATCGACTACATCTTCCACGACGAGAGCATCAAGGGTCTTGCCTATTACAAAACAGACCTGACCTACTCAGACCACTTCCCCGTATTCATGAAGATTGCATTACAATAACAAGAAACCCTCGCTGTTGCGAGGGTTCTTTGTTATATCAGACAATCTTGAAGCGCACTCTGCCAATCAGACAATCTTGAAACGCACTCTGCCAATCAGACAATCTTGAAACGCACTCGGAACGAGTGCTCCTGCTCATCCCAATTGGTTCCCAAGAGTTCAAAGCGTCCTATCTGCGAAGTAGAGCGCACATGTTTGCCGATACACGGACAGACGTCGTAGTCGCCAATACGCACCAGACGGATTGTCTCTGACGCATCATCAGGCAAGCGGTCCAGAGACACTTCTTCAGGCAGTTCGTCACGAGTGACAAACTCGAAGGTAACAGGCAGGTCTTCCTCTATCAGCTCATTCATCCGTCGCTCTATCTCCTTCTCTTCCTGTCGCGAAGGTTTCTGGCTGAGATGGAAGCTCATCTTACTCTTCTTACGCTCCACATGGGCATTATACGAACGTCCGCAGTCGAACATGCGTATCATCGTCTGGTTCAGCAGATGCTCGGCAGTATGTGCAGGTGGAAAAGACACATCCCTTTCTTGGGGAATTTCGAGATTATTTTGTAAATTTGCAGCCATAAACAATACCGTAAAATTATGAATTCGGCTACAAAGGTACAAAAAACAGAGAATAAAACGGCAATATATTGCAGGATTTCAACATCCATGCAATCAACAGACCGCCAGAAAGAGGATTTGTTGAAGGTTGCAGAGCGTTTTAAGGTCGAGATTGATGCTGACCACATCTACATCGACATCATTACAGGCTTTAGTGTTGGTGAGGATAGACCCAACTATTCGGCATTACTCAGCGAAGTGGAAAAAGGAAACATTGATACCATCCTATTTTCAGAGCTCACAAGGTTGGGCCGTAATTCCACTGAGTTATTAGCAGAAGTTCAGAGACTCCAAAATAAGGGTATAGACCTATACTTTGAAAAACAAGACCTTTGGGTGAGACACGACAAGAAGGATTTGGGCTCCCGTATACTATTGGCAGTCTTGGCTATCACGACATCATATGAAATCGAACTGTTTGCAGAAAGAAGTATCTCAGGTAAAATCGAGAAGGTCAACAAAGGTGGCGGCATTGGAGGTGATAATAATGCCTATGGCTACATGAACGACGAAAACAAAAGGATGGTGATACGTGAAGATGAGGCTAACACAATACGCAGAATCTTCAATATGTATGCAGACGGCAAAAGTACCATTGAAATACGTGACATTCTGAACTCGGAGAATATACCCACCTCATACGGAACAAGAATACAAGAGTTTAAGGAGAATAGGAAGCGAAAAGGACTTGCACCAAAGGAATATAAGCATTTCAAAGACGAAGAAGGCTTCTCATGGAGACCATCTGCCATTTCTAAACTATTGGCGAATGAACTCTACAAAGGTCATAGGGTGATAAATTTTCACAAGCCACAAGTTGACAAACTCGCAAAGAAGGATGGCGAACCAGTAGAGCGTGAAGTGCTATACACCTATGACGTTCAACTTGAAAACTTACGCATCGTTGACGATGAACTATTCCAACGAGTACAAGACAGATTGGCGCAGGCTGCCTACAACAAGAACAACGCCATGAAACATGATAATCTTCTCAAAGCAAAGCTAAGATGCGGTGAATGTGGCTCACGCTTCTCAGTGGGTAAGCAATCTGATACCGCAACGAAGTATGATATGAATCCAAGGACATATAAGTGTTATGGATTAGTTGAGCGTAATGACCACCCAAGAATATGTACAAGAGGTGCAGAAATGCGACAATGGCGATTAGATGGATTGGTGCTAACCCTATCACTATACATGTTTGCTAAAATAAACATAGCAGATTCCAATGCTAAAAAAATAGGTCTACTGACATCAGAAGTAGAGGACATGTTAAAGGTAAAGGATGCCAAAGAAAAGGAACTGAGTAGTCTCAAAGATGAACACAAGAAGGTCATGGGTAGATATGCCCACAGCAAAGAAGACGATGATACCATTCAAGAACTCATGGCTAATGAAACTGCCGAATACTCCAAAAAGCAAAAGGAACTAGCTGAGGCTATTAGCAGATATTCACAAGGTATAACATCAAGGAGAGTAACTATAAGCAAATTGCAAAGGTTAACAAGTTCATTCGTCAATATCAAAGACAAGATTGACGAGATACACCAAAACAAAGAACTTGTTAAAGCAATGATAGACGAATACATTGAAGATGTTACCATTTACAAGATACATAAGATGTGGAATCTGATAGTCGTAGACTACACCAATGGTGCAGAGAGTTGGGGGACTATCAAGAACGCAAGATACAAGAACGATGAACAATTTTATGATGAAATGGTCTGCCACTATGGGATTGAGTTCAGAACATGGATAATCAATAACGATGACCATTCATTTACTTACGACAAGGATAATCAGACTGTTCATTACAATGGAAATAGTGAAATCTACAGACAACTTCAGGCAGGCACATATACTTATGAAGAATTTGACAACATGCTTAATGAAAATGGATTGATAGGTAGTTACCCACTTTATGCTTATGAGGAATACCCGTCTGCACCTGTTCAAGAAACTGAACGAGAACAGCAATCAACGAGCAAAATTGATTGGAACAAACACAATGAGCGAGTATTAGAGAAACTGAAAGCAAAGAAACAACAAGAAGAGGATTGGCAGATAGCGGTAGAAGGTACTGAGGAATAAGTCATTAAGCTATGTCCTAACACTTGCAAACCCATGAATTGAAAAAGTCATGATGTCATCAAGAGTTTTGAAATTACGGGAGGACCTATTTTGACATATTTCAAAAAGGGTCCTTTCATATTGGGCATAATCCACCTTTTTATCTTCCATATATTTCCCAAGCCCTTGCAGTAGGTACATTAAGCGCATGGAGAGAATATAAAAGATAATATGGTCACTGTTCTGATGCAGTGCAGCACACTTTGTTGTCTCTTCCACCTACATTCTGTAGGCACTGAATCGTTCCCATCCCTATCAGTCTTTAACAACACTATTAGGCTCTTGTCCTTATTCGCTTTCGCTCTGGAATCAAGGGGCGTTAGGTGTCAACGTTGCCCTCACATCAGACAAGAAATAGCGGAGTGTACATGCTACTTTTTTTGTTGGTGTAGCCTCAACCATAGTTTCTTTTAAGGTATTCAGACCCTTGTTGCAGTAGGTTAAACTAATAATAACTACTTGGACTATTGCAACTCTTTTTCATCCTTATATTACAAATAATAATTGACAAAAGATAAAAATTCAATAGAATGACTTATCTTTTTTGAAATATAAACTATTTATTATATGAAGTAAGTCATATAACCAACTCATAATATAAATATATCAACAAAATAAAAAGTAGTATGAATAATCAAAATATTTGTCAAGTGCAGCAAAAAAAGGACAGACATGGGGCAAATAATCCCATGTACGGGAGGACTCACAGCCAAGAATCACGTAATAAGATGAGTCGAGCTGCTACGCTTAGAAACCAATTGTACAAACAATGGAAGGACAATCAGCCACATCTATCAATGGACGAGTTTCTTGGTAGTCAACCAATGAGGGAATACATCAGTTCAATAATAAGAGAAGAAATTAGTAAGTTGTTATGAAACCATCCAAAGGAATAATCAGGCAAAAATATGTCAATATGGTTAAAAGATACGAGAACACGAAAGACTTAGCCAAGAAGATACAGATGAAATACAAGTTCATGGATTGGATTATAAACGCAAAATTTTCGTTGACTGATGCGGAACTCGAATATCTACAACAATCTATCTGCTACGTAGAAGATGTCAACTACTAACCCACGCTATGTAGATACACTTGTGCAGCCTCAACGTTGCACAAGTTCTTTATATATGGGCATTTAGCACTGAACAAGTGTAAGAAAAAACCGTTTGCTGTCTTTATCCTCGTTCGACATGTTCAGATTTGCGAATGCCACGATTACCACTTTTTGAGAGCAGCACACCCTTGCGGATGATACACTTCTTGTTTTGGTAAGGATGGTCATACGACAACTTATAATTGCGTAGGCTCGCATAAGTGATACCAAGTTCCTCACTCGTATAGAACTCGTACATGTTGGCAATGCTACCATAGTAGTGGTGCTGACCATTGATTTCGAGGTGAATAACTGTTCGTTCCTTCTCCATATTCCTTCATTTTTGTGCAAAGGTAACCAAAATATTGCAAATACCAAACAAATGTCATATAATTAACTGGATTTAACACGAAAAAGTTGCATATATTAAATAAATGTCGTACCTTTGTATCGTGATTAGAAAAAAACATGTATAACTACAAAATTCATACGACAATGATACAAGCATTAGCAATCAGCAGCAGCACAGTAGTAAGGGCAACGGTTATCGCCCAGCGTACCAACAGTGAGGAAATCGGCATCATCAAAGCCATGATGATTGCACAGTTAAAAGAAAAACTCGCCAACGGTGTGGCTCACTTCATCTTCATCAAGAAGAACGGAGAGGTTCGTGAGGCATGGGGAACAACCAACCCTTCTCTTTCTGCTAAGCACATTAACGGCAACGGTGTTTCTAGAGAGGTGTATAAGACAACTGCCTACTTCGACATCGAAAAAGGCGGTTGGCGGTCACTACGTTGGGAAAGCATCGTTAAGGTGTTTTGAGGTCAAGGAGGGGTAACACCCTCCACCTCCAATGTACTCAAAAAATGGGGTGTACTCAAAAAAAGCAAATAAGTCCATCGATATGTTCATAATATCATATTAAACGTGTTCACAGATTTATCAAAGATTAATATGAAAACAGCAGTCATCTACAGTAGAACAAGTTCAAGCGGCTACCAAGCCCATCGTCAAGATACGACAAGACAAGTGGCAGACCTCAGAGCATACGCAGATTATGCACAGATGAACGTGGTCAAGGTGTATGAGGAAAACGTCAGCGGTGCAAGCAAACAGAAACCTATACTTGTTGAGGCTATTGACTACTGCAAGCGTGAACATGTTGACATGCTACTCGTCAGTGAGCTCAGTAGAGTGGGGCGTAATGCGTTCGAAGTGCTTGCAACAGTGAAGGATTTAGTAGATAACAAAATCAACTTGTTCATGCAGAAGGAACAGTTGACCTTGCTCGATGAAAAGGGTGAGCCGACACTTTTTGCACCTATTATGATTGCCACGCTCTCAACATGTGCACAGCTTGAACGAGACAGTATCAGTTTTCGTCTTAACTCAGGACGCAAACAGTACGTTGAGAATGGAGGTCAGTTAGGACGTAAGAAAGGCAGTATAAAAACACGTGAACAGAAGGAAAAGGAGTACAAAGAAGTGCTTACCTACCTACGCAAAGACTACAGCATCCGTATTACTGCCAAACTCACTAATGTCAGTGTTGCAACTGTACAAAGACTGAAAACAGAGTTCGAATTGTAGAGAAACAGAAATGCTATGTGAAAATTTGTAAAATTTCTGCCCGTATTGAGCGTTCTTCCAGAAAAAATGCGTATCTTTGAAGCGCATTCCTAAAAGGGATTGCAGACATATTGAAGAAAGCGCATTCGCTTATTCTGACAGCGTGAACTTGGACACTTCACAGTTGGCTTACAAGCCGATGTAATATCAGAATAATGGGAAGGACGCTCTTCTTGGTTTGTATTCCGTATACAACGAAATACATCCAAGTGGGGTTTGTTCATTTTCCTTATCTGTATTACAAGGGAGTCCAAGCCCTACGCTGAGGATAAGGCAGGATGAAGGCTCCACTTTTTCGTATGTTTTATCAATAACTATTAACCGTACTCATCGAGCCGAGAGTGCAGTTTTTTGATATGAAAAAAAACTTGATTCTGTGTGTTATGGCTATGTATGCTTATAACAACTTCGCTCAAAGTGACAGTGTAGATTATTCTCTTGAAGGATTGGCCCAAGCATGTGCCTACTACGATGAAATTTCATCCTTTCATGATGGTCGTTCAAAAGTGAAGAAAGATGGCAAGTGGGGCTTTATTAACAAAAAAGGAGAATTGGTAATTCCTTGTAAAGATTATTGGTCTATCGGTGAGTTTTCTGAAGGGCTGGCTAGTGTTCAGTGGATAGAAGAGATAGAAGGCAATGGTTCTAAAAATAGTGGATATATAGATATAAATGGTAATATGGTCATTGAATTAAACACAAAATATGACCAAATAGGCGACTTTCATGAGGGGTTGGCATCTATATCGGATTATGAGAAGAGTGGATTCATTAATAAAAAAGGGCAAATAGTTATATCTTGCAAATATAATTCTGCAAATAACTTTTCGGACGGATTAGCAGCTGTTAATTTATCTTCTAAAATGTTTGATGAATCACATAACTACGCATATATTGACACTAAAGGGAATGTGGTTATAAGTTTAAAAAACTATGGCGAAATCAATGATTTCCACAACGGATTAGCAAGAGTTAGTAAAGAACAAGGATATGGCTACATCGATAAATCAGGTAGAGAGGTTATACCATGTACATACTTAGACGCTGATGATTTCTCAGAAGGATTGGCGCTTGTAGAAAGTATGATGGATGAAGGGCCTTGTAATTATTATATCAATAATCATGGTAATAAAGTCTTAAAGTTTACGGATGACCTTTCCCCGAAAAGAAAAGAAGGTTTTCACGAAGGATTGACAATAGTTAAAGTCAAACAATATGATGGATACTCCTATGTTAATAAATCATTTAATTATGTTTTTTATTATTTTGAAGAAGCTCGTAGCTTTTCAGAAGGACTTGCTCTAGTAAAAAAAGACGGCAAATGGGGATTTATTGACAAGAGAGGTAAAAGCACATTTGATTATTAATAAATCTTTGTAAAAACATGAGGATGTGCCTATTTGAACACCCTCATGACTATTAATTACGGTAATGGAAATTGGATACATAAAATAAAAAAGTTATTATGGCATATTGTGGAAAATGTGGCACCGAAATTAATAATGGTGTAAAGTTTTGTCCTAACTGTGGTACTCAGTTAGATGGTATGAATGGAACACAGCGTGTAAGTAATCCCGTCCAAGGAGAGCCTAAGAAGAAAATGGCACTTTGGAAAAAAATAGGAATTGGCTTCATTATATTTGCTATTATTGGAGCTCTTTCTCAGCCGAAAGATGGCAAGACAGAATCTAACGATGAAACCAACGCTCCACAGAAAACAGAGAAAGTGACTAGTGACAGTAAAAAGGCAAAAGAGGAACAAGTTCGCCATGCCAAAGAAGAAGAAGCAGAACGTAAAGCCAAAGAAGAAGCAGAACGACAAGAACAAGAAAAGAAAGCAAGGAAAGAAGAAATCCTTAGACATGGATATAAGTACGGTAAGGAATATGGTGCTTCATTGCAAAAGCGTGATGCCATAAACAAGGAAAGATGGTGTAAAGAGAGATTCCTTGACAAATGTGAAGCTCCAAGAACTCCTGAAGAAATGGAACTTTATAGGGAGTTTAAGGAACAATTTTATAAAGGATGGGAAGATGCACTATTCTAATCAAAAACATAAAAAGTGGTAACATTAACAAAAAATTGTACTAATCATGGCATATTGTGGAAATTGTGGAAATAAGTTAGAAGATGGAGAAAATTTCTGTCCTAAATGTGGAACTCCTACTAATGGTGAATCAGCGGTTCAACAATCAAATGTATTGAATTCAATACAAATGCGACTTAAAAAGATGGGATGCTGGCAAAAAGGACTGATTATTTTCCTTGCCTTGAGTTTCATTGGATTCCTCAGTGAGAAATGTGATGGAGGAGGCTCAAAAACAGACGAAGCAGCAGCCCCACAAGTAACAGAGAAGGCCGAAACACAACAATCGACCAATGAAGTGGTGAATGATGATACTCTTGCTACAGAGAAAACAGAAGCCCAAATAATGGAGGAAAATGTTAATACGGAAGAGCAAGAAAAGAAACTAAGAATGATGAAGATAGCAGATATGGCTTACCAAAAAGGCTACGATAAACGCAAGAGTACAAGAGAGCTTATCAGTTCAGAGGAAGCTGCATACCAAGACTATATTTTGAGATATAATGAAGTTCCAAATGAAGGGGCTGACCCAGAAAGATGGGAGCTGTTTAAGAAAGAATATATGAGAGGTTTTGCCCAAGCAGCGCAGGATATGTTGAAAGATGCATATTAAAAGATATATAACACTACCTAAAACTGAGGTGGGCCGGGAACGGCTCACCCCAGTTTTGCTTCAAGTTCAGCAATCTCCTTGTCAAGCTTCACTTGTTCAGCCTCAAAAGCCTTTTGACGTTGAACACGTTGAGTTTTAAGGTGCTCCAAACGTTTGCGATTGTTGTTATCGACGAGTTCAACACACTTCTCAGCGTAAGCATCCAACAAGTCACTGAAAGCTCTGATTTTCTTCTCATCAGTCCACAGCTTGTTGTCGATACAATCAAGACCTTCAAGGATTTCAGCATACTTCTTGTAATACTCCAAGGCCTTGACACGTTCCCCTTTCCTACCCTCGTTAAGTTCTCTCATGTACCTCTGAGCGCATTTGTAACGTGCATCAACATTGGTAATTCTTTCAAGGTGCTCAACCTGTTCTTTCGTGAAGCTCTTGCACATGGTTCCCAAGGCACAGAGCTTCTCATCTGCTGTTAATCTCTTTGACATCTATTAATTATTAATTATAACAAGGTAGTAATATGATTACGAATGAAAAGGTACGAAAAAAAACGCAGGTGGCAAAGTGAATTAACATAGTTTAATAAAAAAGTTCCTCCCATTTGTATTGAGAGGAACTTTTATCTAATTGACTGAGAAATAACAGTTTAAATTCGGGATGTGTCAGAATCCGCAGTATGAGCAGGTGGAAACTCCTCCTTGTTGTGCTCGTTAAGTATGTAATCGGCCATTTTCTTGTATTTTAAGCGCAAAAATACAAATTAAATTGAAAAAAAACAAGAATTTTGCAACTTTTCGATAACTGGATACGTCTAATCAGCAAAAGAACCATTCAAAACAATCAACAATAAACAGATAAGAATATGAAAAAGGTATTGCTTCTGATGTTCTGCGTGATAACGCTGACAGCCTGTAAAACGGAGTTTGGGACATGGAATCTCGTGCCCAGCGACAACATTGTGACCAAGGAGTATAAACTGTCACCATTTGAGGAAGTTGCCATGCACTGTGTGGGCAACGTAGAGCTGATACAGAGCGACGCCAAGGACGGGACGGTTGAACTGACGGCTCCCGAAAACTTCATCGAGTATATCAAACTTGAGAGCACAGACAAGAGACTGAACATCAGCACAACCTTAAGGAAGCTGAAGATGGATGGCGTTCACATCAAGTTCAAGGTGTACACAACCGACCTCATCAAGCTCACCAACAGTGGTGTTTCCAGAATAGCAATGGACACTCTGGACACCGACCGACTGGACATCAAGAACTCTGGAGCAGGAAGCATCGAAATCAACAAAATCATTGCTGACGATATTAGCGCAACATGTAGTGGCGTGGGCAGCATCTCCATGAACGGACAGACCATCAATGCCGACCTGACATGCAGCGGTGTAGGCAGCATAGAAGCTGGCGACCTGAAGGCCAAGAATGTGAAGGCATTAGTATCAGGCGTAGGTAGCATCAATTGCTATGCAAAGGACAGGATTGACGGCAGTGTGACGGGTGTAGGCTCGCTGAACTATGGCGGGAACCCCACTCACAAGAACAACCATCGTCCTGGCGTTGGAAGCATCAATGAGATGTAAACGAATAAGGTAAAAAGATTGTGATAACAAGCGGGCGACCATAACAGGCCGCCCGCAATTATTAATCCTTGAATTTCAATACCACAGCACCCAGCGGTTCCAATGATACGGGAATGCCGCCGTCTCGCTTCAGGGAGAGTCTCACTTTCTGTCCTGACAGCAGGTCTGTAGCCACAGCATTCTTCTCTTTCATCATCAGATAATCAAAGGCGTGACCAGGAATATTCACTGTCGTCATCACGGGTAGCTCGTCGAAATTGACCACTACGAGCAACACCTCGCTACCGGCCTTACGCAGGAAGGAATACTGACGGTGCAGATGGCCATTCACATACATCAGGTCAAAGAACGCACCCTCGCCGATGGTCTTTTCCTTACGGGCCATCTGTAGCGCCTTCTTATGGATGTCGTAGAGTGCCTTTTCCTCTGCCGTCAGCTTCTTCGCAGCAGCACGACACAGCGTATCGATACTCCAATAGTCGAAGATGGTGGTACGTCCGTCCTGACCGCTGAATCCCTCCTTATCCATGCCACGCTCACCATACTCCTCACCAGCATACAGCATGAAGGGGTTCTTCTGCATCAGCACAGAGGCTATCATCGCAGGCACACCTTTCTTACCACTACCAGCAAAGAAGTCGCTGGCAATGCGCTGCTCATCGTGGTTTTCCAGGAAGTAGAGCATGTGGTCGCGGATGTCGTCCGTCTGCTGCCAGGCACCACTGATAGCGGTGGTTGGCGCATGGTGACAGATCACGCTACGCATGGTATCATACATGCCCACCTTGTCATACAGCCAGTCGAAGCCGTTGAGCAGGTAGCGGCGGTAGTCGCTGGGATTATACACCTCGCCAATGAACTTAATGTCGGGATACTTCTTGCGGACTGCCCTGGTGGCAAAGCGCCAGAACTCGGCAGGCACCATCTCCGCCATATCGCAGCGGAAGGCATCGATGCCCTTTGCCGCCCAGAACAGCAGTATCTCCGTCATCTTATACCACGTATCAGGCACAGGGTCGAAGTGACCCACGCCACCAGCATAGTAGTCTACGCCGTAGTTCAGCTTGACCGTCTCATACCAGTCGGTCTTCGACGGTGCATTATCAAAATGGTCGTTACCAGTAGCCTTGGCAGGCTCTTCGTGGTAAGGTTCCTTCTCGCCCTGATACAGATCGAAATACGGTGTAAAGCGCTCTCCAGGACAGTAGTAGAAGTTGTTCTGCGGGTCGAAGCCGTGCTGCTGGTTGTCACCAGCGCCCAGGTCCTTTACACCTCTTGGCTTGCAGATAGAGTGATACTGGCGAGCCACATGGTTGGGCACGAAGTCGATGACGACCTTCAGTCCTGCAGCATGTGTGCGCTCTACCAGCTCCTCAAACTCCTGCATGCGCTTCTTCACATCGACAGCCAAGTCAGGGTCGATGTCATAGTAGTCGGTGATGGCATACGGCGAACCGGCCTTACCCTTCACCACAGCAGCATGTTGGCGGGGAATGCCAAACTTGCTATAGTCCGTCTGCGTAGCATGGCGGATGACGCCTGTATACCACACATGACTCACTCCCATCTGGGCAATGTCCTTCAGCACCTTGGGTGTGAAGTCTGCCAGTTTGCCACAACCGTTTTCGGCAACCGTACCGTCAACCTTGCGGGTAACGTTACGATTGCCGAACAGACGGGTAAATATTTGATATATAATTACCTTCTCCACATTCAACGTATTTTAGTTATTGGCTTTTGGCAGTTAGCTATTAGCCTGCCAATTGTTTATTGTTTATTGGTTATTGTTTACTGCTCGATTCCGTGTGCAGGAACCTCCTTGTTGATCTTGGCAATCATGCCCTGCAGAGCCTTGCCAGGGCCACACTCTGTGAAGTCTGTAGCACCGTCGGCAATCATGTTCTGCACAATCTGAGTCCAGCGAACGCTGCTGGTCAGCTGAGCAATCAGGTTAGCCTTGATCTCTGCGGGATCAGTATGAGGCTTAGCATCCACGTTCTGATAAACGGGGCACTTAGGAGCCTTGATCTCAGTCTTCTCGATGGCGGCCTGCAACTCGTCCTTGGCAGGCTGCATCAGTGGAGAGTGGAAAGCACCACCCACCTTCAGGGGCAGCGCACGCTTGGCACCAGCGGCCTTCAGCATCTCACAAGCCTCATTGATAGCCTCGATGTTACCAGAAATTACCAGCTGGCCCGGGTTGTTATAGTTAGCAGCCACACAGACGCCCTTGCCCATCTTGCTGACCTCAGCGCAGACCTCCTCGACCTTCTCGTCGGGCAGACCGATGATGGCAGCCATCGTCGAGGGCTGAGCCTCGCAAGCCTTCTGCATAGCCATAGCACGTGCATACACCAGCTTCAGACCGTCCTCAAAGCTCAGTGCGCCAGCTGCTGTCAGTGCAGAGAACTCGCCCAGCGAGTGACCGGCAGTCATCTCGGGCTGGAACTTGTCGCCCATGCAGATAGCAGAAATCACGCTGTGCAGGAATACGGCGGGCTGTGTCACCTTAGTCTGCTTCAGGTCCTCGTCAGTACCCTCAAACATGATGTCGGTAATGCGATAACCTAGAATGTCGTTAGCCTTTTCAAACAATTCTTTTGCTGTCTCGTTGTTGTCGTACAGGTCCTTACCCATGCCAACAAACTGTGCCCCCTGACCGGGGAAAACAAATGCTTTCATCTTTCCTTTTATATTAAAAATGTATATGTCTTCTTAAACGCCTGCAAAGGTAGGCATTTTTTTCAAAAAAACCAAGATATCTTTTGGATATTTCAGAAAAACGTAGTACCTTTGCATGCGATTTTCTGGAGAGTTCAATTTTACAATTGACTCTCCTCACGCTCGGCCATTTGCAAGCAAGCTTGCATGGCGCTCACTTACTCGGAGAGTTGGCAGAGTGATCGATCGCGCTGGACTCGAAATCCGGTATACCCTTTTCGGGTATCGGGGGTTTGAATCCCTCACTCTCCGCCAAGACAAGCAAAAGGGGAACCTACTCTGGTTCCCTTTTCTGTTTTACAGTAAGACCACTTGTCCCGTCCCTTACCTGCGGATTCCATCCGCGTTAAATTCCCTCCACGTTCCACAATCCTAGTGTACAAAGGCGATAGCGGGGATTGGCCCTTCCACAGTGCTTCCACAAGCCTTCCACAAACATTATAAAGGTACGCGCAGGGCTGTCTCATGGAGAAACGGTGAGCACTTTCCAGAAAACGGTGAGCGTTTAGGGTAAAACGCTCACCATTTTCGTGTCGCTACAGCTATCTTGCGAACAGCAACGGCTGTCTCTGCTAACGGGCCAAAGTGTGGAGGCGAAGTGGAAGCAAAGTGGAACGTCCGCGCGCACCGTCCACGCCCGCAAACCGCCTATCTATCGGCATCTCCGACATGTTCGTGGAACGTGGAGGCAATTACTGCTGATACAGACGCGGCAACAGCTGATACAGACGCGTATTAGGCTAATACAGACGCGTATTAGGCTGATACAGGATGCATATCAGTTGTATACGGAGGGTAAATACAGCTGTCTCGCGCGTGGCTACAGCTATTATTTTCACGTTTTACTTACTTATTAGTAGAAAAAGTAGTAACTTTGCAGCAGAGAAAAAGAAAAGTGTACAAAAACAATAGAAAAACGAGATATGAAAAAGGCTGTAATATTAATAATGAGCATCATGTTGCTGACGGCTTGTCAAGAGTCTCTGGAAGACCGTTGTGCCCGCGAGGCGAAGGAGTTTACGGAGAAGAACTGTCCGCGTGCGGTAGACAAGGAAATCGTGCTGGACAGCATGACGTTTGAGAAGGCTACGCACACCATCAGCTATCTGTATACGCTGACAGGAACGCTGGACGACCCACAGAGGGTGGACAAAGCAAAGTTCCGTGAAGCACTGCTCTTGGAGGTGAAGAACTCGACGAACTTGAAGCTATATAAGGATGCCGGCTACTCGTTCCGCTACGCCTACTATTCAGAAAAAGAAAACGGAACGAAGCTCTTTGAAGCTACGTTCCGTGAATCTGACTATCGGTGATGTTGGCAGTTAGCAGTTAGCTTTTTGCTAACAGCTAATAGCTAACAGCCAACAGCCAATTACTCCTCAATAGCCTCGGGCTTCATGTTGGTGTACACGGTCTGTACATCGTCGAAGTCCTCGAGCTTCTCGATCATCTTGTCGATGGTCTCACGCTCCTCGGGAGTAACGTCCTTGAGGTCGTTAGGAATACGGGTGAACTCAGCACCTGTTACCTCGAAGCCATTCTCCTCCAGATGCTTCTGGATGGCACCGAATGAAGAAGGATCGCCATAAATGGTAATGCTGTTCTCCTCCTCGTCCTCGTCGTACTCATCCTCTACTCCGTAGTCGATGAGGTCGAGAATCATCTCGTCCATATCCAGACCGTCTTTCTTCTTGAAGGTAAACACGCACTTGTGGTCGAAGAGGAACGACAGTGAGCCCTGGGTACCCAGGTTACCATTGAACTTGTTGAACACGGAACGGACGTCACCCACGGTACGAGTGGTATTGTCTGTCAGGGTGTCAACGAAGATGGCTACTCCGTGAGGTCCATATCCCTCGTAGGTTACTTCCTTGTAGTCGCTCTGGTCTTTACCCATAGCGTTCTTGATGGCACGCTCGATGTTATCCTTCGGCATGTTCTCGCGCTTAGCATTGGCGATACATGCACGCAGTGCAGGGTTCATGTCGGGCTCTGGACCGCCAGCCTTTACGGCAATGGCAATCTGCTTGCCAATCTTGGTGAATGTCTTGGCCATGTGGCCCCATCTCTTCAGTTTCGCAGCTTTGCGATATTCAAATGCTCTTCCCATAAAAAACAATAAACGTTAACCAATAACCAATAACCGTTATTTGGCAGAGGTTTTGGACTTCTTAATAATATTAATTAATGTTGCTGATATTTTACTATTGTCATCATATATTGACTTATATTCTGCATCACTCAGATAACCAGATTCATGTAACAATTCCAACCAATATTCCGTTTCACTAGACTCCTTTAAGGCAATACTCAATTTATTAATGAAATCAGCCTTACTCTGTGCATAAATACCCTCACGGATATTTGCACCGATACTAGTTCCACTACGCAAAATTTGTTTGGAAAGAATATATTCCTTCTTCTCATCGCCAAGATAATTACTCAACTTAAGAATTCGAAGTGCAAAATCCTTGGTCATTTGAGCTATCGGATTATTCTTGTCCATATCGCGCAGCCAACGGTTATTGGTTATTGGTTACCTAAGCTCAGCACCTAACATCTTCTTGATGTTGGTGATGAGTTTTGTCATGATGGCTTCAATCTGCTTGTCGCCCATGGTCTTCTCAGCATCCTGGAGGATGAAGTTGACGGCATACGACTTCTTGCCAGCAGGCAGGTTCTTACCCTCATAGACGTCAAAGAGCTCGACCTTCTTCAGGAACTTCTTCTCAGTCTGACGGGCTATCTGCTCAATCTGTGCGAACTCGACGTTCTTGTCGATGAGCAGGGCGAGGTCGCGGCTGACGGCAGGATACTTGGCAATCTCTGTGTAGAGCACCTTCTGCTTGCGGATGACCTTCATCAGTGCTGTCCAGTTGAGCTCTGCATAGTAAACGGTGGTGTCGATGTCGAACTGCTTCTGCAGCTTCTTGGTGAGCACACCCATCTCGATGAGTTTCTTGCCACCACGATTCTCGATGGTGAGACCAGCAGCGAAGATAGCGTTATCGCTCTTCTTGCGAACCAGCATGCCTGGCTGTACACCGATACGTGCCAGAATGTTCTGCACATAGGCGTCGAGCTCAGCATAGGAGGTATCCTCGTTGGCGTGAGCCCAAGAGCCCTCGACACGCTTACCAGTCAACCACAGCGCCATGTGGTACTGCTCCTTGTAGGCCTGTATGGGGTCGTCCTGATTCTCTTTCTCAGGGTCGAAGCTATAGACGTTGCCAAACTCGAAGAAGTGGCAGTTACCATTCTTGCGCTTGGCATTGTGTTCGATGCTCTCCAAACCGCCAAACAGCAGGGTGCCGCGCATCACGTTGAGGTCGCTAGACAGCGGATTCATAATCTTTACCAGCTGAGCCTGCTGCTCTTCAGCATAGTAGGCGGCCTTGGTCAGTGAGTTGTTCAGAATCTCGTTGAAGCCAGCACCCACCAGCTGCTCGCTGACGAGGTTGGCCAACTTGTGCTTCTGGTCTTCGTCGCCCTTGATGACGAGGCTTGACTTCAGCTGAGTAGGAATCTCTACATTGTTATATCCATAGATGCGCAGGATGTCCTCTACCACGTCGCAAGGACGCTGTACGTCCACACGATAGGCTGGAATCTCCAATTGCATTCCCTCGGAGTTTTCTCCGAGGACCTTCATCTCCAGGCTCTCGCAGATGCTTTTGATGGTCTCTACGGGGATGTCCTTGCCCACGAGTGAGTGTACATAACTGTATTGCAGGTCGACGACGGCATTCTCCATCTTCTCGGGATAGACATCCTTGATCTCCATAGACACCTTACCGCCTGCCAACTCCTTACAGAGCTGGGCAGCATATTTCAGGGCGTCGATAGTGCCGTTGGGATCTACGCCACGCTCGAAACGGAACGAAGCATCGGTGCTGAGTCCGTGACGACGGGCAGACTTACGAATCCATGTGGGATGGAAGTAAGCACTCTCCAGCACCACATTCTTGGTGGTCTCGTAGGTACCACTACCCTTTCCACCGAAGACACCAGCGATACACATGGGCTCCTCGGCATTGCAGATAGCCAGGTCGCGGTCGCTCAACTTATGCTCCTCGCCATCAAGTGTCTGGAAGGGTGTGCCCTCAGGCATGGTCTTGACGACAATCTTGTGACCCTTCACCATGTCAGCATCGAAGCAGTGCAGGGGCTGACCCAGTGCCATCATCACGTAGTTGGTGATGTCGACGATGTTGTTGATTGGACGTAATCCAATCACGCTGAGCTTGTTCTTCAGCCACTCAGGGCTCTCCTTGACCTCACAGCCAGTAACGCTGACGCAGGCATAGCGCTTGCAGGCCTCAGTATTCTCGATAACTACATCGATGGGGAGGTCGTGATTGTCGACGACGAAATCGTCGACCACTGGACGGTGAGTGGCGGTCTTGTAGCCATTCTGCTTCAGCCAGGCATACAGGTCGCGAGCTACACCCCAGTGAGAGAGGGCGTCGGCACGGTTGGCGGTAATGTCTACCTCGATAAGCCAGTCACTCTCCAGATGATAGTATTCTGCTGCGGGGGTGCCTACAACGGCATCCTCAGGGAGTACGATGATGCCAGCATGGTCGGTACCGATGCCAATCTCGTCCTCGGCACAAATCATACCCATCGACTCTACGCCACGCAGCTTAGACTTCTTGATAACAAACTCCTTGTCGCCATCGTAGAGCACGCAACCCAGGTCGGCCACGATGACCTTCTGGCCTGCTGCTACGTTGGGAGCGCCACAGACAATCTGCTGGGGCTCGCCCTTACCTAAATCTACTGTTGTTACATGCAGGTGGTCTGAGTCTGGGTGCATCTCGCACGTCAGCACTTTACCCACGTAAAGTCCCTTCAGACCGCCCTTGATACTCTGTACTTCTTCGAGTGCGTCAACCTCCAGACCTGTCGATGTCAGTGCATCACACACCTGCTGTGGTGTGAGGTCAAAATCAACGTACTCCTTCAACCATTTATACGATATATTCATTGCAATGAAATTATAATTTCAGAAAAACGGTGCAAAGGTACGAATAAGTGAGTAAAATACCAAATTTATTTGGGTATTTTCGAACGAGAGTACTTTCGACGAAGTCAAAATTACAAAAAAACGGGCAAATTGCAAAGCAATTACCCGATTTTCCTTATGCCCATGTTATGATAGCTGCCCGTATCATCGCATAGACTACCGATAGACATAGTATAGCTATGGGAACATACAGATGTTTCATGTCGTAACGGACAGGAACGGTGAAGCGGCAGTAGAGACGATAGACGCTATAGCCGACGGCGGCTCCCCAGAGGAGTCCGACAGTGATGTCGCCAGGATAGTGGACACCCAGATAGAGGCGTGTCCAGCAGTTGATGAACGACCAGCAGACCATGAAAACAACAAACAAGCGGTGACGCATCAGCAGCGAGAAGAACAGCGCAATGCTGAACGTGTTTGCCGCATGTGCCGAGAAGAATCCGTAGTTGCCACCACGATAGTCGTTGACGACATCCACCAGCATACCGATTTCAGGGTCGTGGGTAGGACGCCAGCGAGCCACCAGCGGTTTGACGATAGTGTCATCGATGGTGCCTGCCAATAGTACACACAGTCCGGCAGCACCCAGAATGAGCAGGATGTCGCGCCAGTTTGGCTTATGCGTCATCAGCACGACGTAGAACAGTCCTAGATACAAGGGAATCCACGTCTTGGCATTGGTCAGCGTCAACACGACATAGTCGAGGAACACTGAATCGCTGCCATTGACCATCAGCAGCAACTGTTTGTCAAACTGAATAAGCTGTTCCATTATTAAGCATTAAGCATTAAGCATTAAGCATTATGCATTAAGCATTATATTACCTCCAAGTCTTTTGTTGGCAACCAACCTTCCTTACCATCAGCTACACGAATCTCGCACCACTCCTTCATGCTATTGTCGGTAATGGTTACCTTCGTACCCTCATGCAGGATGAACAGATCGGTACCGTTATTGGCTGGCGTACTCTTGACAGTGACTGCCGAACGGATGACGATGGCTCCTGAGCGGTGTACGAGCGCCTCTTTCTGCTGGTAGGCAAAGAGGTTGCTCAGCGCAAAGACTACGAGGAACAGCAGACCCACGAAGAAGCCCACCTTACGCAGCCAGATACGGTCACTAAAGAGATAGGCCAGCGCCAGGATGATGGCAACGACCAGTGAGACAAGCGCCATACGGGCCCATCCGTCGACACTCATCAGGTTGACCAACGAGTGGTACCACGTAACGAAGAACATCTCTGACTCAGGGACAATCTTGTCGATGGTCTTGGAACGTGCCATCTGCAGGTTCAGACGGACATCGCGGTCGCCAGGCGACAACAGCTGGGCACGCTCGTAGTTCAATACGGCACGCGTCATATCGTCCATGCGATAGTAGCAATTGCCGAGGTTATAGTACAAGTCTGACGACACGCCCTGCTTCAACAATGCCTCGTACTGCTTGGCAGCCTCCTGATAGTGCTCGGCGGCATAGAGGCTGTCGGCCGTTTCCTTAGTGGCAGCACTGGCAGCCAGCGGCAGCATCAGTAGCAAGAGCAGCACCGTCAGCGGCTTCATGTTCTTTGACTTCTTCATCGTATTGGCTATCTGGGTGATGGCCGTAATGGCAGCATCATACACCTTATTCATGTTTCCTGTAGCATCGCCAGGAGCATAGCGGGCAAACTCGCACTCGTCGAGGGCTCCCACAAACTGGCTGATGGTTTCTTCAGACACATTATACTGAGACAACTGCTGACTGACATTGTCGCGGGTAAGCTGATCGACAGGCATATTCAGCTTATCACCGACATAGCCCCACAGTGCACGCATCACCTCATCGTAGAACTCACCGTCCTTGCCAGACTTCATGAGTTTGGCAGCCTTCTTCAGACGTTTCACAGCGACCTTGTTGGCCTTGCCGGCACGCTGCTTGACAATGTTGGCATTCTCGATGGCACGATGGCGGAAGATGATGAACAGCGACAGGAAAACAATGACAAGCACTGCCAACGATACCCAGTAGGTGACAGAGCCGAAGAAGAACTCGTTGACGCCATGCTGGTCGGTATTGCCCGTATGGATATAACGGATATCGCTACCCAGCTGCTTGACATCCTCCTGACCAGCAAAGGAAGCCACCGTTGTCTGACCATCGCCCTTGGCGACCTTCAGCGTAAAACCTTCGGTACGACGCGTCTGGTAACTGTTGGTCTTCGTATCGAAATAGGTGTATTCTATCGGTGGAATCTCGAAAGTACCCTGATGACGAGGCACTGCCAGGAAGTCGTAGACGATGCTACCTTCCAGACCGTTGACTGTCAGTTTGGTCTTGTCCGTTACCTTGGCATCATACCCGTCGAAGTCCTTAGGCATCTTGACGACGGGCTGTTTCAACAGCTTCATGTTACCAACACCACTAACAACCACTCTCAGGTTGATAGGCTCATTGGCCTTGACCTCCTTCTTATCAATCGTTGCAGAGATATTGAAGGAACCTACACCACCTGAGAAGTTTGCAGGGCGCTGGGGCAGCGGGTCTACCTGAATGGTGATGGCGGGCGCCTTGATTTGCTTCTTGACTTCTATATATCCTGAACCACCGTTGAAGAAGGCCTCGAAGGGGTCGATGTTGCGGTTCTGCATGGCGACGATACCTTCGTAGGTAATAGTTGGTATTTCCAGTTTACCAGTAGCCTGGGGGAACATGACATACTGCTGCCACGTCACCGTACGATACTGGCGGCCATTGAAGGTCTCTATCTTGAAACTCTTCTCCTGTGGCAGGGGCACCTCACGGGTGTAGAAGCTCTTCAGGTCGGGCATCTTACCACTGAGCTGCGTCAGGTTCACCAACGTATAGACCTTATAGGTCAACAGGATGGGTTCCTGTTCGCGGACATGACGCTTTGAAGCGCTGACGTGAATAAATAGGTCACTGCCAGAGATGGAGCTACCTGCAGAGCGCATCTCGCCATTGCCCCCACCCTGCTGGCGGCTCTGCTGACGGCCGCCCTGCTGAGCCTGACCACTTACCTTGATGCGTAACTCGTTAGAGGTGACGGTCTTACCGTCGACAGTGCAATGGGCGGGTGGAATGGTGAACGTACCATTCTTGGTAGCTACGACGATATAGGTATAGGTCACTGACGACGTACTCGACGTATGACCATTGACCATCTGGAAACTCGACTGTGTGGACGTGCTGGGACCCATCAGTACTTCCAATTCCTCTGGGATATTGCCTGCACGGAATCCACGGACATCCTGCGTATTGATGGTATAAGACAAACGGAACTGCTCACCCACAGCAACCTGCGAGGGAGCACGACCTGTCAGCGTCTGGGCGACAATTGTCGCAATGTAAAAATTGAATAATGTAATAAAAAAAATCAGTTGTCTTTTCATTGTTTCATTTTATAATTTTTACATTTTCCCATTACCAATTCTTCTCCAGTTTGCGACGGTTGGGCTGCTGCTGAGCCTTCTTCATACGCTGCTGGGTCTGTTTTTCCTCCTGCATGGCAGCATTGAGCATCTGTTCAGCATTCTCACGACTCATCTGCTGTTCCTGCTGCTTCTGCTCCTGTTGTTGCTGCTTCTGCTCGTCTTTCTTTTCTTCTTGCTTCTGTTCTTGCTTATCCTGCTTTTGCTGTTGTTGCTGCTGCTGATTCTGTTGCTGCTGTTTCTGCTGACGCTTGCAGAGCTCCAGGTTATAGCGTGTCTCGTCATCGGCAGGATTGTTGCGCAAAGCCTCCTTATAGACATCGATGGCCTCGCCATACATCTTCTTACCCTGACAGATGACACCAGCATTATGATAGGACAGAGCACGGCGCAAAGGGTTGGTCTCTATCTTGCCGGCATCCATAAACTGCTGGACAGCCGCAGAGTCTTTCTGCTGTTTCATCAGTGCCACGCCCAGGTTATAGACAGCCTGCGGATTACGGGGATTCTTCTCAATAGCCTTGCGATAGAGTACCTCGGCATCAGCATAGTTGCCAGCACGGAACTGCTTGTTGCCTTTGTGCACATATTGGCGGTCACTCTGAGCTGCAGCAGTACCTGCCATCAGCAAGAGGGCGAGAACGGCTACGAGCTTCTTTCTCTTAAACAGTGAGATATTCCGCAGCAGCGGGTTCTGAACCTCCAAGAGGCAGGCCTCGATGATGAGCAACAACAGGGCAAGAATGCCTACTGCCTGGAACTGTTCGTCATAGTCGCTATAGATGGTAGAGGAAATCTCCTTCTTTGCCAACTTATCCAACTCTTCATCCAGTTTCTCCTGAGCACTGCTGTTATTCTCCACATGGATATAAGCACCACCACCAGCCTGGGCAATCTGGCGACACATCTCTTCGTTGAGACCCGTCATCACAGTCTGACCAGTATTGTCTTTCATAAAGTCGCCATCGCCAGTAGGAATGGGAGCGCCCTTGGGAGAACCCACACCCAGCACATAGACACGATGGCCACGCTCGTTAGCCTCTTTGGCAGCTTCGAGAGCACCGCCCTCATGGTCTTCACCATCGGTAATAACTATGATAGCCTTACCTACCCCCTCTTGCTGCGTAAAGCTGTGCGAGGCCATGGAGATAGCTTTGGCAATATCGGTACCCTGTGTAGCCATCATCGAAGGATCAATGCTCGACAGGAACATCTTGGCAGAAACATAATCGCTGGTGATAGGCAACTGGATAAAAGCGTCACCGGCAAAGACGATAAGACCTATCTTATCGTTGGTGAAGTTATCCACCAGGTTCTCTACCATCATCTTCGAACGATCCAGACGGCTGGGTGTCACATCCTCTGCCAGCATCGAGTTACTGATATCCATTGCAATGATGGTCTCGATACCCGTACGCTTCTCATGACTGATCTTCGTGCCAAACTGCGGACGAGCCAGCATGACGATCAACAATGACAAAGCCAACAGCAGCAGGCTGAACTTAACCAACGGGCGGAAGCGTGACACATCGGGCATCAGTTCCTTCACCAACTCTGGATCACCAAAGCGGCGCAGGCGCTTCTTCTGTTGGCGTATCATCAGCCATCGTATCACTGCCAACACAGGGATGACAGCTAATAGATAGAGGTATATAGGGTCTTCGAATCTAAACATCTTACGGTAACTTTCTGAATATGGTTATTCTCAACAGCATCTCAAGGAGCAACAGCAGTACGGCAGCAATGGCAAAAGGCTGGTAGGCCTCGTAGCGCTTGCTAAACTTCTTGACGTTGAGCTTCGATTTCTCCAGTTTATCAATCTCCTTATAGATTTGCTGCAACTCTTTATTATTGGTAGCACGATAGAAGTCACCATTGGTAGTCACAGCTATCTCACTCAGTGTCTTAGTGTCAATCTCCACGGGGATGTTGACATACTGTACACCACCAGCAACCATCATAGGATAAGGTGCCACCTTGTTGGTACCAACGCCGATGGTATAGACGCGAATACCAAAACTCTTGGCAATCTCTGCTGCCGTCATAGGCGACAGGTCACCACGGTTGTTACTACCATCCGTCAGCAGGATGACAACCTTACTCTTAGCTTTGGAATCCTTCAAACGGGAGACGGCATTGGCCAATCCCATACCGATGGCAGTACCATCTTCTATCAGACCGCGCTGGGCAATATCGGTACGTACACCCTGCAACAGATTCAGCAGCGAGGCATGGTCGGTGGTCATAGGACACTGTGTAAAGGCCTCACCGGCAAATATCGACAGACCGATATTATCATTGGGACGTCCAGTGATGAACTCGGCAGCAACCTGCTTGGCAGCCTCCATACGGTTAGGCTTCAGGTCTTCTGCCAGCATCGACGTCGACACGTCCATTGCCAACATGATGTCGATACCCTCCATGGTCTGGTTCTTCCACGAATTCTGGGTCTGCGGACGTGCCAGCACCAATACCACCAAGACGAATACGGCGATGCGCAGTATCTGCTGAACGGGCATCAGCACGACTTTCCATGAGCGTGGTGCATAGCGATAGGCCATGGTGTCGCTCATGCGCATCGTGGGCTCGCTCTTCTTCCTGTACATCAGATACCATATCAGATAAGGTATCAGCAGGAGTAGCAGAAACAGATATTCTTTGTTGGCAAATTCCATATCAGTATATCAGTTGATAAACATTATAGAGCACATAGCCGAAGAGGGCAACAGATACTGCCACCAGCGACCAGATAACGGTCTTCAGCACACGACGCTCATTCTGCGAACGCTGGTCAGCCTCAGAGAGTTGCGGCTTCTCTACCGTCTCTGTCGGCTGGTTCTCTAACTTCGTCTGGTTGATGAAGTCGATAGCACTAACCAGGTTAGCATCGTTCTCATTAATCATTGTTGAGTACTTGGCAAACTTCACGAGGTCAGCCGTCATAAACAGCTGGCGCAGCTCATCGAGTGACTGCTGGTCGGTCTGCATCAGACGCTCAATAATCTCGGTACTCGTCATCTCCATCGCTGAGAAGCCGTAACGCTCCTCGATATAACGACGCAGCGTGTCTGTCAGCTTGGTATAATACTCCTTTTGGTTCTCCGAGCTAACCATCTTGTCGGCCTTGATCTGCTCGATTTCCTTCATAGCCTTCTGGTGAGGCAACAGACGCTTCACAATCTTGATATGTGTGATAATCGGTTTGTTGTCACGCAGACGCAGATAGAGGTAGTAGTTGAGGGCTATCAGTACCAGCAGCAACACACTCAGCCAGAAGCTCAGCGAGAGGTCGCTCCATTGGAAGGGCACATCCTGCACATCCTTAGGACCATAGAACTGGTCCATCTTCGTGGTGTCTACCTCCACCTCAACAACCTTCAGCGCGAGGTCGGCAGTCTCCAGTTCCTTACCATTGACCTTCACCTTGAAGGGAGGCAGATGGTAGAGGTTGCCATCAAAGCTGGTCAGCGTCAATACCAACGTGTGGGCTGTAGGACTCTTCGTATCGAGCACCTCAACACCAGGCACCAGCATCTCACGGGGCTTGAAGGTAGGAAATTCCACCTTGGCATTCTCGTCTGCCTGTACGCTGACAGTGACCTGTGCCTGCTCGCCAATCATCATTTCGATGGGCGAAATCTTTGCTTCAACACTTGCTTGTGCAAACAAGTACAAAGCACTGGTTATCAGGTATATTATCGTTAATATTCTTCTCATTCAACTACGTTGTTTAAACAACATGAGCAGGGCCTTCACATAGTCCTCATTGGTGGCGATGCTGACCAAGTCGACATTGCTTCTGGTCATCGTATCACGCAACTGCTGTTGACGATTTTGCCAGTAACGCTCATGGGCTTGACGAAGACTCTTACTGCTGGTATCGATATACTGTTCATGACCAGTCTCAGCATCCACCACGCGCATCAGTCCTACATCGGGCAACTCACGAGCTCGCAGGTCGTACACCTGAAGAGCCACCACGTCGTGCTTACGATTGGCAATCTGCAGGGGCTGCAGGAAATCCTGGCGCACGTAGAAGTCGCTGAGCACAAAAGCCGTACAACGACGCTTAGCCACGCTGGTCAGAAACTCCAACGCCTGCTTGACATCCGTACGTTTGGACTCCGGATGGAAGTCGAGCATCTCGCGGATGATGTAGAGGATATGCTTGCGACCCTTCTTTGGCGGTATATACTTCTCGATACGGTCGGAGAAGAACACCACACCAATCTTATCATTGTTCTGGATGGCTGAGAAGGCGATGGTAGCAGCTATCTCCGTGACCATGTCACGCTTCATCTGGCGCTGCGTACCGAAGTCCAGCGAACCACTGACGTCGATGAGCAGCATCACGGTAAGTTCACGCTCTTCCTCGAACACCTTAACATAAGGGCGATGGAAGCGTGCCGTCACGTTCCAGTCGATATCGCGGACATCGTCACCATACTGATACTCACGCACCTCACTGAAGGCCATACCCCTACCCTTGAAAGCAGAATGGTATTGCCCAGCGAAGACGTTCGAGCTCAGGCCACGGGCCTTGATCTCTATCTTCCGTACCTTCTTAAGGATTTCAGATGTTTCCATCTTTAATCTTTAATTTTTAATCTTTAATCTTCTTTAGGGTACTTCTACCTTATTGATAATCTTTGAGATAATTTCCTCGCTGGTAATGTTGCTGGCCTCAGCCTCGTAGGTCAGGCCAATACGATGGCGAAGCACGTCGTAAGCAACAGCACGCACATCCTCAGGAACCACATAGCCACGACGCTTGATGAAGGCGTAGGCACGGGCAGCTTTGGCCAAATTGATAGAGGCACGTGGTGAACCACCAAACGAAATCATGTCCTTCATATCCTTCAGGCCATAGCGGTCGGGATAGCGGGTAGCAAAGACGATGTCGGCAATATACTGCTCAATCTTCTCGTCGATATATACCTCACGGACCACCTCACGGGCCTTGATAATCTCAGCGGCTGTAGTAACAGGACTTACCGTAGGCAGTGCACCAGCAATATTCTCACGGATAATCTTCTTCTCTTCCTCAATGGTAGGATAGCCGATAACCACCTTCAGCATGAAACGGTCCATCTGTGCCTCAGGCAATGGATAGGTACCCTCCTGCTCGATGGGGTTCTGAGTAGCCATCACCAGGAAGGGATTAGGCAGTTCAAAGGTGTCAGCACCAATAGTCACCTGCTTCTCCTGCATGGCCTCGAGCAATGCGCTCTGTACCTTTGCCGGAGCACGGTTAATCTCATCTGCCAGTACGAAGTTGGCAAAAACGGGCCCCTTCTTCACCTGGAACTTCTCCTCTTTCTGCGAGTAAATCATTGTACCTGTCACGTCAGCAGGCAACAGGTCGGGCGTAAACTGGATGCGGCTGTATGTAGCATCTATCAGCTGTGACAGTGTCTTGATAGCCAATGTCTTAGCCAGACCAGGAACACCTTCCAAAAGAATATTACCATCACTCAGCAAACCAATCAGCAAAGAGTCTACCAAGTGCTTCTGTCCTACGATTACACGATCCATACCCGTCACCAGGTTGGTAACGAATCCACTTTGTTGTTCTATCCGCTGGTTCAGTTCGCGGATGTCAATAGCTTCAGCCATATTTCTACAATTTATTGGTATTTACTTTTTTTACAGGATGCAAAAGTACTCATTTCCCCTCTGATAACACACGGCGATACACCTAAATAATATTAAAAAAGTTTCCTAAAACTTACATTTTAAGAAACTTTTCAATCCTATTATAAATATTATATTCTACTTACGTCGCTTTCTCAATTCCAGTTTAGGAATTTTCAACACCTGACCAGTCTTAATCTGAGGGTTGCGAGGCAGATTGTTATAGACCTCTACATAGCACTGCATATCTGGTCCAAGATGTGCACGGCAAATGCTATAGAATGTCTGACCTTCCAGCACAGTCACCTCATGTGACAGACCTACAATACGGTATGCACCGAGACGGACACGTTCATCCTTAGCAGACCACTGGTCAAGCTCTTCCTTCTTGGGTTCTGCTTTGGGTTCAGCCTTAGAAACCTCCTTGGGTTCTTCCTTGGCTACAGTAGGAGTCTTCATCTCGTTGATGATAGTTTTCTCTGCCTCTTTCACCTCTGCCGAGTCTTGCAACTCAGGCATATAGACGGTGTCTCTCACAAAGACGGTATCAGGAATCAGCACCTGCTGCTGGCGACCATATTCATAGCCTCCAAAAGCAGTGCCAACTAACAGAATCAGCACGATTACACCACCCAGCAGCCAACGGCCCCAATGACGTTCCGACTCCTGCTTCTCTTCCTCATAAAAGCTAATTAGCTCTGCAGGCTCTTTATCCTCAGAAACTTCTTCAACAGCAGGTTCTTCAAGGACTGGCTCCTCTTCAACAGGAACTTGTTCTTCAACAGAAACGGGCTCCTCAAGAACACGCTGTTCCTCAACAACAGGTTCCTCAATAGCTGGCTCTTTAGCCACTGGTTCCTCAATAGCCACAGGCTCCACGACTATGGGTTCGGCTACGGGCTCCTCGACTAAAGGCTCCTCAGCGACGTCTTCAGTTACATCATCCTTGATGTCGTCAAACTCTACGCCATCGTTGAGTACTACGGTTTCAAACTGCGAGAAGGGCTTGTTAACCAGCTCTCGCATGATAGTATCCGGCGTAAAGGTCACCTTTGCATGACTATCAATGACGACACGCTCTCCCGTGCGAACACTAACACTCTCGCGGGCCTCAACATTGATAATTTTGAAGGTACCCAGTCCTTTTACCTTGACAGTATCCCCCTCTTGTAACTTTTGGAGAATAACAGAGAACATCTCAGCAGCAAAGCGGCTGGCCTCACGTGGCTCCAAGCCGTTCTTCTCTGTCAAGATTTTTGCAATCTCCTGTATTGTTAGTTTTCCCATAGCTTACTGTCCTCCTTTCAGTTTATCTTTCCACGTCTGGTTAGGCTTGAAACTAAGCACGAGTTTGGGAGGAACCAGCATGCGCTGTCCTGTAGCAGGATTCACCATGATACGCTCCATTTTCTTCTTGGTTTCAAAGACTCCAAAGTTAGGTACTAATATGGAATTATCCTCCTGAAAGGCATCACCCATGGCATCAATCAGGTTACCTGCCAACTTCTGAGTATCCTTGGGGCTATACCCCGTACGCTCAGCCAATTCTGCTATAAATTCCTTGTTATTCATATCTTTGTCGTGGCATATAAGTCAAATTCTTCTGCGTCCGTAATGCGGACATCATAAAACTCTCCAATGGTTAGCTGCTCGTCAGCAGATATCAACACCTCCGGGTCTACCTCTGGCGAACAGAACTCAGTACGTCCTACATACCAGTCACCCTCCTGACGGTCTATGATGACGCGCATCACACTACCCACCTTCTCAGCCTCCAGCTCAGCACTGATATTCTGTTGTACACGCATCAGTTTGTCTAATCTTTTCTGCTTGACATCAGCAGGCACATCGTCTTCATAATGTTTGGCACTGTAGGTACCGTCCTCCTCTGAATAGGCAAAGGCTCCCATACGCTCAAAACGAGCCCATTTAGTAAACTCAATAAGTTCACGGAAGTCGTCGTCCGTCTCACCGGGGAATCCCACCATCAACGTGGTACGGATATGGATGCCTGGCACCTCACGACGCATGCGTCGTATCAGCTCATAGGTTTCTTCCTTGGTCACATGACGCTTCATGCGGTCAAGCATGTGGTCGCTGATATGCTGCAGGGCGATGTCCAGATAGTTGCAGACATTCTTTTTCTCGCGCATAACACGCAACAAGTCCCAAGGGAAATGAGTCGGATAAGCATAGTGCAGACGTATCCACTCAACCCCCTCTATCTCAGCCATCTTCTCTATAAGTTCAGCAATATGTTGCTTGCCATCGAGATCCACACCATAATAGGTCAGCTCCTGTGCAATTACCTGGAACTCCTTCGTACCCTGACTGACCAGCCAACGCACCTCGTCGAGAATCTCAGCCATCGGACGACTCTGATGCTTACCCGTAATAATAGGTATAGCACAGTAGGCACAATGGCGGTCACAGCCCTCGGCTATCTTCAGATAAGCATAATGCTTAGGCGTCGTGATATGGCGGTGGGCTTTCTCTAGATTATCTTGTTTCTCTAGATCTGCTAGCAGCTGCTTATAATTGAACTTACCATACCAACCGTCAACCTCAGGAATCTCAGCTTCCAGATCAGACAGATAGCGCTCTGACAGACAGCCCATCACATAGAGTTTCTTCAGACGACCTTCTTCCTTGGCTTGTGCAAGTTCTAAGATGGTATCGATGCTTTCCTGTTTGGCATCCTCTATAAATCCACAGGTATTGACAACAGCGATGTCACCCGTCGGATTGTCCGAGTCGTGAGTGACATGATAGCCATTGGCCTCGAAGAGTCCCATCAGGGTCTCCGAGTCCACCAGATTCTTGGAACAACCTAAAGAGATGAAATCTATGGTCGGCTTCTTACTCATGCTTAAACAGTGAATCCACAAACTGACGCTTATTGAACAACTGCAGGTCTTCCATACGTTCACCCAGTCCGATGTACTTGACAGGAACCTTCAGCTGGTCGCTAATACCGATAACGACACCACCCTTGGCAGTACCATCGAGTTTGGTGATTGCCAAACTGGTAATATTGGTCACTGCCGAGAACTGCTTAGCCTGTTCAAAGGCGTTCTGACCAGTAGAGCCGTCGAGTACTAGCATTACCTCGTCAGGAGCCTCGGGCATCACCTTCTTCATGACGTCCTTGATCTTCTTCAGCTCATTCATCAGGCCAACCTTGTTATGCAGACGACCTGCCGTATCTATCAGTACCACGTCGGCACCATTGGCCTTAGCACTTTGCAACGTATCGAAAGCGACAGATGCAGGGTCAGACCCCATCTGCTGTTTGATGACGGGCACTCCTACGCGCTCGCCCCAGATGCATATCTGCTCAACAGCAGCAGCACGGAAGGTATCGGCAGCACCCAGATAGACCTTCTTACCAGCCTGCTTGAACTGCCAAGCCAGCTTACCGATGGTTGTGGTCTTACCCACTCCATTGACACCTACCACCAGAATCACGTAGGGTTTGTGGTCGCTGGGCAGGTCCCAGTTGTCGTTATCCTCCGAGTTGTTCTCTGCCAACAGGGAGGCTATCTCGTCACGCAGTATCTCATTCAACTCACTGGTTGACACATACTTATCGCGAGCAACACGTTCCTCAATACGTTCAATAATCTTCAGAGTGGTCTCCACACCTACGTCAGAGGTAATCAACACCTCCTCTAGATTGTCGAGCACGTCGTCATCCACCTTCGACTTACCAGCTATAGCACGTGCCAGCTTGTCGAACACGCTGGTCTTGGTCTTCTCCAGCCCTTTATCCAGCGTCTCTTTCTTTTCCTTATTAAAAAAACCGAAAATACCCATCTTACATCTTCCTTCTTACATCATATATCATTATACGTGCAACTCCAGCACGAAGCGGACACCCTTCGTAAATTCAGGATCTATCTCCAGATCGCCATTCATCTTCAGCGCCATCTGCTTACAGATGGGTAGTCCCAATCCGTCGCCCTTGGTGAGGTCGCGGATTTCGAGGAAAGGTTTGAAGATGTCGTCACGCTTCTCTTCGGGAATGGTCGAACCCGTGTTTGACACCAGGAACTGCAGAGTATGAGCGCTGCGTTTCTTGAACTCCAGCGAGATGGTACCCTCTTCGGGAGTGTACTCTGCTGCATTGTTCAGCAGATGCAACAACAGATGCGACACGTACGTCTTATTGATGTCGGCACTCATCTTAGGTGCATTGACATGCAGCACAACGTCTTTCTTCACCTTGTCGCGAATCTGGTTCATCAGCCCCTCGCAGAAAGGAGGAATCTGCGTTTCTTCAAGTTCTACTACTTCATCCATAGAGTTCTCCAACTGCGAGAGTGTCTGTATATGATCAGAGAAATCTATCAGCGCCTTCA
Organism: uncultured Prevotellaceae bacterium; assembly: GCA_946410305.1. GTDB lineage: Bacteria > Bacteroidota > Bacteroidia > Bacteroidales > Bacteroidaceae > Prevotella. The sequence continues at coordinate 38,240 of CAMJZV010000006.1, read as the reverse complement.
CCTCCGGATTACGACTGTCGAGTTTTTGGAAGGTGGGCTGCAGCTGAGCAGCAATATTGCTGATAAACTTTGCCTTCAGCGCATTGCTGTCTGTCAGCAGTTGAATGTTCTTCTGCTGCTTACGCGTCAACAGGATGTAACGCAACAGGATGGCGCCACCAACAATCAGGGCGGCTGCCAAGATGCCTGCCAAGATACCCAGCGCAACGATGAATCCCATGCGGGCTGTCAGCGAACTGTCTTTCTCTGCGATAGACTGTTCATTGTCGCCAATCTGCCGTTTCAGGTCTGCTATCTGGTCTGCATACTTCAATGCGGTGGTAGAGTCTTTCCAGGCCATATAACCCTTGTACGACTGTGCTACAAGACTGACACTGTTGCTCTTGCGACCATTGGCTATCAATGTCTGATACACCTCGTCAACCTTGCCATACTCCTTTTGCTTGGTAAGTTTGTCAGCCATCTCCTTGAAGACTGCATTGCCCTCTGCATTCTGACCAAAGGTGTAGTAATAGATAGCTTTGTTGTAAAGCAAGTCGTCCTTCAACTTCTCTTCACCCGAGAGGTTGGCCTGATTTTCCATAATTTTCAGGTAGTCCATGGCTTTAGCGGGCTTGCGCAACTTCATATACATCAACATACGCTCACGGCTGACCACATAGTGGGCAGCAGCCTTCTCAAGAGTCGAAGACTTAGCATCAGCAATAATGCCCTGATCAATGCGGCGAAGCAAGTCGAAAGCCTCTTTCCAGTAGTTTTCCTTGTAATACAATGCTGTAGCCTTGGCGCCACATTCTGCTGCTTGTCGAATCTGGCCTTTGTTGATATAGTCATTGAAGGCATGAATATACATAGAACGGGCACTCGCAATGTTCTGATTAACATCAATAGCCTCTGCTCGCTGTTGTAACTCACTCTTCTGCACTTCCTCAGCATAGACTGCTCCACAGCCAAGAACCAGTGCCATCAAAAAGAAAAGAAATTTCCTGTTCATATCTGTATTTTGATACTTGTTTCTATTCAATCTTGCAAAGTTAGCTATATTTTTCGGAAAACACAAACTATTTCAAAAAAAATAAGGTCGCAAAACATTTTTTGCAACCTTATCATCATATTTCAATCGTATAATCTGTCTTACGTCAACTTGACAGCAGCAACTTTATTAGTTCTTGAAGAAGTCCTTAACGGCCTCGTTGGGAACCATCTGCTCGTCGAAGATGTAAGCACCAGTCTTAGGGCTCTTTACCATCTTGATAACCTTTGTGTAAGCGCGACCATCCTTTGAGCCTTCGTGGAGGGTAGCGACGGTTTTCTTTGCCATGCTCTACGTTTGATTATTTAATCTCCTTGTGAAGAGTCATCTTCTTCAGGATGGGGTTATACTTCATGAGTTCCATTCTCTCAGGGGTATTCTTACGATTCTTAGTCGTGATATAACGGCTTGTTCCGGGCAGTCCACTCTCCTTCATCTCAGTGCACTCCAGAATCACCTGTACACGGTTACCCTTAGCTTTCTTACCTGCCATAGTTATTAGTCTCCTATTACTTTAATGTCCTTCCAGTCTACATAACCTTTAGCAACAGCCTGCTTCAGGGCAGCGTCCAGACCTACCTTATTAATCATACGCAGACCAGCGGCGCTGATCTTCAACTGAATCCAGCAAGCCTCCTCTACATAGTAGAACTTCTTGCTGAACAGGTTTACATCAAAGCTGCGCTTTGTGCGATGCTTTGAGTGAGACACGTTATTACCAATCTGTGCCTTCTTTCCCGTAATCTGACAAATCTTAGACATTTCTATCTATTTTTTCTTGTTACTTAAATATAACTTACTCCAAACAGGGTGCAAAGGTACAAATAAAATTAAAGATTAAACATTAAAAATTAAAGATTTAGCCAATTCTTAATGTTTTTTAACCTTCCACCTCTGTTTTGTCCTCACTTTTGAGGAAATCGAGGAACAATTGCATCACTTTATTGGTTGCAATAGCCAGGTTAATGTCGCGTCCGTGATCCTCTTGAACCAACATCGTCACCTGCTTCTCAGGAGTACCACAAGCCAGCCAAATGGTACCGATGGGGATGTCCTTAGGACCGCCCGTAGGGCCAGCATATCCTGTTGAAGCCAGTGCAAAGTCCGTATTCAGCGCCTTGCAGGCTCCCTTTACCATCTGCTTGGCAACCTCCTCACAAACAGCCGTATTCTCAGCAATCACCTGAGGATCAACACCTAACAGCGACTCCTTGGTTTCATCAACATACGAGATGATGCCACCCTTGAAGTATTTCGACGCACCAGGCACGGCAATGATTGCCTCAGCGATGCGACCACCCGTACAGCTCTCGGCAGTACCTACTGTTTTCTCCATCTCCCACAGCAGTTGGCTAATCTCTCTGCTGATAATCTTGCTTTCAAAATCCATATTATTAATTCTTAATTCTTAAAGCTTAATGCTTAATGCATAATGATCAATGTTCAATGACCAATCATTTAAACGTTACTCTTGAGAATGCAGGGGCATTGATATCACAGAACTCCTTGTCCAGGAACTTATAGTAGCCCACGATGCCAATCATGGCAGCATTGTCGGTGGTATAGCTGAACTTGGGAATATAAACCGTCCAGCCGTAGCGCTTGGCGTGGTCGTAGAAGGCATTGCGCAGTCCGTTGTTGGCACTCACACCACCAGCCACTGCCACATGCTTGATACCTGTCTGTTTCACAGCCAGTTTCAGCTTCTTCATCAGGATGTCTACGATGGTCCATTCCAGCGAGGCAGCAATGTCCTCCTTGTGATGCTCAATGAAGTCAGGATCTTCCTCCACCCACTTACGCATATTATAGAGGAACGAGGTCTTCAGTCCAGAGAAGCTGTAGTCCAGTCCAGGAATATGTGGCTCAGAGAACTGGTAGGCCTTCGGATTGCCCTGACGCGCCAGACGGTCGATGATAGGACCACCAGGATACCCCAGTCCCATCACCTTCGAACACTTGTCGATAGCCTCACCAGCAGCATCGTCAATGGTCTGTCCCAGTACCTCCATATCGTTGTAGGCGTTCACCTTGACAATCTGCGAGTTACCGCCACTGACCAACAGACAGAGGAACGGCAGCGGAGGCACTGTACCCGACGGTTCTCCGTCGGGACAAATCTCCTTGATGAAGTGTGCCATCACGTGACCCTGCAGGTGGTTGACATCTATCAAGGGAACACCCAGCGAACGGGCAAAACCCTTGGCGAAGTTGACACCTACGAGCAGCGAGCCCATCAGTCCTGGACCACGCGTAAAGGCCACAGCACTCAGCTGTTCCTTCTGGATGCCCGCACGCTTGATAGCCTCATGTACCACAGGCACCACATTCTGCTGGTGTGCTCTTGATGCCAGCTCAGGCACCACGCCGCCATACGACTCATGGACAGCCTGCGACGCCGTCACATTCGACAGCAGCACGCCATTCTTCAGCACCGCAGCACTCGTGTCGTCGCAACTCGACTCTATACCTAATATATATATATCCTTCGTCATTTCGTTATCACGTTATAACGTTATTACGAATTTTAATAAGACAATATCTCCACACCGTGCTCCGTCATCAACAGGGTATGCTCCCACTGGGCGCTAGGCATCTCGTCCTCAGAGATAACCTCCCAACCATACGGATCGTCAGCATCCACGAAGACGCGCCACGTACCCATATTGATCATCGGCTCGATGGTGAACACCATACCTGGCACCAGCAACATGCCCTCGCCACGCTGTGCGAAGTGGGCCACCTCCGGCTCTTCGTGGAAATGGCAGCCTACCCCATGACCACACAGGTCACGTACCACACCATAGTGGTATTTGTTGGCGTGCTTCTGGATGGCCTTGCCAATCTCGTTGACACCATGCCAGGGCTTTGCAGCCTCCATACCAATCTCCAGGCACTCTTTGGTGACGCGCACTAGCTGTTCCTTTTCAGGAGTGGTCTTACCTATTATATACATACGCGAGGCGTCAGCATAATAGCCGTCGAGAATCGTGGTGAAGTCGACATTGATGATGTCGCCCTCCTCCAAAACATCCTCCGCCTTAGGAATACCGTGACACACCACCTCGTTGATACTGGTGCAGACACTCATGGGGAATGGCGGCGTCTCGCCGTCCTCCACATCATAGTTCAGACAGGCAGGTATGCCTCCGTGCTTCGCGCAGTAGTCGCGACATATCCGATCAATCTCCAAGGTTGACATACCAGCACGAATCTGTTTGCCAACCTCGTCGAGTACACCGTTGTTTACTACCGCCGCGCGTCGTATGCCTTCTATCTGTTCGGGGGTCTTGACGAGGTCGCGAGTAGGCACCTCCCACCCCTTGTTTTCCAAGTACATGATGCGTTTGTCAAGCTCTGTAGGCTGTTCACCTGGCTTGCAATGCCATCTTCTTTTTACCATATCTTTTTTGAATTTGAGTGCAAAGGTACGACTTTTTCTTGGAACATGGCACGGTATTTGCATAATTTAGCACAGTAGAATTTAATTAATATAATAAGGTATATGCAAAAAGGTAACATCGGGGTTACTACTGAGAACATCTTCCCCGTCATCAAAAAGTTTCTCTACAGTGATCATGAGATTTTCCTGCGTGAGATGGTATCGAATGCCGTCGATGCCACACAGAAGCTGAAGACGCTGGCTCAGCAGGGTGAGTTTAAGGGTGAACTGGGCGACGTGACCGTTCACGTAGCGCTGGACACTGACAAGGGTACCATCACCATCTCTGACCGTGGTATCGGTATGACCGAAGAAGAGATTGACAAGTACATCAACCAGATTGCTTTCTCTGGTGTCAACGACTTCCTCGAGAAGTATAAGGACAACGCCAACAACATCATCGGCCACTTCGGTCTGGGCTTCTACTCTTCGTTCATGGTAGCCAAGAAGGTGGAAATTATCACCAAGAGCTACAAGGAAGGTGCCAAGGCTGTGAAGTGGAGCTGCGACGGCAGTCCTGCCTACGAGATTGACGAGGCTGAGAAGGAGGACCGCGGTTCTGACATCATCCTCTATGTAGATGACGACTGCAAGGAATTCCTGGAGAAGGAGAAGATTCAGCAGCTGCTTACCAAGTACTGCAAGTTCATGGCAGTACCTGTAGCCTTCGGCAAGAAGCAGGAGTGGTCGAGCGAGAAGAAAGAGATGGTAGATACCGACAAGGACAACATCATCAACGATGTTGAGCCACTATGGACCAAGACGCCGTCGACGCTGAAGGACGAGGACTACCAGTCGTTCTACCGCACCCTCTACCCCATGAGCGACGAGCCCATGTTCTGGATTCACCTGAATGTGGACTATCCGTTCAACCTGACAGGTATTCTCTACTTCCCGCGCATCAAGTCGAACCTCGACCTGCAGCGCAACAAGATACAACTCTACTGCAACCAGGTGTTCGTTACCGACCAGGTGGAGGGCATCGTTCCTGAGTTCCTGACCCTGCTGCATGGTGTCATCGACTCTCCCGATATTCCGCTGAATGTCAGCCGTTCATACCTGCAGAGCGATCGCGAAGTGAAGAAGATTTCCACCTATATTACCAAGAAGGTGGCCGACCGTCTGCTCAGCATCTTCAAGGAAGACCGCAAGCAGTACGAGGAGAAGTGGGACGACCTGAAGTTGTTCATCAACTACGGCATGCTCAGTGAGGAGTCGTTCTACGACAAGGCCAAGGACTTCGCCCTGCTCAAGGATGTTGAGGGCAAGTACTTCACCTTCGACGAGTACAAGACACTCATCGAGGGCAGTCAGAAGGACAAAGACGGCAACCTCATCTACCTCTATGCCACTGACAAAGAGGAGCAGTACTCATACATCCAGGCTGCCAAGGACAAGGGCTACAGCGTGCTGCTGCTCGACGGACAGCTCGACGTTCCTGCCATCCAGATGCTGGAGCAGAAGTTCGAGAAGAGCCGCTTCACCCGTGTTGACAGCGACATCATCGACCGCCTCATCGTGAAGGAGGATGCCAAGAAGAGCGAGCTGAGTCAGGAGCAGTGTGACAATTTGTCAGCACTCTTCAAGTCTCAGATGCCTAAGATGGACAAGACGGAGTTCATGGTTCAGGTAGACGCCCTGGGTGCCGAGGCTCGTCCTGTTATCATCACACAGAACGAGTGGATGCGCCGTATGAAGGAGATGAGCCGCTTCCAGCAGGGCATGAACTTCTACGGACAGATGCCCGACTCGTTCAACATCGTGCTCAACAGCGACCACGACCTGATAAAGCGCGTACTCTCTGACAGTGAGGGCGCTACCACCGAGGCTCTGAAGCCTATCGAGTCAGAGCTGAAGGGTCAGGAGGCCCGTCTGGCAGCCATCAACCAGCAGCAGTCTGGCAAGAAGTACGACGAACTGACGCAGGACGACAAGGACATGAAGGCTGAGTGCGAGAAGGCCGTTCAGGAGCAGAAGGACAAGAAGCAGGCCGTGCTTAGCGACTACGCCAAGGGTAACGACATCATCCATCAGCTCATCGACCTGGCATTGCTGCAGAACGGCATGCTGAAAGGTGAAGCCCTCGACAAGTTTCTCAAGCGCTCTGTCGACCTGATCAAGTAATCATATATATAATAGGTATTAGCATTAAGCCCCGATGGTCTCCTGACTATCGGGACTTTTTGTTTTACGACAGCGAAAAAGCATTGTATTAAGAACTTTTAATATTCTAGAGCAATATATTTTTGCCCAACCGGCGTATATATTAATAGAGAGACAACAAACAACAACAACAAATATGAAGAAAACCATCCTAACCACATTGCTCGTCCTCGCAGCAATCACCATCAACGCCCAGTTCCTGTTCCGCATCAATGGCAGAGGACTGCAGAAGCCATCGTACATTCTGGGCTCTGTCCACACCATGCCAGGCACCATACTCGACAGCATCCCTGAGTTCCTGAAAGCTGAGGCAGAATGCCAGCAGCTCTACGCAGAGTATGATCTGAGCAGCCAGCAGAAGATGGACGAAGTGAAAACCGCTGGTCAGCAAGCCCCCACCCTCTTCGTCTTCGGTGCCGGTCACCTGATAGGTAAAGACGGCATCGTCAACAAGCTCCGTGAGGCAGGATACAAGGTAGAGCAGATAAAAACGAACTGAAAATATAGTTATCTGAACCAGACACCTATTTTAGTCTGAACGTGACGGGCAGGGTGTACTTCACGCGAACCTTGTGGCCACGACGCTTAGCGGGTTGCCAGTTAGGCATCTTGCTGACTACACGCATGGCCTCTTCCTTCAGCTGGTTCTCGCCCTCTTCGCGCATGGCAAACTTCTCCTGCTCAGAGTACTTGCTAAACTTCTTGCTGGAGAGGCGGTCTTTAAACTCGGTCTTTGCCACCTTCACGCCTGAAACCGTACCATCCGTCTCCACAAAGAAATTGACCACCACACGTCCCTCAACGCCATAGTGCTCGGCCTCGACAGGATATTTGACGTTGTGTGACAGGAACGCCCTCAGCACAGGGATGCCGCCAGGGAACTGCGGAGCGTGGTCTTGACCTGCCAGCTCAGGAACCACCAGTTGGTTAGCTTTCTTCAGCTCTTCCAGCTTCGCCTTCAGTTTGTTAATCTCTACTGTTGCCAAGATGACGCGGCCTTCAGTATCGAGGAGATACATGGTAGGTATCCACTTGATGTGGTAGTCCTTCGCCATCTTCGACTCCTTCATCTTCTTCAGCTCGCTAAGCACACGCCAGGGCATCTTCTCCTTGTCCATAAAGTCTTGAAGCACAGAAAAGTCAGTATCAAACGATATGCCGATAAACTCCACGCCCTGCATATCATACTGCATGTACAGCTTCTTCATCTCAGGCAAGTCCTTACGGCAGTCGCCACACCATGTTGCCCAGAAGTCAAGCACCACACAACGTCCACGGAAATCATCTATCCGATGGATGGAATCGTTAGGATCTATCAAATCAGGAGCCTGCGTACCAACAGGCAGCAGGTCGGTAGCATACTGGGCGTCCAGGTCCTGTGCCATCATCGTGCTGACCATGCCCATCAACATGCCAGCCAATACGAATAACTTTCTCATTATCTATTATCTTTCTTGTTTCAAAATTTGACTGCAAAGATAAGCATTATTATTGATAAGACCAAATTTAAAAACGCAAAATCATTTGGCCATCTGCCTACTTTTTTGTACCTTTGCACCTGTTTTTTCAAGGTAACAATATGTATAAACCACTTTTCAATCAGCGCAAGGCCCTCCGCTTCCGCCATTTTTCGCGGAAAGGATATGCCTTGTTTGCCTGCTTGGGACGCGTCGTCACCATCGGTGTGCTGAGCGTAGCAACGCTGCAGTCGGCATCGGCTGCCAGCGATGACTTTAGCAGCACTACGGAGACCACTGACGACAACCACCAGAAGGTAGACAAGGAGGCCGTGCTCGATGACGTTGAGGTCACGGGCTCACGCGCACCGCTTGCACTTGGGCAAGCCGCGAGAATGGTCACTGTACTGAGCCGCGAGGACATTCAGGCGGCGCCAGTACAAAGTATTAACGATTTGCTAAAGTATACCGTAGGCGTTGACGTCCGCCAGCGCGGACCTATCGGTGCCCAGACGGATGTCGGCATCCGGGGAGGAACGAGCGAGCAGATAACCATCCTGCTGAACGGCATCAACATCTGTGACCCGCAGACGGGGCACAACGCCTTCGACCTGCCCTGCGACTTGAGCGACATCGAGCGCATCGAGGTGCTGGAGGGGCCTGCCGGACGCGTGTATGGCACGTCGTCGCTGATGGGAGCGATTAACGTCGTTACACGACGAAAGGAGAAAGGAGAAAGGAGAAAGGAGAAAGGAGAAATGATAAATGAGAAATGGGAAGGAGCGGCACGGTTGGAAGGCGGGTCGTATGGTTATCTGTCAACAGCAGGGTGCATTGCTCTTACCTCTAAACTCTTACCACTCACCTCTCAACTCTCCGCGAGCTACACCCGCAGCGACGGCTACCAGCGTGCCAAGTCGGGAGCGCTGAACAGCGACTATTCGGGCGGAAAGGTGTACTATCAAGGAGGATACGACACAAAAGACATCCGCATCGACTGGCATGCAGGACTGTCCATGAAGGGGTTCGGTTCGAACACGTTCTACAGTGCCAAGTTCGACGAACAATACGAGAAAACCACGAAGATATATACGGCCATTAAGGGCGAAGCCAAAGGATGGTTTCACCTCAGCCCATCCGTCTACTGGAATCGCTCGCACGACCGTTTTGAACTTATCCGAGGGTCGGAAGACAAGGTGCCTTTCAATTACCACCGCACCGACGTGTTCGGCATCAACCTGAACAGCTATTTCGACTGGCAGCTGGGCCGTACAGCCGTTGGAGCCGAGTTCCGCAACGAGGACATTGTGAGCGGCAATCTGGGAGAACCCCTGAACAAGCCCATACCCATCAGCGGGACAGACCGCGACTACCTGTACGGACTGAACCGCTCGAACCTGTCGTTCCACCTGGAGCATAACATCCTGCTCAGCCGATTCACGCTGTCGGCAGGTTTCCTCGCCATCAAGAATACGTGGAACCAGATGCCGTTTACCATCTATCCGGGCATCGACGCCAGCTATCGAATAGGCAACAACTGGAAGGTCTATGTCTCGTACAACGAGTCGTTGCGCATGCCGTCGTTCACCGAGCTCTATTATAGCGTAGGCGGTCATAAGGCAGACAAATACCTGAAGCCCGAAGAACTGAGAGCCGTCGAGGGCGGCGTCAAGTACGCTGGTCTGTGGCTGACGATGAAGGCCAGCATGTTCCACCACCACTGCCGCAACATGATAGACTGGATTCTCGATCCGACAGAAGCCGAGCCAATATGGAAGAGCGTCAACTATACGAAGGTGAACACACTCGGGGTTGAAGCCTCTGCCACCCTGAATCTTGAACAGTTGCTCCACATCAAACGTTCCTCATTCAACATCCAGTATTGCTATATGGACCAGGACAAAGCAGGCACGGGTGACATCCAAACCCAGTCCACACTGGAGTATCTACGCCACAAGTTGGTGGCCCAGCTGCAGTTGCACCTGATAGCAGGACTCGACCTTGGGGTAAAGTATCGGCTGCAAAAGCGAGCTGGCAATTACACCACAAACGCAGGCGAGGTGAAGCCATACCACACCTACAACCTCGTAGACGCACGACTTTCCTGGAATGCCGACACCTATTCTATATATATGGAGGCCAACAACTTGTTCAACAAGAAGTATGTGGACTATGGCAATGTGCAACAGCCTGGCACTTGGCTGACGGCGGGAGTCAAATACAACATCAATCTATGGTAACTATGATGACACGCCTGCTAACCATGATGCTGATGCTGCAAGGCATCAGTGTCATGGCCCAGCAGCTGAAGCCAGCCGACCTGCTGTTCCATGTGGCGCCAGCAGCCAACCAGATTACAAACGTCACGCCTGGCATGATAGACCACGTAGCCATTGTGATGAACAAGGACAGCGTGATAGAGGCCAAGCACAGGGGTGTCGTCATAACCCCACTCGACTCACTACGCCATCAGAAGGGCTATTATCTCATTGGGCGTGTCCAGCATGCAGACAGCCGCCAGTCGTTGGTCAATGCCCGCCGCTATCTGGGGCGCAGCTACGATTTTGTTTTCCTGGCTGACAATGACGACATCTACTGTTCTGAATTGGTACAGCTGTCAATGGTAGACTGCCAAGGGAAACGCCTATTTACCACTGTTCCCATGTCGTTCCACGACGCCACAGGCCACATTACCGACTACTGGATTCAATTCTACGCTCAGCGAGGCATGGCCGTACCAGAAGGACAACCCGGCACGAATCCTGCCGAGTTGTCACAACGTAAACTTATCAAAATCATTGGGAGATTACGCTAAGCAGAAATCCAAGTCCTTGGTAATCTGCTCCTTGTCCAGGTGCTGACCGATAAATACCAGCTTCTGCATACGGTCGCCGTATTGGGCGTCCCAATCCTTTTGTAACTGAGGGCTCATGGCCATCATGTTCTCCAGTTCGTCTTTCGGCATCGTAGCATACTATCTATCCCGGCATTGACGCTAGCTATCGCATAGGCGACAACTGGAAGGTCTACGCCTCCTACAACTCGTCGCTGCGCATGCCGTCGTTCACCGAACTGTACTACAGCGTGGGCGGACATAAGGCCGACAAGTACCTGAAGCCCGAGGAGCTGCGGGCCATCGAGGGCGGCGTCAAGTTCGGCAACCGCTGGCTGACGGCCAGATACAGCCCTACCACCCCTACAGTGTGGTCGACGCTCGACTGGCGTGGGATGCCGACACCTATTCTATATATATAGCAGGCAACAACCTGACCTGCCACCGCTATGTAGACTACGGCAACGTCCGACAGCCCGGCCTGTGGCTGACTGTCGGAGCGAAATACCACATCCGGCTGTAAGGGAAAGGCTTGATTTACATCTTGTAAATGTAAAAAAAATGAAAAAGCCTGCCAAAGGCAACGATTTTATAGATTTTCTGTTTACCTTTGCCGTGTCAAAATTAAACAACAAAGAAAAAAATGAAAAAACTTTTAACAATGCTGACACTCATGCTGCCCACACTGGCCTTTGCACAGTGGCGAGTGGGTGTCAACGGTGGTGCTGACTACAACCACTTCATCATCGACAAACACTATCAGACGGACTACTCCTTTGAAGACCGCTGGGGCGTGACCCTCGGCGTCATGGGACAGTATGACTTCAACAACTGGCTGGGCATCCGCGCCGAGCTCGACTGGACGCAGAAGAACTACCGCCACACGCGCAAGTTGCAGAAGTCGATGTGCTACGACTACACCAACAACTACCTGCAGTTGCCCGTGATGACGACGTTCAGCTTCGGCGGCAATAAGCTTCGCGGATTCTGCAACACCGGTATTTACTTCGGCCATTGGCTGAACAGCGGCCGCGAGGGTTTCGACACCAACAGCTTCGGCTCTCGACAGTACAACTTCAGCGAGGACATCGAGTTCAACAGCAAGCGAGACCAGCGCTTCGACTTCGGTCTGCTGGCCGGCATGGGTCTGGAGTACCGGTTCCACCGCCATTGGGCTGCACAGGTGGAATTGCGCTACTACTACAGCTGCGTGAGCACTCAGAAGGACTATCAGCACGTCAGCGACCCGCGCTACAATTCGACCCTGGCTGTGCAGGCCGGCGTGTGGTACTGCTTCTAAAAGGGAATAGTGAACAGTTAACAGTGAAAAATATGCTTCCGACGGAAGACACCTATTTTATATATATAACAATGAAGAATAACATCAAGATAATAGGAGCGTTGCTCCTGACACTGGCCGTCAGCGCGTGCCACAAGGATGCTGACACGCTGGTGAACTATGCCTACGCCGACAATCTGTCGTTCAGTGAGGCCCAGCAAAGCTATGCCGGCAAGTTCCGTGTATTCTGGAACGCCATGAACCAAAACTACACCCTCTGGGACTATGAGGAAGAGAACGGGCTGGACTGGGATGCCGTCTACGACGAGTACCTGCCGAAGTTCGAGGCCCTCGACAAGTCCGACACCGAAGTGACCGACCTGGCGCTCAAGGCCCTGATGACCGAGATGGTCGCCCCGCTGCACGACGGTCACATGTATGTAGAGTTTGTGAACCATCAGACCATGAATTCTATCATCGTGTCGCCGAGTGAAGGTCGTAACGACAAACGCGCCGATGCCAAGGAACTCGAAGGATTCAAGCCCTCTATATACGAATACTATCTAAACAAGCAGCTGAAGCGATATATGAGCTACGACGCCACCGTGGCTGGTCAGCTGCGCAACATGTTGGCAAAGCCCGGCATCGGCTTCCAATGGGTGCGCACCCGCATGGCGGAGCTTGAGGCCAAGAGCAGTCTCACCGAGAGCGAGGTCATCCAGTATGAGGGCCTCAGCAAACTCAGCAAAGCGATGGAAAAACTCGTCAGCCTGCCGATTAACGGGGGGTGGCTGGACAACTTCAACTCGCTCGTACAGCAGTACAGCTACCTGAACGTGCCCTTCCTGGAGCAGGTTGACCCCCGCTTTGCAGACAACGGCATCAAACTCGAGTTTGCACAGACCAACGACGACATCGTCTATCTGCAAATCAGCGAGTTCGCACTCTCCGTCTACCTCGAAGACGATATGTTCAACGAAGAGCTGGGCGGCAACAACCGTAACAGTGAAATCCGGCAGCATGTCGTAAGGGTATGGCAGGCATGGTTCGACACCATCCAGGACCTCCATAAGGGCGGACGCCTCAAAGGTGTCGTCATCGACGTGCGCAGCAATCCCGGCGGATACATGAACGATGCCAACTATGTGCTCGGCGCACTGATTCCGTCGGGCGGACTGCAATACGGCTGGTCACGCTACAAGCGCGGTGTGGGCCGCTACGACTACTCGCCGTTAACGCCCAAGTATATGTACACGATGGATGCGCCGCACGAAATCATCGACGACTGCCCCATCGTCGTGCTGGCCAATGCTGCGTCTGTCAGCATGGCGGAAATGACATCGCTCAGCGCACAACAACTTAAGAACGGCACCGTCATCGGCCGGAAGACCTTCGGCGGACTGTGCGGACTGACCGGCAACAGCAGCAACTCAGACAACTACTCAGGCCACATCGGCGTGAAAGGCACTACCCCCGTGTATGTCTACATGCCTACGGAGTGTATTCTCAACATGGACAAGAAGCCCCTCGAAGGCATCGGCGTGACACCCAACATCGAGGTGGCCTTCGACCCCGATGAGTATGAAACCAACGGCAACGACACGCAGATAGACCGTGCCCTGCAGTTCATCCGGACGGGAAATTAACAGTAAACAGTAACAAACAGCAATTTATACATGACATACAGTATGAAAACAATAAACATACACAGCCTCATGGGAGTCTTGCTCCTGGCTGGCATCATGCTCACAGGCTGCACCAAAGACAACACCATGGACGAAATCGTCTGGCCTGCCGAGCAGGAGAAGACCACTGATGACTTCATCGAGGCCCTGAAAGCCATCGACGGAGTGCGCAACGTAGTGGCGGAGACCACCTCGTCGGGCGAGGAAACCGTCTACTATTTCTACTTCCGCCAGCCCATCAACCACGCGAACCCCGATGCCGGCACCTTCGACCAGCAGGTGGCAATCAGCTTCAAGGGCTACGACAAGGACGTGGTGCTCCACACCCACGGCTACACTATTTACGACATCAGCAATTTCTATCGCGACGATCTCTCCACACACTTGGGAGCCAACCAGGTGAACGTGGAGCACCGCTACTTCGGCAACTCGCTGCCCGAGCCGGCCGACAATCCAGGCTACACCTACTTCAACGCCGAGCAGGAGGCCTACGACCTGCACGCCATCGTGCAGATGCTGAAGAAAAACCTCTTCAAAACCGGCAAGTGGGCCAGCACCGGCACCAGCAAGGACGGTATCACCTCTGCCCTCTATGCCTACTACAGCGACAAGAACGGATGGAACGACATCGACCTCTTCGTGCCCTTCTGTGCGCCCTTCCTGCCTGGCAGCACCGCTGCCGACGGCAACTTCACGTGTATGGACACCCGCATTGGCAACTATCAGGACCAAGTGTGCGGTACGGGCTATGCCGCCGGATCCCTCGAGGCTATTGCCTGCCAGCGGCTGCACGACATCCCCTATTATATATGCACCAACAAGACATTGCGCGATGCCTGCAACAAATACATCCTCGCATCAGACGCCACCAGCTATCGCACGATATTGGACCAGTACAACCAGCATAGCCCCATGAGCACGGGTGACCTGGAGAAAGACATCACAGCCCTGACTATTTCCACATACGTCGGCAATCTGTTCTCCAAGTTCTCCTACGTACAGTTCCCCCTGTGGGTTAAACTGGTGCCCGACCCTGCCAAGGCCATCACCGACGAGAAAGAGCTGGGTAAACTGCTCACCTTCATCACCATGGACCACGAAATCCTGGTTGACTCGCTGAAAGTCCTGAATGGTGTTAATGTTGATGATGATACTGAGGGAACAGAGACCAGAGGCGCGCTGGACGTGCTGAGCGTGCTGAACGACAGGTACTCACGATTCTGGAAATACATCAACGACTTGCGTGGTGATAATGGCTATCCCTACGTCATTCAGGCATTCAAAGAGCTGGGAGCTGCCGAGAATGCTTTCCTGCACGTCGACGGCACATTCCTGACCCCGACTCAGGTGCGCGATGTCAACGAAATCTTCTCCGTGCAGCATCAGTTTAGCGGCATCTTCCGCCAGGACGAAGGCGCCCTCATGCGCAATTTCCGCCAGTGGGTAGCCACAGAGTCGACACAGAACATCGTCTTCGTCTATGCCTACAACGACCCGTGGACTGGCGGACGCCCAGACGAAACAGCCATCAGTCAGAATCCGAAGACTGTGATGGTCATCGACCCCATAGCCGTGCATAATGACTTCTTCCTCAACTCAGGCTATTACACCCCGCAGACCAAGAAAGTCATCGTCGATGCTATCAACAAGTACATGAAGTAACATTATCGCGAGCAGCGACAATTATCAAAAGGAAGAGCCCTGAAAGCCAGCAACGGTTTTCAGGGCTCTTCTTTTGAGGATTTGTCTGGAACTTTCAAGTGTTATGACACACCCGTTCTGCTTTTTCAGGCCAGACAGAAATCCAGGTCCTTGGTAATCTGCTCTTTGTCTAAGTGCTGGCCTATGAACACCAGTTTCTGCATACGGTCGCCATACTGGTCATCCCAGTCGCGACGCAGCTGGTCGTTCTGGGCCATCATCATGTCTAGTTCATCCTTCGGCATGGTGGCATACCACTGACCCGCATTGGTCAATGACACCTGATGACCAGCCTGCTCGAAAAGGTAGCAGACATCTTCCTCGCCCTTGAAATAACAAATGCCCTTGGCACGGATGATACTCTTAGGCCACTTGCGAGCCACGAAATCGTCGAAGAATCCGAGGTTGAAGGGGCGACGGGCGTAATAAACAAACGTACCGATACCATATTCCTCAGCCTCGCCCTCATCGTCGTGATGGTGATGATGATGGTGGTGCTCATGATCATGATGGTGCTCATGGTCTTCGTGATGATGCTCGTGATCGTGCTCATCGTCGTGATGATGATCATGGTCATCATCGTCGTCGTCATCATCTTCGTAATCATGTTCCAATTCGTGAATCCAAGTGGCTGAGGTAGCTACTTCGTCGAAGTTAAACATCTCCGTATGCAGAATCTTGTTCAGTTCCACATTGCCATAGTCGCATTCAATGATTTCGGCCTTAGGCTGGATGGCACGAATAATCTGCTTGACTTCAGCCAATTCCTCCTTAGAAACCTCAGAAGCCTTGTTCAGCAAAATCATGTTGCAGAACTCAATCTGCTGGATAACCAGATTCTCAATATCTTCCTCGTCAATGTGTTTGCGCAACAAATCATTACCGTTCTTGAACTCATCACGCATACGAAGGGCATCAACCACCGTAACGATGCAGTCGAGCTGAACGTAGCCATCCTTGATGTACTCAGGTCCGAGTGTAGGAATGCTGCAAATAGTCTGGGCAATAGGCGCTGGCTCGCAGATACCACTGGCCTCTATGACGATATAGTCGAAGCGGTGCATACGGGTAATGTCGCGCAACTGCTCAACCAAGTCCATCTTCAAGGTGCAACAGATGCAACCGTTCTGCAGAGCAACCAGCGAATCGTCCTTCTGACCTACTACTCCACCCTTCTCTATCAAGTCGGCATCGATGTTCACCTCGCCGATATCATTGACAATCACAGCAAACTTAATACCCTCCTGATTCTTCAGGATGCGATTTAACAGCGTGGTCTTGCCACTGCCCAGATAACCCGTCAGCAACAGGACGGGAATATTCTTGATTGGTTCCATTTTCTTTATTCGTTTATTCTGTTTTGGCGTGCAAAGTTAGTCCTTTTTAATGAGTTTTGCAAACTCAGCCTTACATTATTTAAATTGGTTCGTAAAAAACTCTTAAATTATCAATTCTCAATTATCAATTCTCAATTAAATATTGTATCTTTGCAGTCGCTTTTAAACGAATTATCATCATTATTAAATAACAAAAGCATTATGACAATCAATGAATTCAACTTTGCCGGTAAGAAGGCAATCGTACGTGTAGACTTCAACGTACCCCTCGATGAGAATGGTAAGATCACAGACGACACCCGTATCCGTGGTGCCCTGCCTACCCTGAAGAAGATTCTGAACGACGGTGGCGCTGTCATCATCATGTCACATATGGGTAAGCCCAAAGGTAAGGTAGATGCTAAGAAGTCACTCGGTCAGATCCGCGAGGCTGTTGAGAAGGCTCTGGGTGTTCCCGTTGCTTTCGCTCCCGACTGCGCTAAGGCTGCTGATGCTGCTAAGGCTCTGAAGATGGGTGAGGCTCTGCTGCTCGAGAACCTTCGTTTCTATCCAGAGGAAGAGGGTAAGCCAGTAGGTATCGACAAGGCTGATCCTGCATACGACGAGGCTAAGAAGGCTATGAAGGCCAGCCAGAAGGAGTTTGCTAAGACTCTCGCTTCTTACGCTGACTGCTACGTAATGGATGCCTTCGGTACAGCTCACCGCAAGCACGCTTCTACCGCTGTTATCGCCGATTACTTCGACGCTGACAACAAGATGCTGGGTCTGCTGATGGAGAAGGAGGTTCAGGCTGTTGACGCCGTTCTCTCTAACATCAAGCGTCCTTTCGTTGCCATCATGGGTGGTTCTAAGGTATCTTCTAAGATCGGTATCATCGAGAACCTGCTCGGTAAGGTTGATAAGCTCATCCTCTGCGGTGGTATGACCTATACCTTCGCTAAGGCTCACAACGGTGAGATTGGTGATTCAATCGTTGAGCTCGACAAGCTGGATGTAGCTCTGGGTGTTGAGGAGCTGGCTAAGAAGAACGGCGTAGAGCTCGTTCTGGGTTCTGACTGCACCGCTACTAACGGTCTCGACTTCGGTACCATGACTGTCAAGGAGGGTGCTGAGATCATCACCTGCCCTGCCAACAAGGTTCCCGCTGGTTTCGAGGGTGTTGACGCTGGTCCTGAGAGCCAGAAGGCATTCGCCGAGGCTATCAAGGGTGCTAAGACCATCCTGTGGAACGGCCCTGCCGGTGTCTTCGAGTGCGACGCCTTCACAGCTGGTTCACGTGCCATCG
Organism: uncultured Prevotellaceae bacterium; assembly: GCA_946410305.1. Classification (GTDB taxonomy): domain Bacteria; phylum Bacteroidota; class Bacteroidia; order Bacteroidales; family Bacteroidaceae; genus Prevotella. The sequence goes on along the minus strand of CAMJZV010000006.1, from coordinate 20,025 downwards.
GCGACGCTATCGCTGAGGCTACCAAGAACGGTGCCTTCTCACTGATTGGTGGTGGCGACTCTGTAGCTTGTGTTAACAAGTTCGGTCTTGCTGATCAGGTATCTTACATCTCAACTGGTGGTGGTGCTCTGCTTGAGGCCATCGAGGGTAAGGTGCTCCCCGGCGTAGCTGCTATAAAAGGAAACGATTAAGTGAGTACAACAAGAGCTTGCTCTTGATGTCGAGCGTGAGTTTTCTCGAAGCAAAGCTTCAAGGGTGAGTAAGAAGAATAAAAGATAAAAAGATGAAGCATCTTTTTATGACCATAGCGATGGCCGCAGCTTTAACAGCTTGCGGCCATCGTGCTTCTACGGCAGAAGGGACAGACGCCGACTCCATCAGCGTCGACAGCACCAACGTGGACGTTGCTACCGTCGACACGTTAAGAACCGACAGCATTGTCAAAGAGTATTCGGACTCTACGGCTCATGTGCTGGTCAGTGCCGAATGGCCTGTTGACGGCGAGAAGGCACTGGTGGCAAGCATCCGCAGATACATCTGTGAAGAATTAGCCATCGACGTCACTACCGACGAGGAGCACCACGTCAACTATACCGACGATGGCAAGAAGCTGGTGGCCGGAACAGCCTCTAAGCAGTTTAAGGACCTCTCCGGCATGTGGTACGACGCCAAGAAAGAAGGCTATGGCGGCGACATGGTGTATGATTTCCTCCTGCGCACATGGAAGTTCGAAGAGACTGACACTTATGTCACCTACATGCGAACCTCTGAGGGTTACACGGGCGGTGCCCACGGCTATTTCCTCGCTGCTGGCAAGACTTTCCGCAAGAGCGACGGCAAGAGCTTCGGCTATGAGATGGAGTACAACCGTGCTACCGAGAAGCATGACGTCATCAAGCAGACTTTATTCAAGAAGTCGTCATCGCCGCTACTGTACAAAATCATCAAGGAGGGTGCCAAGCGCTATTTCAAAGACTGCGAGGTGACAATCACCAATGACGAGCAGTTGGCAGAGAACCTGCAAGTAGAAGATGTTAACCGCATACCGTTGCCCAGCAATCCCCCCTACTTCACCAAGGACGGGTTATGCTTCACCTATCAGCAGTACGAGATAGCGTGCTATGCGGTAGGACTGGTATCATTCACAGTGCCTTATGACAAGATACGTCCGCTGCTGACAGAAGAGGCGGCAACACTCATACCATCAGCAAAACAGGCAAAAAGGTAGCCCTTTAAGACAGCTGTTACGTACTCTGCAAACAGACAACCGTCAGTGCTGGTTTCATATAAGAACGTTTCATCGTATAACCTCCTTTCTGCCATTATTAAGGGGCTGACAGACGTAAAAGTCTTTCAGCCCCTCTCTATAGATTATAAGACGGTATTTAGTCTTCGTCCTTCATCTCAGCCTCATGCTGCTTGATGAGCTCCTGCTGGATGTCGTTCGGCACGAGTTCGTAGCTGCTGAAAGCAGTGGTAAACGATGCACGACCACCAGTCAGTGAAGACAGAGCGATAGAGTAAGAAGCAAGTTCCTTCAAAGGAATCTTGGCTGTCAGCTTCTGATAGCCGTTCTCTGAGTCCATACCCATGATGATGGCGCGACGACCCTGCAGGTCAGACATCACATCACCCATGTAGTCGGCAGGAACGAGCACCTCCAGGTCATAGATAGGCTCAAGCACCTTAGGACCGGCCTCCTTAAAGGCAGCGCTGAAGGCGTTACGTGCAGCCAACATGAACGACAACTCGTTAGAGTCAACGGGGTGCATCTTACCATCATAGACGATGACGCGGACGTCACGAGCATAAGAACCTGTCAATGGGCCCTGCTCCATGCGTTCCATAACACCCTTCAGGATAGCGGGCATAAAGCGCATATCGATGGCACCACCAACAACGCTGTTGATGAAGACGAGCTTACCACCCCACTCCAGATCTTTCTCTTCCTTAGACTTGATGTTCATCTTGAACTCCTGGCCGTTGATGGTGAAGCTGGTAGGATCGGGCATGCCGTCGGTATAAGGCTCTACAATCAGGTGTACCTCACCGAACTGTCCGGCACCACCCGACTGCTTCTTATGACGATAGTCGGCACGAGCCATCTTGGTAATAGTCTCACGATAAGGAATCTTGGGCTCCTGATATTCAATCTGAATCTTCTCGTTGTTCTCCATACGCCACTTCAAGGTACGCAGGTGGAACTCACCCTGACCATGAACGATAATCTGGCGCAACTCCTTAGACTGCTCAACAACCCATGTAGGATCTTCCTGACGCATCTTCTGTAGGGCAGCCATCATCTTCTCAGTCTCAGCCTCGTTGACAGCCTTGATAGCACGAGAGAACTTAGAGTTAGGATATTTGATGAAGTCGAATCTGTTTTCTACATCCTTGCCGTTCAACGTGTTACCAGTCTTCACGTCCTTCAGCTTCACTGTACAGCCGATATCACCAGCACGCAACTCGTCAACCTGGATACGATTAGCACCAGCACATGCATACAGGGTACCGATGCGCTCCTTAGAGCCACGGTCAGCATTGGTCAGGTCGTCGCCGCTCTTCACAACACCACTCATCACCTTGAAATACTGAACCTCACCGATGTGGGGCTCGACACCCGTCTTGAAGAAGTACAGAGATGTGGGAGCAGAAGCATCAGCAGGAACATCCTTGCCGGCAGCATTCTTGATGACAGGCATCTCGCTGACGAAAGGAACAACGTTGCCGAGGAACTCCATCAGACGACGAACACCCATATCGCGACCTGCGCAGACACAGAATACGGGGAAGATAGAACGTGTTACCAGACCCTTGCGGATACCCTCACGCATCTCGTCTTCGCTGAGGTCCTCGCTCTCGAAGAACTTCTCCATCAGTGTGTCGTCACCAGCGGCGGCAGCCTCAACCAGAGCGGCTTTCCACTCCTTGGCCTTCTCCAGCTGGTCAGCAGGAATATCCTCGATGATAGGAGCGCCACCCTCGGGCTTCCATGAGTATTTCTTCATCAGCAGCACGTCGATGACGCTGTTGAAGCCAGCACCAGTAGCGATAGGATACTGTACGGGAACACAGTTAGGACCATATACTTCCTTCAGCTGAGCCAGAATCTGGTCGAAGTCGCAGTTGTCGCGATCCAGCTGGTTTACCAGGAAGATAACAGGCTTCTTCAGCTTCTCAGTATTGCGGAAGGCATTCATCGTACCCACCTCAGGACCATACTGACCATTGATGAGCAGCACAGCCTGGTCGGTAACGTTCAGAGCAGTGATAGCACCACCCACGAAGTCGTCAGAACCCGGACAGTCGATGATGTTCAGCTTCTTGTTATTCCACTCTACATGGAAAACAGTTGAGAACACCGAATAGCCGTACTCCTGTTCAACAGGGAAGTAGTCGCTCATGGTGTTCTTTCCTTCTACGGTACCGCGACGCTTGATGATACCTGCTTCATAAACCATGCTTTCGGCAAGAGTAGTCTTGCCGCTACCCGCACTGCCAAGCAGCGCAATGTTTTTGATTTCGTTAGTCTGATAAACTTTCATAAGGCTTATTGTTTGTTATTAGGTTATTGTTTGAGTTTCAGTTAACGGAGGCTAAAGGTAGAAAATTTCATGCAAAAAACCAACAAAACCTTCTAAATATTAAACTTTATTAGTACTTTTGTAGCCTCATAGCATTCACAATGGCAGGTTTATACATCCATATCCCGTTTTGTGCGAGTCGTTGCATCTACTGCAACTTCTATTCCACGACGTCCCTAAAACTACGTCAGCGATACGTTGATGCGGTATGTCGTGAGATGAGCCTCCTCCCCGCCCCCTCCAAAGAGAGGGGGAGCATAGACACCATCTACTTTGGCGGAGGTACGCCCAGCCAATTGACCATCCCACAGTTAGAACAACTCTTCTTATATATAAATAAGGTGTATCCTCTCACCACTCACCACTCACCCCTCACCCCTGAAATAACCATCGAGATGAATCCTGACGATGTAACGCCAGCGTTTGCCGAGGTTTTGCCACGGCTCGGCATAAACCGCGTCTCTATGGGCGCCCAGACCTTTGACAACGAGCGTCTGCGCTTCCTTCATCGTCGCCACACTGCCGCCCAAGTACAACAGGCAGTGAAGATACTGAGGGATGCAGGCATCGGGAACATCAGCATTGACTTGATGTATGGCTTCCCTGGCGAGACACTCGACGACTGGCAGCGCGACATCGAAGCAGCCCTATCGCTTGATGTAGAGCATATCTCTGCCTACTGTCTGATGGTAGAAGAAGGAACCCCGCTGGCCAAAATGATGCACAACGGGGACTGTCCCAGCTGTGAGGAGCGAAGCGGATTACAGGGGGACTGTCCCCTACACGAGGAACTGGAGCGGCAGATGTACGAACTACTCATTGACAAGCTGACAGCTGCCGGCTACGAGCACTACGAAATCAGTAACTTCTCCAAGCCCGGTTATCGTTCGCGCCATAACAGCAGTTACTGGAACGACACGCCCTATGTAGGACTTGGTGCCGCCGCCCACAGTTACAACCCACCCCTAACCCCTCCCGAAGGGATGGGAATTCGTTCCTGGAATGTGGCAGACATCCACCAGTATATCGAGGCTATTGAGCGTGGCGAACTGCCATCAGAGCAGGAAGAAATTGATGACGACACCCACTACAACGACCGCATCACTGTAGCCCTACGCACCTGCGAAGGCCTGGACCTTACTACTCTCTCCGAACGCCATCGTCGCTACTGCATGAAAGAGGCACAACGTTTTCTGGACGATGGTCTGCTACAATTGTGCGACAATCGTCTGTCACTAACGCGCAAGGGGCTGTTTGTCAGCGACTACATCATGAGTTCACTCATCATGGTGTAATCACTCTTCACCTTTCTTCTTGTGAATATAGATGGCAATACCGATTATAACGAGCAAAACAGTTGCTCCAATGTTCATCCAATCCATAAGTCGTTTGTATTCGTTAGTGGAGCTGGAGGGAGTCGTCATCGACGTAAGTCGCTCTGACCTTCAGGTCAGAGAACCCTCACGAGGGTGAGACTTTTCAGCGTAACAAAGTGGAGCTGGAGGGAGTCGTCATCGACGTAAGTCGCTCTGACCTTCAGGTCAGAGAACCCTCACGAGGGTGAGACTTTTCAGCGTAACAAAGTGGAGCTGGAGGGAGTCGAACCCTCGTCCAAACAGGGAAACCATACGCTTTCTACATGCTTATCTTGGCCTTCATTGTCGGACTGTGACAAGACCCAAGCCACCAATCACAGCCTTATCCTCTAAAATTTCATCCCCTAGTCGAGGCTCCCAAGAGACTATTTCCGATAAACCTGCACCGCTATACCTTCCCGATTCGGAACAACATCCAGAAGAGCGATGTCTCGTTCTCTCACCTTGTAAGAGAATAAAGCCAGTAATCTACTGTACTTCGATTAGGCAGCGAGAGCGTACTTTGTTTCGCCAATTAATTTTCCGACCGACGTGATTATGGAGTCCACAGCCGTCACTCCGCATGCTTACGTACCATCTCGGCCTGCTGTCAAATCCAGTCAACCCCAAGTTTTTAGGACGTATCCAATGTGCAAAGGTAACATCTTTTCCTGAAACTGCCAAATTATCAGCAGCTTTTTTTGCTAATAATAAAATAATGTGTACCTTTGCAATAATTTTGCAGAAACCGAGTTACATATTATATATTATACTAGCAATTATTGATATTCAGATATGAAGAAAACCCTACTAACGGCGCTTCTAGCTTTCTTAACGCTAGGCAGCATTTATGCCCAGTCTGTCATGACCGATGATCAAGTCATCAGATTCATTGTCAAGGAGCATGAAGCAGGTTCATCACAGCAACAAATAGTTACCAAGTTAGTTCAGAGAGGGGTAAATGTCGACCAAATACGCCGAGTACGCAAGAAGTATGAACGCATGCAGAAGAACGAGGGCTTAGGCACTGTTCGTGATAAGTCGATGAGTGAAGACGAGCAGATTGACGCCCGTCTGCGCCGTAACAATGCCAAGGACAAGAGCCAGCTTTCAACCACAGAGAAACTGAAGGACGACCGTCTGAGCAATGTCCGCAAGGGCCAGCAGGCCAAGCTCAACAAGCGCTATATCCAGGAAGATGAGCAAGACATCAAGACCGAGCTTGACGATTTCCTTCCCGACTCGTTGGATATTTATGACCGCATGGTCATCAAGAACTATCTGAAACAACAGGAAGGCAGAACTGGCAAGAAAGTTTTCGGACGCGACATCTTCAATAAAGAGGAGTTGACTTTCGAGCCTGCAATGAATATCCCTACTCCCGACAACTACGTATTGGGCGCTGGTGATGCAGTACTTATTGATATCTACGGAGCATCGCAGAAAACCGTTGAGGCGACAGTCTCTCCCGATGGCTTCGTCGTCATCGAAGGCTATGGTCCCATTCAGGTGGCCGGTCTCACAGTTGCCCAGGCCAACAGCCGCGTACGTTCCCAGCTTGGAGCCCGTTATAGCAGCAGTAAGATACGCCTGTCAATAGGTCAAACTCGCACTATTACCGTCAACGTGATGGGCGAAGTTAAAGCCCCCGGTACCTATACACTTGCAGCTTTTGCTTCCGTTTTCCACGCTTTGTACATGGCTGGTGGCCCAAGTGACATTGGTACGCTACGTAACATCAAGGTGTACCGCAAAAACCGCTTAGTAAGCACCGTCGACGTCTATGACTACATCCTCAACGGTAAACTTAGCGGCAATGTACGATTGGGGGACAACGACGTCATCGTGATTGGCCCATATGACTGTCTGGTCAACGTAACGGGTAAAGTAAAGCGCCCCATGTATTACGAGATGAAAAAAGACGAAAGTGTTGGCACGCTGATTAACTATGCAGGTGGCTTCATGGGCGATGCCTATCGCAAGTCCGTACGCGTGGTACGTAAATCTGGTACACAGTACTCCGTCCACAACGTCAACGAGTTTGATATGGCATCGTTCCGCATGGCCGACAACGACTCTGTCAGCGTTGACAGCATCCTGCCTCGCTATTCGAACATGGTCGAGATCAAGGGCGCCGTCTTCCGTCCGGGTATGTACCAACTTGGCGAGTCTGTCTATAGTGTGAAGACCCTTTTGGAACAAGCAGAGGGTGTCACTGAGGAAGCCTTTACAGCCCATGCCGTGATGCACCGACTGAAAGCCGACCGCACGCTTGAAGCCCTATCAGTTGACATCCAGGGCATCCTTGACGGTACCGTTGCCGACATCCCCTTGAAAAACGAAGACGTTCTGTTCATTCCCACCCGTGCAGATGCACAGGAACAGCAAACTATTACCATTCATGGCGAGGTACAGTATCCCGGCACCTACAAGTATGCTGACAACGAGACCCTCGAAGACTTCGTACTGCAGGCTGGAGGACTAAAAGAGTCGGCATCTATGCACAACGTGTTGGTGTCACGCCGTATCAACAATCCCAATGCACTGACCACCGACTCACTATTGGCTCAGACATTCCAGTTCTCGCTGAAAGACGGATTCGTCATTGACGGGCAACAGTCATTCCGTCTGATGCCCTTCGACGAGGTATATATCCGCAAGAGTCCTGGCTATTATGAACAGCAGAACGTCACCATTGAGGGCGAGGTTCTTTTTGCCGGCGACTATACCCTCACCAAGAAGAACGAGCGTCTCAGCGACGTCTTCCGCCGTGCTGGAGGCGGTACTGACCTTGCTTACATCGAGGGCGCCCGCCTGATACGTAAAGTCAACGAAACCGAGCGCGCCCGTCTGGAAGAAATTGCCCAGATGCGTAAGGAAGAACAAGAGCGCATCATGCAGGAGGCAGCCATCAACAACCAGCGTTCCGTCAGCGAGATGGCGCAAGTAGTCAACATCCAGTCTGTCACACGGATTCCCGACACCTACCCCGTAGGTATTGAACTGGTGAAAGCCCTGAAAAATCCTGGCAGCGATGACGATATCGTACTGCGTGAGGGTGACCGCATCATCATACCGAAATATAATGGTACAGTGAAGATTGATGGTGAGGTGATGTATCCCAACTCCGTCGCCTTCAAGGACGGCAAGAGTGCCAAATACTATATCAATCAGGCTGGTGGCTACAACCGCTATGCCAAGAAGAATCAGGCCTACGTCATCTATATGAATGGTACAGTCGCCAAGGTCAGCGACGGTGCGAAGATCCGTCCTGGCTGCGAGATTGTCGTTCCCCAGAAGTCTATGAACCGCAAGGCTGGTCTCTCTGAATATCTGGCCATCGGTAGCACCGCTGCCGCTGTTGCCACCATGGGTGCCACAATTGCCAACCTGTTGAAGTAAACACTTTGAATCATTATGGAAGAAAACAAGAAACAACCAGAAGTAATAGACCTGCGACTGGTAATCAAGAAAATATGGGCAAACAAGCGACTATTTTATAAAACGCTTCCTATTACCTTTGTCCTCTCTTGCATCTATATTTTCAGCTTACCGCGCTACTATACCAGCGAAGTCAAGTTGGCTCCAGAGATGGAAAACAACATGGGTGGTGGTACGCTAGGTTCACTTGCCGCATCTTTTGGTTTTGACTTGGGCGAGATGCAAACGTCCGACGCCATTACTCCCCTTCTCTATCCTGACTTGATGGAGGACAATGGTTTTGTCACTGGCATGTTCGGCATCCGCGTAAAAGATGCAGAAGGAGAGATTAATACCACCTATTACGATTACTTGAAGAATCACCAAAAAGGAGCATGGTTCAACTACCCTATTCAATGGATAAAAAGTTTATTTCCAAAAGGAGAAAGCAAAGGTGGAGACGGAGTTTTTAACCCGTATTACCTCTCAAAAGCTGACAACGATATAGCAGAATCAATACGTAGCAATGTTAGTATAAGCATAGACAAGAAGACGGGGGTAATCACTATCAACACGAAATCTCAGGATGCTTTGATAAGTAAGACGCTGGCTGACTCCATTAGAAGTCAGTTGCAAGCTTTTATAACAGAATATCGAACTAACAAGGCGCGAACCGACTACGAATATTACAAGAATCTTACTCAAAAAGCAAAAAAAGACTACGAGAAAGCTCGTCAACTTTATGGAACTTATTCGGATTCCAATTCAGACATTATTCTACCAAGCTATCGTTCAAAAATGGATGATTTAGAGAATGATATGCAATTGAAATTCAATACATACACCACGCTGAACAACCAACTTCAAGCTGCCAATGCCAAGGTGCAAGAACGCACACCAGCTTTTACAACTATCCAAGGAGCTGCTGTACCTGTCAAGCCAGCAGGTCCCAAACGCATGATTTTTGTGGCATTGATGCTGTTTTTTGCTACTATTGTCATCTGCGTTTATTCAATTCGTGATTTAATAATGCGAGAATAAACCTTGCACCAAGTTTGTCCTTTCATGAGCAAAGAAGAATTGTTGCATACAACAAAGTCCAAGCGCATTGCGAAGAATAGCATTATGTTATTTTTTCGTATGTTCTTGATTATTGTTATAAACCTGTATGCCGTTCGTATTATCATCAAAGGACTAGGTGATTCTGACTATGGAACATTTAATGCAGTAGCAGGAGTGGTACTAGCTGGTTCGATTCTGACCACATCACTAGCCATTGCTATCCAACGCTTTTATTCATACGCTATGGGCGAAAACATTCTTGGCAGACTTCAGGAGATTTTCTCAGCAAGTATGAATATCATCTTTGTTGCATCTCTAGTCGTCATCGTTATATTGGAAACAGTTGGACTGTGGTTTCTTAACAATTTGCTATCAGTGCCACCAGAACGACTGGTAGCCGCCAACTGGATCTTTCAGTTCACCCTCGTCTCCTTTTTGTTCAGTATGTTGCAGCTACCATATACCGCAGCCATCTTTGCACATGAAGACATGGGATTTTTTGCCCTCATATCTTTCCTGGAGTGCATGTTGAAATTCTTAGTGGCTGTCCTTATAGATCAAGTCTCGATAGATGCATTGGTCTACTATGGAGCAGGTTTAATGGTGGTCTCTATCGTAATATTCCTGATGTATTCAATCACTGCACATAAGAATTATTCTGAATGTCGCTACACGAAGGTGGCAGATAAGACCATCTATCCTCAGTTAGCTTCATTTTCCGGATGGACAATGTATAGTGCACTAGCAGGTGTTGTCACCACACAAGGGAATACAATCTTGCTGAATGTTTTTTTCGGCCCTCTGACGACAGCTGCTTTTGCCATATCACTACAGATTTCCCATGCTTTCCAAGCACTGAGCAACAGTATAGTGTTGGCTTTTCGCCCGGCAATGATCATATTGTATGCCGAGAAAAACTATGGCGGTCTGAATTGGCTGTTCGATGCTAGCAATAAATTCCTGGTATACTTGCTTCTATCCGTTTCTGTGCCCATGGTTTGCGAGATAAGAACCATATTTAACTGGTGGCTGGGGCCAGTATCAGAAGAGACCATACTCTTTGCACGGCTCTTCATTATCTACATAATTTTGATGGTTATGCACAACCCGATTACTACCATAGTACAGGCCACAGGAAAGGTAAAAAAATATACGTTTTACGTCGAGAGCATCATGCTGTTGTGCCTGGTTTTTGCCTTTGTGGCTTTCAAAATGGGATGGTCATCATACTATGCTATCGTATCATTGATTGTGGTTTCAGCTATAGCCCATATTGTCCGACTAGTTATGCTCCATCAGCTGTATCCAAGCTTCCATGTATCGCATTACATGCGGAGCATAGCCCTTCCAGCTGTGCCAATTACCATCATCACTATAGGTATTATTTTGACGGCACATATGTATACGGACAATGCCATAGTCCGGTTCCTTGCTGTATTCTTTCTCTCACCCGTCGTAACCTTAGGACTTGCCTACGCCATTGGCACCAACAAGACTGAAAAGCGACAAGTCAGGCAGCTCGTTCAACAACTTATAAACCGCAGAAGGATATGACTGGAATAGCGATTTGTGTGGTGTTTTTTGTCACCGTCCTGCTGGTCTATATTGAAGATTTGCTGGGAAAATACAGACTCCCGACCTATATAGTCATTTGCTTAGCACTTATTTTGATTGCTGGCACCAGAATGGTAGGGGGCGACCCTGACTCTGCCAATTACGAAGGCACATTCATTACCATCCTGTCTGGAGATGAAGAACTGCTTGTGGAGTATTCCTTCGTAGTTTTGTCAAAATTCGCTGGTATATTTGGCAAAAACATACATATCCTGTTTTTCATATATGCCATCCTAGGAGTATCGTTAAAATTCGTCGCTTTCAGGCAGTTGAGTGAATCGTGGTTTATGCCTGTATTCTTCTATATCAGTTACTTTTTCATTTTCCACGAATGTATGCAAATGCGTACTGGTGTGCTCTCTGCAATGTTCCTTCTGAGTATCAAGCCCTGGGGTGAAGGCAACAAGTTGAAAGCCTTTGGTTATCTGCTGGTGGGATTCGTCTTCCACTATTCTGCCTTGATACTTTTCCCACTGTTGTTTTTAGGCAACAAGGTGATGACGTTTAAAGAGAGGGTGTTCTGGGCTTTACTGATTCCTTTTGGCTACGTACTTTTCTACGGAGGGTTCTCTTTCTTTCTGGACTTTAGCACCGACCTGCCATATATCGGCGAGAAACTATCTGCCTATCAAATGGGAGTCGAAAGAGGCCTGTCGAGCCTTTTTGTCAATGTCTTCAGCCCATTGTTTTTGTTTACCGCATTCCTATATTACTACCTGTTATATTTCCAAGACACACTAGTAGAAAAGAACAAATATTATCCGCTGATGATAAAAATACTGGGGATAGGCATTTTTTCCTATGTTGCCCTTGGTTCGCTACCTGCCATGGCACAACGTGTTAACCTACTGCTGCGCGTTGTTAGCATCATTCTGTATACCAATGTATTCTACACTCTGTTGCCCCGTTGGGCAAGTATTTCAATTGCAGCCCTCATCGCGTTCATTTTCCTGAACTATGCTGTACCCTCTGTCAGTTTCCACCTATTTTGGGATCCTGGCGAGTTCTTTTAACTAATTTCATTCCCTTATGAGTAGAATATTATACGCCATCAGAAACGAGCTATACCCCTGCTGCTATCGTCATCTCTTTGCCCAATGGGGAAGAGGTTCTCATATTGTTTGGAAAGCCAGCGTAGCAGTAGGCATGCCTGCCAAAGTTATCAAGCAACTATAATGTTAAGAATAATGAGTATGAAACGAGTAGGTATCATAGGCTGTTTTGACTTTGGGAAACCTGTTGGCGGACAACAGGTTAAGACACAGATAATAGGCAAAGAACTTAAACTGCAATTTGGTGATGATGAAGTAGTATTCTACGACACGCAGGGCAAATGGAGGTTCATACTTCGCATGCCTTTCGTAGTGTTGACAGCACTCTTCAAGCACAAGAACATTGTCTTCATGCCTGGCGACAAGGGACTGCGCATCATGGTACCACTACTCATCGTTCTGAATTTCCTATTCAGGCGGAAACTGCATTACGTCGTAATAGGAGGATGGCTGCCAGAATTGCTGGAGAGATATCCGATTCACAGATTCCTACTGAAGAGAATCAACTGTATTTATGCCGAAACAGGATTGATGAAAGCACAACTTGAAGCTGCTGGGTTCCATAACATCATAGTGATGCAAAACTGCAAACCCCTAGATATTCTTGAAGCGTCGGAATTGCCCGTTTTCCATTCCACGCCATATCCACTGTGTACTTTTTCAAGAGTCATCAAATCGAAAGGTATAGAGGATGCCATCATCGCCGTCAATGACTGCAACCGAAAACTTGGGAAGACAGTCTTCACACTGGACATATACGGAATGATACAGGAACAGGAATGGTTTGATACACTCATGAGCCAACAATCAGAAGAAATCAGATACCGTGGTATGGTAGGCTACAACCAGAGCACAGAGGTGTTACACCAATATTTTGCGCTATTGTTTCCAACCTACTACCAAGGAGAGGGATTCGCAGGGACTCTCATTGACGCCATGGCAGCAGGAGTGCCCTCAATCGTGAGTGACTGGAGATTCAACGCCGAGATCATCACCGAAGGAAAGACAGGGTATGTGTTTACAACCCACTCTACTCAGGAACTGAGTGACATATTGAAAAGAATTGCCGACCATCCAGAGGTGATGACTGCTATGAGGAGCAACTGTCTGCAGGAAGCCAAGCACTATCTACCGAATGTGGTCACCAGAATATTAACAGAACAAATCATATAACATTATGAAACCACGCATCATAGGGCTCTATTTACCCCAATTCCACCCTATTCCAGAGAATGACACATGGTGGGGAAAAGGATTTACAGAATGGACCAATGTCGTCAAAGCCAAGCCACTGTTTCGAGGTCACTATCAACCTCATCTCCCTGCTGACTTGGGTTTTTACGACCTTCGACTGCCTGAGATACGAGAACAACAAGCTGCATTGGCTCGCGAAGCAGGATTGGAAGGTTTTTGCTACTATCACTACTGGTTCGGCAACGGAAAGCAGTTGCTAGAGCGTCCGTTCAACGAAGTGCTGAGTTCTGGCAAACCCGACTTCCCATTTTGTCTCTGTTGGGCGAACCACGACTGGACCAACAAAACTTGGGTGAAAGGTTCCAGTCTGCGTCAGGACACCATGATAATGCAGATGCACTACTCCATGGACGATTATATCAGGCACTTCCATGCCGTACTGCCTGCATTTCAGGATGAGCGTTACATCACAATAGACGGCAAGCCTATCTTTGCTATATGGGCCCCTCGCGACCTACCTGACGCCAGACAGTTTATAGACATCTGGCAGCGGCTAGCCCTAGAAAACGGACTGAAGGGTATACACTTTGTAGGCTATACGCAGAATGCTTCTGGGCGTTCGGCAGAGAAAGGCAAGCTTAGTATGTGGAATGAGAATCAGGCTAAAGAGAGGTACCAAGAGATTCTGGATTTAGGATTCGATGCTGTCATGTCAGCAGGCTTAGGACGTGCTCAGACCATAGTCAGTGGAAAAATCAGAAAAGCACTATATATTGCCCGCTCACACACTTTCTTTCCTTCGATGCTCCGTACCGATTATAGTAAGGTAATGCGTCACTACTATGTACCAGAAGACTCGTGGGAGAACGTATATCCTACGTTGCTACCTCAGTGGGACCGTACGCCAAGGGCTGGTATTAAGACCGACCCACTGACAAACAGTACGCCAGAGAAATTTCAGAAGACAATAGAAGAAGCACTGCAGCTCATCAAGCAGAAGCAACCAGAGCATCAAGTATTGTTCCTTAAGGCATGGAACGAATGGGGAGAAGGCAACTATGTAGAGCCTGATCAGAAATATGGGCATGGCTGGCTGAAAGCTATCAGGAATGCCATTGACTTAAATAGCTGACTATTATGAAAATTGTCAATATTTTCGGAGGACTTGGCAACCAAATGTTCCAGTATGCACTGATGAAAGCTTTGGAAGAGAGGTTTCATGAGCCCGTCATGGCTGATGTCCATCTCTTTCATGACTACACCAGGCACAACGGACTGGAGATAGAGCGTATTTTCCCTATCCAATTACCGCTGGCTCCAAAGGACAGTATAAAAAAACTGGCTTTCTACGCATCCACTTACAACACACATAAACTGCTGAAATGGCTTCATATAAAAAAGACTTCAACGATACAGGAGGTACTGTCTAAGCCCTTCCACGAGGATGTCTTCAGAATCCGTGACACTTATTACGATGGCTATTGGCAGGATCCTGAATATTTTAATAGCATAAAACACTTGCTTTCTGAATGTTTCACGTTTAAATTACCTCTCGATGGGAAGAATAAAGAAATCCATGATACCATTTGTTCCTCAGACTCTGTGGGTATTCACGTCAGACGTGGTGATTATCTGAAAAAAGCTCGCTATAGGGGTGTCTGCGACTTAGGATACTATACACGAGCTATTCAACGAGTGCAACAAGAGATAAGACAGCCTCACTTTTATTTCTTTTCCAACGACATGGAATGGTGCAAGGAAAACCTTACCCCTCTTTTAACTCAGGACAAATACACTTTTGTAGACTGGAATAAAGGAGCGGAAAGCTACATAGACATGCAATTGATGACACAATGTAAGTCGTTGATTATTGCCAATAGCTCCTTCTCCTGGTGGGCAGCATATCTGAACAAAAGAGCTGAACTGATTATTGCACCTATAATATGGTTCAACACCACTCCCCCTATCAAGATACAACTTGACAGTTGGCAATTAATATAGCATTTGCAAGCTACGGTTCCTTTTGATATACACGTATCCAGTCAAAACGAGTCTCGTAAACAGTATGTATATTGGGACTCAGGTATTCATTCATGCCATTATCACCCACACTTTGGTTGAGTAACAGATAGAAAGGGCGATCAAATGTCCATTGCCCCTCATCGATTTCCCTCCTGTCTGACGACTTACTGAACACACTGGTTACTATGCCGTCAATCGTCATGAAAAGTTTCTCTGGTGTCCACTCCAGTCCATAAGTATGCCACTTGTTAACATCCAAATTCTTGTTGATAGCAAATGGGCGTCCCCTTTTAAGTATTGTTGTCAGGTGGTTGTGTATTGTCTGATGAGCAGAACCCTGATCGCCAAACATCTCTACAATATCAATTTCGCCATATTTATTGGGATCTATCTTTGACGGCTTCATCCAAGCGGCAGGAAAATTGCCACGCTTCGTGTTGGTCTTCATCCGAACTTCCACCTTACCATACTGGAACGAAAACTTACCACGAGTCTCAATAGCTCCTGTTAACATTCTTGCCGTATCGTTTGACTCGATGGTATTGGGAATTGCTCTACATACCAGGTGTCCATTTTTTATATAAACTACGTCCTTGGAGTTACTAATCCATCGGTTCCACACTGCATGATACCTGATGCAGCGCACCCACTTCGTCGAGTCCGGTTGACTCCCATTCTTTTGGTTGAACTCGTCACTGAACACTAATTTCCACTCTCTGTCATCCGCCTTTTGTCCTTTTGCGACAAAAGTATCGGAGGAGAACAAAAAAAGGAACAGCAAAGAACAGATTGCTTTTTTCATATATCTCATCTTCATATAATTTGATACAAAGATACAAAAAAAATCCATATTACAAAAATAATTCGTACCTTTGTAGCCAATTCATAAAAACAATATCATGCAACAGGATGAAAATAATACAAACAATAACACTTGCACTACTACTGACAACCACGGGAGCCACAGCACAAGACTCGTTGCAGAAGACCCACATTACCTATGACCTGTCGACAGAGATGGCTGTGGGTACAGGTGACTTCACTGCCTACCAGCTGGTAAGCAACCGCCACCACACACTGGCTACCAGAGCAAACACGGGCTACGTCAGAGGGGCTGTAAAGGCAGACCACACACTAGCAAAATGCCTGACGCTATCGGAGAAGATTGATGTAGTAGCCTCTGTGCATGCTGACCACAAGGCTTATCTGCAGCAGCTATATGCCAACTTAAAATACGACAAATTCTTCTTCGAAATAGGTAGCAGGGAGCACGACGCCATCCTGCGCAATGCACAGTTGTCATCAGGTGCTTTTACTAAAGGAACCAATGCCAAGCCCATACCACAAGTACGTATCGGTACCACTGATTTCTGGACGGTACCCTACACAAAAGGCTGGCTACAAATTCATTTTGAGGGCGGATACGGAAAGTTCATGGATAGCCAATATCACAAGGATCTGTTCTATGCCCACCAAGACATCAACGGGTTCTACTCCTCGGGGGCATGGTATCATCAGAAACACTTCTATTTCCGCACTAATCCCGAAAAACGTTTCTTTATAGTTGCAGGAATTGATCATGCGGTTCAATTTGGTGGAACAAACTACAAGTATGTTGGAGATGAACTGATATCGAAACAAAAAACGACTAATCTTAAAACCTTCTGGAAGGTCATTATCCCTGTTGGTGACAAAAATTACTTTGAGAACAATGTCACAGAAGACTGGGTGTATGGCAACCATCTTGGTTCCATGACTATACAAATTGGTTGGAACATCAATAAAGACCATCTTGTACAAGCCTATGTTGACGATCCCTTTGAAGACGGTTCTGGTATGCGCAAAAGCAACGGCTGGGATGGGCTATGGGGAGTTGAATATACCAACAAAGCCACTGGTCATCAATGGGTACGTGGCGCTGTAATAGAGTATCTACAGACTACCAACCAGTCCGGTCCACTCCACTGGGATAGCGGAGATTATCCTGAACCTGTACGTAGCCAGATCACTGACTATGTAACTGGCAATGACAACTATTATAATCACTATTTCTATGAAAGTTATTCACACTACGGAATGGCAATTGGCAATCCACTACTCGCGTCTCCTATATATAACAAGGACGGATTTTCACAATTTCGTGACAGTCGCGTAAAAGCATGGCATATGGGTGTCATTGGTGAAATCACTGATAACATCTCGTACATGGTAAAGGGTTCATATCGTGAGGGGTATGGAACTTATCACATTCCACTCCCAGAAAAGCACCACTCATTCGACGCCATGCTACAAGGCGCCTATGCTAAAGGCCCTTGGCAAGTATCGGCGGCCTACGCTTTTGACAAGGGCAACGTCTATGGTGACTGTTCAACGTTTAACTTCAAAATCGGATATCATGGCAAAATATTATAAGCTGTTAGCTGTTGGCTGTTGGCTGTTGGCTGCGTCTTGCCAGGAAGGTGGCGACGCTGGCGACCTGTGGGGACAGTGGCGCATGACAGATTCGAATGCGAAATACCTCAGTTTTTCAGGTTCCATTACATGGTTAAAAGACATGGATATGATTGGGAACAAGGAGAATGCTGGCGTTTATGGTAATTTTCAATGCATTGGTGACAGTCTGTTTATTCATTTCTATTCCAGAATGAAAGAGAAAGCTGATACAATTATGGTGGAACAGTCGTTTGGTTTAAAACCTTTCACCAATATCCGCGTCAAGATAGACGTCTTAGACAATGAACGGCTATTGCTTAGTAAGGACGGGCAGCACTGGTCCTTTGAGAAATATTAAAGCAATGGCGCTAAAAACGGTCGATAATGCAATTATCTTACTAAAACTCTCTTAATTCTCAACTATTCTTTGTACCTTTGCAGCCGCAAAGTGAAAAAGTAACATATGAGACCAGAGTTAGTATCCGTAATTATGCCCACCTTCAATGCCAGCAGATATCTTGCTGACAGCATTGAGAGCATACTCTCACAGACGTATACCAACTTGGAATTGCTGATAACCGACGACTGTTCAACGGATGAAACCCGCAACATTCTCAAGGAGTTTTCCGAACGCGACAAGCGTGTCAAGGTGAAATACCTCAAAGAGAACTCTGGCCCGGGGGTCGCACGCAACCGTTCTATCGAGCGTGCCAAAGGGCGCTACATTGCCTTCTGCGACTGTGACGACCGCTGGATGCCCGATAAACTGGAGCGACAGATTGCCCATATGCGCAAGCACGACTGTGCACTGTGCAGTTCGTCATATCTTATCTGCGATGAGAATGACAAGATTACTGGTGTCAATATTTCCCCTTCTCATGTTACGCTGGGCATGCTAAAACGCGACAACAAGATAGGCTGTCTGACGGCTATCTACGATATTAAACGTTTGGGACACAAGTTCTACATGCCTGCCATCCGCAAACGTCAAGACTGGGCTTTATTTCTGAACATCCTGAAAGAATGTCAGATATGTTTCTGCATTACTGAGCCGCTGGCCTATTACAGACAACGAGTTGATTCGGTGTCGAGCAACAAATTCTCGCTCGTAAAATATAATGTCAACGTGTATGAGACCGTGTTTGGCTATACGCGTCTTCGTGCTTACCTCTACTTCTTCCTCATCTTCATGCCGACCTACTATGCCAAGATCTTGAAGCGTGACTCTGACAGTAAGCGCTACCTGAAAAGCAACAACCTATGAACCAAACTTGATAAGAAAATAAAAAAAATGGAATTCATACAATAATGCCATATTGTGTGCGTTCTTTTAATAAAGAAGCAACAGAAAAACACCAGCTTTGAATGGATAAAAACTGTAATTACATATATGATGGTATGACAGCTTTCGAAAAGGAGGTTAAACGGTGGTTTGACTTCTTGACAGCATTGGTATGCATCATCATCTTCTCCCCACTCTATCTTATTTGCTATATCGCCATCAAGCGCGACAATGACGGGCCTGTTATCTATAAACAGATACGCATAGGACGTTTTGGACGCCCATTCTACATCTATAAGTTCCGTAGCATGGTTGTCGATGCAGAGAAAAACGGGGAGCCACAGCTGTGGGACGCAAAGTCAGACAACCGACTAACCAAGACCGGCAAATTCCTGCGCGACCATCACCTTGATGAACTGCCACAGTTCTGGAACGTGCTGATAGGTGACATGTCGTTTGTTGGGCCACGACCAGAGCGTAAGTTCTATATCAACCAGATTATGCAGCACGATCCGCGCTACGAATGTCTCTACCAGATTCGTCCAGGCATTACGTCGATGGCCACCATCTACAACGGCTATACCGACACCATGGAGAAGATGCTGAAGCGTCTGGAGATGGACTTGGATTATCTGGAACACCGATCCTGGTGGCTCGACATCAAAATTGTCTTCCTCACCTTCGTCAACATTGTCTTCGGAAAGAAATTCTGAACCTTGCATTTTTTCATCCACAAAGGAGTTGAAAATCTGGCTAAGCCTACACGACTGCATTTAACTTACTTATATACACACATTTAACACGTGTACCCTTATCTTTCAAGGGTACACGTAGCCTACACAACCCTACACAGAGTAGATTTTCGAGGAAATCCAAGAAATTCTCTAGATAATTTTCAAAATTCTCTAGAGAATTTATCGGTTATACAACTAACACAGAGACGGGAATGACTAATAACTCAACTTTCGCAAGCCCTGCTTGCTCAGTCTCGTAAGGGGCAAGGAGCA
>CAMJZV010000005.1 GCA_946410305.1 uncultured Prevotellaceae bacterium | reverse complement strand
GGAACGATGAGGAAGGGCTTGACGGTATAGCGGTATTTATAACATACTGCACTCATATTGGCCATGGCGTTGGGTGTGGCGCCAAGTCCGAAGCCGCACAGTCCTGCACACAGGACGGCAGCATCGTAGTTGCGACCTAACAGGGGGAATGCCACAAAGTAGGCAAAGAACCCCATCAACAGCACTTGTGACACCAAGATGACGACCAGCGGAAGAGCCAGGCTCTGGAGTTCCCAAAGCCTCAGGGAAATCATGGCCATACCCAGGAACATGGACAGGCAGATGTTGCCTACACTGATGATACGCTCCATGTCAAGCAGTTTGTCTGCCCTCACCCTTTTACCATCTTCCTTGTAGCTGACGAATCCCAAGGTGTTACGGGCGATAGCGGCCAATATCAAGGCACCGAAATAGGTAGGAAACGTGATACCAGTCTTGGCCAACAGCCAACTCATCAAGGTGCCTCCCGCCATGACAAAGACGATGCAATAGGTAGCCTTGGCATACTGCTGGAACTCCTGTTCGTTGGTGCTGACACGCTTGGCACGACCCGTTGGCGACGCCTCATCGCTCTCGATACCAGCCATGGCTGGGTCTATCTCGTCGTCTTGCTGTCGCATCTGTTCATGCGTCAACTTCTTGCGGATAATACGCTCTGCCAATGGGCCACCAATCATAGAACCTGCTATCAGGCCAAAAGTGGCAGCAGCCATGCCTATAGTCCCTGCACCTTGCAGTCCCATGCTTTCAAGAACGCAGGCAAAACCGCCTGCTGTGCCGTGACCACCTGTCATGGATATGCTGCCCGCAGCCATGCCGATTAAAGCGTCAACCCCCATAAGGCGGGTAATCCCTATTGGCATCAGGTTCTGCAAAGCAATAATGACAACCAACAGGGTGAGCATGACAATCAATGGTTTGCCACCCTTCTTGATGACTTTAAGATCACTCTGGAAACCAACGCTGGTAAAGAACGCCAGCATAAAGACATCCTTCAACGTGCCATCGAAAGCCACCTCGACATGGAACCAGTCATACAGTGCCAGGGTAATCAGCGAAAAGATAATGCCACCGCTTACTGGCGATGGCACACAGAATTTCTGCAGGAAAGCAACCTTTCGTGTTAAGACCATGCCGACGATGAGTGCCAGAGCACCAATGCCGGCTGTCTGTATCATATCCAGTTGAACTCCTGTCATTTTCTTTTATACTACTTCGATACCAAGTTTCTTACAGAGATCCAGACTCATCTCCTTGAGCTTGAACTTCTGAATCTTGCCAGAGCCCGTCAGTGGGAACTGGTCGATAAAGAAGACGTACTTAGGAATCTTGTAGCGGGCAATCTTACCACGACAGAAGAGCTG
Source organism: uncultured Prevotellaceae bacterium (assembly GCA_946410305.1). GTDB lineage: Bacteria > Bacteroidota > Bacteroidia > Bacteroidales > Bacteroidaceae > Prevotella. The sequence goes on along the minus strand of CAMJZV010000005.1, from coordinate 149,456 downwards.
CACATCCTCAGGCGTCATCGTGGCACCTTCCTCCAGGATGATGAAGGCACCAACGGCTTCACCATATTTCTTGGAAGGAACGGCAGCAACCTGTACGTCGCGGATGCCTGGCATGTGATAGAGGAATTCCTCAATCTCGCGTGGATAGATATTCTCACCACCACGGATAATCATATCCTTGATACGTCCTGTAATCTTATAGAAGCCCTGCTCGTCCTTGACACCAAGGTCGCCAGAGTGCAGATAGCCGTTCTTGTCGATGACCTCAGCGGTAGCGGTGGGATTCTTGTAGTAACCCTTCATCACGTTGAAGCCCTTGCAGCACATCTCGCCCTGCACGCCCACAGGGCACTCCTCGCCCGTCTCTGGGTCGAGCACCTTGACGTCGACAAACGGGAAGTCACGACCAACGGTGGTGCAACGCTGTTCGAAGGTGTCGTTCAGACAGGTCTGTGTCATACCTGGTGACGACTCTGTCAAGCCGTACACGCTGGTAATGGTCATAAACATCTTCTCGCTGACCTGCTTCATCAGTTCGACAGGACAGAGTGAACCAGCCATAATACCTGTGCGCAGACAACTGAGGTCGAACATGTCGAACATGGGATGGTTCAGCTCGGCAATGAACATGGTGGGTACACCGTAGACGGCAGTACAACGCTCCTTATGGATAGAGGCCAGCACGACCAGTGGGTCAAACTTCTCAACCATCACCTCCGTACAACCGTGTGTCAGACAGTTCATCGTAGCCAGCACGACGCCGAAGCAGTGGAACAAGGGTACGCAGACGCAGAGTTTGTCGTCAGCCGTAAAGCCCATATTCTCGCCCGTGAAATAACCATCGTTGGCTATGCCATAGTGTGTCAGCATCACGCCCTTAGGGAATCCCGTAGTACCACTGGTGTACTGCATGTTGCAGACATCGTAGCAGCTCACGCTCTTCTTCATCTCGTTCAGCGTGTCGTCCTCGATATTCTGTCCCAGCAGGAGCAACTCTGCAGTATTGTACATGCCACGATATTTCTCCATACCGATATAGACGACGCTCTTCAGGAAGGGGAAGCGCTCGCTGTTCAGATGGCCACGCTCACAGGTCTTCAACTCTGGGAGCATGGTGTAGGTCATGTCGACATAGTTACAGTCCCACGTACCATCAGTGATGCAAAGCACCTCCATGTCAGAGTCCTTACAGAGATACTCCAACTCGTTCTGCTTGTAGTTGGTGTTGACGGTAACCAATACGGCACCGATCTTGGCAGTAGCATAGAGGAACGTCAGCCAGTCAGGTACATTGGTAGCCCAGATACCTACGTTAGAGCCTTTCTTCACGCCAATGGATATCAGACCCTTGGCGAGGTTGTCAACACGCTCGTTGAACTTGCTCCAGGTAAAGCGCAGATTACGGTCGCTATACACAATGTATTCCTTATCGGGTGTCGTCTCAGCCCAGTATTCCAACCATTCGCCGAGCGTACGTTTCCACAGCTGGTAGCCTTCGCTTCCAGTCTCAGCAGGATATGTTCTGTCTGGCAGTGGTCTGCCTGCCATGTCAAGTTTTGCCATTTTCTTCTTCTTTTTTTTCGTTATGACGTTATCACGTTATTACGTTATAACGACTTTTAGAACGGAATATAAACCACAGCCAGGATTTTTGCACTCTTTCCTGGGGCGCCGTGTACATGGTGCTTCACAATGCTGTCATAGAAGATGCTGTCGCCTTCTTTCAGTGTATAGGTATCCTTGCCGTACACAATCTCAACCTCGCCCTGCATCACGTAGATAAACTCCTCACCTTCGTGTGCTGAGAGCTGGAATTCAGGAGCATCCTCAGGATTGATATCGATGACAAACGGTTCCATGTGACGACCAGCCTTCTGCTGAGCCAACGGGTGATACTCCATGTGCTTGCGGGCATCCGTAGCACCATTAGAGAAGCTGATGCTGCTGTCACGTTCTCTATCCTCTGCACGGCAGACAATAGGACCCAGGGCGTCGTTATCGTCCATGAAAGTACCCAAACGCACTCCCAAAGCACGGGCTATCTTGATCAGCGGGCCCAGCGATGGCATCGTCTGGCCGTTCTCAATGGAAGAAATCTGGTCTATTGAAAGACCACTACTTTCTGCTATCTCCTCAATGGAGAGATTCTTGGATTCCCTGATTCCTTTAATCTTAGATCCTACTGCGAAATTATTATTGGACATACCTTATATTATTATGTTGGGAGGCAAAAGTACTCAAAAAATCTCATTCTGCCAAATAATTGCGATAAATATCGTCAAAAAGCATTGTTAAATGCATAATTATTCGTATATTTGCAACCTGAAGCATCAGACTAGATAGAATAATGTATTATATCATCATCTTAATTGTAAGCATCATCGTGGTAGCCATCATGGCCTACTACATCATGAGGCTGACCACAGAGCGTGACGTGCAGAAGAGTAACGCCGAGAACTATCTGCGCCAGTTGGACACCCAGAAAACAGAGGCACAGAAGCAGCTGGACATGCAGAAGGTGGCCTACGACCAGCAGGTTGACGCCCTCAAGGACTCGTTTGAGAAGCAGTTGCAGTTGACCAAGGAAGCCCACGAGCGCGAGATTGCTGCCATGAAGCAGATGAACGAGGAGCAGGTGAAGAGTCAGCTAGACCTGATACGTGAGCAGATGCAGACCACTTCCGAGAAGGTGCTGAAGATGCGCCAGGAAGAGTTGGGCGTGCAGAACAAGGAGCAGGTATCGAAGATTATCGACCCCTTGCAGAAGAGTCTGAAAGACATGCAGGAAGCCCTCGACAAGACCAAGGAACAGCAGACGGAGGCGCTGACACGACTGGACGAGACCATCAAGATCAATATGCAGAAGAGTCAGGAAATCGGTGAGACGGCCGATCGCCTGACGCGTGCGCTGACAGGAGAGGTGAAGGTGCAAGGTAACTTCGGCGAGTTGAAGCTGAAGCAGTTGCTGGAAGACCTGGAACTGAAGGAGGGTGAGCAGTTTGACACCCAGGAGACGCTGCGCGACAAGGGCGGCAAGGGACTGAAGGGCGACGACGGCAAGGGATTGATTCCTGACTTCATCCTGCATTTCCCCAACAACCGCCACGTGGTGGTCGACTCGAAGATGTCGCTAACAGACTATGAGCGCTACATGAATGCCGAAGACGGCACACCAGAGAAGAGCATCTATCTCAAGGCCCACATAGACAGCGTCAGGGCACAGGTGAAGCGTCTGGCCAAGAAGGAGTACACCAAATACCTGCCCGAGGGCTACAACCGTCTGAACTTTGCTATCATGTATGTGCCCATTGAGGGAGCACTGAATCTGGCACTGCTCAACGATGCGTCACTATGGCGCGAAGCCTACGACGAGGGCGTCATGATACTCGGTCCGCAGACCATGTATATGAATCTGCGCGTGCTGGAGATGATGTGGACACAGGTGCGCCAGCTGAAGAACCAGCAAGCCATGATGGATGCTGCCAACACCGTCATCGACCGTGTGCAGGACTTCGGTCTGCGCTTCATGGACGTGGAGAGCAGCATGAACGACACCCTGAAGAAGATGGCGAAGTTGAAGATTACCACCGCCGAGAGTGGTGCAAGCATCATCACTGCCGCCAAGAACCTGCTGAAGGCTGGTGCCCGTGAGAACAAGAAAAAGAAGGCGCTGGAGGAGATGGATGACTCGATGTTCATCGATGCCGACGCCAACCTGATGCTGACAGAAAACGGTAACGAAAACGATAACCAAAACAATAATACAAACCAAACGACCTTATGAAAAAGAAATTGATTTTTCTCTTGTCGCTTTGCCTGGCAACAACAATGGCCAAGGCTGAGCAGGTGGTCTTACAGACCAAGAACACCACGATGGTACTGAACGTAGAAAACGGCAAGCAGCCGCAGTACGTGTATTACGGCTCAAAGCTGAGCAGCTACGACCTGCAACACTTGCAGATGCCCGTCAACGGACGTATGGATGCCTATCCCGTCTACGGACTGAATACTCCTGCTGAGGCTGCACTGGCCATGAAGCATGCCGATGGCAACATGTCGACAGCCGTCTACGTCACAGCCTGTGACCAGCAGGGCGACGTGACCCGTATCACCATGAAGGACCCCGTGTATCCGACCACTGTCACCTTATATTATAAGGTATATAGCGATGAAGACATGATAGAGACGTGGACAGAGATACAGAACGGTGAGTCGAAACCCGTCACGTTGACGCAGTTTGCCTCTATCTGTCTGCCTATCCGTCGCGGCAACGTGTGGATGTCGCATTTCTACGGTTCGTGGGCTAACGAGGCCCGTCTCGTAGAAGAGCCTGTGCTGCCTGGCGAGAAGGTAATCAAGAATAAAGACGGTACGCGCAACTCGCATACCGACCATGCAGAGATGATGTTCTCACTGGACGGCAAGGGTCAGGAGAACAAGGGAGACGTCATTGGTGCCGCTCTCTGCTATAGTGGCAACTTCCAGTTGAAGATTGACACCGACGATACCGAATACCACTACTTCTTTGCCGGCATCAACCCAGACAATTCGGAATACCACCTGAAGAAGGGCGAGACATTCACAACACCTAAGGTAGCGCTGAGCTTCTCGAAGTGCGGACTGTCAGGTGTATCGCGCAACTTCCACAAGTGGGGTCGTAAATACATGCTGGCACACGGCAACAAGGAGCGTAAGATTCTGCTGAACTCCTGGGAGGGCGTCTACTTTGACATCAACCAGCAGGGCATGGACCAGATGATGGGCGACATCGCCTCGATGGGTGGCGAGCTCTTCGTGATGGACGACGGCTGGTTTGGCGATAAGTATCCGCGCAAGACGGACAACAGTTCTTTGGGCGACTGGGTGGTCGACAAGAACAAGCTGCCCGAAGGCATCGAAGGACTGTTGCGCGACGCCAAGAAGCACGGCATTAAGTTTGGCATATGGATAGAGCCCGAAATGACTAACAGCGTCAGCGAGCTCTACGAAAAACATCCCGACTGGATTGTCAAGGCGCCCAAGCGCGACGCCGTACAGGGTCGTGGCGGTACGCAGCTGGTGCTGGACCTCTCTAATCCAAAGGTGCAGGACTTCGTATTCAGCATCGTCGACGACCTGCTGACGAAATATCCGGAGATAGATTATATCAAATGGGATGCTAACATGCCTATCCTGAATCATGGTTCACAGTATCTGACCATGAACGACCAGAGCCACCTGTATATAGAGTATCATCGTGGCTTGCAGAAGGCTTGCGAGCGCATCCGTGCCAAATATCCTGACGTCACCATCCAGGCTTGTGCCTCTGGTGGTGGTCGTGCCAACTGGGGTGTACTACCCTACTTCGACGAGTTCTGGGTGAGTGACAACACCGACGCCCTGCAGCGCATCTACATGCAGTGGGGCACCAGCTACTTCTTCCCCGCTATCGCTATGGCCAGCCACATCTCGGCAACGCCCAACCACACCGTGTTCCGCACCACAGCGATGAAATACCGTATCGACGTAGCCATGAGCGGACGTCTGGGCATGGAGATACAGCCCAAGAACATGACAGACGATGAGAAAGCGCTCTGTCGTCAGGCCATCAAGGAGTACAAGCAGATTCGTCCCATCGTACAGTTTGGCGACATCTACCGTCTGGTATCTCCATACGACAAGGTAGGCGTGGCCTCTATGATGTATGTCAACGAGCAGAAGACGAAGTCCGTGTTCTACTGGTGGAAGACGGAGTCGTTCCAGAACGAACACCTGCCACGCATCAAGATGGCTGGTCTCGATGCCAACAAGAATTATAAGGTACACGAGCTAAACCGCATAGACCTGAAGCCGATGGATATCGAGGGCAAGACCTTCAGTGGCGCCTATCTGATGAACCACGGACTGGAGATGCCTTATCGCAACGAGCCGGAATGGAGCAAGAAGAACGACTGGTCGAGTCGAGTACTGCTGCTGGAGGCCTTCTAGCATACATCCGCGAAGGTCGTGAGATGACGCAGGGGGAGAAACTCAACTTGATTATCCAGTTGAGTATACCCTCCATATTGGCTCAGATCTCGACGGTGCTGATGTTCTTTATCGATGCTGCTATGGTGGGACACCTGGGTGCCCGCCAGGCAGCATCTATTGGACTTGTGGAGTCTGCCTCGTGGCTTTTTGCTGGTCTGACATCAGCCTGTTCCATGGGATTCTCCGTACAGGTGGCACATGCCATTGGTGCCAACGACATGAAACGAGCCCGCCGCATTCTGCGCCAGTCGCTGACGTGTTGTCTGCTGTTCAGCCTCTTCATCGTCATCGTCGCCGTGGGCATTCACAATCCCCTGCCCTACTGGCTGGGCGGCAGTGACGACATCGTGGCAGATGCCTCGCTATACTTCCTCATCTTCTCGTGTGCTGCCCCACTCTTCCAGTTGGAGAGTCTCTTTGGCTCTATGCTGAAATGTTCGGGTAACATGAAGATACCCAGCGTATTGAACATTCTGATGTGTTGTCTCGACGTCACCTTCAACTACCTGTTCATCTTTATTCTTGGCATGGGTGTACCAGGAGCCGCTGCTGGCACCACACTAGCTATCTTCGTCACCACCATGCTCATGGGATGGTTCCTCTTCTGGCGCTCCGATCTGCTGGTACTGTTTGGCAAGAAGGCTCAGGACATCCATAACCCTCTGTATAAGTTTAAGCCAAGGGCAGACGTGGTGCGTACTGCCTTTAAGATAGGAGCGCCCATGGGCATGCAGCACATGCTGATGAACGGTGCACAGATTGTCAGCACAATGATTGTGGCACCACTGGGTACGGTGTCTATCGCCGCCCATTCGCTGGGCATCACCGTAGAGAGTCTATGCTACATGCCTGGCTTCGGCCTTGCAGAGGCTGCCACCACACTGATTGGGCAGAGCATCGGTGCAGGACAGCGTGCGCTGACACGCTCTTTTGCCTGGCTGACAACATCCCTTGGCATCTGTGTCATGACGCTGATGGGCATACTGATGTATATCTTCGCACCAGAACTGATGTCGCTAATGACACCAGTAGAAGAGATTATCGCCATTGGCACTGAGTGTCTGCGCATTGAGGCCTTTGCAGAACCAATGTTTGCTGCCGCCATCGTTTGTAACGGCATCTTCGTGGGTGCTGGCGACACGCTGAAGCCTGCCATCATGAGTCTCGGTTCTATGTGGGGTGTACGTCTCACGCTGGCAGCTCTGCTGGCAGGAACCTACGGACTGGCTGGCGTATGGACGGCAATGGCTATCGAACTGACATTCCGCGGCTTTATCTTCCTCATCCGACTGTGGAGATTCAATAAACAATAACCAATAGCCAATAAACGTGAAACAAAAAAAATTGTGCTGTCTACGAATCAATCGCCGACAGCACTTTTCTTTTCCCTATTAATAACTAAAACCTTTTTATGCTTTCTCTATTTACCTTATTAACTAACACCTTAGCTTTTACTACTTACCTAAAACTTACTATTATTAACCAAACCTTTTTGTTATCCTAGAAACTTTTTTACCTTTTACCTATTGGTTGTTATCCTAAATCTTTTACCTTTTGACGATGCAAAGTTACGACGATTCTGGAAATGTTGGTGCATTTCCTTACAATTTTCACTCAAAAATGGGCTTATTCTTGACGAAAATCAATTATTTGTGTTCGCACACAACGCATCAATGGCGTTAGTCAACTCCACAAACTGCGCTATTGACAGCTGTTCTGGGCGCAGTGTGGCAAAGGGCGACTGAGCAATAGCAGACAGTGCATTCTCAGGCAGCATCTGCTTCAAAGACACACGCAGCATCTTACGGCGCTGGTTGAAGACCGTCTTTACTAGGCGCTTGAACAACTGTTCATCGCACCCCAAGTGCTGCACTTCGTTGCGTGTCATGCGGATTACGGCACTCTGCACCTTGGGAGGCGGATTAAAGACTGACGGCTCTACGGTAAACAAGTACTCCACATTGTACCATGCCTGAATCAGTACTGACAAGATGCCATACTGCTTGTTGCCAGGCTTGGCAGCCATGCGCACAGCGACCTCGTGCTGTATCATGCCCGTACAGCAGGGAATGAGGTCGCGATTGTCCAGCATCTTAAAGAATATCTGTGACGAGATGTCGTACGGATAGTTGCCTGTCAACACAAACTGCTGTCCGTCGAACACCTGCTGCAAGTCCATCCTCAGGAAGTCAGCACCCAAGATATTCTCGCGCAACTTCGGGAAGTTCTCGTTGAGATAGGCCACTGATTCGCGGTCTATCTCCACCACCTTCAGCGGACGAGGTTTCTCCACCAAATACTGCGTCATGACACCCATACCAGGACCCACCTCCAGAACGGGCAGGTCACTGAATGGCTCATCCACAGTGTCAGCAATGCGCTTAGCTATCGAAAGGTCAGTCAGGAAGTGCTGACCCAGATTTTTCTTCGGACGTACTTGTTTCATGCCTGCAGTATTTTTCAGGAAACTAGATGCTCAACTCATTAAGCACAGTGATAAGACGTTTATCGAAGCGCTTATCGGTGCGGATGCACTCTGAGAAGGGCACATAGACAATATCATTGTTGCGATAGCCAACCATCACGTTACGCTGGCCCTGCTTAATAGCCTCGATGGCACCAGCACCCGTACAACTTGCAAGGATGCGGTCACGAGCAGACGGGCTACCACCACGTTGTAGGTGACCAAGGATGGAGACGCGCACGTCGAACTCAGGGAACTCGTTCTTGACGCGGTTGGCATAGTAGAGGGCGCCACACTTAGGACTCTCTGAGACGATGACGATACATGACTTCTTAGACTTACGGATGCCGCGAGCCATGAAGGCTGCCAGCTGGTCGACATCTGTCGTCTCCTCAGGAACGATGGCAGCCTCAGCACCACAGGCGATGGCACAGTTCTGTGCCAGGAAGCCTGCATCACGTCCCATCACCTCGACAAAGAAGATACGTTCGTGAGAGTTGGCAGTATCGCGGATGCGGTCCACACACTCCATGATGGTGTTCATCGTCGTATCGTAGCCGATAGTGGCATCAGTGCCGTAGAGGTCGTTGTCGATGGTGCCAGGCAGGCCGATGACAGGGAAGTCGTATTCTACCCCGAAATTCCAGGCGCCCGTCAGTGAGCCATTACCGCCGATAACGACAAGGGCATCTATCTCCTCTTTCTTACAAGTCTCGTAAGCTTTCTGCATGCCTTCTGGAGTCATAAACTCCTTGGAGCGGGCAGTTTTCAGGATAGTACCACCACGAGTGATAATACCACTAACATCTTCCGTGGTAAAAACTTTCACCTCATCCTTGATGAGTCCATCATAACCACGATAGATACCTTTTATGGTGAAACCATTACAAATGCCAGCGCGTGTCACGGCACGGATAGCAGCATTCATGCCAGGGGAGTCACCACCCGATGTCAGAATGCCAATCGTCTTAATCTTACTCATTGTCATTATCCAGTTGTTTTGCTTTCAGCGTGCAAAGATAAAAAATAAATTGGAATAAAAATATGATTCTGGTAGAAAACTTATGAAAAAACCGCAAACTCACGTCTGCGGCTCTTGATTATTTCTCTCAAACTTCTTTTTTACTTAATCAAAACATTTGCATGTTTACAAATGTACATTGCCTCTACGGCTGCGATGGCCTCAACGGCCAGTGAAATCATTGTTAACATCATAATTGTTACCCTTTCTTAATCTTTAAATTGTTAATCCTAAAAACTTTCTTTTTTACCTCGCTAGGTCTAATCTTTTTCCTTTTGACGATGCAAAGTTACGCACTTTTTCGATACGTTGTATCACTTTATGAGCATTTTCGGACAAAAATAGCCATTTATTTGACGTCCGTCAACAATTTGCCACTTTCGTTGACGTATATCAAAAATAATTCGTAAATTTGCAGTCGCAATGAAGATAAGCAGTATCATACTGAAGATATTGATGCCCTTGGTGCTAGGTGCTGCGATACTATACTGGATGTATCGTGGTGAGAACTGGCAGCAGATTATGCATGTCATGACCGACGAGATGAACTGGACATGGATGTTGCTGTCGTTTCCTTTTGGCATCCTGGCGCAGATGTTCCGTGGTTGGCGCTGGCGGCAGACACTGGAGCCTGTGGGCGAGCGTCCACGCACATCAACGAGCATCCACGCCATCTTCCTATCGTATGCCGCTTCATTGCTCATTCCCCGTGTAGGTGAGTTTACTCGCTGTGGTGTACTGACACGCTACGACGACATATCATTTCCCAAAGCGCTAGGAACGGTTGTAACAGAGCGTGCCATCGACTCACTGTTGGTGATGGGCATCACAGCTATCGTCATCCTGTTGGAGATGAGTACCTTCGGCACCTTCTTCCAGAAGACAGGTACCAACCTTCATGACATCCTCCATGGTTTCTCGTGGGCGGGCTATCTGGTAGTTGCCATCTGCGGCGTAGCCATGATCATACTGCTGCACTTCCTATTGCGCAAACTCTCTATATATAATAAGGTAAAAGCTACGCTGAGCGGCATCTGGCAGGGTGTCATCTCACTGAAGGATGTCAAGAACATCCCGCTGTTCACCTTCTTTACGGTAGGCATCTGGCTGAACTATTTCCTGCACTACTACCTGACCTTCTTCTGCTTCGACTTCACGGCAGAACTGGGTTTAGGCTGTGCACTGGTAACATTCATCGTCGGCTCTATTGCCGTCATCGTACCTACCCCCAACGGAGCAGGTCCCTGGCACTTTGCCGTCAAGACTATGCTCATCCTCTATGGCGTTGCAGACGAGCATGCCCTATACTTCGTATTAATTGTACATACGGTACAGACCATGCTAGTAGTGGCGTTAGGCATCTACTCGTGGCTGGCACTGAACTTCACATCAACTAGAAAACACTCTTAACCTACATGGAAGAACTATTGTACAGAATTGCCCTTGTGGTAACAGGCATCATTAACATCGGTATGGCAGGCTTCCTGGCGTTACACACAGGACGCTATGCCAAATATTCCACCTACCGAATGACGCGCATACTGACAATCATCTGGCTAATGGCCTTTGGCATTGGTTACAACATCCACGCAATATGCTGTTGGCGTGAGAGTTGGCCCACGGCTGCATCAGCACTAACGGCCACCTATTTCCACATAGGAGCCATCTGCTTCAGTTGGGGCTACACCTCGTTGTTAAATCCAACATACGTGACAAAGAAAGTGGCCATCCGCGACATTGCCATATATATAATAGGTATCATCTCCTATTGGACGGTAGCGCTAAACTGGAATGATGCACCACTCTACGTCCTGCTGTCCTTCGTCATCTTCTTTTCTTACTGTGTCTATGGCGTCATCGTGTTCTATAGAACCTACAACATGGTGAGCTATCGCATGATGAAAATGTCGTTGGGCAACGTGGGCAGCTTTGTCAGATGGATGCAGGTCTGTTGTGATCTGATTATCCTCTTCGGCATGGGCAGTGTCGCGATTACTGGTATTTTCCCTAACGACAAATGGCCGTTCGTAGTGCTACTAGTCCTAGGTGTCGGAATCTTCGGATATATCGTCTACTCACTAGAGAAGTACGGTTCTGTGATAAATGGTGCGACCAAAGCCACTTATAGAGCAGTTATCGATGAGAAGAACGTTTCGCGCGGTATTTCTTTCCGAAAGTTCGGTCTCATCATACTATTAATCGTTGCTATGGCTTCGATGATGCTGACCTCGTGCAAAGAAAGCCACAGTGTAAGAATCACCAAGGCAGAGGCAGACAGTCTGATTGAGGTTGCCCACAAAGAGCATGCCTACGATAAGATTCTGGCGCTGATAGAGAAGCATGAAGAGACAGGTGCCATCTCACCACTGAAAGCACACTATTGGCGTGGCTATGTTTTCTCACGACAGCGCAAGATGCGTATGGCAGAGAACGAGTGGAAGCATGCCATAGAAGAGGAAGCTAACACTCCTGACGCACTAGAATACTACGCAAAATCCGCCAATCGCCTGGCTGGACTGCTGTTTATGAAGTTCGATTATGAGGGTACGATACGCGTGGCAGTACCTGCCATGAAGTTCCTGAAAGAGAAAGACTTCACGTCCAATAGCGACTTTGCGAACCTACACACCTTTGTAGGCAGTTGCCAGCTGAAGTTGGGACAGGAAGAAGAGGCCGCTAAGAACTATAACATCGCCTACAGCCAATATCTGCTTGTTACAGAAGACAATGAGAGCATCGGTGACTATACCACAGCTATCATAGGCATTGTCAATATAGTCAACGCCTACATACAGAGTTCCCACTTTCAAGAAGCTTACGAGTGGGTGAACCGTATGGACGGCATGTTGGAGAGATACCGCAAATTGCCAAAGGCAGACATAGGCTTTATTGACAAGGAGTGGGCACGTCTGAATTTCTATAAAGGCTACACACTGCAATGTCTGGGACAGAAGGAAGAGGCACAGAATGCCTATAAGCAGGCGCTAAGCACTCACTATGCACAGACAGCAGAAGGTCAGATTGAGGGCAGCAGCTATCTTATTGCCGCACGTCGCTGGAGCGAGGCTGCCGACAAGTACAACGGTCTGGAGCAGTTGCTTAATCGCTACGACATGAAGATGACCCTCGACAACATCCGCACCTACCTGGTACCTAAGTTCCGTGCCAACGTAGGAGCACACCGTATGGACTCAGCCATCTTTGTAGCCACATGGATTTGTAATGCTCTTGACACCGCTGTCACACTGGAGCGTAAGAATGCTTCCATTGAGTTGGCCACCATCTACGATATGCAGCAAAAGGAGACAGAGATTGCCGAACAGAGAGCCAGTCTGTCTCACCAGCGCTACCTTGGCACCATGCTAACGTTGTTAGCCGTCATCCTGGGTTTCAGCCTCTTCATCTATTTCCGCCACCAAGCTGCCATGCGTCTGGAGTCAGCTTACCGCGAACTGGAGGTTGCTAATGCACGTGCTGAGGAGTCGTCACGTATCAAGAGTGAATTCATCCAACAGATATCCCACGAGATACGAACACCACTGAACATTCTCTCTGGATATACGCAGATTCTTACCAATACAGACTTGGAGATTGACAGAAAGACACGCCACGAAATTAATCGCCAGATTACAGAGAACACTGACCGTTTGGCGGGTCTTGTCAGCAAGATGCTGGAACTGTCTGATGCCCGCAGTAAGACGGTCATCGAACAGAACGACACCCTATCACCAGTAGACATTGCCAAAGAAGCTGCCAGATTGTCAGAGATAGAAGAGGCCAAGCACCTGTCTTTCGACATGATGGTGTCACAACAGGCTGCTTCTCTCAGTATTACGACAAACCAAGAGGCTGCCACACGTGCATTGTCACTCATCCTTGACAACGCCCGTAAGTTCACGGCTCCTGCTGAGTCGCTGACTGCAACAAATACGGAAGAGTCAGACAAGAAACAGAAGGTGGTGCTCACCTTACAGACAGCTGACGACTCCATGCTCTTCATCGTGGAAGATACCGGCATCGGCGTACCTCCGGAAGAAGCCGAGCGCATCTTCGACGAGTTCGTACAGCTGGATGAATACTATGACGGAACAGGTATCGGACTGACCATCGCCCGCTCTATAGCACGCCGTATGGGTGGCGACGTCGTCCTCGACACCAACTACACAGCCGGCGCCCGTTTCATTATGACGCTGCCTATTAATAACCTTTAAACTACATACAAGAAAATGAACGAAATTCAGAATCTGAACCCGCAGTGCATCTGGAAGAACTTCTATGCACTCACACAGGTGCCACGTCCCAGTGGACATTTAGAGAAAATCCAGCAGTTCCTGCTCGACTTCGGTAAGCAGGCTGGTGTATATGCTGTAAAAGACCCTGCAGGAAACATCCATTTCCGCAAGCCCGCCACTCCTGGTATGGAGAATCGCAAGGGCATCATCCTGCAGGCCCACATGGACATGGTGCCGCAGAAGACGCCAGAGTCTACACATAACTTCGAGACGGATCCCATCGAGCCATGGATTGATGGTGAGTGGGTAAAGGCCAAGGGCACGACGCTGGGCGCTGACAATGGTCTGGGCGTAGCTGCCATCATGGCTATCATGGAGGACAAGACCTTGAAGCACGGTCCCATCGACGCACTGGTTACACGCGACGAGGAGACGGGTATGTATGGTGCCAACGAGCTCCCCGAGGGCGAACTCGAGGGTGACATCCTGATGAACCTCGACTCAGAGCATTGGGGCAAGTTCGTCATCGGAAGTGCTGGTGGTATCGACGTTACTGCCACCCTTGACTATCAGGAGGTAGACACAGATGCTGACGACGCAGCAGTGAAGGTAACGGTGAAGAACCTGCGTGGTGGACACTCTGGTCTGGAGATTAACGAAGGACGCGGCAATGCCAACAAGCTGTTGGTACAGGTGGTTCGTGAAGCCATTGCTGAGACAGAGGCCCGTCTGGCCAGCTGGGATGGTGGCAATATGCGCAACGCCATTCCCTTCAAGGCTGAGGCCGTACTGACTCTGCCCAAGGAGAACATTGCTGCGCTGAAAGAGATTGTCAGCGACTGGCAGGACACCTTCAATGACGAATTCAAGCTCATCGAGCCACAAGGTATCGAGGTTCTCATAGAAGAGGTTGAGACTCCGAAGAAGGAAGTTCCCGTAGAGATTCAGGACAACATCGTGGATGCTATCTTTGCTTGTCACGACGGTGTTATCCGCTTCATCCCTGCCTACCCCAGCGTGGTAGAGACCAGTTCTAACCTCGCTATTATCAACATTGGTGAGGGTAAGGCCAGCATCAAGATTCTGGCACGCTCTAGCCGCGAGGACATGAAGGACTATGTTGTCACTATGCTGGAGAGCTGCTTCTCCATGGCAGGCATGAAGGTAGAGACTGCTGGCTCGTATGGTGGCTGGGATCCCAACCCCGACAGCGAGATTCTACACCTCTTATTAAAAGAATACAAGGAACTGTTTGGCAAGGATGGCATTATCCAGGTAGATCATGCTGGTCTGGAGTGCTCTGTCATCCTGGGTAAGTACCCCTGGCTCGACGTTGTCTCTCTCGGTCCTACGATGAAGTCACCGCACACCACTACCGAGCGTGCCCTCATTGAGACTGTAGAGCCTTTCTGGCAGTTGTTGAAGAAGACACTGGAAGATGTTCCCGTAAAATAAGCGAGTTGCATTCCTTTTGCAGCATGAAACAGCTATTTACCATTGTGCTCACCGTCGTCGCAATGACGGCGCTGGCACAACAGAAGACCGATAGTCAAGTAGCGACTGCAGCACTGCAGCCACTATTGAAAACGCATGTGGAGACTGGCTATGTGGAAGGTGTCCTTGATGGTTCAGACCTGGCCGTCTACAGGGCTATTCCTTATGCTGCGCCTCCTGTGGGAGACCTGCGCTGGAAGGCTCCACAGCCAGCCAAAGCATGGAAGGGCGTCAGAGTGTGCGACACATTCGGTCCACTGCCCCCACAGCCTACACGTCCTGGCCGCACAGCCGACATGATGAGCGAGGACTGCCTGTATTTAGGCATTGCCACACCTGCCACGTCGACTGCTGAGCGCCTGCCTGTGATGGTGTGGATTCACGGAGGTGCCTTCCGTACAGAGTGGTATGGTGGCGACCTATGGACTAGTCTGGCGCGTCGTGGTGTAGTCATCGTCAGCGTGGAGTATCGCACGGGAGCACTAGGATTCATGGCTCATCCGGAACTGAGCAAGGAGTCGCCCGATGGACACTCAGGCAATTATGGTCTGCTGGATCAGATATATGCCCTGCAGTGGGTACAGCGTAACATCGTGAACTTTGGTGGCGATCCCTCGAAGGTGACAATCTTTGGTGAGTCTGCTGGTGCCATCAGCTGTAGCATGCTGTGTGGTTCTCCCCTCACCAAGGGACTGTTCCGTGCAGCTATCAGCCATAGTGGTGGCTCGTTTGCTCCTTGGAGAGACTCACCGCGCAGTCTGGGTATGGATGCCTCGCAGAAGGGTGCCGAGCAACAGGGAGTGGCCTTCCAGACATTCCTGAAGAAAAAGAACATCAAGCAGATGCGTAAGATGGATGCCATGGCACTCTGCGACGGCAATGTGGGCTTTGAGGGCTTCTGGCCATGCGTAGACGGCTACGTTATCCGTGACGACCAGTACCGTCTGTACGAGCGTGGCGAATATAATGATGTGCCCGTCATCATAATGACCAACAGCGACGAGGGTGCCCTGTTCAGTCCTGCCAATATTAAGGTAGAAGACTATCAGAAGCAGGTGCGCCAGATATTCGGTGAATGGGCTGACGAAGCACTGAAGGTGTATCCAGGCAACACAGACGACGAGGCTTGGCACGGCTTTGGCGATGCGTTCCGCGACATGGGTTTTGCCTGGCCGTCGTATGCATGGGCTAGTCTGCAGAGCAAGACAGGTAAGAGCGGAGTATATACAGCCTTCTTGGCACAGCCCTCAACTGTCAGCTTCTCGCAAGATGCACGCCGTAAGGGTGTGGCTCATGCAGATGACATCATGTATCTGAATAACACTTTCCTGGGTCAGCCCGACAAGTATCCCTACGAAGCTGCTGTTGCCGAGATATTGCAGCAATACTGGGTGAACTTCGCCAAGACGTGCAATCCGAACGGAAAAGGTCTGCCCTACTGGCCAACATTTGACGAGCAAAAGCCCACCACGATGCAGTTCAGCAATGGTGCCTCACTGATCATGGTGCCCAACCGTCAGGAAATTGACTTCGTGGACCGTTTCTATAAGGCCAAGCGTGAAGAAGCAGAAAAAAACCGATAAAGAATGCAGATATTAGAGAATTAATTTGTATCTTTGCACACTGTGACTACATATCAAAAATAACAAATTATAAAAGTATTATTATGAACAACATCAAACTTGACATCACGAAGGCTGCTTGTTTCCTGGAGGCTGGCGCAGTAAAGGCTTTTGAGCCTAAGGTAAAGGCCGCACAAGAGGCTTTGGAGAACGGAACATGTCCTGGTAACGACTTCCTGGGTTGGCTGCATCTGCCCTCAAGCATTACACCTGCATTCCTCGACGAGATTGCAGCCTGCGCTAAGGTGCTGCGCGACAATTGCGAAGCTGTTGTAGTTGCTGGTATCGGTGGCTCTTATCTGGGTGCCCGTGCCGTTATCGAAGCACTGAGCAACTCGTTTGGCTGGCTCATCAAGAACCAGAAGAATCCAACCATTCTCTTTGCAGGTAACAACATCGGTGAGGACTATCTGTTCGAGCTGACAGAGTATCTGAAGGACAAGAAGTTTGGTGTTATCAATATCTCGAAGTCAGGTACCACCACAGAGACCGCTCTGACCTTCCGTCTGCTGAAGAAGCAGTGCGAGGCTCAGCGTGGTAAGGAAGAGGCCAAGAAAGTTATCGTAGCTGTTACCGATGCTAAGCGTGGTGCTGCCCGTACCTGTGCTGACAAGGAGGGTTACAAGAGCTTCATCATCCCCGACAATGTCGGTGGTCGTTTCTCAGTGCTCACTCCTGTAGGTCTGTTGCCTATTGCCTGTGCCGGTTTCGACATCAAGCAGTTGGTAGGTGGTGCTCAGGATATGGAGAAGGCTTGCGCTCCCAGTGTACCTTTCGAGGAGAATCCTGCTGCTCAGTATGCTGCCGTCCGTAATGGTCTGTACCAGAACGGCAAGAAGATTGAGATCATGGTCAACTACCAGCCCAAGCTGCACTTCTTCAGCGAATGGTGGAAGCAGCTGTACGGAGAGTCTGAGGGTAAGGACAAGAAGGGTATCTTCCCTGCTAGCGTAGACTTCACTACCGACCTGCACTCGATGGGTCAGTGGATTCAGGACGGCGAGCGCACCATCTTCGAGACCGTGCTCTCTATCGAGGAGCCTGAGAAGAAGCTGCTGTTCCCTGAGGATGAGGAGAACCTGGACGGTCTGAACTTCCTCGCTGGCAAGCGCGTGGACGAAGTGAACAAGATGGCTGAGCTGGGTACCCGTCTGGCCCACGTTGATGGTGGTGTTCCCAACATCCGCATCAGCGTTCCCAAGCTCAACGAATACTACATCGGACAGCTTATCTACTTCTTCGAGATTGCCTGTGGCATCAGCGGCAACGTACTGGGTGTCAATCCATTCAACCAGCCTGGCGTAGAGGCTTACAAGAAGAACATGTTTGCCCTGCTGGCTAAGCCTGGCTACGAAGCAGAAACCAAAGCTATCCGCGAGCGCATTGCAAATGAATAAAGCAATCAAGCAATACTTAGAAAGACACGGCTTCGGGCAGTTCTGCCCGAAAGCCGTGCTTTTCGATATGGATGGCGTCATCTATGACTCCATGCCCAACCATGCTATCAGTTGGCATGAAGCGATGGACTCTTACGGACTGGATATGCCACTTAGTGGAGCCTACGAATATGAGGGCATGCGTGGTGTGGAAACCATCAAGCTACTGACCCGCCAACAATGGGGAAAGGCCGTTAGCGACGAAGAAGCCATGAAGATGTACAAGCATAAGTCACGCCTCTTTGCCGAACATTGCCAACAGACACCAGCAACCATTATGCCTGGCATCAAGACGCTGATGGAGCAGATCAAAGCCTGCGGCATGGAAATCTGTGTGGTAACGGGTAGTGGCCAGCATACACTGTTAGACAAACTACAGAGCGACTTCCCTGGCCTCATTAACGCTGAACTGATGGTGACAGCCTTTGACGTCACCCACGGTAAGCCAGACCCTGAGCCATATATAATAGGTACGCGAAAATGTGAGGTAGAGCCTTGGGAGGCTATCGTGGTAGAGAACGCCCCTTTGGGCGTACGAGCAGCTCATGCTGCCCACTGTTTTACCATAGCCGTCAACAGTGGTCCCCTACCCGACGAGACACTCGCCAAGGAAGGTGCCGACCTTATCTATCCCAAGATGACGGTACTTAGCGAAGAGTTTCCTCGTCTTTGTCAGCTGGTGGGTTATCCATCTGCGTATCACGTTTGATACTCAGATCACCCATGCGTGACAACTTAAACACCAGTGGGATATACTCATCACTCTGTGGATGGCCTACGCTGGCACCGAATATCAGGAAGTCGCCCTCAGCCTTATCCAAGACCAGTCCTTCGAAGACACCCGTTTTATTGAAGTCATCGTCCAGATACTGCGTCAACGACTTCTTCGTAAAGGTGCGGCTGAAGAACACCGATCCATCTTGACGCGACACCTTCAGACGGAACACATTATCGACATACTTCTGTCCTGTCTCGTCCTTGACCATAGGCAAGGAGTCGCTAGCCTGACGACTGACAGAGACCAAATACTTCTTGCCAATCCATTCCACCTCCTTCTCGTCGAGATAAGGCTGCATGCGCACGGGCTCTTTGGGTTGCACCTTGACAATGCGATGTGCAATGATATCTTCACTCTTCTTCTTGCCTCCACAAGCTGCCAGCACGACAACCAAACTGGCCAAGAGGGCTACTGATAGAAACTGCTTCATGATGAATATTTATAATATAGATGTTGCAAAAGTAGTAAAAAACTATGAGATATGCAAGGAAATAACCTAAAAATAGACGCCCCGCTTGTTAGCGGAGCATCCATTTGTCGTCCTGAGTCCTTCTACCATGACTCATATACCATCTTAGAGACAGGCACGCTTGCCATTAAAAACACTATGTTAACCTAAATCACTATGATGTTTCTCTTGCTGATATATATTGTTGTTTTTGTGTGGTTTCTGATATTTTGACGGGAATGGCCACACAAAGTTTAATGGGTTCAGATTAATTAACTCTTCTCCCATCCGTCGACAAATAGTGTTTGGTCAGCGACATGAAAACGAATATCATAACCCATAAAAGGCATGCCATACTGACGGGTAGCATCCTGTTGGTAGTGCGGACGAGGGTCGAGTGCCAATGTTTGTCGCAACACCTCCAGGTCGGCAGTCTGAAACAGCCGACACAGTTCTTCGGGCACAACCACCTCCAACTGTTGCCATTGGTGGCTATCAGTAAAACCGCCACGAGCATCTGGATGACTATCGACATAAGCCAGATATGGTTTGATGTCGTAGATAGGTGTACCGTCCATCAAGTCGGCTCCCAACACATCAATGACGACCTTCTCTGTATCAATCTTACTGATGCGCACAGACGACAGTCCTAAGTTGTTGGGACGGAATGGGGAACGTGTAGCCCACACCCCTACCCGCTCGTTACCACCCAACAAGGGAGGGCGCACGGTAGGATGTTTCTCTGCGTCGACATTCTCGGAGAATCCCCAGACGAGCCACAGATAGTCATAGTCCTCCATACCACGCAATGCCTCAGCGTTACGGTAACGCGGCACAAACTCAATACGTCCACGCAGTTCACTGACAATGCCACTCTGCCGTGGAATCCCAAACTTACTAGTCAGCGGAGAACGGAAAAAAGCTATCGGTTCAATATTCATACTGCAAAAATAATAAATAAATATGAATTTGCAGTATGAATAACCAAATAATTATGCATGATGCATGATAAATTATGAATTATTTATTATCTTTGCACCCATGGAAACAAAAAAAATCACCTTCGACAGCTTCATCCGTAGCATTATGGCTGTTATCATCGTGGTGGGAATCGTCATGCTACTGAATAGGCTCAGCGGTGTGCTGTTACCGTTCTTCTTGGCTTGGCTCATTTCTTACCTGCTGTTCCCGCTGGTTAAGTTCTTCCAGTATCGCTGTCATCTGAAGTATCGCATCCTGGGAATCATCGCTGCCTTTATTGTCGTTGGTTCAATATTGACGGGTCTGTTCCTGCTCATGATACCGCCCATCGTTGAAGAAGCTGCACGCGTCAAAGACTTACTCATAGCCTACGTGTCGCACGATGCACTGATGAGCAATATTCCCAATATGATTGAGGACTTCATTCACGAACATGTCACGACGGAAGACCTAAAGGCTCTCGTCACTCAAGAAGGTTTCATAGAGACCATCAAGCAGACCATTCCCAAAATATGGGCCGTGATATCGCAGTCTGTCAACATTCTATCGAGTGTTCTCACACTCACCATGGTACTGCTCTATACCCTATTTATATTATTGGACTATGAGCAGTTCTCGACGGGCTGGATACAGATGTTCCCCAATCGTTACCGTCGCATTGCCACCCAGATTGTGGGCGACATTGAGCAAGGTATGAACAAATACTTCCGTGGACAAGGTCTGGTGGCTTTCTGTGTAGGAATATTATTCAGCATTGGCTTTCTGATTATAGACTTCCCCATGGCAATAGGCTTGGGTATGTTCATAGGACTGCTAAACATGGTGCCCTACCTGCAGCTGTTGGGCTTCATACCTACCATTATCCTGGCCATTGTCAAGGCAGCAGACACGGGCGAGAACTTCTGGCTCATCATGCTGGCAGCACTCATCGTCTTTGCCGTGGTGCAGGCCATTCAGGACACCATCCTTACACCCAAGATTATGGGTAAGGTCATGGGACTCAACTCGGCCATCATCCTGCTGTCACTGTCGATATGGGGTTCGCTGTTGGGCATTCTGGGTATGATTATCGCCCTGCCGATGACGACACTATTAATCACCTATTATCAGAAGTATATCGTCAACAGGGAGAAAATTAAGAATGAAGAATGAAGAATGCTGCGCCAAAGCGAATGAAGAATGAAGAATTAACCATTAAATAAAGATGAAAGCATTAAAAATGATTGGTCTGCTGATGCTGTGCGCTCTGACAGTATCAGCACAAGAGAAGAAATCTGGCGACATCGACTGGATGCAAGAGCTGAAGAGTCGCATCACCATCAACGGCTACATGCAAGGTGGCTATGAATATGGTGACAAAGGCGGCGAGACCACCAGCACGTTCAACTTCAAGCGCGCCATCTTCTGGGGAAGAGCACGCATTACTGACCGCTGGTCGTTTATGTTCATGAACAACTTCGCCCTATCAAAGGGTGTCTTGGAGTTCTGGACTGACTACCGCGTGACTAACGACAAGGCGCTGACCGTTCGCATCGGACAGTTCCAGCACCCCTTCTCATTGGAGAGTCCGCTGACGCCCACCATGCTCGAGCTCGTAGACATCACCTCACAGGCTGTGACGAACCTTGCCAACGGCTATGAGCCACTGCTAGGTCCCAACTACGGTCGTGACCAGGGTATCATGCTGTTGGGCGACCTCTTCAACGACCATTTCCACTATGAGTTGGCTGTCATGAACGGACAGGGCATCAATGTCGCCGACGGCAACAGCGACAAGGACGTCATCCTGAAGTTAGAATACCGTCCCTCTAAGGAATTCCGCATCGTAGCCTCAGGACAGAAGGGTCGCGGACATGCTGTCAATGCCTGTGCATGGAATCCTGACGTAGCTATTGGTGACGACTACCGTCGCGACCGCGTCAGCTTCGGTGGCGAGGCAAAGATTCCCACCCTGCTGGGTAGCAAGTCTACAAGTGGTGGCATCTGTCTGCGCAGTGAGTTCCTCGCAGGCAAGGATGGCGATGTCGGCAGTCGTGGTGCCTACCTCACTGGTTCCGTAGCTCTGGGCAAGGGCATCGACGTGATTGCTTCAGCCGACTACTACGACCGCAACACATCAGAGAGCGGTTGGCAGCAGACCAACGTCACTGGTGGTCTGCAATACTGGTTCTACCCCAAGTGCCGTCTGCAGCTACAGTACACTCACAGTTTCTGTGCCCATCTGCTTGGCGATGACTACAACCGCGTCCAGGCTCAGGTTCAGGTAGCGTTTTAAAGCATCGAAACTTCGAAGCCTCGAAATATCGTAATATCGAAGCCTCGAAATATCGAAATATCGAAATAACGTAATAACGAAAAATGTTTATCAAAGTATTCTTGACCATTATTTTTCTGGCCGTAATGATTGGCGTGGGTCTCTACACCCGCAAGCAGGCCAGCAGTGTTGACGGTTTCGTCCTGGGTGGACGTGCCGTAGGTCCGTGGCTCACCGCCTTTGCCTTTGGCACCTCTTATTTCTCAGCAGTAGTCTTTGTGGGTTATGCAGGACAGTTTGGCTGGAAGTATGGACTCTCCAGCGCATGGATTGGCATCGGCAACGCCATCATTGGCTCCTTGCTGGCTTGGATTATCCTCGGCAAGCGCACCAAGCTGATGACCCAGCATATTGAGAGCCGTACCATGCCCGACTTCTTTGGTACCCGCTTTCAGGATCAGGGTCTGCGCGTCACTGCATCCATCATCGCCTTCGTATTCCTGATTCCCTATACCGCAGGTGTCTATAGCGGCATCTCCCGACTCTTTGAGATGGGTTTCAACATTCCTTACGAATACTGTGTCGTCATCATGTCTGTCCTCACCGCTGTCTATGTCATCCTTGGTGGCTATAAGGCAACGGCCATGAACGACTTCATACAAGGTATTATCATGCTCTTTGGTATTGTGGCCGTCATCCTTGCTGTGCTCAATGCACAAGGTGGTCTTACGGCAGCCGTATCAAAGCTGGCAGCGTTGCCCTCCGACGTAGATCCTACCGTAAATGGAGGTTTCGCCTCGTGGTTTGGCCCTGATCCTTGGGGACTGTTGGGCGTTATCATCCTGACATCGCTGGGTACCATGGGATTGCCACAGATGGTTGGCAAGTTCTACAGCATCACTGACGAGAGCGCCATCAAGCGTGGCACCGTCATCTCCACCATCTTTGCCTTCATCGTGGCTGGTGGTTGCTACTTCCTCGGTGGTTTCGGACGTCTCTACGACCCCGTCATCGCTGCCAATGGTAAGATTGCCTACGACAGCATTGTACCCGCTATGCTGGTTACCCTGCCCGATGTACTCATTGCCTTGGTGGTACTGCTTGTACTCTCTGCCTCCATGTCGACATTGGCATCGCTGGTACTTACCAGCAGCTCTACCATGACGCTCGACCTTATCTATCGCGACAAGAAGGCACTGCCTGGCGAAGTCGAGGATGGAAGCATCGACGACCTCGTGGCAGAAAAGATTGAGCGCCGCAAGGTGGTGGTAATGCGTGTACTCATCATGTTCTTCATCGCCATCTCCCTGCTCATCGCCCTCAATCCTCCAACGTTCATCGCCCAGCTGATGGGTATCTCATGGGGTGCACTGGCTGGCGCCTTCCTTGCTCCCTTCATGCTTGGTCTCTACTGGCGTGGCGTCACCACCACCAGTGTCTGGGCCTGCTTCTTCTGGGGCGTTGGTCTGACGGTTGTCAACATGCTGCTGGGCAATCCTATCAACCCCATCAACTGCGGTGCCATCGCTATGCTGGGTGGTTTCCCCGTTGTATGGTTAGTCAGCCTGCTGACCAAGAAGATGGACAGCAACGTTGTCAACAAAATCTTTGAGTGCTACAAATAAGCTAAACAATTAGAACATAGAACATAACGGAATCGTCCCCATTGCGAAAACAACGGGGACGATTTTTTTGTGTACTTAATACCTATTTCTTTGCAGATATCAGGTGTCAGTCCCTAGGGCATCTTGAAAACTGACAGTCTCTATCGCATAATATCTAGACTTCGAGTGCACAGCAGGGGCAGTTCTGCTGTGCACTTTGTTCATAAAAATGAAAGACAACATATTAGAAGTAAGTGACAAATAGCTAAAGTTATTATCTCTAAGAAAGATCAAGGAACTGTCTCGTGATTCGTCTGGCAGACGTGGTCTATAAAAAATAAGAGGATATGTTCAGCACATCCTCTTATCCGTTATCTGTAGATACTTATTAATTTGTCACCTACTGCCTGTTCTATACGGGCAATAGTCGAAGTAGTGAAGTTGTGTCTGCCCGTGAGCCATTTCGACACTTCAGAATCACGCTTACCCAATCGCTGAGCAAGCTCATGCTGCGTGATACCTTTCTCCTTTAAGATGGCATCCAGCCTCTCCGCTATACCATACGACAAATCGAACTCAGCCCTCTGTTCCTTGGGAATAGCGGAAAGGCACTGTCTAAAAAGATCGTTCGTTACCATAGCTGTATAGTTTATATTGTAAATGTTGCACTCTCAATACCAGTAATCAGATTCTTCTCAATGCGCACTGTACCCTTCTTTTGAGCCTCAGCCAGCGCCTTGTCAAACAATTGCAGGTCTACCACATAGCCAAGAAGCTTTGTGTCTTCTTCATACGTTCGTGTTGTCTTCACGCCTCCGTTGCCCAATATCAGTATTTGGTCAGATATACGCAGACAGTACAGCCTCAACTGACGCGAATCAATGGCAAGGGCCGTTACGTTGTCATTCATCTTGCCCTCAACGCGAAACAGACGTTCCAATGCTCCCTTGGCAATAATCTTCTCCAATGCCAGAAGAATGATACTAAAGTCGCGGTTGTGCTTGCCGTTGTCTTTGAAGGTTGCAAGAAACTTCTCAAATTCGCTCTCCTCGCTTCCGTCAAAGCATATGGAATACAGGCAGACGTTGTCGCTCTGCTCTATTGTCTTCAGTTTAACTTCTTTCATTGCATGCTTGCTTGTAGTTTTTAGGATAGATGCATATCTGCCTGCAAAGATAAGAAATATTCTCGAATAATCTTCACTTTTAAGTGAATATCTTCAAAACTTTAACATTTCATGGTTAATAAGCAGAATGAATCAGGCAGTCCCATGTTCTACACAAAAGTGGTAAAAAACGTATTGAAGACTGACAGACTGACAAAACCCGCATGTACAAAGGGCTTGCAGTCTGTTGACAGTCTGTTTGGAGACTGACAAGACTGACAGCCCTCTCTGTACAATTCTCTAGAGAATTCTGCGATTATCAGCTGTATACGACCAAAATTCTCTAGAGAATTTTCCGTTTCTATAGCTAATACGCGCAAAAATACAGCTATTATTGAGCATAAATGCTGTCAGTCTCCTGTCAGTCTTGACACTCTTCAAAAAGACTGCAAACGCCCTCAGCATCGGGGTTTTGTCAGTCTGTCAGTCTCTATCACAAAATTTTGGAAGCTTTCGCTGCACAGAAGGGGCAGTTCTGCTGTGCACTTAAATCTTTTCGGTAAAATCTTGCTAAATACAAATTTCTTTGTATCTTTGCTCCCGAAATCAAATAAAATATGAATATGGAAGCTACCGTTTTCAATCCATTGCAGATTCATCTGCTTCAAATGTTTGCTTTGGATAAAAGTCAAAATGGACTCGATGAGTTGAAGAACGTGCTTTATCGCTATTATTCGGCAAAAATGGAGAATAGGCTCGATACATTGTGGCAGTCTGGGAAACTTAATCAAGAGCGACTCGACGAAATCAACGAGATGGATCTTCACAAACTGAAATAGACAATGACCGTCATTTTGATATACTCCGTCAAACACCGTTTCCGTATGTCGATGTCATTGCATTGGCAGAATTCGCGGAATTGTTGAAACGAATGTAACCATAACATCAGCTCTATAATCCTTCCCTCTTACCCCAAAAAGATAAGAGGGAAGATTTTTATTATGCAAAAGTACTCAACATGTCAGTACCAGTCCCTTTGACATTAAAGCTGCGGACTGAAGCATTGCTACTTCAGCCCGCAAGGGAAATATTCAGAATGAATCAGGGAAACGTCCCATGGTCTACTAACCAGTGAGTGGACTTTATTTCATTTTGATGGTCAATTCAGTAAACTTGAACTTTTCGTCCTTTGTCTTCTTATAGCCTAGCCCTACGACTCGTTTATCGGTCTTCATAGTAGCCAGACGGAGCATGAAGTCTTCTGCTGTCTCAGTGGATACTACCGTTTTTCCTGTTGCATCCATAGTCTTGACTTTGGCTTGTGGGCTGGCAAAAATCTCAGAGAGAACGGTTTGAGATAGAGTTATACGTTCTTCTTCGCTGATAGAAGAATCAAGAACATTGTTGAGCTGAGCTATCATTTCCTTTGCAGTACCTGCGTATGCTTGTCCTTCAATTTGACGATCCATATCTGATATCTTTTTCTTGATGGTTTTTATTACCTCATCGTCTTCCTCATAGTCTATCGCTTTGTAATATCGGATAGCTTGAGAATAATACATTTTGGCCATTTTATAATTCTTTTTTACGCCAAGTCCGTCTTTGTATAAGTCGCCCATTCTTTCAGAGCACGCAGGATTCTTGTCGCTTTTAATACCCATTTCGTACCAGGCCTTTGCCAACTGATAGTTTTTTCTATATTCTTTCTCGATATCACCCATTATATTATGGGCATATGAGTATGGATAAACCAACATCTTCCTGATTAACTTTTCAGCTTCCTCATAGTAATTGTTAAAAAGAAGAATGTTAACATATTGATACATTCCATAGAAAAAGTTGGCATCTGCACTTCTAACAAGATACTTTTTGGCTTGTTCATTGTCTTCTACTAAATCTAAATAGTCGGAATATAGCAGGAAAGAAGCGGCACCATTACCTTGTTCATCCAATGCTTTTAACGTCTTAGTGGTCTGGGTCTCTTCGAACGGGATTTTCAAGTCGGCCATTTCATAGACTTTTGTAAAGCCATGTATATCAAACAGCTTCGACGATTTGCTACGCAGGCCAATGCTTGCAGCCTTGCATGCAAGTTCTAGTGAATGAGGGATATTCCTTTCTGCAAATGGCTGTACACCTGCAGCTTCAAAGAAAGCATAGTCTTCCATTGCATTAACGTCACCCATCTCTATAGCTTTCTGGTTCCATTTCAGGAAATCCTCATAGCTTTTATTGCTTTGGCTTTTCTCAGAGAACAGGTATTGGACGAAGTATTTCCAGTTATGTATCAGATTATCATCCCTTACTTTTTGTGTTTCTCCAACAAAGGTTTTTTCATAATCCAAGCGAGGCTTGTGCAAAGGAAGATAGCTAAGACTAATCACATAGGAAGAAAATGCATCACCATAGTCAGCTGCCTTTTGATAAAGTTCCAGAGCCTTCTGATATTCTTTCGCAGTTATATAGGTTGCAGCAAGCCACGCGGCTGCATAGGGTTTCTCGTTGGTGATAGTTTCGCGTAGCTGCTGTACTTTTTCCGTCTCTCCTTGAAACGCCAGAATGAACATACGTATGGCTGTGAGCTGAGCATCCCAACGCTCATAATCTTTCTGGTCAAAGTTAACCGTGTGAAGCAATTCCTCTGCTTTCTTTAGATCCTCCTGTGCTGTTTGCAGTTTGTTCTTGTCTTTCGAGACTGAGTAGAGGAAGCTCTTCACGAAATATCCTCTGAGCCTGAAAGCATCTGTGGTGGCAGGATCGGAAATCAGCTCATTGCCCAATTGTTCATTGACGGCGTCAATCTTAAACGTCATGGTTTGCAGGTTGGCAGCATCTACGATAGCACTCTTGGCTATCAGATGCATCGTGGGGATTTCTTTGTCTTTGACATTTCCGTAAGTTTGCAACAGCTGTCCGGCCTCTGTGTAGTTTGTCAAATTCACGGGTGCATCGTCAGCCAGCAGGACCTTTGATGCTAATATCACACCACCCAATGGGTCGTCAGCAGATGATGCTCTCAATAAGTCGTTTGCCTTTTGATAATCTTTTTGTTCTGCGTAAATCCACCCCAACATGGTCTTGGCTCTGTATCGTCCAGGGAATCTGGGAAGTTCGCTAACCTTTTCAAACAAGGGAATGGCTGTTTTATATTTACCTTCATTGAATTTTTCTAGTGCTTCCAGATAGATTCTTTGTGGGTCTTCATAGTCTTCTGATATCGTACTGCTAATTTTTAATGTGGCTGTATTGACGATGATATTCAGATGCTGTTTCGATTTAATGTTTCCAGCATTCACTTGTTTGTCCACTTTTACAAAGGCATAACTAGCAGCGTCGAACTCTTTCAAAGGAGAGGGTTGAACAACAAGTTTGATATACTTAAATCCTGAATAGCTCGTTTTCACATTGTTCTCGAACTTGTCTGTTAGCATCATCATATATTGTTGTAATGGCATAGAGTTGGCGCTGATGTCTTTAGTAGATGAGGCAGTGAGGTCGTTGAAAACAGACACATTACTATTCTCACACATGGCGAAAATGGTCTCCATATTTTCGATTTTCTCCACATCGCCAGAAAACTCCTGCATCAGCGTACAATACTCTTTTACCTTTTCTATGGCTTGCTTCTGTTTGTTTGCATCCAGCTTTGGTTCTTTGGCAGCGTGGGCCATAAATACTGTCAAAGCGAGAAACAGTAGGGTAAGGAATAGATGTTTTTTCATATTTGTATAGTTTTAATATTCTAATTATTGGTTGTTAAGTTCAGGTTGGTTATCAGCCATCCTGTGTTGTATGAGTTTTTACGCTCTAAGCGTTCGATTGAGAAAGCATAGCCTGGCACATTGAAGAAAACGAAAGTGACATCTGTGATGTCCTTGATTATTATCTCTTGATGTTCGCCTATAGGCAATGAAAGCAATCCTGTGAATCCAATTTCGTGTTCTATAGGCGAGATAAACGGATGCGTAATAGTAGAATCGGCAGGCAGCAATGGGCACTCTATCTGAAAGATAACCCATTCATACTCATGCTTGGCTTTTTGTCTTGTATGTAAGAAAAGTTTTATTTTTGTCGACTTACGATTAATTTTTGCCTTGCAGTCTACTTGGGCTACCCACGTAGTGTCCGTGAAGTGAATCTTGTAGTTGTTCTTCACCACATCACGTATGAATTGCTCAGCCTGCGGGATTAGCTTTCCATTTTTCACCCTGAAACGAGAGTGGTCAAAGAGCGTTCGCAGATATTGGGCATGATAGGCGGTATCTTTATTAAGATTCGTTTTCTTGCCTTCCCAGTCTTCCTCATTATTAAATCTGGCCATAAACTCTTCAACCTGCTTTACACGTCCTTTAAGCAGGCTCTCCTTCATGCCGCTTGCAAAGAAAGTTTGCGAGAACGACAATGTAGGCAACGTGCATATCAATAGAAGTGTTAAAACCCGATTCTTCATCTTCTCCGTTCTAATCCTGTATGGTATCAACCACCTCAATGTCACCCAAACGTACGCTCCAATGCTGACCTAAAACATAGTCGTTTTCTGGAATGATATACACTTTGATGTTCTTTTGAGTAACATCACTATACTTCTTTTTCATATCCGTTCCAACATAGCCTTCAAAACGCTGGAAGATGGTTGCAGTTGCTTCATAATGATCGCCTACCTTATATATATTACTGATACGATAGGTGTCTGCCTGTGTCAGTTTCACTTCTGCATAGGGCAACTTAATCAGGTTGTCAAGATAGGTGATGAGAGCGGTACTTCGCTTCACAGTCTTTCCATTCTTGATGCTCGATACTTGCATCTGTACTCCCTGTCGCTTGTTGCCATCAGGGTCGGTATATGGCAAACCTTCACCAATAAACAACTTCAGGGCACTCTTCTTGTAAACAGACTTCACTTTCAGCGAATGTTTCTTACCACCTAAAATAGAAAGGTTGTTTTGGAACATATCAATAACTTCTCCAACCCTGTCTTTGAAAGCTTGAATATCTTGTTCAGAGAGGTCGTTGACTTGGGCTTGTGCAGGAAATGATGCTACAAGAGCGAATAATACAATTGACAATAGCTTTTTCATATCTTTTCGATTTTAGTTATTTTTTATAGATTTCATGTACTTTCAAATAGGTGTAGCGTCCAGAAGAATCTTCAGACTTGTCAACCTCCACCAAATTGATGAGGTTATGCGTTGTACAAAGACGAAGTACAAAGTCAGATGCCGTTTCTGTCGCAACAATTGTACTACCGTTGCTTGCAACAACCTCCACTTTAGTACCAGGACTATTAAATAGGACTTTCAAGGCTTTCTCCCGTACCTTAACCCTCGTTTCTATAGGAAGGTTCTCATTGCCGATAGCAGCAAGTATGGTAATTTTCTCGACCTCATCAGAACCATCGTCTTGAGCTGTATTCTGAGGTTCCTGATAGGTAGTGGATGCATTATTAGTGGGAGTTTCCTTAATATCAATGGCATACACAGGGGTATGCTTTCTACATTCAAAGGTCGATTTCCGTGTATTGCTCATTACTTCTTCCCAAGTAGCTGACATACCGTTAGATGCAAATTGTTGTAGGGTACATAGCAGAGACAGGGTAAAGGCACCACCAAGAGGTCTTCCGTCTAGACTCGTTAGGGCAGCTGACATTTCACCTTTCTGACTTCCAGAGGAAATGACGAAGCCTTGATTGTTCTTAAACAAGTTGCAATAGACGCTTACTGGATTTTTAGACAGGACGGTTTTACTACTAGTCTGGTAGTTTTTAGGAGAGACTCCATAGCCATAGCTATTACAGCAGTCTCCTAAGACGATTTTCAAGCGGGCGGGCTGGTCTAAGAGCTGTCTTAAAACTTTTTCCAGTGGATAAAATGCCGATTGGTCATGACTGCCCAAACACATCTGGGGGAACTCAGAGACATCACCCTGTGAGCGTGTTCCATGACCAGAATAATAGAAAATGATAACATCGTCCTTTTCTGTCTTGAGATTGCTCAACACATACGACAGATTTCTGCTTGAACATTGATTGTCCTTGTAGTAGTATCTCTTCAGCTGCATGTTGGTGGCTGAGGCAATAGTGCTCACCTCAACGGCGATGTTGTTGAAGTCTTGCAAGTCACATTTACCCACTTTTGAATCTTGGGTGTCTGCAAACAATATGGCGTGGAGACTCTGACTCTTAACGGGCAATAAAGCGCAGAATGCCAGCATTGTAAGCAGCAAGTAATTCTTAAATTGATTATTCTTCATTTCTATTACATTTTAGTTATTGAATATCTTGTCGTTGGTATATTCTATTTTGTTTTAAGTTATTTGTCTTCTCACACGTTTCAGGTTAACATCAAACATAACAGAAGCGCAGGACTATCTTTGCCTGTTCCGAACGAAGGTCCTTGGAAAACCAGAAATAAGAAAATAGAGCACAGTCCCACGCATATGCGTGGAAGCCATTCTGCTCTCCCGCTTATTTCAGCCCTGCTTTTGAAAATATCCTAAGTTTTCACTTCGCATGTTTGGAGCATAACGCTTCTTCTGCCAGAGTGGATTTTTCCCCACTCCGATTGCAAAGATAAAAAGAAAAAATGAATCAACAAAGAAAATTGCAAGTTTTTTGGGGATTTGGTCATACATAACCGATAACAGAGGTGAAGGACTGATAATATTCGCAATAGACCTAACATCCCTAACATGAATTTTCTGAAACCACGATGCACAGAGCGTTTGAGAGTTTCGATCAGTTTGTCAGACCTACCATTAGACCTATTTGTAACAATCTATATTACAATGATTTGCAAATGCCATGTTAGGTTGTTAGGTCTATTTAATATTCTTCTTAAAGCAGAAACGAAAAATACAACTGATACAGACGCGGGAACAGCTAAGCCAGCGCTGTATCAGTTGTATACGGAGTGCTAGTACAGCTGTCTCGCACGTGGCTACAGCTGTCTTGCAATGGGGTTATAGATTAACCACCACCTGATTGCCCTTGTAGTTGACGACAGGAACGTTCTGGGGGTCGAAGTCGAGTGCACGAGGCTGGTCGGCTGTCACATAGACGATGCGGAAGGTGCGCTCCTTAAGCATGCCCTTAAAGTCACCGTTGCGCTTGCCAAAGGTCAGCGTCTTGGCAGCATCGTCGTAGGTGATGTCAATCGTAGCAAACTTACCTTTCTCATAATTGTAGTTGGTGCCCTCGTCCTCATAGAGCTGGAACTCACCATTGCTGCCAGCATAGACATACAGCGTGATGTCAGCGGCAGGACGCTCATCGCTATACTGCATCTCAGGGCCATAAGGAATGATGCTACCCTCGCGGACATAGACAGGGATACGCTCGTAGGGAGCGTCGACAATGAATCTGCGACCAACGGGGCTGTTAGCAGTTAGCTTTTGGCTGTTAGCAGTTAGCTGTTGGCTGTTAGCAGCTTCCTTGTCTATCACCTTCTCACCGGTATAGAGGTCGTACCAGCCAGCCTGCTTGGGGAAGTAGACAGAGCGGTTGCGAGCCTTATAGTAGCCAACAGGACAAGCCATCAGGGCAGGGCCGAACATCCACTGGTCCTTGATGTTGTATATCTCACTGTCGCCATTGAAGTCCATCACCAAGCCACGCATCATGGTATAGTCCTTGGTATGTACCCAGCCAGCCATCGAGTAGAGATAAGGCATGAGGCGATAGCGCAGCTTGTCGTAGTAGACAAACGACTTGTAGGCAGGATGGTTGTCGGGAGCAATGTTCCATATCTCACGCAAAGGCCACTGGCCATGAACGCGGAACAAGGGGATGAAGGTGCCGAACTGGCTCCAGCGAGCCTGCAGCTCACGCCACTCCTTCATGTCTTCGTTCTCTACCCCACTCTTGTCGAACAACTGCTGGGCAGCAGCATAGCGGTTCTCTACACAGAAGCCGCCCTGATCCATACCCCAGAAGGGCAGTCCAGACATCGAATAGTTAAGACCTGCCGTCATCTGAGCGCGCATATCCTCCCAGCGAGTACCGATATCACCACTCCATGTGGCTGTGCTGTAACGCTGCTCGCCAGCGAAACCGCTACGTGTCAGCAGGAAGACACGCTGGTTGGGATTGACAGAACGCTGACCATTATAGATAGCATCGGCATTGACGATGCTGTAAGCGTTGAAATACTCGGTAGTCGTACCCAGAGCAGTTGGTCCGCTGAGTGCCTTGCGATACCACATGGGCGTACAGTCGCGCACATTGGGTTCTGAGGCATCCATCCACCAGGCGTCTATACCATATTTATATTTAGAATAGAGGTTGTCGTTCATCTGACGCCAGAACATCTTGCGGGCACCAGCATCGTAGGCATCGTAGAACGAGCCCACATAGCCAGGACCTACCCAGTCGTGGATGTCGTCCGTAACAGCCTGATGGTACATCCATCCTTTCTTGTCGAGCTCCTTATAGTTATCCGTGTTGCAGTAGAACTTGGGCCATACGGAAATCATAAAGCGGCCACCCATCTTGTGCACATCGTCAAGCATAGCCTGCGGATTAGGGAAGCGCGACGCTTCAAACTGGTGCGAGCCCCACTGGTCCTCTACCCAGTAGTTCCAGTCCTGCACGATGTTGTCACAAGGAATCTGACGCTTGCGGAACTCACTGAGCGTGCCCACGATTTCATCGGAGGTCTTATAGCGCTCACGGCTCTGCCAGAAGCCCAGCACCCACTTAGGATAGACGGGAGCCTTGCCTGTCAGCGTACGATAGCCCGCAATAATCTCGTCAGCATTCTGACCAGCGATGAAGTAGTAGTCCATATCCTTTGCCATCTCCGTCCAGATGCTCAGACGTTTCTGGGTATGGGTTTGAGCAGAGGCACGCAGGCCACAGTAGCTGACGCCTCCATCAGGTTTCCACTCGACGCGCAACTGGTAGCGACGGCCCTTCATCAGCTGTTTCTGGAACTTATACGTGTTGGGGTTCCAGGCCGTACGCCAGCGTTCGGGCACTACCTCTTCGCCACCGATATATACCTTAATATATCCGGCATAGTAGAGGATGAAGTTAAAGGCAGAGGTGAGAGAAGGTTCGATGAAGCCTTCATAAACGACAGTAGCGCCGTTGAGATTGAAACCTTTAGGCAGATTCTTAATACCGCCAGGCTCCGTCTGCTGTGCCAACACGGATTTCTCAGGGGTATCAAACTCGTAATACAGTGAATCCTCCTGGCGCACCAGCGTCTTGCCATTAGCATCGGTATAGGTTCCTGTGAGGTGGCCTTCTACACCTTTCTTATCATACAGCTTAAAGATGCGGTTCAGCTGGCTATAGTCGTCAGGATTACCAAAACGGCCATAGGAATAAGCGTCCCACAGCACGCCATAGTTCCTGCTGGACATGACGAACGGTACGCTGACCTTTGTATTATACTGGAAGAGATCTTCGTTCTTGCCATACATGTTCAACTCCTCCGACTGGTGCTGTCCCAAACCATAGAGATTGCCAGGATTACCATCGAACAAGAGATGCCACGACAGTCCGTTGCGCTGTTCCTCAGGAACCTTGGCCACGTCGACACCTATCTCACGGTCAGGAACGCGGAAGGGCTTGAAGGTCTTTCCCTTCTCTGCCTCACGGATAATCAACTTACCCTCAGCATCATAGAACAACACCTGTCCTGTCTGCTTGTCGACACGAGCCTCAACATTGGCGGCCTTGACACGCACCAGCTGTCCGTCAGTGACCTCAAACTTTGGCTTAGCAGTCTGTTTGACGATAATCAGACTCTGCTTCTCTGGCAACTGGCTCTCTGACGTGGCCTGTACACGGATAATATTGTCCGTCACCACCTGCAGACGGACCACTTTAGCGCCATCAGCCTGGGGCTGTTGCACAGGGATGGTTACATACTGACCGCTCACGGTATAATCAGCAGCCAATAAGACTGTAGCTAACGTTGACAGCACTCCCGCCGTCATTGTTCTCAAAATTTTCATTCGGTTGTATTTTTATGTTTTGGTTGTTGTCAATCATCTAATAATACGGCCTCCTCAATCTCTTCAGCAGGTGGAAGGGTGATGACGAAGATGGTACCGCCGCCAGGATTATCCTGGATAGCGATAGTACCCTCATGGGCTTCTATGATGGCCTTCACGCGGTCAAGTCCGATGCCCTCATCGTTGGCCATAGGATCGAAGGCATGCTCCTTGAACTCATCCTTGATTCCAATACCGTTATCAGCCACCTGTATCTGTACATGACCGTCTTGCAAGCGTGCCACTCCCACACTGATAAAGCTGTCGCTGTGGGCAAAGAGTACGGAGTTGTTGAAGAGTATCATGAAAGCGTCAGACAACAGGGCTGCATCATACTCCGCCTCTAGCTGTGATAAGGGTGAGAGGAAGGTCACTTTCACTGACTTCTGCTTGTCGGGCGAGGTATAGTCCTCACACATCTGGCGCAAGAAGGCAACGATATCTCCCAGATGGCGACGAGCCACTACATGATACTCAGGAGCGGCCTCACCAGGATGGTCTGCAGGACCGTTCTTTTCGAAAAATTCCTTCTTCAGTTTCATGCGGACTTCATTCATCCACTGCTTCTTCTCCAGTTCACGACGTGTTGTCTCCGTTTCCATTTGGCGACCCAGACGTTTCATATACCAACGACGCCACAACAGGGCTATAGCAGCAATCATAATAATGTATAGCAGCATGGCCCAGCGTGTACGCCAGAGAGCAGGACGAATGGTTATATCCAGGCGTGCCTCTTCATCACCAATAGTGCCGTCATCGTTGAGCATGCGCACACACAGTGTGTAGGAGCCTGCATGCAGAGAGTTATAGGTGATATTGGGGTTCAGCTCTGAGGTCTTCACCCAGTTCTCATTAAAACCTTCCAACTTATAGACAAAGCGTTTCTCGTTATTGATATTACCAGCATCGCTAGCCAACTGGATAGTGAACTGGTCACTGAAACGCAGCGTAATGTCACGGCATTCATTCAGCGCCTCGTCAAGGATGACACGTCCGTCAATCTCCTTACCCACAGGGACATCGACGTCAAACAGTTGCAAGCCACTGAAGATGGGGCGTTCCTTGATCCTCACATCGGTCATGGCCTTGGGATTAATGATATCAAGACCACCCTGACCGCCAATCAGTATCTTACCATCGTGC
Source organism: uncultured Prevotellaceae bacterium (assembly GCA_946410305.1). Taxonomy (GTDB): domain Bacteria; phylum Bacteroidota; class Bacteroidia; order Bacteroidales; family Bacteroidaceae; genus Prevotella. The sequence continues at coordinate 112,866 of CAMJZV010000005.1, read as the reverse complement.
GTCAGACAGGTAGAGCGCTGGTTATAGACGGCTTGCTGCAATCCGTCTCTGCTATTATAGCTACTGATATTAAACTGCCACGTACCGTCCTTCTGCTGTTGCGGTACAATCTTTGACACACCGTGGTCGGTGACAATCCAAATATGGTGCTGCAGGTCTTCAACAATCGAGCAGACACTGGAACCAAGCAGTCCGTCCTCCATATCCAGCAAATTGCATGTCTTTCGCTTCTGGTCATAGACAAGGGCACCGCAGAACGACCCCTGCCAGATGAAGCCGCGCGAGTCCTCCATCACCGAGATGGTATTACCCAACTGCGATGAGAAACGCGTATAGTCTGGTATCTCGCGAGGACACAGCTGGCCCGTCGCGGGATTCAAGAATACCCAGTACCAGCTGGTACCCATGATTAGCCAACCCTTCTTAATCCACGAAGCAGAAGTAACGTAGTTGGCATTGATCTTGGTGTTACTGGTATCCCACGTGCGGAACTTACCAGTCTTCAGGTCGAGCATCTGGATACCTGCTCCCAACGTACCTATCCATATGCGGTGCCACTTGTCCTCAGTAACACTCCACACATTATCCGAAGCCAGTTTTCCTGGTTCGCCTGTATAGTGATAGTTGATGATGGTTGCTTCACCACGGTCATTCTTAGGGATACAGCGTGTCAGACCGCTGTTATAGCCGCCAAACCAGATGCTGCCGTCGCTCGCACGATGGGCACCCACCATGATATTGCCAAACAGCGGGCTGTTTTCTTTCGTATAATGGGCAACAATCTCCTGTCGCTTAGGATTATAGACAAGGATGCCATTATCATTCGAGCCCAACCAATAGTTGCCGAAACGGTCTTCAGCAACAGCATTGATGTCGCCCACTTCCACATTCATCATGCTGGCCGATCCCTCCTTGTACATATTCATACCATTCTTGAAGGAACCTACCCACACCAGCCCGTGGTCGTCCATATATATATTACGCAGGGTATTCTCGCTGATGGACGACTCGTCGAACTTGTTGTTCAGGAACTGTCGCTTCTCGTGGTTTTTCAAATCAACCACCAACAGTCCCTCGTGGTCAGTAGCCAACCAGATACGTCCCCTGGTGTCCACCTTCAAGTCCCATACCTGCAGGTTCTCAGGAACATTCTCTATCTGGTATTCGCGGAACAAATTGGCATAACCGACGCGCCACTTTTTATCCTTATTCATTCGGACGTAGCTGTAGTTTTCTGCTGACACCCAGATATTATGATCCTTATCTATACACAGGTGGTATTCCCTATTCTCTGGCGATCCATGTTCACGCATCCACTTGTCATCAAACACTTTCTTACCTTTTTCACCGTCAAAACCAACGAGTTCACCGTTCGAGGTAACCATCATTACGCCCTCGCTAAAGTCTGCATAAGCCGTAAAGTTATAGGTGGGGTTCAATTCATTATCGCCATAGCCGAAATTGAAATGGCTAATCTTCTTGGTGTTGGGGTTGCAGTAGTATAGTCCTTCGTCGTAGAACTTCACCCAGAAATTCTTCTTCGCGTCGATATACATCTGCTCGACACTCTTATTAAAACCGAAATATTTCTCCAGTTCATTGGAAATATTACGTTCGAAGGACTCTGTCACATAATCATACACGCAGTAGTTCATACCCTGATGAAGCCAGAGCTTACCATCCAAGCTCTCCATAATCTCAGTAGTATTATTGTCACGCATGGTGGTAGTATCGCGTGTGTTGGCGTAGAACGTCTTGACTCGGTAACCGTCATAGCGATTCAGACCATACATCGTTCCGAACCATACATACCCTTTAGAGTCACGGAACGTACAGTTTACCTGAGAGTTCGACAGACCGTTTCGCGTATCTAGCCTACGAAATTTCATGTCAGGTATCACGGCCTGCACACCTAATGGCAACAGGATCATCAGTAATAAAGAACATAAGGCTTTTCTCATGGTAGCACAATATTATTAATTATGTTTAGCAGAAGTATCACGAATAACCAACTGCTGGGGAACTATCTTCTTATAAACTTTCATATCTCCCTGGATATTCTTCAGCAACAGCTGACAGGCGGTAACACCCATCTCATGTGCCTGGTCAACGATGGCAGACATCCGGGGAGTGACATAGGCAGCATGGACATCGTCCGTAAAGCCTATCAGTGCAACGTCATCAGGAATGTGCAACTTGCAGTTTTTAATGGCCGTAAAGGCAGCAAAGGTAATAATATCATTGAACGCTACAATGGCATCTGGACGGTCAGGACGACGAAGCAGCTCCTCGGCATTCTTCAAAGCAACCTCGTAATCAATCTTGTCACAGACCACCATCTCACGGTCGATGGGCAAATGGTTTTCACGTAAAGCCTCCAGGTAGCCATGCTTGCGGCGACGTACCATATCCAGATGGTTAGGACCTCCCAAAAAGGCGATGCGACGACTGCCTGTATCTATCAAGTGCTGGGTAGCCATTTGTGCAGCCTCGTCACCGTTTGCCGTTACCGACGAGAACTTATCAGTCAGACAGGTACGTCCGAAGAATACCAAGGGAATACCCATGTCGGCAATCTCCTCGAAATGATGGTAGTCAGTGGTGCCCTGAGCCAGACAGGCGATAATACCCTCTACATGAAGACTGATGAAGTTATCAATGGCATTGGCCTCGTCCTCATAGCTCTCATGACTGTTGGCACTAATCACACTATATCCTGAGCGGCGAGCCTCATCTTCTATGCCATCAAGGACAGCTGCATAGTGATGAGTAACCAAGTTGGGAACGACAACGCCAATGACTTTCGGAGCTTCCTTGCGCAAGCTCTGAGCAAAAGGATTCGGCCTGTAATTCAACTTCTTAGCCAAATCTTTCACACGTTGCTGCATCTCAGCGCCAATCTCTGGAGAGTTGCGCAAAGCACGACTGACGGTAGCTATGCTAACCCCCAATTCTTTAGCCAAATCCTTCAACGAGATACGATGTTGCCGGTTATTGTTCATATACTTTTAGTCCTTAGTCTCCGCAAAGGTAATAAATTACGAGCAAAATCGCAAACGTTTACGTCGTTTTTTTACATTTTTCTGATACATTTCACATAATATCTCCGTAACTTTGCACCAGAAAACAGAATGAGTAATGAATAGTTGATAATAAGTTAGTTAGAAGCTAGGCTAAGGATGTCGGGAGATATTCTTAGTCTTTTTTTATTTAGAACATCAATGTAAAGCCGAGGCGCACACTGTTCTTAGGACCGAAACGGTTGTCGTTGTAATTCATTCGACGCACATATTCCACCTGGAAAAAGCGGAAGATGCTACGAATACCCAGCGATATTTCCCAATAAGGAACATCAGGATTCATCAGGCGCGTCTGTTCAGGGAAGGCCATTAGCACCCTACTACCGGCATTGCTCTCCAGATAAGGATTATTCTTATCAGACAATGCTCCCCACAACATCTTGGCACCAACATATTCCCGCCAGTGCAGACGACGAATCAGCGGGATGCGGTTGAAGATCTTTCCCTGCATGTCCCAGTTAAAGTCAACACTGACAAAGCGGTCATTCATAAACTCCATGCTATTAATCAAGTTAAACATGTGCTTATGACTAAAATAAGACAGATTGGAGGCAGGCATGCACAACAACGGGAAAGGCACCTGATTCCACTGGACACCAGCACGTGTATAGAGATCGATGCGTCCCCATGAGCCAAACCAAAAGCGCTTAAAGATACTGGCCTCGGTATAGTTGTAGGTATAGTCGCCGCCTAACAGTCCCTCAACACCCGTAGTGTGGCTGACAGTGATGATAGGAGCCTCACGGTTCACCTTGTGACGTCTCATCTTGGAATTGACATACAAAGCACCAGGACTATATTCTATCTCAGCGCGTAGTTCCGTCGTGCGGAACTTCACAGACTCCGTAGACGACAGAGGGACGAACTGCATATTACCTGCAGCCTCATTCTGTTCGGTCTTAATACTGAACAAGCTACGCAGTCCCCACTCCTCTTCACGCTCAAAGGTCAATTTCTGGCGACGATAGAACATCATCTTGTCTACCTTAGCCCATTTCCATGAAGTGAAGACATTATCCTTATCAGTGCTGAGGAATTTATCAGAGGGCGACATAACATCATAGGTGGACAAGAATGAAATATTCCGTTTAGGGAACTCGTCAGGCATGTATTTCTTCTTGTTGAGCGACCACGTCATCTCACCACTATAATAAGTGTTTTTGCTTTTCCATCCACGAGCGATATAGCCTTTCCAGAACAGATGGCGACTCAGATTGGCTGTAGTCTGTCCACCAAAACGGGTACGCAGTCCATCAATGAAATTATTACTCAGGAAAGATGTTACAGGACCAATATCCACTTTACTCTTTTTACTGGTTTCTATATAGTTTTCTACCAGAATCTTCAGAGCTGCCATCACGTATTTGAAACCGCCCTCAGCCTGCATGCCATTGAGGAAGTCGCCCATAGAGCCCTCACTTTTTGTCAGCTCCACCTTCCGGTACTCTTGCCAAAAAGCATCATCTTGCATCTCAGCATTGGGGTCAACGGCTGTCTTAGCCTTACCACGAAACAGCTGCTTGGGAATCTCGTCGAAAGCATAGTCAGACAGTCTTGTAGTCTTGATGGCAACACCTTTCTGCATGAAGTCGAACAGCACCATCTCTACAATCATGTCATCCACCGACAGCACCCACTCACCCGTAGGCAACTGCGTAAACTCCTGCACCAGCTTCATATTCTCAACAAAGTTGACGTCGGTCTGGTTGGGGAGTATCAGTTCACAGCGTTTTACCTGACACGAGGAATCCTTCAGGACATACAAATCACCACGAAAGCCGAAGTCTTGCTGGTTATTAGGGAGAAAATGCAGGTGTATGCAACTGTCGCGGCCAACAGTCAATGTATCTTCAATATAGAAACGGTAGAACGAAATGGCTCCATCACTGATTGGTGATGTAAAAGGATGTTGCAGAATACGTACCTGGTCGTCATAGATATTAATATCGGTAAAGACATCCTTGGTGACGGTATTCAGAATCTCGCCAGTCTGAAAGAAGTCATTGATACCAGACGAGCGCTGACCCCTGATAATGTTTTTCTCATCGTGCGGAGTGCGACGATAGACTCTTTGCGTTACCGTCTCATCAACGCTAAGCGGCAATATCAACTTACCCGTTAACTCATTAGTTTCCACCTGATTCAGAAGCCAGGGGAACTTACTCAACTTCGGATTAGCGAGAAGTGCCGGATTTACGTCATTAAGAGCAAGCGTCAACTTCTGGTATTTATGGTATTGGTAATAGTCGCGCAATGCCAAATCCGTTTGCTTCTTGTTGGCAATCACACGTTTCATCAGTTCTACAGCAGGGTTATTCTTCCTGCTATAGCGTGTACGTTTCTTCTTGACAGTGACCTCCTTCAGCGCCTTAGCATCCTGGCGCAATGAAATAAAGAGTTTCTCACTATCGTCAGACACATCAATAGTTCGTGTCTTATATCCAAGCACACTAATCGTTAACCGTTTACCTTTCAACAAGCGAATGACGAAACGTCCTTGAGGGTCGGTGATGGCGACAAGATTCATGCCTTTATACTGTACACTGGCAAAGCCAATACCCTCACCTGTTGCTTCATCAACAACACGTCCATTGATGATTTCCTGCGCCTGCATAGGCAGGAAAAGCATCATCAGCAGCAACACTCCTATAATTCTGATTCTATTCATGCGTAGGGCACATCAACCCAAAATAGCGAGCCAACTCCTAACTCTGATTCCATACCAACTTTACCACCAAGCGTAAGTGCTAAGCTGCGGCATACACTCAGGCCCAGACCTGTGCCCTGTTCAAACTCATCAATCTTCACAAAGCGCTCAAAGAGTTTATCACCACAGTACTCTGAGTCAATACCCTTTCCTGTGTCACGAACCCACACTCGCATATTACCGACTTCCAAATTACAGCCAATCGTAACACCACCTTCTGTCGTGAACTTCAGCGCATTATCAATATAATGGCTGACTATCTGCATTAAGCGATTACGGTCTGTATTGGGCTCCAGCGCTTCTGAATGCTTGTCTACAACCAGTGTCAGATGCTTCTCTGCTGCCTGTGGAGCATACTTTTCTATCAGTTCCTGCAACAGATCACTGATCAAGAAACGTGTCTTATGTACAGATTCATCACCAGCCTCCAGCTTCGACATGTTCACCATGTCCTCGAAGAGATGTAACAGGCGAGCATTGTTCTCACTGATCAACTTCGACAACATCGTACGCTCATCATCAGAAGGATTACCTGCCAGCACCTCACTAAAACCGACAATGGCATTTAGTGGTGTACGCACCTCGTGACTTATATTGGCCAAGAAAGCCGTCTTCAGGCGGTCACTCTCTTCTGCTTGATTACGGGCTTTAATAAGAGCCATCTCAATTTCTTTCTGCTTGTCAATGCGCATCGACGTACCAACAATAGTCAGTGGACGCCCCGAGGCATCGCGCTTTTCAACCACGGCATAGGTTTCACCCCACGTGGTGCCATCGCCCAACGGAGAATGAGCCTGATACTGTTCGTGAACCAAATCCGTCCGGCCTTCTGCCAAAGCCATCATACTTTCGGCAATACGTTTCTTGTATTCAGGCAGTAAGTTGTCGCAGAAAAGCTCTACATCAGAACCTGGAGGTACAGTTGGAATATCCAATGCGTCACGATAGTCACTGTCATAAGTTATCGTCCGTTCTTGTATATCAATATGCCAAACGGCCAACTTCATGGCCTTCAATACCAAGTCATATTCTATCGTACGACGCTGCACAGCGTTCAACATTGACATCTCCGACTCAAGCATCTGATGCTGATAACGTTGCCAAATCAAACAGCACACCAACACCACCACAACAGGGAGTGCAATCAACCAGAACAGAATATCTATCTGAAACAGGTTGGAAAAGGTCACCAGCAGAAGTATCATTATCGAAGGCATACAGCTAAGTAGTTATGAATGCGCAAAGTTACAAAAAAGAATCTTAAATCCAAAGAAAAATTCAAAATTCTTTGGTTTTTTGCTCTGTTTGCACTACCTTTGCACCATATTTATATACAAACTTACATAATGGCACAGCAATTTGAAATCATCGCCAAGACCTTTATGGGCCTAGAGCCTGTCTTAGCGAAGGAATTAACGCAACTGGGCGCAAGCGACGTACAAGTAGGACGCCGAATGGTATCTTTCAAGGGCGATAAGGAGCTCTTGTATCGCGCTAATTTCCAACTGCACACCGCAATACGTATTCTGAAACCTATCAAGCACTTCCGTGCACTCTCTGCTGATGACGTCTATGAAGGCGTAAAAGATATTGACTGGAGCGAGTATATTGCCCCCGACAAGACCTTTGCAGTAGACTCAGTGGTATTCTCTGAGGAATTCCGCCACTCGAAGTTTGTAGCCTATAAGGTCAAGGACGCCATCGTCGATCAGTTCCGCGAGCGCACAGGCAAGCGTCCCAATATCAGCATTTCCAATCCCGACATCCGTCTGCACATTCATATTGCAGAAGACCAGTGTACGCTGTGTCTTGACTCTAGCGGTGAATCATTGCACCGTCGTGGCTACCGTCAGGAATCAGTAGAGGCGCCACTCAACGAAGTGCTGGCTGCTGGTATGATTATGATGACAGGCTGGCAGGGCGACACAGACTTCATCGACCCCATGTGTGGCTCTGGTACCCTGCTCATCGAGGCAGCCCTCATTGCCCGTAACATGGCACCAGGCTTGTTCCGCAAGGAATTTGCTTTTGAGAAATGGCCCGACTTCGATGCAGACCTCTTCGACAAGATATACAATGACGACTCACAGGAACGTGAGTTCCACCACCACATCTATGGTTATGATGTCGACATCAAGGCTGTCAACACGGCACGTCTCAATGCTAAGGCCGCTGGTCTGACCAGTGACATCACTGTCACAGAACAGGACTTCAAGAACTTCACCAAACCCAAGGAGAAGAGCATCATCGTCACCAACCCACCCTATGGCGAGCGTATTTCCACACCCGACCTGCTGGGAACATACAAGATGATTGGTGAACGCCTGAAGCATGAGTTTACAGGCAACGACGCATGGATACTGTCATATCGTGAGGAATGCTTTGACCAGATTGGTCTGAAGCCTTCTATCAAGATTCCTGTCTTCAACGGTTCGTTGGAGTGTGAGTTCCGCAAATACCAGATGTTTGACGGCAAGATTAAGGACTTCCGTGCTGAGGGTGGCACTGTCAAGACAGAAGAAGAAAAGCAGAAGATGGCCGAGAAGCGCCGCTTCAAGCAGAACCGCGAGTTCAAGAAACGCCTTGACGAACAGGAGGAGAATGCAGAGGCAGACATCCGCAACTTCAAGTTCCATAGCTTCGAGCGCAAGGATGCAAGAGAATCAAGAGATGCTAGAAGTTCTAGGGATTCTAGAGACTCTAGAGGTTCTAGATATTCCAGAGACAACAGAGATAGCAGAGACTCTAGAAAGTTCAACAAGGGTGGTCGCGGATTTGACAAGAGAAAGAACAACAGACGTTTCGACAATGATGAAGATTAAGTTTCTGTTATTGTTACTTTGCACAACACTGTCCATGAGTGGCCAAGAAAAAAAACTCTTCACCCTGGAAGACCTGAACTTCGGTGGCAACAACTACCGTAACCTGCAGCCAGAAAACAAATGGTATGCATGGTGGGGCGACGAGCTGGTACGTATCGACAAGGAGCAGTGTTTCCTCGTTGACAAGAAAACAGGCAAAGACATCCGTCCCCTTACCGACGACGAGAACAACGAACGGAAAGGCAGTGCAAAAGCCACAACAATCATCAAGGACCATCAGCTGTATGTTGTTGATGCACAGGGCAAGGAACACCAACTGACCACTGACGGCAGCCGCGAGATTGTGTACGGTTCTGCCGTACACAGAAATGAGTTTGGCATCAACAAAGGAACTTTCTGGAGCCCTGATGGCCAACGTCTGGCGTTCTACCGCATGGATCAGAGCATGGTGACCGACTATCCGCAGGTGAATATTTTCCCTCGCGAAGCCACCTACGAGCCCGACAAATACCCTATGGCAGGCATGAATGCCCACGTGGTGACAGTCGGCGTCTATGACATCAATACCGACAAGACCGTCTATCTCAAGACGCCTGTTGGTTCCGTATGCGGTGACTCTGTCGCCACCTCTACCCCCATCTACTTCACCAACATTGCCTGGAGCCCCGACTCCAAGATTATTTACATGTTTGAGCTGAACCGCGCTCAGAACGACTGCCGACTCGTCAGCTACGATGCCACGACAGGCATGCGCATCGCCGAACTTTATCGCGAGACCAGCGACAAATATGTAGAACCGATGCATCCCATCGTATTCCTACCATGGGATGATACGAAGTTCATGATGCAGAGTCAGCGCGACGGATATAACCATCTATACCTATTTAATAATAAGGGAGAGTTGCTGAAGCAGTTGACCAAGGGACAGTGGGTCGTTGAAGATGTACTGGGCTTTAACAAGAAAGACAAGAGCATCATCATCGTCTCGAACGAGAAGAACGCTATTCAACGTAATATTTATATTGTAAGCATTAAGACGAGCAAGCGTACCCTGCTTGACAATGGTCGCGGTTCACACCGAGGCGAACTGTCGGAGAGTGGCCTGTATCTCATTGACCGTTATACAGAGCCTGACGTACCACGCAATATCAATCTCGTTTCTACGCAGACAGCTAAAGCGACCCGTCTCTTTACAGCTGCAGACCCATGGGAAGGCTACGAGCAGCCCATCTTCGAGAGTGGCACCATCAAGGCAGCAGATGGCGTGACCGACCTATACTACCGTATGGTAAAGCCTCACGATTTTGACGCCACAAAGAAATACCCCACTGTAGTTTATGTCTATGGCGGTCCTCATGCCCACAACGTGGAAGCCAGCTGGCACTGGGCCAGTCGTTCCTGGGAAACCTATATGGCACAAAAGGGTTATGTGCTGTTCATCCTCGACAATCGCGGTTCAGAGAATCGCGGCCTGGAGTTTGAGCAGGCAACCTTCCATCAGTTAGGGCAGATAGAGATGCAAGACCAGATGAAGGGTGTGGAGTATCTGAAGAGTCTGCCGTATGTGGATGCCAACAGAATGGGTGTTCACGGATGGAGCTTCGGCGGCTTTATGACCATCTCACTGATGCTCAACTACCCCGACGTCTTCAAAGTGGGTGTTGCCGGTGGTCCTGTTATCGATTGGAAATGGTATGAGGTCATGTATGGTGAGCGTTATATGGGCACCCCTCAAAACAACCCAGAAGGATATGCCAAGAGCAGCCTCATTGACAAAGCAAAGAACCTAAAGGGTAAACTGCAGATTATCACTGGCTACAACGATAACACCGTTGTACCTCAGCACTGTCTGTCGTTCCTTGACGCCTGCATCAAGGCTGGCACCCAGCCAGATTTCTTTGCCTACCCAGGTGAACAACACAACATGCGTGGCCATGCCAGTGTGCATCTGCATGAGCGTATTACACAGTATTTTGAAGACTACTTAAAATAAGGAATAATGATGAAAGAGGAGCAGATTTTAATTCGTATCACAGGACAAGACCGTCCTGGACTGACAGCCGCAGTAATGGGCATCCTTGCCAAGTACGATGCTCAGATTCTAGATATCGGTCAGGCAGACATCCATAGCACCTTGTCGCTGGGCATTTTGATGCGTATCGACGAGATGAAGTCTGGACTGGCCATGAAAGAGTTACTGTTCAAGGCCACTGAGTTGAGTGTCAACATCGGTTTTGCACCTATCAGTGATGACGAATATGAAGACTGGGTTGGTCACCAGGGCAAGAACCGTTACATCCTCATGGTGTTGGGTCGTCAGTTGGAGGCACGCCAGATAGAGGCTGCCACACGCATTCTTGCCGATCAGGGACTGAACATCGATAGCATTCTGCGTCTGACAGGTAGAAAGAGTATCAAGCAACTTGACAAGCATACCCGTGCTTGTATCCAGTTCTCACTACGTGGCGAACCCATCAACCGTCAGGAGATGCAACGCAAACTGATGAAGCTGTCGAGTGAGATGGAGATAGACTTCTCGTTCCAGAAAGACGACATGTTCCGACGCATGCGCCGTCTCATCTGCTTCGATATGGACTCTACGCTGATTCAGACAGAGTGTATTGATGAACTGGCTGAGCGCAACGGTGTTGGCGACCAGGTTCGTGCCATCACAGAGAGTGCTATGCGCGGTGAGATTGACTTCAAGGAGAGTTTCACCCGTCGTGTAGCACTACTGAAAGGCCTGGATGTCAGTGTCATGCAGGATATCGCCGAGCACTTGCCCATCACAGAAGGTGTTGACCGACTGATGAGCATTCTCAAAACCTGTGGCTATAAGATTGCCATCCTCTCGGGTGGTTTCACCTACTTTGGCGAATACCTACAGCGCCGCTATGGCATCGACTACGTCTATGCTAACGAATTGGAGGTAGGTGAAGACGGTAAATTGACCGGCCGTTATGTCGGTGAGATTGTAGACGGTCACCGTAAGGCCGAGTTGCTCAAGCTCATCGCACAGGTAGAGAAAGTGAATTTGGCACAGACTATCGCCGTAGGTGATGGTGCCAATGACCTGCCCATGATCAGTGAGGCCGGTCTTGGTATTGCTTTCCACGCCAAGCCCCGTGTGGTAGCGAATGCCAAGCAGAGCATCAACACCATCGGATTGGATGGCGTGCTCTATTTCCTCGGCTTCAAGGACAGCTATCTTGGAGAACAAGGTAAACTATAACGAAATATCGGAATATCGAAACCTCGAAATATCGGAAAAAACAATAAAAACAATGAAAATACTACTTTTAGGCAGTGGCGGACGCGAGCATGCGCTGGCCTGGAAAATTGCTCAGAGTGAGAAGTGTGAGAAACTGTACATTGCACCAGGCAATGGTGGCACAGGAGATTGCGGAGAGAACGTTGCCATGAAGGCAGACGACTTCGAGGCCATCAAGCAATTCTGTGTCGACAAAGCTATTGACATGGTGGTTGTCGGACCAGAAGACCCATTGGTAAAAGGTATCTACGACGACATGAAGGTCGACGAACGCACGAAGAACATCCCCGTCATAGGTCCATCAAAGGCTGGTGCAGTATTAGAAGGCTCTAAGGACTTCGCTAAAGCATTCATGATGCGTCACAATATTCCGACAGCCCGCTATGAGACGTTCGACGGCGAACACGTGCAGGAAGGTTTAGCCTTCCTAGAAACCCTCGAGGCTCCCTACGTATTGAAAGCCGACGGTCTCTGTGCCGGTAAAGGTGTTCTCATCCTCCCTACTCTCGACGAAGCCAAGAAGGAACTGCAGGAGATGCTGGGAGGCATGTTCGGCAATGCCAGCAGTCGCGTGGTCATCGAGGAGTTTATGAGTGGTATCGAGTGTAGCGTCTTCGTACTCACTGATGGCGACCACTACAAAATACTGCCCGAGGCTAAAGACTATAAGCGCATTGGTGAGGGAGACACTGGCCTGAATACCGGTGGTATGGGCTCTGTCAGCCCTGTCCCCTTCGCTACCAAGGAATGGATGCAGAAGGTAGAAAACCGCATCATTCGTCCTACCGTGGAGGGACTGAAAGCCGATGGCATCGATTATAAAGGTTTTATCTTCTTCGGTCTAATCAACCGCACAAACACACCGACAGGTGAGCCCGAGCCCTACGTTATCGAATACAACTGCCGTATGGGCGACCCAGAGACGGAAAGCGTTATGCTCCGCCTGAAGAGTGACATTGTAGACCTCTTTGAGGGTGTGGCAGCTGGCAATCTTAATCAGCGCGCCATTGAGTTCGACGAGCGTGCCGCCGTCTGCGTCATGCTGGTCAGCGGCGGTTATCCTCAGGCATACCAGAAAGGCTATGAGATGAGTGGCATTGACAAGGTTGATGGCAGCATTGTCTTCCATGCAGGTACCGCACTCAAGGACGGGAAAATCGTTACAAATGGTGGACGCGTCATTGCTGTGTCATCGTATGGAAAGAACAAGAGTGAGGCACTGCAGAAATCATTTGAGGAGGCCCAAAAGATTCAGTTTACTGACAGATATTTCCGTCGCGACATAGGAGCAGACCTATAGAAGGCGCTTCGCTAATGAATAGTGAATAACGAATAGTGAGGAAACTGTTACAGAATAGGATTGCAGAAAGCAAGATAACCATGCCCGCCACTACGGTTTATGCCGTGGTGGTGTGGCTCTTCTGTGGCATACTGACCCATCATTGGTGGTGGGAGCTGGTATGCTATGGCATCACCACCTATCTGATGGTAGAGCTCAACAACATCAATGCGCTGATACGCATTTTCTCACGTATGGTAAGCAGTGCGTTCCTGGCATTAACCTGTTGTGCATGTTTTCTCTTCCCTGCCCTCCATGAAGCCTCCATGATGATGTCTCTGGCAGCATCTATCCTACTATTGTTTACCACCTACCAGAACAAAGATTCAGCAGGAATCACCTATTATGCCTTCCTCTCTTTCGGTTTGGCATCGATAGCCTACATCCATGTACTGTTCTTCTTGCCACTTATCTGGCTGATGATGATTACCAACATCATGTCGTTGTCATGGCGAACCTGGATAGCATCACTGTTAGGACTGCTGACACCCTACTGGTTCTACATAACATGGCTGCTTTATCAGCAGGACTATTCAACTATCATCAATCATTTTACAGCGCTGACTGTCTTTGAAGAGCCCTTCAACCTATATGGCATCAGCGACAGCCAAAAGGCTACACTGGCTTTGGTCAGCCTACTGGCCATTATCGGCATTGTACATCACATCCATAAAAGCTACCTAGACAAGATACGCATCCGCATGTTCTTTGGCTTCTTTATCTGGATGGATCTGGCAGCCTTTCTTTTTCTGTTTTTGCAGCCACAGCACTTTAATGCCATGCTGCTCATCATGATTCTCAACACCTCACCGTTGATAGCCCACTTTATAGCACTCTCATCCACCAAGTTGACAAACATCACTTTCTTGGTCATTACCAGTGCTACGCTTCTTTTGACCATCTACAATATATGGATTTTCTCATCTCTCTCTTAATCAGCTACGGCTATTGGGGCATGCTGATTACAGCCTTCATTGCCGGTTCCTTCTTCCCGTTCTCCAGCGAGGCGGTAATGACAGGACTGTTGGCTGCTGGATTAGACCCATGGGGACTCATCATCTATGGCACTATCGGCAATGTGGCTGGTGGTATGTTCAACTATTTCGTAGGACGTCAGGGAAAGATAGAGTGGATAGAGAAATACCTGCATGTCAAACAGCAAGACCTTGACAAGGCAACCCGCTTTATGGGAGGCCATGGCGCCTGGATGGGATTCTTTGCCTTTGTACCTCTGCTGGGCTCGGCAATCACTATCGTCTTAGGACTGATGCGTGCCAACATCCCCATCTCGCTGACCAGCATCGCATTGGGAAAATTTCTGCGCTACTTGGTCCTGATATATGGTGCACAACTGTTTATATAGCTGTTTAAACGTTAAAAAAAACAAGGCTGCAGCAAATTCTTCATTCTTCATTCTTCATTCTTCATTATAAATATTACCTTTGCAGGTTGGAACGAAAATCAATCAACAATCAGATAATGAAACAATTCAGAATCGTGGACAACATATTGGGCTGGCTGACCTTTGCCATCGCTGCTTTTGTGTATTGCTCCACCGTTGAACCCACAGCATCCTTCTGGGATTGTCCGGAATTTATCTCTACAGGCTACAAACTGGAAATCGGTCACCCACCCGGTGCACCGTTCTTCATGCTGACAGCCAATCTGTTCTCTCAGTTTGCCAGCGACCCCTCACAGGTGGCTCTCATGGTGAACATGATGAGTGCGCTGTTATCGGCAGCCACTATACTGTTCCTGTTTTGGACCATCTCGCACTTGGTACGCCGCCTGCTCATCAAACAGGAGGATTTCCGCAACGCAGTAACGCTGAAGGATATACCTTTATATAAATGGATAGCCATTGAGGCCTCCGCTATGGTGGGTGCCCTCATCTATACGTTCAGCGACACGTTCTGGTTCTCAGCAGTAGAGGGCGAGGTTTATGCCTATTCCAGCGCCTTTACGGCTGTCGTCTTCTGGTTGATTCTGAAATGGGAAGACCAGGCCGACCAGCCTCATGCCGACCGCTGGCTGGTACTCATCATGTATATGACTGGCCTCTCCATTGGCGTTCACCTGCTGAATCTGCTGTGTCTGCCTGCCATCGTGCTGGTCTATTACTATCGCAAGTTCCCCATTGACGACCCGAAGCGCGACTTGAAGGGTTCACTCTTTGCACTGTTTATCTCTGTTGTCATTCTGGCAGCAGTGCTCTATGGTGTTGTACCAGGCATTGTACAGGTCGGCGGCTGGTTTGAGCTATTCTTTGTCAATGTGCTGGGTTGTCCGTTCAATACTGGTGAGATTATCTATATCTTCCTGCTCGTAGCTACCATCATCTGGGCTATCTATGAAACCTATAATGATAAGGCTCCTAAGCGTCAGAACGCAGCATTCCTGCTGGCTGTTGCCATGCTGGGTATTCCCTTCTACGGCCACGGTTATTCAGCAGTCATCATCGGTATTGTGGTACTGGTCATTTTATGGTTCATCCTCGGCTATCAGGTCAAGGTCAGTGGCCAGAAACCAAAAGCTTTGGTCAGCGCTCGCATCAAGAACACCTCACTGCTCTGCATGCTGATGCTGATGATTGGCTACTCTAGCTACGCACTCATTGTCATCCGTTCATCTGCTAACCCGCCGATGGACCAGAACTCACCAGAGGATATCTTCACCTTGGGTGAATATCTGGGTCGTGAACAGTATGGCCAGCGCCCACTGTTCTATGGTCCAGCCTATACTTCACAGGTGGCTTTAGAGAAGGACGGTGAATACTGCAAGCCTGTCATGAAGAAGGGCGATCCCGTCTGGCAGCGTAAGGAGAAAGCATCACCCGATGAGAAGGATGAGTACTTCGTTGTACGCACCAAGGACGAGTACCAGTATGCACAGAACATGTTCTTCCCCCGCATGTACAGCTCTGCTCATCGTGGCAACTACGAGAGTTGGATGGGTGAGATCAGTGGACGCGAGGAGATGTACGACCGCTGTGGTGAGATGATTAGCGTCAAGATTCCCTCACAGTTTGAGAACATGCGTTTCTTTATCTCTTACCAGTGTAACTGGATGTACTGGCGCTACTTCATGTGGAACTTTGCCGGTCGACAGAACGACCTGCAGGGTAATGGCGAGTTGGAGCATGGCAACTGGATTACCGGTTTCGACTGGTTTGACAATTGGCGCTTAGGCGACCAGAGCAAACTGCCCGACGAGTTGAAGGAAAACAAGGGACACAATGTCTTCTACTGTCTGCCACTCATTCTGGGTCTTATCGGCCTCTTCTGGCAGTCACTAGGCAAGCACCATAACAATATCAAGGACCAGACGGGCATCCGCCAGTTCTGGGTGGTCTTCTTCCTGTTCTTCATGACGGGTTTGGCCATCGTTATCTATCTGAACCAGACACCTTCGCAGCCTCGTGAGCGTGACTATGCCTACGCTGGTTCGTTCTATGCCTACGCTATCTGGTGTGGCATTGGCGTGGCAGGAATCATCGAGCTCTTGAAGGAGAAACTCAAGAAGGTTAACTTAGTGGCACTAGCCTCTATCGTGTCATTGGCTTGCCTGTTTGTTCCGATTCAGATGGCTTCGCAGACATGGGATGATCACGACCGTTCAGGTCGCTACACCTGCCGTGACTTCGGACAGAACTACCTGATGACACTGCAGGACAAGAATAACCCCATCATTTTCACCAATGGCGACAACGACACCTTCCCTCTTTGGTATAATCAGGATGTAGAAGGTGTACGCACCGATGCTCGTGTATGCAATCTGTCGTACCTGCAGACCGACTGGTACATCGACCAGATGCGCCGTCCAGCCTACGACTCTCCCAGCGTGCCCATCTCATGGGAGCGCATCGAGTACTGTGCAGGTACCAACGAGTATGTCTCTATCGAACCAGAGATGAAGGAGGCTGTGCTCGACCACTACCGTCAGCACCCAGACGAAGCGCGCCAGCAGTTTGGCGACGAGCCCTTCGAGCTGAAGAACGTGCTGAAGTACTGGGTACGTTCCAAGAATGCCGACCTGCACATGATACCTACCGACACGCTATATATGACTATTGACAAGGATGCCGTACGTCGCAGTGGCATGCTCATGGCTACCGACTCTATCCCTGACAAGATGGTCATCTCGCTAA
The DNA here is from genome assembly GCA_946410305.1 of uncultured Prevotellaceae bacterium. Lineage (GTDB taxonomy): Bacteria > Bacteroidota > Bacteroidia > Bacteroidales > Bacteroidaceae > Prevotella. The sequence goes on along the minus strand of CAMJZV010000005.1, from coordinate 95,500 downwards.
AAGGCAAGCGTGCATTATACAAGGGCGACCTCATGATTCTGGAGATGTTGGCTCAGTGCAACTGGGAACGTCCCATCTATGTGGCAGTATCTGTAGGCGATGACAACTACATCAATCTTGGTGACAATGTCATCACCGAGGGTCTGGCCTACCGCATCACGCCGTTCACAACGACACACGAGGGAAGACCAATCTCAGGTGTCAAGAACTTCGATACCGAGAAGACCTATGACAACGTGATGCATCGCTTCAAGTTCGGTGGCATCGACAAGCCAGGCATCTATCTCGACGAAACCGTCATGCGCATGTGCTACACCCACCGTCGAACGATGTCCAAGCTGGCCCTGGAACTGATGTACGAGGGCAAGGAGAAGAAAGCTGAAGAGGTACTGCGCTATACGGAGAAGATGATTCCATCGTTCAACGTACCTCACAACTACAGTTCCGGCTCTCTCGATATGGCACGCACATGGGCTTCGCTGGGTCACAATAAAGAAGCGTTGAACATTATCAATAAGATGTGGACAAACTCTGTGCAGTATATGAAGTGGTTCTGCTCACTGGAGCAATACCGTTTCGATGCTGCCAAGCACGACTGCCTTGTCAACTTCTACATCCTCGAACAACTGGCATCGCTCACGGAGATTGTCGACAAGAACACCTACGACAAGCAGATGAAGGAGCTCACCCTCCTCAGCAACATCTTCGAGCAGCGTGGTGGTAAACTATACGAAGATTAATGTTTATTGAGCAACCATCAAAGTGGCTTCGCTGGATGTACCCCAAGGCACTCTGGCGTATGAATCCTGAGGAAAAGGCCGTCTATCTGACTTTCGATGACGGTCCTATCCCTGAGGCTACACCGTTCATCCTTGACACGCTGAAACACTATGGCATCAAAGCCACCTTCTTCATGGTGGGCGACAATGTCAGGAAATATCCAGAGCTGCACCAGCGCGTCGTTGATGAAGGCCACCGCATTGGAAACCATACGCACAATCACATGGGTGGGTTGCGCCATTCGGTCCACGAATACAGCTACAACGTAGAGAAGGCTAATGCCTACCTGCATACCAATCTGGTACGTCCACCTCATGGATGGATGCGTCACGACCAGTATGCCTGGCTTTCACGCAAGTTCAAGATTGTCATGTGGGACCTTGTGACCCGCGACTATTCCAAATGGATGACGGCCGCCGACGTTCTCAACAATGTGAAGCGCTATGCCCGCAACGGTAGCATCATCACTTTCCACGACTCACTGAAGAGCATCGAGAAGTTGCGTATCGCCCTGCCTGCCGCCATTGAGTGGCTCATGGCCGAGGGCTACGCCTTCAAGATTTTCGAATAACAACTGATTGCTACATATAATAATAGGTGGAACCCACAGGCTCCACCTATTTATTTTCTATAAAGTTCAAGAATTACTTCTGCAGCATCTTTTTACCTTCCTTGATGACAACACCCTTGAAGTCGTTGCCCACCTTCTGACCAGCGAGGTTATAAACAGCACCGTCAGTAGCCTGAGCAGCCTTCACAGTCTGGATGGCGGTAGCGCCATTAGCAGCTTCAAATCCGTAGAAGTTCAAAGAACCAATAGGATAAGTGAGAACAACCTTACCAGCAGCAACCGCTACAGTAACGACCGGATAAATATTTGTTTCCTTATCAGGATCTGCTTCGTCTAAGCCTTTAACTTTAATTGCATCACTTTCCTTGACGACCGCATCATAAAGTTTTGACTCACCCTGAGTGACAACAAGATTACGATCAGTGGCACTGTTTGAACCCGTACGAACATATATTTTCAATGTTCCAGCTTCAGCGATAGCCAGTTCAATCTGATTGAGTTTAGTTTCAGCTGTCTGACTCTTGCCACCAGACTTCACACGATGCGTAAACTTTGTCTGTGTATCAGCATCTCCAAAATAAGCATTGTTAGCATCGATAGCCATTTTGCCTGCAGGGTCAACCAATGTAACAAAGCCATCTGCATAGACTTTACCATTCAATGTACCAGTGGATGCGACATCGCCCTCGCCAAAAAAATACTTCTGTGCATTAGCACTCAATGCCATTACGGCCATAACAATAAGGGTAAAAATTTTCTTCATAAGCGTTTTTGTTCTAGTTTATAATATTTGCAATAGTACAATCTGTAGTGTAACCACGTTGCAAAGATACAAACAGAATTTGAATAACCAAAAGGTTATTCTACAATAATAACCGCAAAGGTTTACGTAAACGCCTTTAGTTTCGACGGGCAATAATATAAATGATGACGGGGGCACCCATCACTGGCGTAACGGCATTCAAAGGAATGACACCCGACTCGCCAGGCAGGAAACAGATGGCATTGCAGACAAGGGCAATGACGGCACCGCAAAGGATGGTGCCTGGCATCAGAATGCGATGGTCAGCCTGACGGAATAAGAGGTGAGCAATATGGGGCACAGCCAAACCTATGAACATGATAGGACCGCAATAGGCCGTAGTGATGGCGGTCAGCAGACCAGTAACGATAATCAGCCAGTTGCGTACTCTATGAGTATTGACACCCAGATTCTCGGCATAGCGTTCGCCTAGGAGCAGGGCATTGAGGGGCTTTACTAACAGCAGAGCACCCACAAGTCCTAATATACAGAGCGAGGCGAACAGTGGTATCTGGCTCATGGGCACACCGCCAAAGGAACCCATACCCCATACCATATACGACTTGACGCCTTCATCGGTGGCAAAGAAGTTGAGCAACGCCACCACACTATTGGCGATATAGCCAATCATGATACCCACAATGAGCAGCATGACATTATTGTGGACCATGGTGCTGAACAGGAAAATCAGTCCCATCACAGCCATAGCACCGACAAAGGCGGCAGCAAGGACAGCCATAAAGCCTGTGATGCTGACAGAGCCCACAGAGAGCGAACCTCCTAGGCCGAGCATCACCAATGCCACACCCACGCCAGCACCACTGTTGATACCAAAGATGCTGGGGCCTGCCAACGGATTCTTAAAAGCCGTCTGCAACATCAGACCGCTGACAGCCAATGAACCACCGCAGAGCATAGCCGTGATGGCCTGTGGCAGTCGGCTCTCCATAATGATATACTGCCAAGAAGGGCGTGCAGCCTCATGTCCCATCACGATGCTGACAACATCGCGGAGCGGTATGGATACCGATCCTACAGCTAAGTTGACAGCCAACAACACGACCATCAACAGCACCAACAGACAACAGAGAATCACGCCTCTCCTCATTCTTGCATTTTAGCTTATGGCTATTGGCTAACTGCTAATTGCCAACAGCAATTTTCTTATAATAACGCAGCGGAGGCAATCCTATTATATCGGGATGCAAAATTTGTAGGAAGTCACAGAGCAGACGGTCGGGATGGAACGGCGTGTCTTCATAGAAATGCGACTGTTCGACATTACAACCATAGACCTCATGCTCGCGAACTGCTTTCAGCTGACTATAGCCATGATGGCCTGACAGCAGTTCCTTATAATCCCAGTCATGGTCACTGGAGTAGCGCAACATCCAGACATCACACTCCCCTCCCCTTTCAAGTACCGTCTCGAAAGGCAGTGACAGCGAACCACTCTGATTGTCTGTTGCCCAAGGATACTGTCCACCAGCATCCTGCAGCATCTGACCAATGGTGCTACGACCACCAGGCATATACCACACAGAGCCCACCACCTTGTCAACAATGACAGAGCGTCCCTCACCAGCCTTTGCTGCCTGCTGCTTCAGAGCCATATAACTGCTGTCTACCTGACTAAAAAGGCCATCGGCTTTGTCTGCCACGCCAAAGAGCATACCATAGAAGCGCATCCACTCGGCACGTGCCAGAGGCGATGTCTCCATATACTCCGCACACTCAATCAATGGGATTCCTATCTCCTCCGTCTTACCGTAGCCGCCACTATTCTCAAAGGGTGACAGCATGATGACATCGGGCTTCACATCCATGATCTTCTCAACGACAGGATTCAAGCCATTGCCACAGTCAACGATGTGTCCAGCCTTGATTTGCTGGTGGATATAGGGCACCTTGATATACTTCGAGTCTGCCACACCCACGATATGACTGCCTACGCCCAGTTCCGTGAGCAAGGCACAGTGAACGGTGGTAAAGACAGCAGCACGCTGAACAGGAATCTCTATGACGGTACCGTCGGGGATGTCTGATGGCTGAGGTTTGATGTCTGAGGTGCGAGGCACGAGGTAGTAGCGATGCAGCATCTTACCAGGTTTCCATGGATTGCTGATTTCAGCCACAGTATAGCCGTCGTGCTCCACGAGGGTGAGCAGTGACGAGTATTTCAGCGCCACAGTGTCGCCTCCCTCTACAGACAAAGAAGTGTTGTTGCCACCTCGGCACGAGGCCAAGGCGACAACAACGACAAATAGTATAGATAGTAAGGTTAGTTGCTTACTCATACTTTACGCCAGTATTGAAGACTACTGAGATGGGGCCTGTTGCCGTGTTCTCATACTTCTTCAAGAGATTACCCTTGGCATCGTACTGGTTGGTGTACGAAGGCAGTGCATAACCTGCCTTGCCGGGTTTGTCAGGATTCTCCTGATAAGAAACGACGAAGATATTGCCAGTGACAGGGTCTGCAGCTATGACAGCAGGGCTGAAAATGCCAGCAGGCTGCCAAGTCGTTGTCGCACCAGTAGCGATGTCATAGATAGGATAAGTGATGGTGCCTGCACCATAAGGAGCATTGACGGTATAGATTTTCTTACCATCAGAGCCCATTGCTGTACCGTCGACAACCTTTGTCACCTTACCGTCGAGTGTCACCTTACGAACACCTGCACCGGTCTGGTTCCAGTTGGCATCATAGGTACCATAGTCCAAGAAATAGACAGCGTTGTCAACAGCCAGGATCTCCATAGGATTGGTGATGGTCTCATCTTTTATCTCGGTAACAGCACCGCTCTTCAGGTCAATCTTGGAGAGTGAGGGCTTTACACACATACCATAGTCGGAGTTGGTAACGAAGAGATAGCCACCGCAAAGAGCAACACCGTTAGGATAAGAACCAACAGTATAGGTCTGCTGCTTAGCATAGTTAACGGTATCGATGGCAGCTACAATACCATTGTCGCCATCAAAACTCTTACCATAGCAGGCGAAGTAGAGCTTGCCATCGTAGCCAACGGCGCAACGAGGGCTCAAGCCGTCCTTCTCGCCCAGCAGTTCAATCGTGCTGAGTTGTTTCTCAATCTTCAGTGTCTGCTTGTTACAAACCCAGATGGTAGCCTCGCCATCAACGACGATGTAAAGTTTTGAGCCATAAGTGGTGATGAAGTTGGCGGTCTTACCTACCGACTTGCCATTGACAGCCTTGAAAGCATTAGCGGTAGACACACCTTTGGCATAGTCGATATAGCTGACATTACCATCGATACCAGCGCTCTTGTTTCCAGAACCTACAAGGAACATTCCGTTCGACACATCAACGAGATGCTTCTGAGGAGTGTCGTCATCATCGTTGCTACAAGCTGTCAGCAGGCTCATACCCATGGCCAAGACAGCGAAACTAAAAAGATACTTTTTCATAATTGTTAGTTGTTTAATTGTTATTGTATAGATTAAAACTTGAAATTCAATGAAAGTTGCCAACTGCGACCTGGCATCGGATAGCTGCGAACAATCTCATACTGTTTGTCAAGCAGGTTCTTGACATCGAAACGAATCTCGGCAACAGGTCTGCCTATGTGGAAACGACGCCAAATGGTGGCGCCCACCTCTGAATAGCCGTTGATGTGTGTACTGTTCTGATGCTCATTGGTGCTCCACCGTTCCCCGATAGCATGTCCACTGATAGATACATTTACCCACGGGTTCTCCCAACTCAGCGAACCGGCACCCGAATGCAGAGGCATATAAGCTAACTGATTATCATAGAAGGGCGATTCTGGATTGGTATGGTTTCGAGCCCGTTGCATACTATAGTTCACGGCAGCTGTCAGCGTGTGACGGCCCATCGTATGTGCCGCCTTGGCTGTAACGTCAAGCCCCAGAATCTCAGCCTTACCGATGTTCATACACGTCCAAACAAACATGTTGTGCGGAACACCCTGAATCATGTCAGTCACCTTATTATAATAGAGGTCGGCGGTGGCAGTAAGGTCTGTGTTGTGCGATAGTTTTCCTGCATAGGTGACACCAGCATTCACCTGTTGGGTATTCTCGGCCTTCAGGTCTTTACTACCATAGTGGAAGAAATAGTTTTCGTTGAATGTCGGTGCACGGAAGATATCCTTGTAGGATGCTCGCAGGTGTAACTGTGGCAACAGCGCATAGCTTACACTCAGCGATGGAGAGAGGCGGCGCATATCTTCAGCACCTTCACCGTCGCGGGCAGCATTCAGATAGAGGGAATAAAGCAGACGGCCCATCACGGTCAATCGTCCTGTATGGAATTTAGCGGTAGCCGATTGAATCACCGTATTGCGATAAGGACGTGTATCGGTGGGCAACGTAGAATTCAGGTTGTTATAGGCGTAGTCTACCGAGTAGTCGAATGCCCAATGGCTATCTGGTGCATAGAGCAGCGCCAACGACGTATAAGCCTCACGCTGAAAGTAGTCACCATCCTGTACCCATCCTGCCACTATTCCGTCATCGTACAGCGATGCTGCCCAGTTATATTTCGCCAACCATTTCAGTGACAAGTGCTCACTCCAACGCTTCTGGTAGGTCAGCTGTCCGAAAAAATTGCGGTCACGGAGTGATTCACGACTGGTATTGCTATAGTAGAACACCTGACCAGGCAACTGGCGGTCATTATCATAATAGTACACCTTACCACCCAACTGCGAAGTGCTACTGGTATTCCACAGGAAGTTCAGCTCGGCATGTCCACTGTTCATACGACTGTTGTTACGGCGGTCGTTAATGGTTTCAACACCATTCTTGATGGTGTAAGGGTAATCATTCTCTGCGTAGACATACTCACCGACGGCAGAGAAAGAGAAACGATTAGACAAGCACTGCTCGTAGCGAAGGAACGGCGATATGTAACCAAAGGAACCGGCTTTCAGCTGTGCCGTCAAGTGCGGCTGCAGGTCATCCGAAGGCTGGCGCAATGTCTGAATAGTGAGTGTGGCAGGTGTCGTGGCATTGCGGGCAGGGATAAAGATGTCAGCATTGTCACCAACGGTCAGCGTCAAGTTGTCGACATTATCCAGTGAGTAGCGCGACAGGTCTATCTCACCACTCTGACATTCTGAGAGCATGACACCATCGTAGCTGACACCCGTATGCTTGGCTCCGAAGCCACGCACAGATACTGTCTTCATACCACCTGCGCCACCATAGTCGCGCAGCGTGATGCCTGGCAGACGGTGCAAGGCATCGGCCATATCGGTCACACCCATCGTCAGCATGTCACGACGGTCCAGTACGTGCATCGGTGCCGAACTCTGCATCGCACGTTGATGGCGGTCCTTGCTGATGGTGACCTCGCGCAGATGATGTGTCTTGCCGGCTATGGTATCCGTTTGAGCCATGCACACGGCGGATATGCCGAACAAGATGAAAGAACAGAATATCTTCTTCATTCAAATAGTTTCCTAACAAAAAGTGGAGAGACCCCTTGTCTCACGACATAAGCCTCTCCGAGACTTATATAATAATACACGTATCTCGTCTTACGGGCCTAACCCCAGAGGCACAGAAGACGAATGGTGCAGCAGGCAGGTATTCTGACTTGCGGCCGGGTCTGCGAACGTCTTCCCAATAATATCAGTGACATCGTGTTCGCACCGCGAATGGCTGCTTACAGCTGCGGGACAGTCGGGGAATTACACCCCGTTCCCTAACCTGTTGCGGCTGCAAAGATACACAAAAACAAATGAATCGCAAAGGAAAAGACAAAAAAACTGCTACAGAGCATGATTATTTCACTGATTCTTCGTACTTTTGCAGTCATGAAGACCCATCTACACCCTATCATGTTTGCCGGAACGGGCAGCGATGTCGGCAAGAGCATCGTTGCTGCCGCCTTCTGCCGTATCTTCAGACAGGACGGCTACACCCCTGCACCTTTCAAGGCGCAGAACATGGCATTAAACTCGTACGTCACCCCTGATGGACTGGAGATTGGTCGTGCACAGGCCGTACAGGCCGAGGCCGCAGGCATTCCCTGTCATTCGGACATGAACCCCATACTGCTCAAGCCTAACTCCGACCATACCTCGCAGGTAGTGCTTCATGGCAAACCCATCGGCAACAAGGATGCCTACGACTACTGGGGAGCAGGCCGTGTGCAGCGAGGTTTTCCCTCGCTGTCTGGACTTGACTTCCCCTCCGAGGTTCATGCCGCCTTCGACCGCCTAGCCTCGCGCTACAACCCCATTGTCATGGAGGGTGCTGGCAGCATTGCGGAGATTAACCTAAGAGACCGTGACCTGGTGAATATGTCTATGGCACAACATGCCAAGGCTGATGTCATCCTGGTGGGCGACATCGATCGTGGTGGTGTTTTTGCCAGTGTCTATGGTAGCATCATGCTACAGACGCCCGAGGACAGAGCGCTCATCAAGGGCATCATCATCAATAAGTTCCGTGGCGACATGCGGCTGTTCGACGAGGGTCGTAAAATGCTGGAAGACCTCTGCGGCATTCCCGTGCTTGGCGTCATACCTTATTATAAAGATATCTATATCGACGAGGAGGATAGCGTAGCGCTGGAACAGAAACGACGCGAACTGGCTGAGGGTAAGGTGAACATCGCTGTCGTGTTACTTCGCCATATCAGCAACTTCACCGACTTCGACACGTTGGAGCGCGACCCGCGCGTCAACCTCTTCTATACCAACAATACCAAGGACATCGAGCAGGCGGATATCATCATTCTGCCAGGCAGCAAGTCCACCCTCGACGACCTGTTGGAGCTACGTCGCAATGGTTGTGCACAGGCCATCCTGCGTGCCCACCGCAACGGCAAGCAGGTCATCGGCATCTGTGGTGGCTATCAGATGCTGGGACAGACGGTCAACGACCCTGAAGGCATCGAGGGCACCATCACCAGTCTGCCAGGCCTGGGTCTGTTGCCCATCAACACCACGATGACACAGGAGAAGACCACCCAGCAGGTAACGTTCCTGTTCGATGGTCAGGAGTGTCAGGGCTACGAGATTCACCAAGGTGTCAGCGATACCGACCAAGCCATCCTGCAGACCGACCACTGCATCGGCACCTATATCCACGGCTTCCTCGACAACGCCCCCGTCATCGAGCACCTATTGAAAGCCTCTCCCCCGCCCCCTCCCCAAGTAGGGAGGGGAGAAAGGTGCGCGAGCCAACTCCCCCTCTATTTGGAGGGGGCGGGGGAAGGCTCCACCTTCAAAGACCAGCAATACGACAAGCTTGCTGCTCACGTCCGCCAGCATGTCGATATGGACAAACTCTATCAAATCTTGACCAGCAATGATTAAAGGACACGGCGACGACGCCTACCAATATCCGCACATTGTTTCCGACTTCTCATCGAACATCTGTGCATGCAGGAGCCATCAGGCGCTGATGGGCTACTTGGCGGCTCATCCGGAGTTTGCCAGCCACTATCCGGAACCTGAGGCGTGGTCGTTGGAGCAGATGATTGCCGAACAGCATGATTTGGATCCCGAACAAGTCATCGTCACCAACGGTGCCACAGAGGCCATCTACCTCATCGCCCAGGCTTTCCCATTGCATGCCGACATTCCCCGTCCCACCTTCAGCGAGTACGAAGATGCCTGTCAGCTCTTTCCTCGTACGGACGAGGAGCACACCATGCTGTGGCTCTGCAACCCTAACAACCCCACGGGCGACGTCTATGACCAGTCGGTGATAGACCATATGGTGGTAAAGTACGACCTCGTGGTGGTTGACCAGTCATACGAGAACTACACCAACCATTTCATCATGAATCCACGTTGGGCAGCACGCCTGCCGAACCTCATCCAGGTTCATTCGTTCACCAAGACCTACGGGATACCTGGTTTGCGACTGGGCTACATCACGGCACATGCCTCGCTGACAGCCCACCTGCGCCATTTCCTACGTCCATGGAGTGTGTCGGCACTGGCTGTAGAGGCAGGCAAGTTCCTCCTGCGCAATGACGAGCTACGTTGTACGCCCGACCTGAACGAGGCCTGTCGGTTGCGCGACAAGCTACAACAAATCGACGGCATGCTCACCCAGGAGACACAGACCAACTTCATCCTTGCTCAGTTTACGTCAGGACATACTGCCGCCCAACTGAAGGACTACTTGGCGCGTCAGCACCACCTGCTCATTCGTGATGCCTCCAACTTCAAAGGTCTTACCCCGCGCCACTTCCGCATCGCAGCCCAGACACCTGCAGAGAACGATGCCCTCGTAGCAGCCATACAAGAATTCGTAAACAGCAACAAAAAATAGAGGTATGGCGGAAGCAGACTTTTCACTTTTCACTATTCACTGTTCACTTCTAATAGGCTGGTTCCTCGACCTGCTCATAGGCGACCCTGCATGGCTGCCCCACCCCGTCGTCGGCTTTGGCAAGATGATTGCCTTTGGTGAGCGTCACCTCAACAAGGGCACGCACCGCAAACTGAAGGGTGCCCTCATGGCAATCATCTATATAATAGGTGTATTTGTTGCCGCGTGGTTCCTGCGCACCCAATTAAGCATTATGCATTATGCATTAAGCATTGTCTTCGACGTAGTCGTCATCTTCTTCTGCCTCGCTGGCACCACACTCATCCATGAGGTGCGCCAGGTTTTCCTGGCTGTTGACCGTTCTCTCGACGAAGGCCGTCAGCAGGTAGCCCGCATTGTAGGGCGCGACACCTCCGAGCTCTCTGCCCAAGAGGTGCGCACTGCCGCCTTGGAGACCCTTGCCGAGAACCTCAGCGACGGCGTCATCGCCCCACTCTTCTGGTTTGCCATCCTGGGTGTTCCTGGCATGCTGGCCTATAAGATGGTCAACACCCTCGACTCCATGATTGGCTATAAGACCGACCGCTACCGTGACTTCGGCTGTTGGGCAGCGCATATCGACGACATCGCCAACTACATCCCAGCCCGCCTCACTGCCCTGCTGATGATTCTTGGCCATTGGCTATTAACCATTGGCCAAAAGCCAACAGCTAAAAGCCAAAAGCCAATAGCTTTCGTCCGCAAATACGGACGAAATCACGCCTCGCCCAACAGCGGTTACCCAGAGGCAGCATTGGCAGGCATCCTCAACTGTCGCTTTGGCGGTCCCCACTATTACTTCGGCCAACTCTTCGACAAACCCTTCATCGGCACCAACGACCGCCCACTAACTACCGACGACATGAAAAAAGCCGTGCGAATCAATCGCACGGCCGAAGTATTAATGATTGTGCTGGTTGCAGCACTCTCTTTGTTTACATGCAGCTGGTTACTCCCAGCGACGTTCCCAGTGCCGTGAGCACTGTCACGATGATCAGAATCACCGTCTTCCAAAATTCCTTGTTCTTCATAGCTTTAATACATTTTTTCTTTTCTCTCGCAGAACGCGCAGATGACGCAGATTGTCTTATCTTGTTTTTTCATCCCCCTCTCTTTTGGGAGCTTTTGGAAAGCCCCCTCCTTTTCTCCCACCTAAAGGTAGGAGTGTGGCACGCAATGGAGGGGGTTGGGGGAGGCTACTCCCCGTCCTCCTTCTCGACCTTGTTCTCAGGCAACTCCTCACACTTCACGCCCTGCAGGAACTGCTTGACGCGGTTGCCAGCAGCGTCGTGGGTGCGCTCGGGGGTGAATACCACGTGCATGCCCTCGATATGGTCGGCGACGGTGAACGACTTCGCGGTGCGGGCACCCTTGGAATTCAGGCCGATCTTGAACGAGCCGAAGCCGTCCAGCTTCACGCGCTTGGAGTCCTGCATCTGCTCGCGCATGGTCTCCACCAGCTCGTCCAGTACTGCCAGCACGTCGGACTTCTTCACGGTACAGTTGCGCTGAATGATCTCCGCCAACTTGCGCGTGTCGATGGTCGCCATGGGGACGGCACGGGCATACCACTTTCCGCTGCGCTTGGTTCCTACACTCTGGTCTTGATGCAATCTAAAAAATACTGACATAATGTTGTGTGTTTTTAATGGTTAAAGATTATGTTAACTAACTCTCTTGTTTTATGTTACAAAGATACGAAAAAGTTTTGAATTAACCAAATTTTCCCGCCACTTTTTTTGTGCTTTTTTCGCAGAAAAGTGCACACGGGGACAGTCCCCCTGTGCACTCTCAAGATAAGCTAATACTGTTGCGTATTAGCGTGATACGCGCGCGGCTTAGGCTGATACGGAGTTGTATTAGGCTGATAACGATACCTTATACAGCTGTCTTGTGAGCGACGTCGCTACGAAATTATTGCAATATTGCATCTTGCATGAAAGGTTGGAGAGTACAAAGAGAATAAGGAATGGTAAATTATAGTATAATATTATTATAATATATTAATAATCAATAAGTTATATAATTATATAATCTTATTTTCTTCCTCTTTTTCTCACTCTCATCAAAATAAATGTATGCAATTTGCAAGATTGCAAGATTTGAGTCGAAAATATTTGGAAGTCTCAAAAAAAATCCTTATATTTGCAGACAGAAACAAAACATGCAAGATATGACAGCGATACAGTTGCGAACAGAATTGTTCCGTGAAATGAGTCCACTGTTGGACAATGAATCGGCAATGAAGAAGATGCTGACATTCATCAGGACCTTGTCGCCAGCTAAGTCTGCAAAGACTGAAGCAGGTTGGACAGACCGTTTCGTAGGTGCATGGAAGGAAGACCGTTCAGCCGACGAAATAGTCAGCGACATTCGTAGCTGCAGGCCTTACCATTGTTACTCATAACGTGAAGCACTTTAATCACATTGAAGACCTCAATATTGAGGACTGGATAGATAATGTATAACCCTTAAAACTGCAGATGCCTATGGGCTGAGAATGAAATAACAACCGATGCTATTATGCATCAAGGACATATAGGATGAATATCCACTTTTAGATTCTTGTATTTCGAAATCGGCAAAATTTCATAAAGTCATCAAGAACTGAAGTAGATAGTTCACGCCAAAAGGCGTGGGCATTTGCTCGTTTAGATGACTTGGTGTTTGCCGATACCAGAAATACGTAGACGAAGTAAATTGTCCACGTTTTCTTTTTGTGCGTGATTTTTATTATCTACATTTATTAGTTAACTTTTAAAACAATTGAATTATGAAAAAAAGTAATTTTTGGGGTGTTGCAATGTTCATGGCAGTTTCTTTGCCTCTATTGAACTCATGCGGTAGTGATGGTGATGACAATGACAATGACGGTATTGACACCACTCCTATCACTATTTTGTCAGATGAAGAAAAAACTATTGCAGGTGCCAGTAGTATTTCATCTTCAGATGATTTTGTTACCCTTATTAAAGGAAATATGGTAAAAGGATATCATGTTGGTACGGCCAAATTAACTGTAAATGGAAATAAAACGATTCCTGTTACAGTTCTTCCTAAATACCACTTGTATGATGACCCTATATGCAACTGGGGGTGTGACGTTAATCATGTTAAGAGTCATCAAAGACAAGGAACATACAGTAGCAAATCAACAAGTGATCAAATAGCCTACGAAAATGCTGGTGCCGCAACACTATTAGCGTATATGTTTGAGAATGGCGCACTTAAGAGTGTTATTGCGGTTGTTAGTACTAATCATACATCACAATACGCTTCATATTTGGCAGAAAGATATCTAATGCTTCCATACTATAAAGGAGAAGATACTTATTTTATAGGAGCTGATGCTTTAAGCTTAGAAAAGGCGAAAACCGTTGCAGTTTTACAGGTATATAATACATCTTATTTAGCGACAGTTTATATGCCTGCTAAAAACTATACGAGAGGTGTTTCTTCGTTCAATACAGATTACGAGAAAAGAGCAAAAGATATTTTGAAGCAAATTAACATCGACTAAGATTTTTCAGAGTGCACAGCGGAAATCCTGCTGTGCACTTTTTCTATGTGCACAGGGGGACTGTCCCCCTGTGCACTCACCTCTTCTATTTTCTTCACACCTTGACCGTCGGGTTTGAAGTCGAAGGTGCCGTCTGGTTGGATGCGTGCCGAGCCTCGCACCCGCTGTGTTTTGTTCGTTGTGTTATTGTCCATAATTTCAATAAGTTACGTTAATAATGAATTCTCAAACTTGGCAACTTGGCAAAAACGCCGTTACGACGTCTGCCCTCCCTCAGCCTTGCGTCGTGGTCCGAACGGGGCAATGTTGGTAATGGTCACACTTATGCCATTATGCCAGGGGACAGGTGAGTGACATACCTTTTATTATCTGTTTTAGAAGTACTTCGTGATCTTCGCGTTGTCGAAGTTGTTCATCTCGTTCATCATGCGGACGGCAGAGTCGACAATGGGGAAGGCGCAGAGGGCACCAGTTCCCTCGCCAAGGCGCAGGCCAAGATGTAACAGGGGCTTGGCACCAACGATGTCGAGCATGCGCTTGTGACCACTCTCATCACCACAATGGGTGAAGATCATGTAGTCCTGCGAGGCAGGATAGAGGCGGATGGCAGCAATGGCACAGGCCGTCATAATGAAGCCATCGACTAATATAATAAGGTGTTGCTCGGCAGCACGGAGCATGGCACCAATGGCTGCTACCATCTCGAAGCCACCGAAATAGGCTATTAGCTTTTCGCTGTTAGCTGTTAGCTCAGGATTAGTGCTAACTGCCAATTGCCAATTGCCAACTGCCTGACTGAGTACCTCGTACTTATGGCGGATGCCGGGGGTGTCGAGGCCAGCACCGGCACCAATGCACTCTTCCAAAGGAATGTTGCCGAAGAGGTGCATCCAGATGCTAGAGGGCGACGTATTGGCAATACCCATCTCGCCAATGCTCAACACACGGCAGCCCTCAGCGACACAGTCATCGACTAAATCGACGCCCACAGCGATGGCTTGGTCAAACTCTTCTTCGCTCATCGCTGGCTCATAGAGGAAGCTCTTCGTGCCACGGGCAATCTTGCGGTCAAAGAATTCTTCATTCTTCATTCTTAATTCTTCATTAAAAATGTAATCCACACCCACATCGACAATGCGGAGTTTGAAGCCATGCTGACGGCAGAACATATTGACGCCACCACCACCACGGGTGAAGTTAATCATCTGCTGCCACGTAACCTCACGGGGCGAGACGCTGACACCCTCACGTTCAATACCATGGTCACCACCCAACAGCAGATGGCAGGGATGGGCCAGCGACGGTTCCAGTGTCTGCTGAACCAAGCATACCTGCATGGCCAATTCCTCCAAGCGTCCCAGTGAACCCTTGGGTTTGTTCAGGTTGTCAATCTTCGCTTGAATTGCCTGCTCTAGTGAACGGTTAACAGGATGTATGTCGAATGATTTCATTTTATTTTTACTGGTATTCCGCTGACCATCAATATGACTTCGTCGGCTTTTGATGCGATATACTGGTTCATCCAGCCTTGCAGATCTGAGAACTTACGCTGCATCACGTTGTCGCTGACGCCACCCATTCCTATCTCGTTAGTCACAAAGATATAGGTAGCATCGGGGGCTGTAAAGGCATCGAACTCCTGCTTGGCAGCTTCCAAAGAGTGGTCAACATCTTCGTCATGAGAGAAAAAGAAATTGGTCAACCACAACGTCACACAGTCGATGACCACCACCCTACCCGTCAGGTCGTGACGGCTAAGATATAGCTCCTCCTCGATATTCGTCCACTCCGGGCCACGGCGTTCCTGATGGCGACGTACGCGTTCACGAAACTCCTCATCCCACACCTTGGCAGTAGCCACATAGACGGGATTCGTGCTCAGGCTCAACGCCAGCGCCTCAGCCTTCGTGCTCTTGCCAGAGCGCTGACCACCAGTAATTAGGATAATCTTCTTCATAGCGCACAAACAACTAAATAGACAGTAAGTTCCACCAACAGACACACGGCACCGCAGCAGTCGCCCGTATAGCCACGCAAACGGTTCCATATCAGCAGATAAAGCAGATACATCGCCAGACAAGGAAGGAAGATAATGAGCTCCCATGGCAGGCCAGTGTACCACAGATACAAGCCCATTGGCAACAAGCCCTGGATAGCCAGGCTAATGCCCGCAGGCCACTGCATCTTCCGATAGACGGTTTTGTTCTTAGCCTCCTCTTCCTTGCGGGCATAGGGCATCATCGTGATAAGTTGTGCTGTCACCATCTTGGCATACGGGTCGGCAGCAAGAATGGTGAGTGCCGCCAGTGTGGGGGTAAGGGAATAGAGCGTTGCCACCAGAAGCAGCTCATAGATAATCAGTCCCAGGACGCCATAGGTGCCGATGTGCGAGTCCTTCATGATGGTCAGGATGCGCTCACGGTCGTGACCACCTCCGCCAAAGCCATCCAAGAAGTCGGCCAAGCCGTCTTCATGCAACGCTCCAGTAATCAACAGTCTGACTACAACAGCCAGCAGTACGGCCACGAGATACGGCAGATAGTGGCTACCCACCCATAGTGTCACCGCCATCAGTCCTCCCGTCAGCCAGCCTGTCAGTGGCCAGTGCTCTACCACCGTCTTATAGCACGCCTGTGGCGGCTGGTGCCAGCGCCAAAAGGGCAGTCGGGTAAAAAAGATAAAGGCTGCCCAGATGCGGTCATACCATCTTGTCTGGTCTATACTTGTCTGCATAACAGTAATTACAACAGATCTTTGATTTGTGGCAAACGGTCTACCACAAAGGTCGGCCGTTTGTCAGCCTCATCGACATCGACGCCCCAACGGTTGAAGAGCATCGCATCGATACCGGCATTGAGTGCTCCCAGGATGTCAGTCTGCAGATTGTCACCAATCATCAAGGTGGTCTGACGGTCTGCACCAGACATCTTCAGGGCATAGTCGAAATAAAGTGGCGAAGGTTTGTTGACACCCGCATCCTCACTGAGGATGATGGTGTCAAAATAGTCCTTCAGTCCACAGGCCGCCAACTTCTTATACTGTACCTCATGGAAACCATTGCTGGTCATGTGCATGCGATAGCCTTTTCCTTTCAGATAGTCCATCAGCTCGTGGGCACCCTCCACCACCCCAGGCTTGTTGGAGCAGAAGTCAAGGAAGACGTCGCTCATCTCCAAGCAAAACTGTGCGGTGACGGGTGAACCGTCGCCCACGCTGAGTGGACGACGGAACCGTTCCACGATGAGGTAGTCGCGCGTGATGTCGCCCTTCGAATAGTGACTCCACAAGTCAATGTTCGCAAGCCAATAGGCATCATAGAACACTTGCGGATCACTGAAATAACGCTCCAGATGGAACGCCTCGAAGGTCTCCTTCAGCGCAATGACAGCATTGCCATGAGTATCGTACAGTGTATCGTCGAAGTCGACAAAGAGGTCTTTATATCTCATGCAGCTGATTACAGCAATGCCTGGATCTTTGCCTCGATATTAGCCTTGGGCTGTGCGCCAATCAGCTTGTCAACAACCTGACCGCCCTTGAAGAAAAGGATGGTAGGAATGTTGCGGATGCCGAACTCAGTAGCCAGATCCTCGCACTCCTCAACGTCGCACTTACCGACAGTAATCTTGCCGTCATAGGCCTTGGCCAGCTCAGCAATAACAGGAGCAATCATACGACAGGGGCCACACCATGTTGCCCAGAAATCCACCATTAATGGCTGCTCACCATTCTTCAGGCTCTCGAAATTCTCACTTGTGATTGTTACTTCCATAATCTTTAATTTTGGTGTTTAATGTTTAATATTTAATTTATCTTGTAGTCCAATGCTGGCGATTGTTCAATAAACTGTATCAGCTCACTCTTTACATCCACCATCTTGGAGGTACTCTTCAGAAGTACATGGTTCTTACCCGTCAGGTCATGCAACTGGAAGAAGAGGTTGGTCTTGCCTGGATGGGCAGCAATCAGTTCACCCAGTTCCGTCACCACCTCATCATTCAATAGGTCGGTAGTCAGCGAGATGGTGATGCGGTCAATGGCACGTTCCTTGATGGTCTGCAGGAACTCAACACCCGTAATGCCCAGATCTTTAGGACCATCGGGGTTATACGAGAAGCGCGGCTTCACCTTACCCGTGATATATACCGAGGCGCCGATGGTGAAGAATCCCGACTTGTCGCCCCACGTCTCACCAAACAGAGCCAACTCGCCAGAGCCCACGAAGTCCTCAAGGGTCACTATGCCAAAGGGCTTACCATTCTTGGTGAAACCAGTACGTACGGCAGTGACGATACCACCGATGGTGACATCTTCGCGACCTGCCAGATTGCCGATATCATCCAATTCGTCGCAACGCGTATTACACAGGTTGTCGAGCACAATCTTATACTCGTCCAACGGATGTGCCGACAGGTAGATACCCACCAGCTCGCGCTCCTTGTTCAGACGCTCAATATCACTCCAGCGGTCGTTGCTCTTCGGCAGTGTCGGTGTCTGTATCTCCAAAGCACCAAAATCACCGAACAGCGAGGTCTGTGCCTGCTGCTTCTCTGCCTGATAGAGCTGTCCGTAGCGCATCACGATTTCTATCAGCGTCTCACCCTTGCCATTCGTTGCAAAGAAGTCCTCACGACGAATGCCAAAGCTATCGAAGCCACCACTCAGTGCCAAGGCTTCAAAGGCCTTGCGGTTGATCTGACTGAAGTTGATACGCTGTACGAAGTCGAAGATATCTTTGTATGGACCGTTCTGCTCACGCTCGTCAATGATAGCCTGCGCCACATTGTCGCCCATGCCCTTGATGGCTGCCAGTCCGAAACGTATCTCACCTTTCTTGTTCACACCGAACTTCTGGTACGACTCGTTGACATCCGGACCCAGCGTAGCAATACCCATGGCCTTGCACTCATCCATCAGCTTGGTGATTTCCGTTATCTGGTCGCGACGACGACTCATGATGGCCGCCATGAACTCTGCAGGATAGTTGGCCTTGAGGTAAGCCGTCTGATAGGCCACCCACGAGTAACAGGCAGCATGCGACTTGTTGAAGGCGTAGGAGGCGAAGGCTTCCCAGTCGCTCCATATCTTGTCGAGTATCTTCGGGTCGTGACCGTTCTTCTTGCCACCCTCGATGAACTTCGGTTTCATGGCGTCAACAATATCCTTCTTTTTCTTACCCATGGCCTTACGAAGAGCATCGCTCTCACCACGAGTGAAGTCGGCCAACAGACGCGAGAGCAACATCACCTGCTCCTGATAGACGGTGATGCCGTAGGTATCCTTCAGGTATTTCTCCATGACGGGGATATCGTAGGTGATAGGCTCCTCACCATGCTTACGACGGATGAACTGTGGGATGTAACCCATAGGTCCTGGACGGTAGAGGGCGTTCATAGCGATGAGGTCCTCGAAGACGGTGGGCTTTAACTCACGCAGGTACTTCTGCATACCTGCCGACTCAAACTGGAAGGTGCCAATGGTGCGTCCCTGCTGATAGAGCTCGAAGGTCTTGGGGTCGTCGATAGGAATAGTGTCCAGGTCGACATCAATGCCGCGTGTCTGCTTGATTACGGCACAGGCCTCCTTCATCTCCGACAGTGTCTTCAGTCCAAGGAAGTCCATCTTAATCAGGCCCGTCGACTCAATGACGTGACCATCATACTGCGTACAGTTGGTCTTCACATCCTTGAAGTCAGGGTCGTCGGCAGTAGACACAGGCACCCAGTCAGAAATCGGGTCACGACAGATGATGAAGCCACAGGCATGGATACCCGTGCCACGCACAGTACCTTCCAGCATCTTGGCATACTTGATGGTGTTTGCCAAGGCCTTATCAGCACTGGCCTCAGCATCCTGCAACTCACGCACCGCCTTGATGGCGTTGGGCAGATTCATCTTCGGCGTCTTACCATCGACATCGGGCAGACGGTCGGGAATAGCCTTACAAAGAGTGTTGACAACGCTCAAAGGCACTTTCTCAACTCGTGCCACGTCCTTGATAGAGTTCTTCGTGGCCATCGTGGCGTAGGTGATGATATGTGCACAGTTCTCATGACCGTACTTATCCTCTACCCACTTCAGCACCTTACCACGTCCGTCGTCGTCGAAGTCAGTATCGATATCAGGCAGTGAGATACGGTCGGGATTCAGGAAACGCTCAAACAGCAGGTCATACTTCAGCGGGTCTATCTTCGTGATTCCCAAGCAGTAAGCCACAACGCTACCAGCTGCAGAGCCACGGCCTGGGCCTACCATTACGCCCAACTCGTCGCGGGCAGAGTTGATGAAGTCCTGCACAATGAGGAAGTAGCCAGGGAAACCCATCGTCTTCATGATGTGCAACTCAAAGCGCACACGGTCGTCAACCTCCTTGGGGAGTGAAGAATGAAGAATGAAGAGTGAAGAATTTGCTGCCGCCACTTCAACTGACTCGATTTCTATAGGCTTACCGGCATTATAACGTTTGCCAGCACCTTCATAGGCTAGTTTGGCTAAGTAGTCGGCCTCGAACTTGATGCGGTATAGCTTATCGTAGCCACCGAGTTTCTTGATTTTCTTCTCGCCTTCTTCACGAGACAGGGGATTCTCACCATTCTCATCACGTGTAAATTCCTCATAGAGCTGTTCTTCGGTGAACTTCTGGCGCCACTGCTCCTCCGTACCGAAGTCCTCCGGAATGGGGAAGAAAGGCATGATGGGGTCATGGTCAATGCTGTATATCTCGGTCTTCTCCAACAGCTCCAGCGTATTAGACAGCGCCTCAGGAACGTCAGAGAAGATGTCGTTCATCTCCTCACGGGTCTTGAACCACTCCTGCTTGGAGTAGAGCATACGCGTAGGATCGTCGAGTTCTTTGCCCGTCGCCAGACACAACAGGTGGTCGTGGGCCTCGGCATTCTCCTGGTCCACAAAGTGGGCATCGTTGGTACAGACGAGTTTGATGCCATACTCACGAGCCAACTCTATCAGCACCTTGTTGGCCTTCTGCTGCAAGGGATATGTCTCACGGTTGGCACGGATGCTGGGGTCTTTCACCTCATGGCGCTGCAATTCCAGATAGTAGTCGTCGCCAAACAGGTTGTGATACCACTCAATAGCCTCGCGGGCTCCCGCGATATCTCCTTTCAATATCTTAGCAGGCACCTCACCAGCAATACATGCCGAGCAGACCATCAAGCCCTCATGGTAGCGTTCCAAGTCCTCACGGTCAGTACGTGGACGCATATAGTAGCCGTCCACCCAGGAGTTGCTGACCAGCTTAATGAGGTTCTTATAACCCTTGTAGTTCTTGGCTAATACAATAAGGTGGTAGCCACCCTGGTCTTCCTTGCCGCGGCGTAGCGACTTTGAGCCATGGCGCGACACATACATCTCACAACCGAAGATGGGAATGAAGGGGTCCAGTCCCTCCTTCTTACGACCTTTGTTAATGCCGCCTACATAGTCGTGGAATTCCTTGATGCCGAACATATCGCCATGGTCGGTAATGGCCATGCCCTTCATACCGTTGGCAACAGCCTTATCCACCAAGCGTTTGATACTCGACTGTCCATCAAGTATAGAATAATATGTATGTACGTGTAAATGAATGAAATCTTCCATAAAAATGCGTCGCTTTTTCGCTTTCGAGCCTCAAAGTTACGGTAAAATACCGAAATAACCAAAAAAAATATGAATTATGAATTAAGAATTAAGAATTATTTTGTACCTTTGCATATTGAAAAAATACTATTAACTACCTCATGGGAGAAAGAATTAAGAAACTTAAGAAAATCAGAATACATCGTGAAGGCACCAACGAGCTCACACTCAGCATGCTGGCAATAGCCCTGATTGGCACGGGCTTGTGGTACGCCCTCGACACTACTATTCCTTTCTGGATATTCGTTGTTATTTTTGGTGCCGCATGGCTCATGGCCCTCAACTTCTACCGTTGTCCTATCCGTTATTTCAATGGCGACACCGACAAGATGGTGGTAGCTCCTGCCGACGGAAAGATTGTCGTCGTTGAGGAAGCCGAGGAGAATACTTACTTCCACGACAAGCGTCTCATGATCAGTATCTTCATGAGTCCGCTAAATGTTCATGCCAACTGGTTCCCCGTAGATGGCAAGGTTAAGTTTGTCAAGCACTTCAACGGAAACTACCACAAAGCATGGCTGCCCAAGGCCAGCGAGGAGAACGAGCATGCCGACATCATGATTACGACACCTGACGGTCAAGACATTCTGGTACGCCAGATTGCCGGAGCCATGGCGCGCCGCATCGTGACCTACGCCAAGGATGGCGAGGAGTGCTATATTGACGAGCACCTGGGCTTCATCAAGCTCGGTTCGCGTGTAGATGTATTCCTGCCACTCACTGCAAAGGCAACTGTTACCATGAATCAGCCCACCACTGGCGACCAAACAGTCATAGCAAAATTGGCATAATGAAGTTACTCAACATTCCCAATATCATCACTTGCCTGAATCTGATTTCGGGCTGCATAGCCACCTACTGGGCTTTCCAGGGTGACTACCGCATGGCACTGCTGTTTATCGTTATCGGTGCCGTCTTTGACTTCTTCGATGGCATGGTAGCTCGCCTGCTGCATGTCTCCTCGCCTATCGGTAAGGAATTGGACTCGCTGGCAGACGACATCACCTTCGGCTTTGCGCCCTCCGCCATCATCTTCAGTTACCTGTCCGCGCTGACAGCCAATAGCCAATGGCCAATAGCCTTCCTGGCCTTCATCATGGCAGCCTTCTCCGCCCTGCGTCTAGCCAAGTTCAACCTTGACGAGCGTCAGGCTTTGGGATTCATCGGACTGCCGACACCTGCCAATGCCCTCTTCTGGGGAGCCCTGATTGGTGGGCTGCATGGCAACGAGATTTACTTCGAAGGTATGGAGTGGTGCATCATCGTCGGCATCCTGATCAGCAGCTATCTGCTGATTAGCGAAATACCTATGTTTGCCCTGAAGTTTAAGACTTGGGGCTGGAAGGGAAATGAGATCAAATATATATTCCTGTTGACATGTATACCGATGTTGCTCTTCCTGGGCATCTTCGGACTGGCAGCCGTCATCGCATGGTATGTCATCCTGTCGGCAGTAAATATCTATATATCAAATAATGCTTAATGTTTAATTTTTAATTTTTCATCTTTAATGTTAAAAGGCCTATTAGGTTTCTTTGCCTTTATCTTCTTCCTCATTGTACTCATCCTGTTGTTGGTGGGGAGCTACCTCTATAGCACCTACAGAAAGATACGTGTTGCCGCCCAGCGTGCCGCAGAGCGTCAGGCCCAGCAGCACCGTGAGGAGACTGGACGCCAGCGCCAGCAATATAATCAGCGCCAACAGTATGGGCCAACCAGTCAAGCCGATGATTCGGAAGACACCAATTACTACGACCAGCCACGCACAACACAGACGGCCACTGGCGAGACCATCATAGACAATCGCCATCAAGAGCGCGAGAGCAAGAAGATCTTCGATGACTCCGATGGCGAGTATGTAGACTTCGTTGAAGAATAACCATTATAAAACCTAAAAATATGGATAATATTAACTTCAAACGCTCAACGTTGTTGTGCCTTGTGCTCAGCATCGTTTTTATCGGCATTCTCGTTTATAACCAAGTTGTACTACGGAACACGCTACCCACCCAGCTAGGCTATGTACTTCTGGAGAAAAATACAGACCTGGTGGCATATGGAGTAACAAATGACGAAATAAAGATACCAGTACATAAGGGCGACAGTTTGCTTATTCTCGGATTCCGTGATTCCGACACATACCACCCTGCCCAACTGCTTGTCGAGACTGCTGACGGGCAACGTGGCTTTATTAGCACCATCGAGTTAGGATATCCGCAACAGTATAGAAGCAATGACCTTGTCGACACGGTAAGCATCATCTCTATAAAGCACGCCGGCAAGGACAGCAAAGAGTCCCCGAAGGTAAATATCCGCCTCGTCAATGGCGACACAAAGGAAGTAAGCTACTCCAGTCTGCATGCTGTACTTCCCGACGACATCAAGAACTGGGAATACAACGGCAAGGGCGACTACTACATGTCGGAAAAGAAGTTCAAACGTCTCTATGTCGGCAAGTCACTACAGGAGGCTGCAAGCCTTTATCGCCCCTACACTACAGCTGTGCGCACGAAAGACGGCTTGGTGGTGAAGTTCAACACTGTCGAGGTTTTCTTCAAAGAGGAAGGTCGCTTTGCTAATCCGGTCATCACCTACGACAACGACCTCAACTATCAGTCGCATGAGATGACCGTCTTCCACGGCAATAACGGTTTTGCCATGCGCTGGGTACCATTTATCGAACCCATCATCGACTTCGATCCGCTGGCGACCCTCATCCAAGGAGAATTCTACGAGAACTATATCTACGGTGCCGACTTCAGTCTTGCTGGTGGCAGCAAACCTTGGTGGATGTGGGGACTTGCCGGACTCTACCTCCTTTTCGCCTTCTTCTGGCTCATCTGTACGCCCATGATTCCTGCAGTGGTAATGGGCGCAGCCATGCAGTGCCGCTATACCTTCTATCACCTGAACGATAACGTGCTGGCATGGTGCATCCGTGGCATTACCTATATAGCCATCTATCTGTGGTTCGTTCTGATTATCACATGGGGACTATTGTGGTGGATAGCCCTACCACTGATGTGCATTGTCATATGGGCACCCAAAATCGCTACCAAGCCCCTCTCCACCTATCCTCACGATCGCTGCGAGAATTGTCGTCGCATGTGGCGTAACCAATTTAAGGAAAACGAAATATTGGAGGACTTCACTCGATGGGAAATGGTTTCAGAAAAGGGTAACCTGCTCCATCAGGAACACAGTTCGTATAAGACATGGACAGAGACCACCTATAGTAATGGCTATACCACAAAGAGTAATGAGAAGACTCACCATGTCACCGATTCCACCTATGCCGTCCACAACTATAATGTGCTGTTCCTTTACCATCCTTACAACGAAATCTACGAATGTGCCGGCTGCGGACATATCGAGAAAATTTATAAATATACCCGTGAGGAACTGGAAAGAAAGTATATGAGTTCGAACACCACTACGATAACGACAGAAACATAATAATGGTGAACAAACAGCAAACTAAGAGGCGACATCTTTCGATGCCGCCTCTTGATTTGTTATGCATACGTTATTAATTGTGGACTAACGTACCAATCTCCTCGCCGTCCATCACTTTCTTCAGGTTACCGACGATGTCCATATTGAACACATAGATGGGCAGGTTGTTGTCCTGACACATGCAGATAGCTGTGAGGTCCATGACCTTCAGGCCTCGCGCGAGTACCTCTTTATAAGTAATAGCGTCGAACTTGGTGGCAGTGGGATCCTTCTCGGGGTCAGCGGTATAGATGCCGTCCACGCGAGTTCCTTTCAGCATCACGTCTGCCTCAATCTCAATACCACGCAGACTAGAGCCTGTATCAGTAGTGAAATAGGGAGAGCCCGTACCTGCTGAGAAGATGCAGACATAGCCTGCCTCCATCGCCTCGATGGCCTTCCACTTGGTATAGAACTCACCGATAGGCTCCATGCGGATAGCCGTCAGCACCTTGTTCTTCACACCGATAGCACCCAGTGCTGAGCTCAGTGCCAGCGAGTTGATGACAGTGGCACACATGCCCATCTGGTCGCCCTTCACTCGGTCAAAGCCCTTCTGTGAGCCAGAGAGTCCACGGAAAATGTTACCACCACCGATGACGATACCAATCTGTACGCCCATCTCACTCACTTCCTTAATCTGCTTGGCATAGTCGCTCAAGCGCTCAGGGTCGATACCATAGCCCTGCTTACCCATCAGGCTCTCGCCCGACAGCTTCAATAGAATCCTTTTAAATCTTGCCATAATATAATATTATTTCGATGTTTCGATGTTTCGATATTTCGAGGCTTCGACGTTTCGACAATTCGAGACTTCGAGGTTTCGACCGCAAAGTTACTAATAAAAAAAGAATTATGATTGCAACGCCACACTTTTTATTATAAAAAGATGAAGAAATAAAAAAAAAGAGGATTTTTCATTTTGTATTGTGCACGCTTATTCATATCTTTGCAATATGGAATGGGAAATAATACATATTGCAGAGACTAACTCAACGAATCGTTGGCTGTGCGAAAACCGACAGCTAACAGAAAATAGCCAGAAGGCCATAGCGATCTACGCAGACTACCAGACAGCAGGACGTGGCTGCGGCACCAACCGTTGGGAGTCGGAGCGTGGCAAGAATCTTCTGTTCTCGCTATTGCTGCACCCAAAACAAATACACGCTTCCAAACAGTTTCATATCTCGATGGCTATCGCGCTGGCCATCACTGAGGCTTTAGGACAATATATCGGTAACCTTAGCATCAAGTGGCCCAACGACATCTATTGGAAAAACGGCAAGCTGGCAGGCATCCTGATAGAGAACACATTGCAGGGCACGATGATCAAGGACAGCATCATTGGTGTGGGACTGAACGTCAACCAGCAGCATTTTCGTAGCGACGCCCCTAACCCTGTGTCATTATGGCAGATTTGCGAACGAGAGACAGATTGTAAGAAACTCCTGCACGACATACTGAATTGCTTAGACCACTATCTGTATCACGACATCAAGCAGAAGTATTGCTCCATGCTCTACAGGCGGCAGGGATTCCATCCATATACCGACAAGAGCGGTGCCTTCATGGCTGAAATAGTGGACGTAGCAGACGAGGGCCACCTGCTGCTGCGCGATGACAACGGAAAGGAGCGCAGCTATGCCTTCAAGGAAGTGCAGTTCATTATTTAGCGAGGCCTCGAATTATCGAAACCTCGAAGCATCGAAATATCGAATAATCGAAACATCGAATAATCGAAACATCGAATAACCCCACAAACAATAAAAAAACAATGGAAATCGCAATCTTCAAATACTACTGGTTGGACACATGGGTGCTTGCCAACGTGATACAATTAGCTACGCAGGACTTCTGCATCCGATACCTTAACCAGACCAACGACCCTTGCGGACGGCTCTTCGACCAAATGACCATGGCGGCACGCTCGGTGCCAGCCAATATTGCTGAAGGTAGTTCCAGGCATTCCACCTCACGAGAGACAGAAATGAAACTTATTGACGTGGCTCGTGCCAGTCTCTCTGAACTGTCTAACGATTACCTCAACTGGCTTATGCGCTGTGAGAATACTCCCTGGTCATCAACATCACAAGAATACCTTGCCATCAACAGCATCCAACTGGACCGTCCAACGTATAAAGACGATGTGCTTTTCCAAAGCTGTAAACATATTCTGACCCAAAAGCACAAGTTTGACAATTGGCTAACCAGGGGCGATTCACTGATAGCTGCCAACTGTCTTATCATTCTCTGCAACCGTCTTATTATGATGCTTAGACGCCAAATAGAACATCTGTTGGAAACGTTCAAAGCGGAAGGTGGCTTTACCGAGGGACTCACTGCTGAACGTCTGGCCTATCGTTCCCAGCAAAGTACACAGAGTGGCGCTCCCAAATGTCCTCTATGCGGCAAGCCCATGATTAAGCGTGTCGCCAAGAAAGGCATCAACTCCGGTAAAGAATTCTGGAGCTGCAGCAACTACCCTACCTGCAACGGAACACTTAACATCTAATTGAAATCCTCGGAACTTCGGAACCTCGAAACATCGAAATATCGAAACTTCGAAACTTCGAAATATCGAGGCATCGAAACCTCGAAATCTCATATAACCCAGATTCTCATGCCATAATCTTCCCTAAAAACTATATTTTTCCCCTTACGCTTGCATCATATGTATTTTTTTTGTACATTTGTAGCCAACTATAAATATGAAATATAGGTATATTCACATATCAGCCGCTTTATTTCTCGTCGCCGGTATGGCGATGCAGTCTGCGTCATCTTCAGTACTGATGGCAAGCTCTTGACGGCGAGCGAGAACCTGGCAGGCAGACGATATAACGCTCATGACTATTTACATACATCACATTTTTGACAACCCCCTAAGACTATCAACATGAAAACTAAACGACTATTTTTCAAGATGACTGTTGTGCTAATGAGCATGGCATGTCTCAGCGGCTGTTCAAGCAGTGACTCCGCAGAGCAGGCACCAACGCCACCCGCTCCTGAACTTCCCGTATATCAAAGCTATCTGACTGCCGACGGTCTACGTGCCGACGCCATCAACCTGACAGAGTTGGCGGCACGTACCCGACTGCTACAGTTATTGGGCATCAAGATGGCAACGAAAGGCTATACCGACCTTACCTGTTCGACCACGGAATACGACGAGGCTGACATGAAGCGCTACTACGAGGTCTGGCAGAGTCTGATAGACGATAAAGACAAATATGAGGCATCGCTGACAAGGCTGTCACAGTCGACGGCCCTGGGCACCGCATCCCCTACCCGCGCCTGGAACATCCCATTCTTCAGTGGTTTCAAACTGCTGGGATTGTGGGGGAAATCAGCTTCAGCAGGACGCGTCTGCATCATGGCAGTAGCCATGAAGTCGGGTAATATCAACAATCATGCATGGTTGAAAGAGCGCTTCGATAATCTACCGCCATTCAAGCGACAGGGTGCCAAAGACTATACGGAGTTCTGGAACAACCTAAGTGCAGGAAAGTATGACAACGCTTCCAACGACCTATTTGACAACATGTACAGCACGGGAAACGACCTGGAATTCTGGGAGACGGCTCACGACTTGGGCATTACCCCTGCAACCAATATCAAGAAGACCCTTGGCCCGATGTTTGAGCCTGCCATGAATCTCGTTCTGAATATGACACCTGCCACAACGGTGGTTGCCGAGTGTGGCGAAGTCATCAAGAACACGTCCGACCTGGCCGAAGCTGTCCAAAAGGGTGAAGGCATTACAGGTGGTGTCCTGAAGGTGTCGAGTGCTATCGGCAAGGCCATCATCAACCACTACGGACACATTGAAGGTATGGACAGCGAAGTGGAACAGTATCTGGAGAATGCCATCAAGGAGACTGGTTTGGGTGTCATTGGCGAGACAGAAGACGACATCATCAAGTTCATTGAAGAGAACGACCTCATCAGCAAGGCCATGATGGGCAACGTTACTGAGATGGCAGAAGAAGTACTCAAAGAGACTGGCAATGCCGCCACATCGTTTACAGACACTGACAAGGAGTCAGCTGCTGACGTTGCCATAGCCACCGACGCCAATGGCGACAGAATCAGTATTGGTACAGCCAGCAAGAACGGCAAGATAACGAACATCGTTCCAGGCGACAAGGACGTTGCCGTCACTGCCGTCGACAAGACTGGCGACAAGCACACCACCGTCACCAATGTCCCGACTGGCAAGAAGAAAGACCTTACCGGTTCTACCGACGAGGGCAAGAAAGCTGCCGAGGACATTACCTGCGAGCTGAACCCGTCGTCACTGACGCTCGATGCTGATGGAGGCACGGAGACTGTCGTCGTTGTTACCAATGCCAAGTACATCATACCCAAGAGCAATGTGTCGTGGATTAAGGTAGACCAGAATGCACAGACCGTATTCATCTATTACGATGAGAACCTTCTGCCTGAGGTGCGCAAGGCAGACATTAGCATCGGCCTGTCCATGGACAACGAGACCGTACTCAAGACCGTCACGCTGTCTGTCACACAGGAAGCAGCCCCCATTCCCGACGACCTGACACTGGACTTCATCGACACCGACAAGTTAATGATTCCATCCATGTGGGGCCTTGGCGTGTTCTTGGTCAACAACAAGAACTATAGCACCATCCATCCTGAGGACATCAAAGTCACGGAAATCAGTGAAGACACTTACAAGGTGGAGGGAACATACGTCAACCCAATGGCCTACGAATACGAGAATGAGATACCCACAGAGTTGACGCTCCAGAAAGACAAGCCCTACGGTCTTTACTATACCATCACATTCACCATCCACGCCATCCTGCCCACAAAGCTGGTGGAGAAGAACAATTTCGAAGTCCGTGACATCTATGTCAAAGGCTACCAGAAGGATATTGAGGAAACTTATACTTTGTCCAAGACGAGCGACAGATATAGGGAATTCGAAACCTCTGTATCCCTGGCAGCTCTGAACTGGGGCGAGTATGACGATGGCGAGAGCAAAACCGTAGAGGTAGGTACAGACCACCTAGACGGGCAAAGCTACACAGTCAACTATACAAATAAGGAATGGTTCTACTTTGACGATGGCCAATACCAAGACGACGGAAACGGTAATTATGTGTGGGTACCCAAATATGTAGTCCGTGACACGACCGAGAACAGAGACGATGGTACCTTCTCCATGTATCTGAAGTGGGAATAAAGAAAATATGGAACAAGAAAATAAAGACGAGAAGTATATGCGCAAGGCGCTGGACGAAGCCCAGCAGGCCTTTGACGAGGGCGAGATACCCATTGGAGCGGTAGTTGTATGCCAGGACCGCATCATTGCACGCGCCCACAACCTGACAGAGACGCTACACGACGTGACAGCCCATGCTGAGATGCAGGCCATCACCGCTGCAGCCAACGAGCTGGGCGGCAAGTACCTCACCGACTGCACGCTCTACGTCACCGTAGAGCCCTGCACCATGTGTGCCGGAGCCTTGGGATGGAGTCAGATACCCCGCATTGTCTATGGCTGTCGCGACGAGAAACGAGGCTATACCGACTATGCACCTCACGCCTTGCATCCTAAATGTACCGTGACTGGCGGCATACTCGAAGACGAGTGCCGCCAGCTCATGCAGGACTTCTTTAGAAGCAAACGATAAAATTATCAAACTTTTGATAATCATAATTTTGATAATTGCAGAATAATGATTAACTTTGCAGGCAGTAAACAACAATGTCTGATATATGAAGAATCCGTTTGTCACAAAAGGTTATGCAGGTCCTGATTATTTTTGTGATCGCGTAAAAGAAACAAAAAACTTGGTGAGAATGCTTACCAACGAGAATAACATGGCACTTATCTCACCAAGAAGATTGGGTAAAACAGACTTGATTCATCATTGTTTTGCACAACCCGAAATAAAAGGCGCATACTACACATTTATCATCGATATTTATGCCACTAACTCTTTGGCAGATTTCGTTGAGGTATTCGGCAGAGCTATCTTTGAGGAGCTGAAACCGTTAGGAAGAAAGGTATGGGAACACTTTTTCAATAGTATTAAGTCTGTTCAACAGCAAATATCTTTTGATATTAACGGAAATCCTGTATGGGGCATTGGTCTCGGGAACTATATAAATCCAGCTACGACTCTCGAAGAAATTTTCAAGTATTTGGGCACTGCAGACAAACCCTGCCTAGTTGCCATTGATGAGTTCCAGAAGATTACAGATTATCCGAATGGGCAGAATGTCGAAGCAGCACTAAGGACTCACATACAACAGTGTCCCAATGCCACTTTCCTCTTTTGCGGTTCAAAACGTCACTTGATGACAGAAATTTTTCTTTCACCCTCACGACCGTTCTATCAATCAGTAGTTACAATGGGGCTAGATACCATCTCAGAAGACAAGTACTCCACCTTTGCCGTTAACAAGTTCGAAGCTTTCGGCAAATCACTTGATATGGATGTCGTAAAGCAAGTTTACCAAAGATTCGACGGTGTTACCGCTTATCTGCAAAGGGTGATGAATGTATTGTTTATGAATACGCCGAATGGTGGGCGCTGTACAATTGACATGATTGAGGATGCCATTGACTTTATCATCAATCTCAATACAGAACATTATGAAATGCTCTTTAGCCAAATGTCTGAGAAACAACGCATCACTTTTTTGGCAATAGCACAAGAGAAACGAGCAAAGAACATCTCCAGTAGCCAGTTTATACATAAACACCGCCTTATTTCTTCTAGTTCCGCTGTCTCAGCCGTTAGAGGATTAATAGAGAAAGATTTTATCACCTGCGATCATAACGAGTATTATGTCTACGACTACTTCTTTCCTATTTGGATGAAGAAGAAGGGATATATTGTCTGAGAAAAAACAAAGCTAATACACATACAGCATAAACTAAAAAGCGAAGCTGACATTCGTAATGTCAGCTATTTTTATTTATGTGTTTAACGAAAAAATTCTCCAAGGTATTTTAGCCGATTTTTCTCAGAAGATTTTTAAGCGCTGAACCGCAACGTATTAAAAATGTAAGCATCCGATAAAGTACAGGTATGTGACACGAACAAACTTTTGGGCAAAAAAAATAGCGGAGCCACCGTTGTACAGGTGCTCCGCTATATGATATCAAGGTGTAAGAATTTGAATTACTTCACCACGACCTTATGATTACATCATGAGCTCGTTCACGCTCGGCATTGCAAAAGCAAGCTTTGCACTGCCCTCACTTAACCACGACCTTTTTCCCGTTTCTGATATACAAGCCATGGGTAGGCGTCTTGACCTCACGACCCTGGAGGTCGAAGAAGCGAGTTGCCGATTCCTTCTCAGAAGAGAACACCGATACGACACCAGTACCACCGAACTCGAATGTCTTCTCCTCACTCCACTGAGAATAAGTATTCTCTTCACCAATTGCACGTACACGGTAGATATAGCGCTTGTTGGTATCCAATCCCGTGAAGGTGTAGCTATTGGCGGTTGTGGTGTAGGTGTTAATCGTAGTCGCTCTGCGAGCAGCTGCTGCACCATGTGTGCCGGAGCCTTGGGATGGAGCCAGATACCCCGCATCGTCTATGGCTGTCGCGACGAGAAACGAGGCTATACCGACTATGCACCTCACGCCTTGCATCCTAAATGTACCGTGACTGGCGGCATACTCGAAAACGAGTGCCGTCAGTTGATGCAGGACTTCTTCAAAGGCAAGAGATAGCTTTAAAAAAAATGCTTTCACTTTCACACATTCTTGTCAAGCCCTTTATTTATTAAGGTTTGCGCATGTTCCATGCGCGCGTAGGGGCCAGAAAGGTTTCACATCGCTTTCACAAAAACGAGTATCAGCATCTGTGAAAGCAATGTGAAACGTTATTGAGCCAAAAACGCTCGGAAAGCCCAGTATACGGGCAGTTGTGAAAGTGAATGCGATTTTTTGAAAGGTCCTACGCGCGGTGCGTGCGCGCATGGGCACGAGACAGCCCATCCCATCTCCATATTAGCCATTCCCATTGCTGTATTAGCTACTCCCAGTGACGAGATAGCTGTTCTCGCTTCCGGCTACAGCTAATACAGAAAAAAGTGGTACCACTTTTCAGAAAGTCGTACCACTTTTTCATATATACAGCTGTCTCGTTACTGGGAATGGCCGTTTCGCAGAGATATTAGCGTAAATCAGCCGCCCTGCGACTATGCTTCCCGAATTTGTATTGTATTACAGCGAAATGGTTAGCGGTTACCACCTGCCCACCATACATTCTCTGTAAAGATATCAAAATTATAAAAAATGCATCTATTTTACACAAATAGATGCGTTTTAGTAGTAAAATGTTGTTTTTAATACTACTTTGCTTACAAATTGACACACACCTTCCGCCCTCTGCGGATTACTATTCCCTTATATCCTTTAGTGACACGCTGCCCGTGCAGATTATACGCAGGCTGATTGGCTGAAGCGTCCTCGTCTTTCGGCTTTACAGGAAGTGAAATGCCATCAGACGACTGAGAATTGCGTACTTCGAACCTGATTACATTACCTTGTTCTACAATATTATAGATGCCCCACTGAGCTTTCTTGCCAGCCCATGTCAGCAAACTTGCAGGTTTCGAGTCGTTATCAAGCACGTTTACCCCATTCTTACCAGGGAACGGATCACATTCAGCAGTAGCATTACTACCTCCTGCCCGTATTACCTGATAGTAATTGTGGTAGGGATTGGCGTTAATCTCATTCCGCTCCCAAACCATTGTATTAGTAGAATCAACACGATATACCAGCATGCCATGGCTTGGCAGGTACTCATCCCATACGAACAGGCTGGGCTGTCGGTTCTCAAGCAGGAAATACTCTTTTTCCACTTCCGTATTGATGCGATAGCCTTCATTAAACAATGGCAACGGATCAAGGCGCTTGGTCCCTTCTGAAGTAATTACTTTAGGAGTAGCAAAACCAGTTGCATAGCGTTCGAAAAGCGAATAGCCCACAGGCGTACGGGAATAATTCTCATAACAGCCGCTTGCCATCAACGACCACCCATCGGGGGCATCACTCTGCCCACCCTTCTCATAATTTGTATCATAAAAGTCAGGGAGTCCCAGCACATGGCTAAACTCATGACAGATAGTACCAATACCATCCAATATATTCATCTCCTCCGAGCCGAAGAGTTCTGTGGAACATGCATAACGGCCCATATTGACACCGTCAAGCATGACATATTGATTTCCATACGTAATATAACCTGCATGAGGCCACAACAGGCGTTCGTCGTTGGATCCAAAATTAGAACCTAAGCCAGCGTAGATAAAATAAATCATATCTACCATGCCATCTTTGTCAGTATCATATTGTCGGAAATTAACTGTTTTATCTATCTTCTTTAATGCCTCATAATTGATAACGTCAACATTCTCCGTTTGACAAGGATCGTACTGACTAAAATCGACCCTAACAGGTCCAACAACATCGAAATGAGGTTCAAACAATCCCATCGAGTTATCTACGAAATAGTCACGAACACTGCCTGTGAACTTGCCATATTGGGAGTTGTCATATCCTTTATAGTAGGCTTTGTTCATCATATCGTCAGCCACCTGAGCATAGTCATCACGAGAGAAGGAAAGGTCATTGTATTCTACCAAGACGACCAACCCGCGAAACTTCGTGTAGTCATAACGACCTGCACGTTGTTTAGCGAGTGTTGCGGAACGACGATTCAGCTCTTTGGCCTTTTGTTGTGCCTTGTTTTCCGAGATTGCTGGCTTCTGGAATTTACTGAAACCATCCAACCACTCCTTTTCCAATGGTGTACGTAGCGCAACGTCATGAGCCACATGGTCTGTAGCCTCCAGGCGTCCTTCCTTTAGTTGTGCATA
Organism: uncultured Prevotellaceae bacterium; assembly: GCA_946410305.1. Taxonomy (GTDB): domain Bacteria; phylum Bacteroidota; class Bacteroidia; order Bacteroidales; family Bacteroidaceae; genus Prevotella. The sequence continues at coordinate 60,490 of CAMJZV010000005.1, read as the reverse complement.
AACATAATAGCCCTCCTGATTTTTCACCAGACTGTAGCCATCATCAGTCGTATAGAAATTCGACCATTCGTCACCATGTAATCGCAAAGTAATATAGCTGCCATCTGGCTGAAGAACTTGAGTAGCCCCACGATAGGCAGGGACAGCCTTCACGGCAGCTACTGACAAAAATAAAATCAGTAATGATATTAGTCTTCTCATATTCAGTAAAAAAATGCTCCTAACTGCATCACAACAATTAGGAGCATCTTTAAATATCATATTAAGTGATTACTTAAATCTCTTCAGGCTAGAAGGAACGTTACCAATCTTTTCCACCATTGCTCGCTTAATCTTCTTAGGAGCAGCCTCAGGCTCGGCAGGAACCTTCAGCAAGCCAGGAGAAGACATCTGCAAAAGTTTACCTGCCAGTTTACTTGTATCCAAAGTCTGCTCAGAGAATGCGCCGAAATAGAAGCTACCGAACTTAAAATCATCACCGAAGGTACCAGTAAAGTCACCCATCAATGTCAAAGTGCCTTCACCCAGATCCTCGAGACCAAGGGTTGCTGAAGCAACAGCGTCTGTACTAGTAGCAGTCCAGTACTCACCAGTATTATCAATGAAGAGCAGATAAGCAAAGTAGCTGCTATAAGTTCCAACGAAACATCCACTCTTGACAGATACTGTCAGTTTCTCTTTGTCTATAGTAACAGGGATAGACCAGTTTAATGCAGGAATCTGGAGAGCATCCTCTGTCAGAGTAGCAGCAAAGGCCTTAAGCTCCTTATCTTTATAATAAGTGAAATAATAGTCACCAACAATCTGATCGGCCAGCGATGCTGGATCATACTGGATAACACTAATAGTCTTAGTACTGTTACCAGACTTCAGAGTAATCGTTCCCTGACGAGCAAGAGTCTTGTTCTCATCAACAGAGATGGCAAGTACGCCAGACTTGTCGTTGAAGTTGCACTTAAACCAGTCAGCAGTGCTCTCAACAGTTACAGGCTTTGAATGTTCAATCGTAACAGACTCAATACCACCGGCATTAGCCACTGACAAAGAAGTCTTCTCAAGTTTGAACACCATTGCTTTCTGTACAATCGTCAGATTCTCCTTAATGCTACCAGTCTCTATAGCAACAAGACCTGTACGAGCTTCCTCTTCATCGTTAGAGGCTGCTACGATCTCGATGGCACTGGTCTCACTATTGAACGATGCTGTCAGCCACTCAGCCTGGCTTGTAACAGTCATACCAGCAGTCTGCGCTACAGGAATAACAATCTTAGCATTTTCTGCGTCATCAAGAGTGAACGTATTATCACCGGCATCACCTTCAGGAATACCATAGATGATACCACGCTGGCTGATATTAACTTCCTTGGAAGCAGAAGCTGTTTTCAGAACAACATTTGTCGAACGTCCTTCCAACTTGTCATTAGCTGCAACCGTCAGATTAACGGTGTTACCACTGACTGACACTGTCAACCACTCAACATTAGAGGTTGCAGTGATAGTCTCTGAACTATTGACAACGATAGAACCAGTACCACCTGCTGCCTCATAGAATGCATCAGCACTCTTCAGCGAGAGCTGGGCAGGAGCAGTATATGTAGCATCGTCGTCATCGCCGCAGGACGTGAATGAAATCACGCCTGCAAGCAATACCATTAAACTTAAAATCTTTTTCATAATCTTCTATCCATTAATTAGTTGTTAAATGGGTAAGTGATTGGCTCTGTGAACATCTTTATGACGTTCGTTGGCTCGTTGATATCTGTCAAAATAATGTATGACGGAGACTTTAAATTGTCGGTCGACAACTTGAAAGTGCGGGCATTTTGCTCATTAAGACCAAATATCATAAGTCCATAGCCGTAGTCACAATTATTGTAATAGTATACACCATTATTGTTCGGATCAGCCTTTCCATTGAAATACATGGTAATGGTATCGTCACCTATGTACTCAAAGTTGAAACAATAGTAGCCAGCATAATTGCCGCTTCGGAAGTACAGGCTAGGAGCACCGTCGACGTTTGTAAAGGCAAGCAGAACAATGGTTTCATTCTCAGTTGCAGATCCTGCTTCCATTTTCTTCAGTAGAGGCTGAGCGTAAGCTCCAGCAGTGCTATAGGCAATATACCAGTCACTCAACACAAAGGTTTCATTGAGAGGAGGTGTAATACCATGGAGCACGACTTTGTCATCATCGGTACTGGGGAAATCAAAAGAACCTTCTACATATTTGAAACCGCTAATCTCCTTGCCATTAATCTGAATAGGCTCATAGAATTCGATACCTGCATCAGATACTACAAAAGGAACACTGATAGTGGTGTCGTTTGTAGCAGTGGCGTATGTCATCTCGAAACTACGATATGACTTGGAAACAGCCACTTCGGTACCAGCCACATCCAGGGAGTACTTGGGGAAGTTCATATCTTCCTCAACAACTGCATTATTCGATAAATATCCAGTCCAGTCATCATCCTTACAAGGAACCATAGTAGCATAGTTGCCACTCTTCTTACCCTTCAGGACAATTTTCTCTGGAGAAGCTGAGATGAACTCAAAATCGTAGTCTCCTTCCCATCCCTTTCCTTTGTCTCCGCCAAGAGGAGCATCTGGCGTAGAGAAAAGATGGAAAATCTCGTTATAAGTATCGAATGACAAAACAACACCTGCACTCTGTGTAATCTTGTAATAGCTATCAGCCGTTACATTAGCATTGGTGATATCGCTTGCAATAGTCACCTTACCATCCTCAGTAAACTTCATGAGTACGCAGTAGCCACCATAAGTACGATATGGTGAAGGATAATACTTCAACAGCCAACCATGCTCAGCACCGGCAAGAATCTTGTAGTCGGCAGCAATGGCTTCTTCAGCACGTATTGCCGATTGTTTGTCGAACACATCCTCCTGGTCTTTAAGACAAGAAGTCAGCAGACCGAGGATGGCGACAGCAAATAATATATGTATTTTCTTCATATTGCTTCTTAATTAAGTGTTTGCAAATCTAACAGTTTAACGTTGGCAGAACGACGCTGAACAATCTCACGAAGAGCATCCAGATCAATCTCCCAAGCAGTCTTCAGCCAGTCACGTACAATGTCAAGCTTAGTCTCAATGGCAGCTCTACCATCCTTGCTAGCCTTAGCAAGCTGAGCATCCCACCAAGCCTGATCGTGAGTAACATAGTTGGCAATCAGCTCGACGAAGTCCTCCTGGGTCTCACGGCTAGCATAGTCTGTGATGAAACCGAGGTCAAGCCACTCGTCATCCTCCAAGTTCACCCAGCTCTCAGACTGATAGTTAGCAGCAGAGATCTCATTGAAGTCAACAGGATAGGGCTTCGTCTGATGCAGGATATGAGCGAACTCATGGTGCATGGTCTTGAAGAACCAATAGTTCAGGAACTCGATATCGGGATTCTCATAGTCAATGTTGTTGACGTTGTAGAGGGTAATCTTCATACCACCCTCGGCAACACCCAGCGTGACAGAGCCACCAGAGTTGTAGCCATAAGAGCCAATGAAGTGCATGATTTTCGGGCAGTACTTACGAATGAAGTCGCGACCCTTAAGTTCCTCATAGGACTCAATCCACAGATACTTAGTCAGCTTGGCCAAGGCAACAGCCTTGTCGTAACTGGCAGGAGCGAGGTTCTTCTCAGTATCACTCTCTTTGAACTCGAAACGATATTTCAGCTGGATGTTGTAAGGCTGCTGATAGTTCACCTCCAACCACTTGTCGAGCGGAGTAGGATTGCTTACCGTCTCATCGGGGAAGATGCTCTTCTCGTCAAGCTTGTCCTCCTTGTCGCATGATGCCATCAGAAACATGGCACCCATTGCTAAAAGATAATATCTAATTTTCATATTGTATATCCTTTCCTAATTAATTATTACGTGGGTTGGGAGTCAGACCCGCAGAAACAACATCAGCAGGCAACTGCAAAGCACGGCGAGGGTCGTTAAGCAGCAACTTATCGTCGGGCAGTCCCTCACGGTTATGGGCAATCTCGATACCCCAACGCTTGATGTCGCACCAGCGACCACCTTCCTGCATCATCTGACAACGACGCATGTGCAGAATAAACTGAAGCATATTCTCCTGATCAGAGCCTTCAGCACCGATAGTGAATCCTAATGGGTGGAGGTGTTTCTTAGCAGTACCGTTATCAGCACTGGCAGCGATAGGACCACCATTGCCATCGTCCATATACTTCATACCAGCACCAGTCTGAGCATCATAGGTACCATAGCAAAGGTTAACCAGCTCCTGTGTAATCTGAGTACCACTACCAGAATTGGTAGAGTACCAAAGGTTCATATCCTTCAAGGCATTAGTCAAATCGCCCTTTACAGCGTATGCTTCAGCACGGCAGAGCAGCGTCTCGTCGCCACAGAGCTGAACATATACGTTACGACGATAACCAATACGGTTCACCTTGTCGGTGTACTCGAAATAACCATAGTACTTAGAGATGTTCAGTGTCTGAACAGGGCCCCAGTTAGAATGCGACATATATAAGCCAACATTTACACTTGAACCCCAAGCGCCCCAGATACCAGGAGCACGATAAGTTTCAACTCTGGCAATATTGGGCTGTTCATGACCATAACGGGTACCCAAGCTCCAAGCGCCGAGAATATAGCCACTGCTTGATGAAGCAGTCTGCAACAGGAAGTTGGCATTCTCGCTGGCACTGATATAGGCATTACAACGAGTTTCATAGTCTGAAGCCAACTCTCTTACAATGTGATACCAGTTACGCAAAGAAGTAGCAGGATTGCTACCTAAAGCGGCATTGGCATACTCGATACACTTGTCCCATTTCTGGTAGAACAGGTTGAAACGGGCAGCGAAAGCATAGGCAGCCTTCTTATTGAAGTGATACTTAGGAACAGTATAGATGTTATCATCAATCAAAGGCAGGCCCTCTTCAATGTCATCGCTGATATGCTTATAGAGCTCAGCCATGGTGCCACGCTGATAGTCAGGCTTTACCTGAGTCTCAGGAGCCATAGAATAAGGCAGTCCTAAATCAGAATCAGCTGTTTGGGGGTTGTAGCCCAGACAGAACACGTTGGCCAGCTGGAAGTGAGCCCAAGCGCGACAAAGCAGTGCTTCACCACGATAGGCGCTCAGATTGGCGGGATTACCCAGGTCCTCAATGGCAGCAAGGGCCTGATTAGCATGAGCTGCTGCCAAATAGCAAGCATCCCACACATCTGATACAGCATCATTATCATTACTGGTCTGATCTTTCCAGAGATAAGCTTCCTCCTGTTCCACCGCATCGAAATCATAGTTAGAACCATTATCACGGGCATTATCCGATGACATCTCCAAAATCAGATTGGAGTTGTGTCCTGCATAGGCACTTACCAGCAATTTAGAGATCTTATCTTCGGTATTCACCTCAGCACGATTATCAGGAACCTTATCCAGATAGTCATCACATGAGGACAATGCCAGCAAGCCGGTAGCCAATAAATATACTATATTATATTTTTTCATATTTCTTCTATCATTAAATCAGTAAGATTAAATACCTAATTTCAGCGTCATTGTGAACTGCTTTGGCATAGGAGCAGCAACACCACCGGTATTGAAGAACTCAGGATCCTGACCATTCAGTTTCTTGTCAGCATAAATCAGGAAGAGGTTGGTGGCCTGCAGCTTCACTGAGAGATTATTCAGCTTCAGAGGCGCAATGAAACTCTTGGGGAAGTCATAGCTCAGGGAGATTTCCTTCATGCGGATGAAGTCACCCTTGGCAATACGCTCAGTAGAGTAATTGTAGGCATTATAAGCACGACGCAGATAAGAATCATTCTCATCCATACGCTTGTCGGCAATAACAGGGATATTGGTAAAGGCCTCATCACCAGCCTGTGTCCAACGGTTAACAAACTCCTTGGGCAGAGCGTCAAGGTCAGAGTATCTACGAGAGAACACGGGGTCGAGACGTACTACATTACCGAATGCATAGGTAATGAAGACATTCAGCTTGAGTCCTTTGTACTGGAATACGTTACCAAACGAACCAGTCACAGTAGGATCTGTTGGTCCCTCGTAAACCAGATAGTCACGATTCTCACGATCCTGGAAGTTGAATTCACTAACGGTCAATTCACCATTCTCATTGATAAAGGTAGGAAGACCCTGGTCATTCAGACCCTGGAAGTCAATAGAGAACAGAGAACGAACAGGATAGCCTGAAAGTGTGAAACCAGTACCAGAAATCATATCGATAATACGAGCCTTGGTATCGAGATCTGTTACCTCGTTCTTTGCATGTGAGAAGATGAAGTCGGTATTCCACTTAAAGTTCTTGCTAACAATATTCTTTGTAGACAGCGTAAACTCAACACCGTGTGACTTCATGGAAGCTACGTTGGCATATTTAGTGGTCTGACCACCGATACCCATGGTATTAATGGTACCAATCAGGTCGTAGTTGTTACGCTTATACCAGTCAATAGCAAAGTTGATGCGGTTATTGAAGAAACCGAATTCTGCACCAAGGTTAAGCTCATGCTTCTTCTCATAGGTCAGCTCACTGTTCTCCAAGTCATCAATCTGCAGACCACTTTCTCCAACGCTGGTGAAAGGACGCCAGGGGTTGAAACTCTTGATAACAACCTGTGAGTTGGTCACTGTCGTGGGACCACGGTCACCAGTCAGAGAGTAAGAAGCCTTCAAAGTAAGGTTGCTCAGGAAGTTCTTGAAAGTATCATGGAACCAAGCCTCCTCATGGGCATTCCAAGCACCAGAGATGTTCCATGTAGGCAGCCAGCGAGCGCTACGGCTCTTACCCAGCTTATTTGTACCCTCATAACGTACAGTTCCGTTGATGGTATAACGGCCCTTATAAGAATAGGTAGCATTAGCGAAGAAGGCTGCAGAACGGCTATAAGTATCATTTACAGTATAGTAGGCAGCATTCTCCTCCTGAGTCTGCTTGAAGTAACGATAGTCGTACTTGGCCAGCATACCCATGTCATACTGCATGCCGACACCATTGAAGAACGTCTTGCTACGCTCAACATTGTTAACCTCCATACCACCGAACAGGTTGATGATATGTGTATCGTTAAGGAATGCATCGTTATACTGGGCTGTAGCACGGAAGTCCCAGCTATTCATCTTATACTTCGTCTGGCGATAGAAACCACCATAAGGAAGAACAGACTCCTTCAAAGAGTTCTCAACATCGGGGTCGCCATAGAGCCATGGGTTGTTATCACGCATAGTAGCATCGTCCATAGCACGATAGGCCATAGCCTGGTTTGAACCATCCTTGATGTAGTGTTCCTGTGATGTGGTAGAATACTTATAAGCACCCAGTACAGAAAGAGTAACCTTCTGAATAGGCTTATACTGCAACTCTGCCTGGAAACGGGTATCAACAACATCCAAATCCATGTAGTTATTCTCCAACTCATTCAGAATGTTGAATGGAGCATAGTTACGGATGTAGTACTCATCAGTAGCCAGTGTACGTGACGTATTCATTGAATAGCTATATGGGTTGATATCGAAGTCACGACGAACTTCACCATATACTGGGTCGATATCAGATGCCAGCGTACCAGGAGCCTCCTGCTTACGATAAGAGGCATTGCTAATCAAATTAAGAGTTAACTTCTTAGAGATATTGTAGTTAGCATTAACATTAGCTGTATAACGCTGAACCTTGCTCTTCTTATACCATCCTGGATCATTCATCAGTGAGAATGAAGCATAGTACTGAGCCTTCTCTGTACCAGAAGAAAGGCTGATAGAATGGTTATGCTGAATAGAATTAGAGAACAACTCGTCAAACCAGTCGGTATTGCGATACTCAGCCTCACGCAGATAAGCTGTGCGAGCAGCATCAGTATTAGCCATAGCGAACTGACCTGTAGCCTCGTCATAGGTATTCATCAAATGATACATCTTACCATAGACACCACTCTCAGAAGCACGATAGGTCTCGGCCATATTCAGCCAACCGCCCTTCTCCATCTCACGGTAAACACTCATCTGTTCCTGTGAGTTCATGATATTGAAGTTAGAATAGCTGGGCTTGAGACGCATGGTGTATTCACCTGTATAACTGATACGGTTTGAACCGGCCTTACCTTTCTTGGTGGTAACAACAATCACACCGGCCATTGCACGCGCACCATAAATAGAGGTAGCAGAACCGTCCTTCAGAATCTGGAATGACTCAATATCATCAGAGTTCAGACCTGCGATAGCTGAAGAAATCAGCGTTTCGGCATCACCAGATGACAGATCGTCGGCAGAAACCTCAGTAACGTCTTCCATGATGACACCATCAACCACCCACAGAGGCTTTGACGAACCATAAATAGACGTAGCACCGCGAACACGGATCTTTGGTGCAGAACCGAAGGTACCAGATACGTTTTGTACGCTAACACCTGCTGCACGGCCTTCCAGTGAACGCGAAATATCAGCTACACCATCGATCTTTGCACTTGCTGCATCAATCTTGGTTGTTGCACCAGTGAACAAACGGCGGTCAGTTTTCTGCATACCAGTAACAACAACCTCTTTCAGTTCCGCACTGTTCTGCATAATAATCTGCATGCCATTCTTAGGTGTCACGGTCTGGGTTTCCATACCGATGTAACTAATAACAATTTTTTTACCAGCAGGGACATTCAGAGAGAATTGTCCAGTGGCATCAGTCACAGTACCAGACTTCTGTCCTTGAACAAGTACTGAGGCACCAATAATGGGCTCATTGTCTTCAGCAGAGATTACGGTACCAGTAACTTTTGTCTGAGCCAACGCCATTCCTAAACTCAGGAAGAGGCAGGCCAAAAACATAGTTAGTCTTTTTTTCATAAACACTCTCTTGTTGATTAATATTTTAAATTAATTAATGTTATCTCGCTTTGTCGCAGTGTTAGCTGCTGGTACATTTTAGGAGATGAGACTTACGCTCACGAGCCAATTACCCCTTATTGGGGTTGTACGGGGTGCAAAAGTATTAATTTTCTTTCACACTACCAAATAAAAATTATAAAAAATGCACATTTATGCTCTTTTTTTTATCTTTTGGGCCTATAATTATACCAAATTGATACTTTTTTGTACAATAAAAGTTGCATTTCGTAAATATTCGTTAGTCTCGCGCGCATATATATAATAAGGTATATACCATGAAGTGAACCCCGAAAGTTTGTGTCTGACTTTCGGGGTTCACTTCATGGAGATCCACTGTATTATTTCACGAGCACTACCAGATATTTACTGGTAGACCAGAACTGTTGCGGATTAGTAATACGCAAGATGTACTGCTTGTTGGCATCCTGCAGCAAGGTGTAGCTTGACTGTGGATGAGCAGTCAATATCTTGGCAGAGCGGCTATACAGACGTATCTCCTTGTCAATACGAATGTCTATCTTAGTAAAGTAGTCGCGATTGAAGTTAGAACGCAGCACCTTACCATCTTCGATGATATGTTGATCTTTTAGTTCCTTCTTTGTGCCATAGGCAAACCATGCGGTATTGAGCTGCTTGTCCTGCGAAGTGATGGTCTGCGACTTCTGACTGGTCTCTTCCTGCAAATGGCTGACATTGCCAGACAACGCACTGACCTGCTGGCTCAACTCGCCAATCTGTAAATCCTTGGCCTCCAACTCTGCCTGCAACTGGCGCAGCTGGTTATCCTTCTCATCCAACTGCTGGGTAAGGTTATCCAGCGTACGACGTAACTGGTCGGCCTTGACAGAACTTTGGCGCAGCTGGTTGCGCAGTTTGCTGATGAGCTCACGGTTCTGCTGCATCTGGCTCTGAATAAATTCCATATTCTCACGGATGCCCTCTGCAGCTGTAGTACCCTCACCATTCTTGGCAATGGTGACACGTTGCTCAGCCTCATTGATGGCGCGGAAGCCTTCTTGGATATCATTCATCGTAGCCACCATATCATCGATCTCGTTGTCTTTCTGTTCAATGACACGTGTCAGCGAGTCACGCTGTTGCAACAACGCATCCTCAGCTGGATTATTTTTTTTCTGTGTACATGCAGTCAGCGCCATCAGGCACAAGGCTGCTATCATCAACTTTTTCATATCGTTATTATTAATCCGGTAGGAAATTCTTCATTATTAATTCTTCATTCCTAATTCTTGCCTGCAAGAACTATCACGAACTCTCCGCGTGGCTCATGCTCCGTAAAATGAGCTATCACCTCCTGCAGCGTACCACGCACGCTCTCCTCATGAACCTTGGAAATCTCACGGCAACAGCTAACCTGACGCTCAGGACCAAAGACCTCGCTGAACTGCTGCAAGGTTTTCAGCACACGATAGGGGGACTCATAGAACACCATCGTGCGCTCCTCATCGACAAGGCTCTGCAATTTAGTCTGGCGTCCCTTCTTCTGAGGCAGGAAACCTTCGAAGCAGAAACGGTCACAAGGCAGGCCACTCGACACCAATGCAGGGACAAAGGCGGTAGCACCAGGCAGGGTCTGCACCTCGATGCCAGCCTTGACAGCCTCACGCACCAAAAAGAAGCCTGGATCAGAGATGCCTGGCGTGCCTGCATCACTGATAAGGGCAACGGTCTGACCAGCCTGTAAGCGCTCGATGACTGATGCAGAGGTGCCATGCTCGTTGAACTTATGGTGCGACAGCAGGTGCTGCTTGATATCGAAATGCTTCAGTAGGATGCCCGACGTACGGGTATCTTCAGCCAGCACCACATCTGCCTCTTTTAAGATGCGGATAGCCCGAAGTGTCATGTCCTCCATGTTTCCTACGGGCGTGGGTACAATATATAATATTCCCATAACGCTGCAAAATTAAAAAATAATTATGAAATATGCATTATAAATTATGAATTATTTATTATCTTTGCAGCATGATTACATATCCAACATCGGGCGAGACACGCCGCCCAGGAAGAATAGAAGTAGTGTGTGGCTCTATGTTCTCCGGAAAGACCGAAGAGCTGATTCGTCGTCTGCGCCGTGCACAGTTTGCCAAGCAGAAGGTAGAGATCTTCAAGCCCGCTATAGACACCCGATATAGTGACGAGGAGGTGGTGAGCCACGACCATAACGCCATACCCTCTACCCCACTCGACTCATCGGCCAGCATTCTGTTGCTGTCAAGTGACATAGACGTAGTAGGCATCGACGAGGCACAGTTCTTCGACGAAGGACTGGTCAGCGTATGTAATGAACTGGCCAATCGTGGTGTACGCGTCATCATTGCCGGTCTCGACATGGACTACAAAGGAATCCCCTTTGGCCCTATGCCAGCCCTCTGCGCCATCGCTGACGACGTGACCAAGGTGCATGCCATCTGTGTGAAGTGTGGCTCACTGGCATACGTCAGTCACCGCACCGTACAGAACGACAAACGCGTGCTACTGGGTGAGACACAGGAGTATGAACCGCTCTGCCGTGAGTGTTATAAGCAGGCAATAGCAGAGGAGAAGAAAGCCAAAAATGAAAAAACTACGGAATAAATTTGGCTAATTCAACAAAAAGTTGTACCTTTGCACCCGCTTTTATCATAAAGCACTAAGGTTGATCCGCTAGCTCAGTTGGTAGAGCACAACACTTTTAATGTTGGGGTCTTGGGTTCGAGCCCCAAGCGGATCACAAAAAAGGGACTTTTATCAAGTCCCTTTTTTTGTTCTTGGGTTTGAATCCCAAGGGTTTAACTACCAACTAAAGTGCTATCGGCACCACTACCTTAAAGGTGATGTTACGCCCCATATTATAGACACCTCTACGACCTGTTACAGTGTTCAGGTCTGCATATTTCAGGCGGTTCAAGTGATTCTGATAGGCTTTATCCAACAGGTTATCGGCAGTAACGTAGAGCTCAGCGATTTTCTTGCCGTGCAGCTGGATGTCGGTGCCTGCCGAAAGTGAGAGTAGCGCATAGCCAGGCGTTTCCGTCTCAGTATCGTCGGCACTATAGATGTGCGACTGCTTCAGGTAGCAATCGAGGGCCGCGGCGACATAAAGATTATTGAGGAGCGAACGATGAGCAGCATCCGTTGTATGGTGATGGGCTACTGTTGGATGTGAATGATGAGACAGCTCCCACTTCAACTCCGACGACCATTTGGGTGCTGGTGTAAAGGGGAGATACTTATTCTCAGAGGTAAGAGATGAGTGGTGAGAGGTGAGACGGGCATCGACATACGAGAAGGTGTTGGAAAAATGAACGCTATGGACGGGATGGAAGTCTACACCAGCCTCAAATCCCAACAATCGGGCATCACCCTGAGTATAGACATAGGTCAGGTATCCTTCCTCGATTTCTTCTGCCACGCGATGTGTAAAGATATAGTTATCGATACGGTTAGCAAAGAGAGCCAGCTGTGCAGAGACATATCGCGAGGTGAAATCGACACCGAGGTCGGCCTGCAGACTATATTCCGCCTTCAGTTGCTGATTACCCTGTTCGTAGCGGATAGAGCCTTCGTGTACGCCGTTCGAGGCCAGTTCGCTCATGTTGGGGGTACGGAAACCTCGGGCCACGTTCAGTTTCACGTTAAGGTTGTCGTTCACATTAAAGACAGCGCCTATACTTCCCGTCAGTCCATTGAAGTGTCGCGAGAAATCCGTAAAGCGCTGTTCTCCATCCTCCATCAGTTCGTAGCCGTGCAGGCGGCGGTGATCATAACGCACACCACCATTCAGCGTCCAATGTTCACCGATAGTCTTGGTGGCTGTGGTATAGAGGCCAAAGTCAAAGAGACGGTAGTCTGGAATGAGATATTCCTCACCCTCGTTGCCCGATTTCTGATACATGCCACCGATACCCGTAGAGAGTTTCCAACCGTTAAACTCGTTGGTAATGTAACGCAGGTCGTAGGTCAGAGTATGTAGTTTGAAAAACAGTTCGTATTCGTCTTCGCACTCTTCAAACTCCTGACGGCTGTTTTGCTGATAGCCGATAATTGCTTTCAGATAACCCGACGAAAGATTCAGCGAGTTGTCCCACACCAGTTTGTAATGTTTCACTTGTTGAAAGGGAAGAGACTTTGAGTAACTCGTCGGGGAAACCGACAAGCACACTAAATCGCCAGTAACAACGTCACGCTCGCCTTCAATGATACTTGGTGTCAGGTGGTAAGCCGACCACGTGAGTCGCGAGTGTCCCCATGCTTTATTCACACCCAACATCAATCGTCCAGCCCGTTCACGGAATTGCGAGCCAGGTACGTAACCATCGTACTTATTTTTATAGGCATGAGCCATCTTATCGCTGTAGCGGGCATCCCATACAAAGCCTTGTTGGTTGCCGGCCACCTGTAATGAATAATGGAAGAGACCATTGTTGGTCTGATATTCAGAACTGACGTTGGCTTTCATCTCGCCCTCGGCCAGCGTAGGCTGTTGGTGGAGAATAACCACACCCGCCATCGCGTCAGAGCCATACATCAGTGAGGCAGGACCTTTCAGTATCTCGATGCTGTTCACACTGTTGCCATCAACCTCTATACCATGCTCGTCACCCCATTGCTGGCCCTCTTGGCGCACGCCCTCGCTCATCACTATTACGCGATTATAACCTAGTCCGCGGATAATGGGTTTCGAGATACTGCCGCCTGTGGTTAGTTGGCTGACACCTGGCTGATGAGCGATGGCATCGATAATATTTGTTGAAGCCGTAGCCCGCAGCGCCTTTGGCGATACAATGCTCACGGGAGCAGTGGCATGTTTCAGTTTCGTATCGCCCGTCACACCCGTCACTGTCAGTTCGTTCAGTTGCAAATGACGGAAAAAGACATCCGTAGAGTCCTCTGCATGTTGATGTCTACTATTATTTTGAGCTGCCACTGTCGTGTATATACACAACAATAGCAGAATGGTTTTTATTTTCATTCTGTGATTCAATAAAAAAGAGTATATATAATGTATGTAAAAAGTCTAGGGGAAAATCAGACAAACGGAGGTCCCCGGGTTACAATAACGCCACAGCTGTCGGCACGATAGCCATACAAAGGCTGGGCATAACGTTTATTACATACAAGAGCAGATACCGTGACAGCCAACATAACGGCTACCAGCATCGCCAACGTGAGGAACTGGCACAGCACACAGTCGTGTGTCCATGACGCCATCTGTGTGAGGTGACCATGACAACTGTGATGTACACAATCGACACACTCCGTCTCTGCTGCCGACACGCTGGTATCATGCTCATGAAGTGACGAGAGAATCAGCATTGGCACGAATACGGCCAATAGCAACCACGAGGCAATATGTCGTCTGTTATCCAGTTTCACGGGTGCAAAGGTACAAATAAGTGAGTGAAAAAGCAAGAGAATCCGTTTTTTTCTATCATCAAACAAGAAGGGAACCTTTTGTAAGGTTCCCTTCTTCTCTCTATTATTCGTAACCGTATTAGATTACTTCTTCTCTTCAGCAGCTTTCTCCTCCACCTTCTTTGCAGGTGCTTTCTTGGGAGCGGCAGCTTTCTTTGGAGCAGCCTTCTTCTCGGCTTTCTTTGGCTCCAACTTCTCCAGGCGAGCTTTCAGACGGATAATCTCCTTATCCTTCATCTCAATCTCGTCACCCTGGTTGCGGATGGTGGTGAGCAGTGCATTGAGCTCGTCGTTCTCAATCTCCTGTGGATAGAGTGCGTTGACTCTGTTGATGAAGTCACCGAGGATATTCATATAGTTGGTGAAGGCATCGAACGGTCCGCTATAGATGCCACGATCCAGACCTACGTTAGAGGGCTTGGTAGTCATGAAGCGGAAGTTGTTAGAAGCCTGCAGGTAGTCCCAGTCCTGATTGATGCGTGGGTCGTCGGCAATACGCAGGCGGTCAGCCACACTGTAGAGCTTGTTGAAAGCCTCACGCTGCATGGCATTACCCAACCAGCATGAGCAGTCGCGCTCCTCGTCAACCCATGACAGAGTGTCGGGTACGTTGAGTTCACCAACACTCTTGGTCTTCATGCAGATCTCAGTAGGTGTAGAGAACGTAATACCCTTCTCCTTAGCGCATGCAGGCAGTGCCTTCAGGAAGTCGAGGATGTTAGATGAAAGCGGCTGGGCGATACCCAGGGCACTCAGCTCCATGAAGATATTGATAATCTGCTCTTCCTCTGGGAAGCGGGCAATGCGATCGATGTAGTTATCGGCAAACAGGGGATAGCCTTCCCAGTCAGGATTGTTGAAGCGCAGTGAGATGTCGTCAGACAACTCTACGTCGCGGAGCAACAGCTTCAGGTTCGGGGCGATGTTACAGTTATAGACATAGTGTGGTGACTTCCAGCCCAGCACGTGCTTGGCACCCTCGGTCAGCATTCCCTTGAAGCCCATGGCGGCAATCTGTCCACCGATATCGTCAGAGTAGATGAGCGATGAGTTGCGAGCAACGGTAGGCTTCCTGCCAAAGAGCTCCTCAATCTTGGCAGCCTGCTTCTTCACATCAAGAGCAAAGGTCTCCTCGTTAGCCAGTGAAGAAAGACCATGAGAGTAAGGCTCTGCGAGGAACTCTACACAACCGGTCTGGTTGAGTTCTTGCAGCTTCTCAATGACCTGCGGAGCATGGAACTCCAACTGCTCAATGCCTGTACCAGACAAAGAGAAGGCCACCTTGAAATACTGACCGTGTTCCTTGATCATGTCACCAATAGCTGTCAGGGCAGGCATGTAGGAACGGTTGGCGATATCGGTGATGCTGCGCTCGTTCTCGTAGTCGTCATAGTAGTAATGATCGGTACCGATATCGAAGAAACGATAGCGCTTCAGATGGATAATCTGATGTATCTCGAAATATAAACAAATGGTTTTCATAATCGTTTATTGTTTATTGGTTATTGTTTAACGTTTATTGCTCCCAGCCGAGAGTTCGTTTGTAGAGTGTTGCAATCCAGGCACCAACCTTCTCCCAGGTAATCTGGTCAACCTCGTTCTTGCCCTCCTCCTTGAGGTAGGTAAAGAGCGACTCGTTGGCACAGATGCTGTAGATGGCGTCAGCCAAAGCGTGGATGTCCCAGTAGTCAACCTTGATACAGTTGGTCAGAATCTCTGCACAGCCAGACTGCTTGGAGATGATAGACGGCGTGCCACACTGCATAGCCTCCAACGGCGAGATACCGAAGGGCTCAGAGACAGAAGGCATGACATAGACATCAGAGTCTTTCAAACACTCATACACCTGCTTGCCGCGCATGAATCCTGGGAAGTGGAAACGGTCGGCAATACCACGCTCAGCAGCCAATTGAATCATCGCATCCATCATGTCGCCTGAACCTGCCATACAGAAGCGTACGTTCTTGGTGCGACGGATAACCATGTTAGCAGCCTCAACGAAGTACTCAGGACCCTTCTGCATGGTGATACGTCCAAGGAACGTCACCACCTTGTCCTTACCCGTGTGGTCAGGACGAGGAATAGCCTGATACTCATCAGGCAGTGGATAAACAGCGTTATGTACCGTGAAGCACTTGCGCGGATCCTGATGATACTGGTTGATGACGGTCTGACGGGTCAGCTCCGACACACACATGATGCAGTCAGCATTGTCCATACCATTCTTCTCGATAGAGTAAACGGTAGGGTTCACCTTACCACGCGAACGGTCAAAGTCGGTAGCATGCACGTGGATGCACAGAGGCTTGCCAGAGACCTGCTTAGCATGGATACCAGCAGGATAGGTCAGCCAGTCGTGGGCGTGAATGATGTCGTAGTCCAACGTACGAGCAACGACACCAGCAATAATCGAATAGTTATTGATTTCCTCATGCAGATTGCCTGGATAACCGCCAGCAAACTCCATAGCGCCAAGGTCGTTGACGTGCATGTAGTTGAAGTCGGCATACAGGTGGTCGCGCAGACGGAAATAGAGGTCGGGATCCATGATGTTACCCACACGCTCGCGAACGTAGTCAGCCGACACGTCGCGATAGGCAATGGGCACAGCATTCATAGCTACAATCTTACAGGCGGAACGGTCTTCATCACCAAAGGGATGTGGCAGACAGAGCGTGATATCCATATCGCCCTGTGCATAGAGTCCCTGCGAGATACCGTAGTTTGCAGTAGCAAGTCCACCGAATACGTGAGGAGGATACTCCCATCCAAACATTAATACTTTCATAGTGCGTCCTCCTTATTTATTTTTGATAAGTATATTTCTCCAGCAATTTCAGCGCACGCAGTATCTCTGCCACGTTCATGGCAAAGGCCATGGCGCCACGTCCGTGGAAGGGCGGGTTGCCGTCGAAGAGTTCACTGATAGTTCCCAGGGCGTGGTAGTTCATCTCGTCCTCGTAGCCCACCATCTGACGCTCGATGAACGACAGGCGGGTGCGCTTGTATAGCTTCAGGCTGGCCTCCATATAGAAGCCGCCCAGCCACGGCCATGCGGTACCCTGATGGTAAGCGTAGTCACGCTGTGTCTGCGGACCGACATACATGGGGTTGTAGCCGCCACTCTTGGGCGACAGCGAGCGCAGTCCCTTGGGCGTCAGCAGTTCGCGTGTGCAGACATCGAGTACGCTCTTCTTCTGTTCCTGATTCAGCGGAGAATAGTCGAAGGCTACAGGGAAGATCATGTTAGGACGAACACTCCAGTCCATCATGTTGCCATCCACGTAGTCGAGCAAATAGCCATACTCGTTCATGAAAGTGTCAACGAACGACGTCTTGGTGACATCAGCCAGTTTCTCCAATTTATCCGCCAGCTTCTTATCGCCAAACTCTGCCTCCAACGAAGCACAGAACTTGATAGCGTTATACCACAGGGCGTTAAACTCAACAATATAACCTGAACGAGGAACTACTGGACGACCGTTGGCCGTGGAGTTCATCCACGTAACAGCCTTGTCGCGACCATCGGCATAGACCAAGCCGTTGTCATCAAGAAGCAGGTTAGGATGACCACCAGCCATCACATAATTCACGATGTCTTTGACCAGCTTGCCATACATCTTGTAACCCTGCTCTCTGCCAACCTCCTTGACATACTGCTGGATGGCCCAGATAGCCCACAGGGGCACATCAGGTTGCTCTATCTCGTAAATCTTGCCAGAAATGGGTTTATTCTCCATGAACTCGCGAAGGGCTTTCTCCGAGGTCTTCATCACCATCTCGAAATAGTCAATCTCACCAATACACAGTGTCAGACCAGGTGCTGCTATGAATGTATCGCGCGCACGAGCCTTGAACCAAGGATAGCCGGCCAGCAGATAACGATCGTCCTTCTTGTCAATCTTCTCCATAGTGCCACTGCGGCGATCGCGGAAGTGGAACTGGTGGGCAGCTGTTACCAGACAGTGATAGAAGTTATCGCGAGGCACGCGGTCGGCCATCTCCTCGTCGAAGAGTTTCTTCAGCGTACTGGGCTTGGCAGCCGACGTAGAGCCGGCGAAGACGATGCTCTCACCCTTCTTGATGCTCATCTCGAAGTAGCCGGGCACATACAGGTCTTCGTTCGACGCATAACCACGCTCTTGCTCCTTCGGATACTCCACGCCACGATACCAGTCGGGCTGGAAGACGAACTCGTTCTTCTTCGAGAACTGCATATACAAGTCGGGATAGCCGGCATACATACAGGTCTTGATACCATTCTCTACCTCATGATACTCACGACTGGCTGTCGAGTTCTCGTGGGTAAACTGGCGTACAGAACGGAAGGCGAGGAAAGGACGGAAACGCAGCGTAGTAGCCGAGTGGGCATCCACCAATGTATAACGGATAAGGATGCGGTCCTCATAGTGGTGGAACAGCACTTCCTTCTTTAACAACACGCCACCAACACGATAAATGGTGGTGGGTACTACGTCACAAGTAAACTCACGGATGTACTTGTGACCCTTTGGGCTGAAGTTGTTACCTTGATACTTGTGGAGTCCGAGGTTGAACTCTGCACCATGTTGAATTACCGTACAGTCAAGTGACGAAAGCAGCACGTGGTTCTCGTCGTCAAGTTCTGGTACGGGAACAACGAGCAGACCGTGGTACTTGCGCGTATTGCAGTCTACCAGCGTAGACGCACTGTAGGCACCCGAGCGGTTTGTTCGAAGCAATTCACGACGCAGCGACTCCTCCAAATTGGTCATCACAGCTTTCTCAAATCGTAAATAACTCATAGTTCCTATATTTAAGATTTAGTGTTTTAGATTAGTAATCACCTTCAAAATTAAACATTTTCATCGGGACTGCAAAATATTTTTGCACTTTTTTATAGAAAATGCGCTATTTTGTAGTCAGATAGTGACAAACGTGACTTAAAAGCGTCAATCGGGTATCAAGAAGTTGATGACTTCCTGCTCCACAGTAATGCGATACGGACCCACAGGAGTTCCTATCAGTCGACCATCGACACCCACCAGTGCATGGGGAGCCTCTTCGACGATAACCTCACGCGTGCGGTAAGGATGCACACTACGATGATTCAGGAAACGTCCCGACACCAAGAGCCACAAGCCAGCCAACAGTTGCATTATCTCCGTATGGTACACCATCGATACGTCAAGCATGCCATTGTAGGGTACTGCGTTAGGTGTCTGTCCATAGCCAGGACCGCTTCCTACACACATGGTCATCATCTTACGGTCTACCGTCTCACTATTCACCCGCACATGCATCTTGTAGTCCATGCGGTGGAAGATCATGAGGAAAATGGAGACGATGAATGACAAGGTATGGGAGCCCAGCAGTGAACGCGTCTGCCGACGCAGATTCATGATGTCGGCAATGAGACCGACATTGACACAGTTGAGGAAGTAGCGATGACAGTGCTCGTTATTCTTGTTGGTATAGCGCACGCAGCCTAGATCAATAGTACGGATACGA
Source organism: uncultured Prevotellaceae bacterium (assembly GCA_946410305.1). Classification (GTDB taxonomy): domain Bacteria; phylum Bacteroidota; class Bacteroidia; order Bacteroidales; family Bacteroidaceae; genus Prevotella. The sequence goes on along the minus strand of CAMJZV010000005.1, from coordinate 40,688 downwards.
TGCTTCATGAGCCAATCGACGGTCTTTTCCATCTCGTCATCGTCAAAGCCCCAATAGCGAGCGAAGTCATTCATCATCCCATTGGGGATGACTCCTAATGCAATCTGGTCGCGCACCTGTTTCTCTTCGGCCATCAGACAGTTGACAGCATCGTTCAGCGCAGAGTCGCCACCCATGATAATAATGGTCTTATAGCCATTACGTATCAGCATGGTCATCAGGCGTTCAACACTGTCTATCGACTCGCTCTGCACAAAGTCATACTGTACCTTACGCTCGTCCAGCACACGCTGAATTTTCTCACGCTGTTTGCTGCCACGGCCTTTGGGGCAATAGAGGATGCCCCACCTATCATTCGCTACTTCCACAATCTATGTCGTTATTATTTTATCGAAGAATGCAACGTCATACTTTGACTAGTCAAAGAATCCGGGTTGTTTGTATTCTATTCCAAGCTCGCGGTCGACGGTAGCTAGGATACCCTGTACCTGTCCGAGGGCAAACATACGACCCAGCAGGGTGTAACCGGCATTGTGGCCATGACTGCTCTCGTCCATGATGCCGCCAGGTTCGTCGGTAAATGTCATACCATGGTCCACACGCATAGGAAGCTCTGGATTTTCCTTCTCGAAGATACGGCAAAGCTCGATCAGGTCGGCGCGACCGCCCAGGTGGCTGGCCTCAGTGAAGTCACCGTTGGGGAAGATGTGGCACGAACGCAGATGGACAAAGTGTGTGCGCGAAGCAAACTTTTTGGCGAGCTCTACTACGTTGTTATAGGCACCTGCGCTCAAAGAACCAGCACAGAAGGTGAGGCCGTTATGCTTGTTGGGCACAGCATTCAGGAACCACTGGATATCCTCCTCGGTACGTACAATGCGTGGCAAGCCGAGGATCTCGATAGGGGGATCGTCGGGGTGTACGCACATGTTCATGTTACACTCCTCGCAAACAGGCATGATAGCCTCGAGGAAGTACTTCATATTCTCGCGCAACTTCGCCTTGTCGATACCCTTGTAGAGGTCAAGGAACTCACGGAACTTCTGAATGGGAGCCTCATCGTTCTCAGAGAAGTTACCAGAGACAAATCCCTGAGTCTTGATGACGATGTTCTCCACCAGTTTGTGGTCCTTCTCAGGTGTCATGGTCTTAGCCAGCTCATCGCACTCAGCAATCACGCTACGGCCTTTGCCCCACCCTTCGGGGAACTGGAATTTCTCCCACTCCTCACGAGCACCTGGACGCTTCAGGATATAAATGTCGAAGTAGGCGAACTCTGCATAGTTGAAGTAGAGGTTGGTAGCACCATTGGGGTTGTCGTGGAACAAATCAGTGCGTGCCCAGTCCAATACGGGCATGAAGTTGTAGCAGATGCAATGGATGCCCTCAGCAGCAAGGTTACGCAGCGACTGCTTATAGACCTCAATCTGCTCGTCACGGTCAGGACCACCATACTTGATGGTCTCTACAACTGGTAGGCTCTCCACCACGCTCCAGCGCATGCCATAACTCTCAATATACTCACGCAGGTCACGAATTTTCTCACGCGTCCATACCTGGCCGAGGGGTACGTCGTGTAAAGCGGTAACGATACCCTCAACACCAATTTGTCTCAGTTGTGCAAGAGTAATCTTGTCCTTCTTGCCAAACCATCTCCATGTTCTTTCCATAATCTATATTATAATAAGTCATTAATAGTGTCTAATCAGAACGGATAACCAATAGCGAAGTGGAGCGTATGGCTACCCTTAAATTCTGGAATATTATAGAATCCCGATTTCTCAGTCTCATAAGGCAGATGGAGCGCCACGCCCCAGTCTAGACGCAGTATGAGGAAATCAAGGTCATAACGAATACCGATACCAGTACCTACAGCCATCTGACGGAATGCATCCTTCAACTTAAACTGACTCGTGCCATAACCAGGAAGCTCGTCACCGAACTCTTCCTCTATCGTCCAGACGTTACCGGCATCAAGGAATACAGCACCGTATAGTGAGCCAAACAGTTGACGACGGTATTCTACGTTGGCGACAAACTTAATGTCACCATTCTGCATCAGGTAAGAATATGCTTTATTATCAATGCCAGGGAAGGAGCCAGGACCAATGCCACGTACAGAGAAGGCGCGGATACTATTGGCACCACCCACATAGAACATCTCGCTATTAGGTATCCAATCACTATTTCCGTAGTGGTAGATAAGGCCAGCATTGACATGCCCCACGATCTTGGAGTGACTGTCGAGGGTAAGTGTCTTGGTATAGTCGGTCTCCAGCTTTAAGAACTGTGAATAGGGGTTCTTGAACATCTTCTTGTCCTTGTCGTTCCATGACTTACCGGTCAGAACATCATAGAGTGCCACGCCATTACCAGACTCAGCGATAGTAGTCTCCCAGCGTGCTGGATGCAGCGAGCGTTTCGGCGAAGTGTAGGTATAGGTGTAGCGCATCTCAGGAATGAAGTAGTCCTGCATGGTAGCCCATAGGTAGGGATTCTTCTCAACGACTTCGTCAAAGTCTGCCGTGCTGCTGTTCATAAATTGGTACTTCACGGTAAGTGGCGAAAATTCGTGTCGGCTCTTCTCAGACGTCTGCCAACGGTAGGTCCACTCGCCCGAGACAACATGCATCTTATAATATCCTGGACGATAGATGACATCGGTGGAGGCTTTAGCCAAGGTGGTCGGTGTACTATAGAAAAGGCGACGACGTGGCTTACCATCCTTTCCGCGACGCATTCTTTGGAACTTGTTGACGAATGGGGCAATGATGCGTGGGAACTCTACAGAGGCATCAGCACCATACTCGTAGTTGTTCATTGACGAGCCGTTACTCGTTGCCCATTCGTAAGAGCCATGGACATTAACATCGATTTTCTCACCTCCACGGAAAGCATTACGACGGGTAACACCCATCTTCAACTCGGGACCCATGCGGCCAATGGTACGTGCATTGAAGTTAGTCTCTACATAGAAGTCCCACGGTTTGTCGAAGGTGCAGTTAAGTGTCAAATCGAGGGTATCACAGGCGGCAGTAGTATCGCGTGGGGTAAACTGGAACTCCGTCATTGAGAACAGCCCCATCGCATTAATCTTACTGGAAGACTCCAGATAGTCAGAATAGCTATACGACTGACGAGGACGCAACTTCATATCGGCCAGGAGCACACGAGGACGTATAGGTGCCTTCTTGCCCGAATAGCGGATGGTGAGGAAGCGAGTGCGGAACGAGTCGGTAGGTTGTTCCATAAACGACTTCTTCATATTGACGGTGATACGCCCAATATACCAAGGATGGGTTGCCGTCGCTGGCACATCCTTAGCCATGCGGAACTGCAATTGAGCCTTGCCATCGACAACAAAGGTATCGGCAAGGTAGGAGGCGTAGGTGGGCTGGTAATAATAGTAGCCATTGTTGCGCAACAGGGTACTGATGCGCTGTCGCTCCGCATCGAGCTTAGACACGACAAACGGGTCACCACTGTGGATATTGGCTTCGTCGAGCGTGCTATGTATCAGACTGTCGGCATGACGAGGGAAATCAAAATAGCCTACACTGTCGAGCATATACAGCCGACCTGGTGTGACGGTATACTGTATCTTAGCAGTCTTGGGATTCTTCTGCTGTATGGTCTCATAGCCTACCTGTCCGTGGAAATAGCCATGATTGCGCAACACGTTCTGCGCTACAGAGGCTCGCAATTCCGGGTTTACCCACGACATCAGCACGGGTTGGCGCCCAAAGGTCTTGGTCATCCAGTTGGCGAAAGGAGTATCTTTCTCTGCATACTTGTTCCATACGCTGACGCCAAAGGAGAAAGGCAAGCGATAGTAGCTACTGCCAAACAGCGATCCGTTGGGTGCCGTAGCAAGGGCAGCCTCCAGTTCCTCTTGCGTCTCTATGAGATTATCCGACTGTTCAGCATCAACCCACTGGATGGTCTTCAGTCCAGTAAACAGTTGGTCGCCCTCAGGGATATCCTTTGTCATCGAACAGGAGCCCAAGAGCAAAATGCCAATAGCCAACAGCCAATATCCGGTTTTATTACTTGTCATTGCGCGTAGTCTTTATGGAGTCTGTACGTACAGGAGGCAGCGACATGGTGTTGCTGTCATCCTTGAAACGGAAGATGTCTGTGAAGTTCTGCAGCGTACGGCGCCAGATGAATCCACCACCATATTTCTGCGTATAACCGTCGAGCCAGTCGTAGGAGTTATTCTCGAAGAAGAGGTTCAGATACTTGTTGGCAGTATCATCCAAACGGTACTCTAACGAGACATTATCAAAGAACGAATTGTTACGCCCACCAGGCAACTCCGCACCAGTGGTTACCTTACCACCGATAGCCAGTTTCAGGCGGTTGTTCAGGAAGCGCTTGGCAAACTTGAACGAATAGTCGGTATGTGTCTGTCCTGTGGCATCGGTGCTATTATCCATACCAAACGACAGGTCGAGGGTGCGCAGGGCATTACCTGTCAGGTTGCTGATCTCAGAGCTAAGGAACGAGCTAAGTGCCGAGTTCATGGAGAACGGCTTGGTATTTCCATCAGCCAGATACATACCTGTAGTCAGCATGGTGACTGCCAATTTACCGCGCTGCTCAACACCCATGGCCTGCAATTCACCATGCAACTGCATATCTTCAGGAGCATCGAGGGTGAATTCAAGACCCATATCGCTAAGTGTACGAGTAATATTGACACCACAGTCGAAGGCTACAGAGCGTCCAACGCCATTGGTACCTGTTACGGTAGCCTTGGTACGCTCCACAGCGGAAATATTCAAGGTAGGATTCATGGGATCTCCCGTAAACTCTATGTAGGAACCATCCTGGATGTGGAAGGTCTTCAGCGGGATAATCGGCAGTGCATACTTCATCTCACCATTCGACAGCGTATAGCGACCTGTCAGCTGTAGGTTATCAGCAGGGCTGTAGAGCATGCGCAAGGTACCACCACCCATCAGGTCAATATAGTTGGAGTGGTCGGCATTCATGTAGGCCATGATGTGTGCACCTTTCGAGACGTTCAGCGTCATGTCCATGCGGAAACCGTTGATGGGCGGACGTGACACAGCAATCTGCGTAGTATCACTGAAGTCCGTGAACTTAACGAGGTCATCCAACTGATTGTCAGTGGTGATAGGTGTATCACGCAGGATATAGCCCATGTCCGTAGTACCGAGCACTTCCAGACGACCACGCATGTTGAGGTTGTCCAGCGGTCCGTTCATCATGGCAAAGACATTGACAAAGGCCTTGCCATAGGCCACACTCTTGGCATGTTCCTTAGTACCGATAATTTGGAAGTTATTAGCCTGCATGCGCAGATTAACCATAATCTGATCAGGATTGCTGAAATTAACATTACCCTGTACGTTCAGCGGGTTGTCATTATGGGCATAGACCGTAAAGTTCTCAAACAGCAGGTTAGAATGCTGGATGCGTACGGGGTCGTCGTCAAAACGTAATTTAACACCATAGGGAACACTCTCCAGATAAGAGTTGGAGAGATAGATCTCGCCATTGACCTCTGGGCGCGTCAACGGACCTTGAATAGTCAGTGTTCCCTCACCATAACCCTGCAAGCCACATAGTTGGTCGGGTACGAAACCATTGACAATGTTCAGCGGAAGGTGTTCCAATTGCATCGTTGCATCCAGCGAGCCATCACCCTCATTGAAATAAGTACCAGTAAGCAGTCCTATCTCCTCGTCATCCATCATCAGACGAGCCTCAACAGCATGGGCATCATTCTCTTTCTGCAGATACACCATTTCCGTACTGATATTACCTATTGGGCAACGCTCGTAAGTCATATTGCGGACGCCCATATCTCCAGCGACAGAAAACTGTCCATTGGCATCCTGTACGACATGGTAGTCACCATTCAGCATACCCGACATGCGCGGTGAATATGGAATAACAGAGGTAATCTCTTCCAAGTTAAACTGATGGAGGCTGAGCGTCAGGTCTTGCAGAGCATCCGGGTCTGTTTCTTCTGAGTATAGGCGTATACCCATACCATCGTCAGCACGCAGGTCAACCTTGGCCTTTACCTTTCCTGAGGCACCAAGGAACAGGAAATTGTCTTTGTTCAACGCGAACTCCTTATAACCCAGCGTAGGACGTTCAGGAACGAGATGCAGAGAGAGTCCACTGTCTACAACTTCCGCCTGGGCACCCACACGAGCACCAAGTTTATTGTCTGCATCATAGTAGCGCACGCCAAGCGTAGCTCCACGCTCTTGAATAATACCATCGAAGAGGGCATTAAAGACAAACTGAGGATTTTTCTTATTGTTACGTACCTGACCACCGAAGGACAGTCGCTCCTTACGCTGAGTCAGGGAGAAGTTGATGGTATCGAGGCGTAACTCACTAACGGTCAGTGAATGGATATAGCCACGACCATTGACACCCTCTGCTACAGATGTCGAGAGGTCAAAGAGCATATCCTTGAAATCAACATCAGCAGTGGCTTTGAGGAAAGTCGCTATAGGATTCTCACGTTTGCTCTCCATAGTCATGCGCATGGTGGGCAACAGACGACGCAGCGCCGGCTGATCAATGGTTTTCCTGTCCAACTGAGCTAGCGCCGAGTCGCCCAACAGCATGAGCTGGTCGAGCAACTGTTCATAATTACCTGCCGCATCGAGCTTCACGATAAAGTCACCACTCTGGGCACGAGCATAGGTGGTATCAGGAGTGGTATTGAGCAGCAAGTCAATATCAGAAGGACGATAGACATGACTGGAATCCTTGATAGAGAGGTCGTTGATGAGCCCTGTAGCATGATGCGTCAACTTCAAGTCGGAATTGACGTCAAAATGACCACACAGCCCAATGGTCAACGGATCGGGCGTAACACCCATTTTATAGAGGTCCAGTTCCTGGAAATCGGTACTCAGCGTACCATCGAAACGTGTCGTTGACAACAGGGCGTCAAAGTTGACTGCACCCTTCAACAAGGGATTACGACTGACGAGGTTGGCATGAGCCTTACCGTCACTGACCAGTGCATGAGCGGTGATATTATCAATGTTCAACTTGCCATAACCCACATGATGTATCGTTGCGTCAGCAACAAGCGTGGTACGTGGTGAGAAAAAGTCAGTACCCTGTCCTTTGGCAGTGATGTCGGCAGAGACGGTATAGATGCTGTCATGAGGCATAAAGTGATGAACGTTCAGATCACGCACCTTGATGTCGGCATCATAGCGCATAGCGGTGGCATTGAACGAGCCTTTTGCCTTGACCGTTCCCCTACCCTCCCGAGCAGTGACATCAGCAAAATACTGCTGACCATCGGCCTTGACACGTCCTTGGGCAGACAGTGGTGGGATACGGTAGTCACGCTGCATATCACGGGGCATCATCGCCATAACGAAGCCCAGGTTCTGGGTGTTGGCGATAAACTGCACATCAGCACGCAGACGCTGCGGGTCGTCAAGATTAGCAGCAAAACCCGTCGCAGTAGCATGGAAGGCAGTCGGCAGCGACACCTCTAAGTCATGGAAGTCCATGTGCTGCATATTACCTTTCAGCAGACCACTGACCGTCAGTGGATATTCCGGCCAACGCTGGCGCATGGCAGCAGGCAGGTCAGCCATAAAGGGCATGATGTCTTGTTTGCCCAGCGAAGCATTCATCTTCAGTCGCATCTTTCCTGGGTCGACAGGTTCCATGAGTGACAACGGCATATCGAGTTCCACATCGATGTCACTATAAGGTGTCGACAGACGGAACTTGGGCAATTTGATAGCGCCATCCACCATAGCTATCGGACCAGACAGGTGGGTAACGGCAAGACCACTCTTTTCCTTCAGTGCTACCTGACGGAGGTACATACGCATCGTAGGGTCATGATAGTAGATGGAATCGATACCCACAGAAATATCGCTTAGGTCGATGTGGTTATAGTCCAAGCCTTCGATATGTGGTTGGAAGTTTTGGTCATATTTCACCGCACCGTGTAACCAGTCGACACTCCCCACAGTATAGGTCTGAGAGCCAAGGTCAATAAGTGCCTCGCGAGCTGCGAGATTCCCCAAATGAGCATTGATACTCATCGTATCACCAGGCATATGGAAGACCACATCCGAGCGATCAATAGTGATGCTATCGACATATATCTTCCATAGCACAGGTTCGCTGGCAGTGGTGTCTTCAGGTATAGAGTCAGCCATCTGGATGTCAAAGAAAGCATCTTCCAGACGAGAGCCGTTGAGTTCTACCGTTCCCTTGTCAAGATCAATGCCCTTGCTGGCCATAAACAGGCGCGAGAAGCGACCTTTCACCTGCGCGGCAGCCACCATATCCAACGTATTCAGACTGGTATTGGTTACTTCCAGTTCATTGATAACAACTTTGCTGCTGAACAATGGCAGCAGCTGTACGTCGACAACCATACGCTCTACATCAGCAATGGTGTCAGGCTTCTGCAGTACGCGAAAATGATCTATCGATAGGTCTAGAGGGAACGACAGGTCAATGCGGTCTACCGAGATATCCATCCCTGTCTTCTCTGAGGCGATGGCTGTCACCTTGTCTACCGCCCAGTTCTGTACGGGAGGCAGATAGAGCAGCACCGTCAACACGAAAAAGAGCAGGACGGGGCTCAGCAAGATGATCAATATCCACCAAAATATCTTTTTCATAACCTAACGATTCATTTTCATGTGAGACCACAGCGGGTCTGCTGGCAGTGGAGACTCCACCACGATGGGCTCTTTGGACACTGGATGGATGAATTCCACACGGTGAGACAACAGCGAGATGCTGCCATCCGGATTGCTGCGAGGTGCTCCATATTTCAGGTCACCCTTGATGGGACAACCGATAGCAGACAGTTGACAGCGTATCTGATGATGACGTCCCGTCAGCAGCTGCACCTCTACCAGCGAATAGCGGTCAGAATGACCGATAACACGATAGCGCAGTATGGCTTTCTTCGAGCGAGGCACTTCATGGTCGTAGGCATACGACTTGTTCTGCTGCTCGTTGCGTGTCAGCCAATGTTCGGCGGTAGCAAACTCTTCACTCTTCACTCTTAACTTTTCGCTCTCCACTATCGCCCAATATGTCTTATGCACTTCTCCGTCGCGGAACATGTTGTTCAGTCGAGTTAGCGCTTTAGAAGTACGCGCAAAGACCACCAGCCCGGAAACAGGACGGTCCAGACGATGCACCACACCCAAGAAGACAGCACCAGGTTTCTGGTACTTCTCCTTGATATATTCCTTCACCGTTTCTGACAAGGGAGTATCGCCGGTTTTGTCGCCTTGGACGATTTCGCCACTCTCTTTGTAGACAATGATGATGTGATTATCCTCGTAGACTACTCGCATAACGCATGCAAATTTACAAAGAAGCGAGGACATTTCCAAATTTTATGACACAAAAATGTCAGACAGCAGCCTAAAGGCTGTGCCTGACATGTCCAAAAGGTGTAACAAAAGCTACTTAGGCTGATAAATCTTGACCTCTGTAGTAGCTCCGGTAGCGTCGATGACTGTCTGAAAGTCCTCGGCAGCCTCCTTATCCAAGCCTGTAACAACAATAGAAGGAACACTGTTCATCACTTTCTTGGCCAATGAGCTGCTATAGCCTTTGAATTCACACAACTGCTTCTTTAACGCCTTGGGGTTATTGCCAATGGCCACCAACTCGACACAGTAGTTGCCGTCTTTGTAGTGAGGTACTTTCTCGCCGACGATAGCTTTGTAAATTATCTTCACAAGCCAAATAAAGATCCACAGGCCAATCAGACAGATTGCAATTGTCCATCCTACTGCTTTTCCAGCAGCTGTCCCCGTACCAAATCCGCTGGTCAGGAAACGAAAAAACCAGTTATTCATGTTCTAAATTATAATAGGGATTAATAAATTATTTTCATTGATTACCATTAGTCTGCTTGGGAGGCATCACTTTAGCCATCAAGCCCTTCCAGTTGAAGTTCTCCAACAGACCATAGAAAGTTTCAATAGTCATAATGACAGAAGCCACGAAACAGAAGATGAAGGCACCGACTATCATCAGACCGAACTTAAGAGCCAGAATGACCAAATTGGCGGCATTGGATTCGTTATGTGTTTCCGTGTGACCGTCAGAATAGGTTGTCTTCACGATATCATCAGGCAACAAGCTCATAGCCAGACCAGTACCGAAGCAGAACGAGGCAATACCGAAGCCCACCTTACGGAAGATGTTCATACAACCCGAACGACGGCGATGGCGCGTGATAGAATAACCATACGGATAGCCCGTAATAATATAAAGAGGTATTAATATCAGCAGATAGACCATATAGGCATATAAGGTATTGCCGTGTGACTCCTCACTTTCCACACGTCTGGCAAGATCTTGCTGCGCCATCTCATGAATCTGCTTAAAGTCCATGGCATTGATAGAGTCATACTCTGCACGTTTCTGGACAGCCTTCTCTGCATACGACTTCTGGCTATTCAGATATTTCTCTTTATTCTCTGCCAGTTTCGCAGTGTCAGCCCTAAGTCCATACTCCTTTGAGCTCTTCTGATTATACTCCACAGATGACTTCAGGTCAATCAACTTATACATCTTATATTTATCAGCAGCTGACAAGCGGAGTGAATAGGCGTTATTGGCATGCTCATCTGGGCACTTGTCAAAGGGTGTCTGCACCACATCGATGGGATGCCACTCCTTGACCTGTTCACGCTCTATCTTGGCACGGCGAATATCTTCTTCCTGGTCTTTCTTGAAATAGTAGAAGATACCAGCTCCCAGCAGTGCTCCAGCTATCAAGCTCCACTTCCAGGTGCTATGACGTTTCAACGACCAGTCTACAATTTCGCGCAACATACCATAGCGCTCAGCAAAGTTCTCCTCGTTGGGTTCCTTAGCCGTCTCCATGGCATGCTGCAACTGCTCGTCCATATAGAGAGCTTCTTCCTTGGTGCGTGGGTAGATATCTTCTACATCGTCTACCTCACCCTTCTGGCGTTCTTTGTCACTAATAAGTGAAGAGGTGAACATGGCATCATCCAAATAGCCCCACGCATCCTCATTCAGCAGTACTTTGTCTTGATCCATAGTTAATAGTGGTTTTAGATTGTTTTTGTTGCTTTATTTTTTTACAAAAGTAATATTTTTAAACGAAATACCTCATTCGCTGCACGGAAAAATGCCTTTCAATGCAACAAATGAGGTACCAATACGTCAAAAAACGCTTATTATTTACATATTCATGCCACCGTCAACCTGAATAACCTGTCCACTGACATAGCTTGACATGTCAGAAGCCAGGAAGGTTGCTACGTTGGCGATGTCCTCTACCTGACCACCGCGACGGAGAGGAATCTTGTTGCACCACTCCTTGCGAACCTCCTCAGGCAGAGCAGCAGTCATAGCTGTTTCAATGAAACCTGGAGCGATAGCGTTGGCACGGATACCCTTGGGCCCCATCTCCTGAGCAATAGACTTAGCCAAAGCAATCAGGCCTGCCTTTGACGCAGCATAATTAGCCTGACCAGCATTACCATGAACACCTACTACTGAGGCCATATTAATGATAGAACCGCCACGCTGACGCATCATGATGGGCACGCAGGCATGAACGAAGTTAAAGGCAGACTTCAGGTTGACGGCGATAACGGCGTCCCACTGCTGCTCGGTCATGCGGAGCATCAGACCATCCTTGGTGATACCTGCATTGTTCACCAGGATATCGATAGAGCCGAACTCTTCCTTAACGGCCTTTACGACCTCCTCGGTCTGTGCGAAATCTGCAGCATTTGAAGCATAGCTCTTAGCCTTTACACCTAGAGCGGCAATTTCCTTCTCTGTCTCTTCGTTGATCTGCAGGTCAGTAAAAGCGATGTTGCAACCCTCAGAAGCATACTTCAGTGCGATAGCCTTACCAATACCACGTGCAGCACCAGTAATCAGCGCTGTCTTTCCTTCTAATAATCCCATAATTCTTGTTTAATGTTTTAATTTATTATTTAATATTTAATCTTTTACAGTTTTCTCTTTCCCAGTGCACTGTACACAATCTTCGCTACCTGAGGCTTCGTATCTTCCTCTTTCATACCATGGGCAATACGTCCATAGATGTAAGGAACCTCAAGACCCTTGATACAGTAGTGAGTAATGTCAGCCACCAAATCAACATTGTCGATATCGAATTCACCGTCTTCCTTGCCCTCGCGGAACACCTTACGGAACAGTTCAATCTCGGCATCATCGAAGTTCTTACGCACCTTCTCTACCATCCAAATGTTACGGAAGAATTCAGCACGCAGGTTACCATTGCGCACCACCGTCTCACGGATCATACTCAGGTGCATGTAGATCAATTCAACGATTTTTTCCTGTGGAGGAATACGTTTGGCAGCGACCTCGTCCAACTGGTCAGAGAGACGTTCCAACTCTGACTCAATGACAGCATAGTAGATATCATCCTTCGACTTAAAATAGGTGTAAAGCGTACGGCGTCCCTTGCCTGAAGCCTGCGCGATGTCATTCATCGTCGTATTCTCCAGACCATTCTTAGCAAACAGCTGACGTGCTACATCTACTAACTTCTGTCGTGTCTTTGATATGGACATAGTTCTATTCCTCCCAGACTTTTCTTGAATTGCACAGTATTGATATGTTGTGCAAAATTAGGAAATAGTTCTGAAATAGCCAAATAAAACGGACGTAAAAGTGTAGAAATACCTATTTTTTGCGATTTTTTCGCAAAATATTTGCATAATCAAAAAAATAGTTGTACCTTTGCAGCGCTTTTCGAGAAAAGCCCTGCGAAATCAGGCTTCGCCTCAGCAAAGAGCAAGCTCTCTGCATTCGGTTCGCACTGATTTTGCCACCCTAACATCGCGGAGTGGAGCAGTTGGTAGCTCGCCAGGCTCATAACCTGGAGGTCGCACGTTCGAATCCTGCCTCCGCAACTAAAGTAAATGATAAAGTCCCTGATGATGGGACTTTTTTCATATCTTCCGGGACTGAACTCGGACACGACTCGGACACAATTGTTGAACCTGTTGGCGAACCCTCTGGATTTTCGCCAACAAAAAAAATGCCCATAGGTGAATTTCTATCAGGTGCTGCGCTAGTAGGATACACACTACCCCAACTTCATACCGGTAAGAGCTGGTATGTTGATTTCTTCGCATGGGATCCCGTTTCTGAGCGGATGAAAAGGAAGAAATACATGCTCGACAGATGTAAGACTGTCGGCGAACGCAGGATGATGGCCTCACTTCTCATTACCAGTATCACCCACAGGCTGATGAAGGGGTGGAACCCGTTCGTTGCCAGTGACAGCACCAGGCACCTGACGGCGTTCGACGACGTGCTGAAGAAATACCGCGACTATATATCCTCCATGGAGGCTAAGGGTACATTGAAGCATAAGACAGCCTATGACTATTTGTCCAGAGTAGGAACGCTGGATACGTACATCAGAGAATGCCATGTGCGTATCAACTTCATTTATCAGTTCGATCGCAGCTTTGTCACAGATTTCCTGGACTACCTCATTATGGATAAGGATGTCTCTGCCACGACACGTAATAACTACCGCACGTGGCTGTCGACCGTTGGAACATGGCTGGTGGAACGAAAGTACATCAGCAAGAATCCTGTTGAAGACGTGCACATGCTCCGCGAGAGTGAAAAGAAGCGTGACGCCCTACCAAAGACAGCCCTCGCGCGCATGCGCGAATACCTTAATAATAATAACAAACATTTCCTGCTAGCCTGCATGATGGAATACTATACGCTCATCCGTCCGGATGAATTGCGACACCTGAAGATTGGTAACATATCGATTGCAGACAGGGAAGTAACCGTTCCTGCAGAAGTCGCTAAAAACCACAAGGAGCGTCAGGTTGGCCTGAACATGAAGGTCCTTGAACTGATGCTAGCCCTCAAAACCTTCGATTCACCATCACAATACTATATTTTCGGCGAAGGTCTTAAGCCTGGTCCTGAAATGACCTTCCTGAACTCTTTCCGCTATGAATGGGGAAAGATGCGCAAGGCCTTGCGATGGCCTTCCAGCTACCAGTTCTACTCTCTGAAGGATTCTGGCATCCGTGACCTTGCCAATGCAAAAGGTGTCGTCATAGCCCGTGACCAGGCCGGCCACTCTGATGTAGCCGTAACCAACAGGTATCTTAAAAAAGAGAAAGAGGTACCGGATGAAGTCAAGACATTCGACGGTAGCCTATAATATCTCTTCAAAATATCCTCTTATCTTTTTATCCATACCATTGGCATCGAATTGAACTTCTATTTTTTTGCATGTATACCTCTTGTTTCTGATCATGAACACGTAATATACAGAAGGTATATGTTCAGCGATAAAAACAATACTGTATACCGCGTTCCTGTTCTGCAATCTGGCACTCTCATGCAGTATGCCAATATTCATCAAGGCATTATCGTTAGCCAGAGACAACGACCATTTACAATGGTTATATATAACGTTTGTAGGGTCATAGACACAGTTATAGGAATAATGGGTGAACGGAATTTGATATAATCCTCCATAGAAGCCGCTGGGAACAGCCAAGCCGTCCATAAGGAAAACCTGCATGATATCCTCTTTTTTATTCCCTTCCTCATTTTCCCCTTGAATGGCATCCCAAACGGTCTGCTTATTGGCGGGTTCATACTGATTCTGGAGACAGAGGACGGTCTGCGGGCATGTTCCTTTCCGCTCGAAAGCATTTTTATAAATAGTATTTCCTCCTCCATAACTATAGTCGAATGCGTACATCTCTATATCCCTTGTCGTTGCAACAGGCGATATTTTCAGCTCTATATCATTGTCATTCTGTCTGTTTCTGATGATACCTCCGAAGTGGTTAAAGCGCTTTTTCTCCCCATTTCCATCAGAGCAGTACTGTCCCCTCTCTGTTGTCCATATTGTGATTTTCCTTTCATCTGCAGTCATAGAATCCCACTGTCTAAGGAACTCCTCGTATGTGCATTTTACCTCCGTGAATGAGTCTATAATCTCCCTGTTCACCATGTCTATGCCATGATAGTCACTGCTTCCCTCCTTGTACACCACATTGGAGTCATAGAGGTTACTTTCTACATCCTCATCATCTATAACCTCCACCTCGTACTCTTCTTCAACTGAATCTGTGATATCTATTGTACCCTCAGTAAACGTATCGCTAACGATATCGACCGTTCCGTTTATGTCATCGAAGATTATTGTCACATTTAGGAAATTCTGTAACTGCTTAACGAACTCTTCCACTGTCCAGTGCGGCAGAGCTTTTGCCATCGCCTTCTCTTCCGAGCTGTCACGCCATTCATTTTTCGTTGTCCTTGTTGCCGTGGCAATATAAATACCATTTACCAATGGATTATCCCTGTCATTTCTCCTGATTCTATATCCCAAGTACTTGGCTATCCATTTAAACACAAACATCAAATTAGGACAAATACAATCCCTCGCAACCTCGATATAAACGGGTTCTCCATAAGGATCATATTTATCTACCATCAACATGTGTTCATTGAGTAAACCGTTTGACATTCCTGTCTCATCACGTCCTTCGTTTTCGTCTAGAATGGGGACGTAGCAGTAGATTCCCTTCTTTCCTGGAAAGGAACCTGCAACAATGATTGGCCTAAAGCCAAATCCGTCTAAACCCACGAAGTTATCAAATGATTCCTTGGTATCAGTGTATTCGTACTCCAGCTCATCGATGTAAATCTTCTGTGCCTTCGTCCAGAACTTTACATTACTATTTCCTGACAGCAGCTGTAATTTGACCTCTGAATCGCTGATGTTTGTAATCTTGGCTGAACCTTTGAAAACCATCTTCGAGTCCACCACTATCATAGCATCATATTTTTTATACTTTTTTGAAACATCAAGGCGGTTTACATAACCGAATGCTTTGCGGTTCTCCTCGATGTCAAGAGGGAAGGTAACATCGAGCGTATAGCTTCCTGTATTCCCGAAAAAAGTATTTTCTATAGTGAGTTTTAGACTGGTATTCTCCTTGAAGAACACCCTCTGTTGGTCAATATACACTTCTGTCATAGCAGCTATTTCTTATTGATTAGTTTCTCGTATTTTTTAAAGCGACGATAGAGTCCATTTTCACCATCGATGGGGACATCAACCCCAATTCCTTGCTCCAACTGGGTGGCTAAACGGTCTTGATTTTCGTTTACACGTTCAAGCGCAGAATTCAGACGGTCATTATCAACATTTACATTGACAACCGGAGCGACAACTTGATTAGAGCCACCACTACCCATGGAGCGCGACACGTCCTCCGCAGTCAGCGAACCGACGGTGTTGTTACGCTGTGCCTGGTCCAGGAAGTTCAGGAAAGGCAGCACATTCGGATTATTGACGGCCTGATGGTTTGCCACAAACTCACCTTCGTGTACCACTCCTGCCTCTTTGCGATATCGTTTACCACCTGTAAAACCACCCTCGTAGTATCCGGCTTGCTGGGCTTCTGCCTGTTTTTTGATAGCAGCCACCTGCAGCATACCAGCAGCGACGGCCATTGCCGCAGCGATAGGTGCGAGAGTGGGACCGACAACAGGGATACCTACTACCGAGCCATATGCATTCAAGGCATTGGTGGCAGTCTGAGCCAGTGCTTGGGCAATCTGGATCTTCACCTGTCTGTTGTTGTACTTCGTTTTGATGGCCGCCTCTTCCTTGGCCTGTTTCTCCTGGAGCTTCTTTACTTTCTTCTGGTTGTTGCCTGCGGCCTCTATCTGCTTCTCATACTTCTTCTTGGTCATGGCTACCTCGTAGTCAGACTGTGCGCCGTAGTACGATGATGCAGCGGACATCAGGTTACCTATGGTCTGATAGGCCGCCTGGAACTCGCTGGCCAGCTGCTGGCAGAACTGCGCCGTAGCCTGCTGCTTTGCAGCCAGATAGGCAGCATGGTTCTGTTCATCCTGTCCATAGAGTTCCTTCAGTTTATCCATGGTGGCCACATACATCGATATGGTACCATAGATAGGTGTGCTGGTGCCAGTACCGGCATCCTTGGCAGCAGAAGTTTTGGCAACCTTCAGCATATCTGCTCCAGCAGCTGCTGTTTTCTCATCAGGAGTCTGTGCCTGTGAATACTGTGCTTGTATGGCCAGTTTGGCACGCTGGTATTCCTCTTCCGTCAGCAGCTTCTTTTTGTTCAGTTCCTCCAATGCATTCAGCTCCAGATGCTCACGCTTTGCGTTGCTCTGCTGCAGATATGTTGTCTTCAAGTTGTCAACCATCTGCTGGAAGGTGCGCTGCTGTTCCAGCTGATGCAGATCCTCTCTGTCCTGTATCTCCCACTCTATCTGCATACGCTCCAAGGAGCCTTCGCGATAGCGTTTGGCCTTTTTCTTCAGGAACTCAATATCCTGCTTGTATAATGCCTCGTTCAAGGCAACCTCATTCTGATAGTACTCACTGTTTTGATCGTCAAAACGGCTCTTCAGCCATTCCCTCATGATTTTATGGTCGCGATCTATTGCCGCTACAGTCTGGCGTGTGCGTTCCTGGTCACCGTTCAGCTGCAGAGCAGCCAGCTGCTTCTGGTACTTGGCATACTCTGCCGTGTCTTCGTCCCATGCGTCACGGCGTGCCTGCAGCCCTTCCCTCTGAATCCTTTCCTGATTGGCCATAAACTGGCGGTAGTCCTGAAGACCGGCCTGATAGTTCAGCATGTTTTCTGCCAGCCGGTTGTCCATGATGGCCTTTGCCTCCTTGTCGGCCTCGCGCATCTGCTCTAATTTCTCAGCATTCGCCTTTTTTGCCTCGGCCTCCCTTTTCTTTCTGTCACTTTCAGACTCATATTGTGTAGGTGAAGTCGAGGTCGGTGTAACGGGAGTATTGCTACCAGTCACCTTCTTTGTATATAGTTCGTTCACCTTTCTATTTTTCTTCAGAACGGTATCAAGGTACCTGTCTTCGGCTTCAACAGTCTTTGTTTCGGACTTCACATTCTCCAGACGCTCTTCATGAATCTTCTGCTGACGCTTGCTATCAATGAGATAACCATTCATTTCCTGACCGTCGCCAATGGCTCGTGCTCCTACATATGCACCGCTCTTCCTGGACACGAACAATTCGGGGTTTGCATCGCGATATGCCTGCACGGCCTTCAGCGATCCCTCGATGCGATTTTGTTTGAAGCTGAGTTCAAGTTTCTTTTTATTTATCTCTACCTTTTTCCGATAGATGGCCTCTGCAAGAGCGGCATCCTTCAGGTCTTGGATGTACTGCTTGATAGCCGCAGAGTTCTCATTGTAGAGCTTTCCTTCTTTGGAAATAGAGGCATGGTATTCCGGCTTAATACTCTGCAGAGTCTTGATGGCATTACGGCGTTCATCTATGGAATATGCGTTGGAGTGGATGACACGTGTCAACTGCTCAACCTTTGTCTTCTGCTCAGCTATTGATTCGTTGACACTTTTGTTCAAATCTCCTGCCAGTTCCTGCTGTGCCCGCATCTCCTTTACCTGCTGCAGGCTGTTTCTGACAGCCTCGCTGTGACTCTTCCATGCTTTCACAGCACCATATATTGCTACACCAACGGTTAAGATCACAGTCGCCAAGGCACCCCAGATGTTAGTCATCTGCAGTCTCTTCATATCCACCATGGCACTGTTAAGTCTTACGTGATTAGCGGTCACAGTCGCTATTACGATACGCCACGCGACATAAGCCTGCCGGAGGTTGTTCATTAGAGCCATACGTGCTTTCATAAGGGCATTCGTTATTGTGCCTACAGCATTCGATGCCTTTCCTGCAATGGTGTTAGTGTTCATTGCTATAGTCATGGCTGTTATATAGCCAGTCAATATAACCACAGCACGTCCATGTTTTACGATGAACTCTGTCAGTACGCTTAACATCTTTGCAAGGAAAGAAGCCCCTGTAATAGTATGCTCGACGACAGGCACCAAACGCTCACCAAGTTCTACGGTCATCTCGTGGAACTTTTTCTTGCATTTTTCAATTTTGGCCTGTGCCGTATTGTTCTTTATCTCGTATTCCTTAATGACGGACGTGCCTTCCTGGTATGCCTTGTTAGCCCGTTCCTGATGCTTGCGGACATCATCTATCTTATCGGCTAAAGTGGCAAGTACTGCAACTGCACGGCTGCCGTCCAGACCCATGTCATCGAGCATCTTCATCATGGTTTGTGGGTCTGCTTTCTTCAGACTATCAGCCAATGCAAGGACGGCTGCGTTGGCATCCTCATTCAATAGCTTTGTGAAGGCCTTCACATCCATGCCCGCTATGCGTGCGAACTTCTCGGTGTCTGTCTGCATCTTCGTGAGCATATTGCCGAAGGCAGTGGCAGCCATCTCATCACGAAGGAGGTTTTCATCCATGACGGTACCGAAACCCATGATCTGAGCCTGCGTCAAGCCTATCTGTTTGCCAAAGCCTGCCACGCGGGCAGTAAAGTCTACGAGGAAACCGCCCATGGCAGATGAGTTCTGTACCAGCTCGTTGATAGCAGAACCCGTTGACAGCATGGCACCCTTCAGACCTTTCTTCTTGTCTTCACCGAAGGCCATAGCAAGTTTACCGACCTTCTCGATGGCACCATCACCCAAGTCATCGCCCAGGGCGATATTGATCATATCACCAGCTTCGACGAACTCCAGGATATCTTTTTTAGCATCCTTGCCAAGGCGACCAGCGGAACCTGCCAACTGGTTCAACTGTTCCCTCGAGGTACGGGTATCCATCCTCTTCAAGTCCTCGTTCAGGTCACGAACAGCAGCGTCGGCCAGACCTGTGTACTTGCGCACATCGGCCATTTCCTCCTCCATCTGGGCAAAGTCCTCTACCGACTTCCTGATGGTTTGAGTAATACCGGTGACAGACTGGAACAATATCATCAAACCACCCCAGCTGTCATTCAGGAACTTAAAGAAACCCTGAAAAATGGGCTGTGAGGCCTTCGTTTCCTGCTTTATGTTATTCAGCTGAGTGTTTGCCTCCTTGAGTGCGGCGGTCAGTTCCTTCCATTCACGGCTGCCGCGCTCTACACCACCGCTATTGAGAAGGGCATTGATATCCCTGATGGTGTCCCTCAGCTGCTTCGGCTTGGCATCTGACATACCTTGGAGAGCATCATTGACGCTTTCCACTCGATTTTTAGTCATCTCGAGCTTCGACGTGATCTTGTCGATCTCCTTTTGCAAACTCTTGTATTTTGTCGAGTCAGGAGCCAGACCTGCCTGTTTTTTCCTCAGGTCTTCGTACTTCTTCTGAAGAGCGTCAATTTCCTGTTTTGCCTGGTCGGTATTGAGCCGAATGACGGTCTCGTATCGTTCTGTCTTTGCCATAAAAAACGGTATATTTACATTTACTGTGCAAATATACCGCTTATGCCGTTATCACAAAAATACTATGTTATTTCAGCAATCCATATGATGAAGGCTATGAATAGCACTATAAGTACTGCCGAAACGATATGCTCTTGCCATGTCATAGGCCCCACTTCTTTTTTGAACTGCCTCCACGTCATGTCTTTTGTCTGCCCTGCCGATTCAAGACACTTTCCAGCAGACTTCATACCAGCCCAAATGAGCCAGCCTACGATAAAGATTGTGCAGAACAATCCGAATCCTGGTGATGTAAAGAAGAATGCTGTCATAATTCAAACCTTTATCTTTGCTGCAAATATACAAAAATAAAATGAAACTTCCAAATATTTCAGTATTTATTTAATATTAATAAGGTGAAAATAATAAAGCCCAAGATTATTTCTCGGGCTTTACATACCTATTGTATGTTACGCGTGCGTGTGGGTTGAAGTTCACGATTTTAAGTCGGTATCCCTTCGTTCCCCACTTCCACCATAGGAAGTGGTGGCGGTACTCGTGGTAGACGACAGTCTCCAGTGAGTCGCGGATGTTGTAGTAAAAGGTGGAGTCGCCGAGAGAGAACTCCAGATGACTCCACTCGTCTTCGTAACTAAACAAACTACTATTTATAACAACACCTGCTCGCGCAGTATCCTTTGTCTCGATGCTCGTGGTCTGAACGGCATCGAGCTGTTTCATTTTTAGTCCAAGTTCCTTGATAGTCTTTTCATCGATGAGGTGCTGACGGCGCAGGTCGCGGAGCTCAGCCATGATGACCGGTGACGTGGCCACCTCGCGTAGGGTGTCGTGAATCATGACGGTGTCGCGCTCTACGGGTACATGAATCTGAGCATGCGCCAGCTTGTATTTCAGGTCGCTGATTTCCTTTTCGTACTGTTTGCTGCTAGCATAGTTCCCTAATTTTGCCATTATCACGATGGCAGCTACAATTGCGAAATACAATACAATTTTCTTCATACCTTAATTATCCTATCTTTGTTTACTTTATATCTTTCATAGCCGATGAAGAGGTTGGCTTCTGCCACGCGGCGCTTCATGAGTCCCAGGAGTGGACGGCCTGCGGCGTTGATCCATTTGACCAACTGGTCGGTAATCTCTTCATCCTTGGCATTAGCGATGATACGCTTGTACAAAGTGGAGCCCTTGAACTTTCCCTCTCCGAAGTTGAAGATCCAGGATACGAGCGCGTCGAACTGTTCCTGCCGGAAGTTTATCTTCAAGCCGTTAAGCAGGCGCTCGATGGGAGCGATATCATCAACTAGCATATCTTCGGCCTGCTGGACAGTGATATGCTGTCCCATCTTCACGCCTTTCGTATGCCCCCATCCGATGGTGGGAATATTAGCCGGACATAGATAGGCCTCCAGCCTGAGGCCTTCAGCCTCCTTAATCAGGTTCTTTCCCTGGTTGCTTGTTGTCATCATTCTCATTCTCTTTATCATATTTGTTAAACCTCGCATCAACATAGTCTTTCACCTCAGTCACCTTGCCTCTGACCCAGATGCTAAATCCAAATACTCCTCCGGAGAATGACATACACATACCTGTCATTCCAAGCACTCCGTTTGTGACATCCCCCTGCATGAGGAAGTTGATGTAGCAGAGTGCAATACCTGCTACCAATGAGAATACTGCGCACGTATATTGTGTAACGTCTTTCTGATTCGCTGTCATACGCTTCTTTTTCTGCAAAGGTAAGAAATAGATAATGGGCATAAAAATACACTGCCACGTCGCTGATGGGCGACATGGCAGTGTGATGGCAGAGTGATTAGGCAGGTTATTCGATGCCAAGCCAATTCTTGGCCAGAACCTTTGCAGCCTCGCAGAAGTCATTATAATCCTGCCACTCCTCAGCATACTCCTTAGGATCATTTGTATAATGGCGGTGGATGGCCATCTCATCGCTCTCGCTGTACTCTGAGCGGATGATGGCGTTCGTCACCTCCGGATACGATGTAGGGTCGCTGCACGGCATAATGGTACCGCCGTCCTTTTCTGTGCCGGTGTACTTATAGCCAGTACCAGGTTCCTCTGCACCCTCAGGCAGATAATCCAATACTTGTTCCTCCTTGAGGTAACCGATGATGTGACCAGCGTCAAACTTTGCGAAAGTAAGACGTCTTGTGTAGATAACAGAATGCTTTTCCATAACTATGTGAATTTAGTATAAGTTTTACCATCCTTGCCCTGGAACTGCTGTATAATAGTAGGACATGGCAGATCCGCAGGAGTGAAATCATTCAGTGCCTGGTCAATCATGATCTTGCTGCCAGTGAAAGTGTAGTACTCTGCATCGTTATCCGTCGGGTTTCCGTCTTTATCCTTCTGTTTCTCGAACACGTAACGCTCCTCTTCACCCATCACGAAAGTCTTGATGATCTTCTTGAATCGGAATGCCAGAACTTTTCCGGCAACCGTCTTCGTGATTTCCTGATTGTTTCCGTCAGAGTCGGGAATATTCACCGTAATGGTGTTCTTCTCAATCTTGGAGTCCTGAACTACGTAGTCGATTAAAAGGATTTTAACGCTTACCCCCCCCCGTTTTCACATTTGTTTACAATTGAAGTGAAGTGAATTTTCTGATCCGGACCCATTCCTGGGAATGGAGGCTTAATTCTCCTTTTGTTGATGATTTTTCCTAATGACTTTTCCATACCTAAAGTTTTTAGTAAGTTTATGCAATCTGCATGTTTGATGAATCCAAGTTGGCTTGCCACCTTGATACGGATCTGTTCCTCCTCTATTCCTTTCTTCTGCAACCGCTTTATTCTCCGTGCGAGATTCTGCTTGTTGCGCTTTGCCGCTTCAACGTGATCATGGTAGAAGGTATATCCGCAGATGCGGATGCCCATCCATGTAGGCCTCACGTTGTAGTCGGTATTCAGGACGAAGAGGTAGTCCCGTGTCAGATGCATAATCATCAAGTCCCTGACGATTCTGAGGAAGGTCTTGTCTTCGTGCATTACTAGAAAGTTATCCACGAAGCGGAAATAGTGCTGCAGCCCTTCACGTGCGAACCTCTGGAACCGCTCTGCCAGGAACTGGCTCCCTCTCCCTATCATTTCTTCCTCCTCAGGCGTCTTTGCTGTCAAGATCTTCTCGCTGATATAGCGACTGGTCCAGTAGGCCATACGCTCAGGGTCATCGGCGATGCCGAAGAATCTTTCTGCCATACGGTCGAAGTCTGCGAGATCGAGCATGCCGAAGAGTTGTGCAATCTTGATACCAAGTGGAGCGCCCTGCAGGTAACTGTCTATCACCTTATATATAAAGTTACGCAGCTTCCCTTTCTTGAACTTATTCGCAATTTTTTGTTTGAGGATGGAATGGTCCATCATCGGGAAATAATGATGGATGTCAAGGGCGATGTAGTACCCGACATCCAGCTGTGGATATCGGTACAGTTCATTCCTGACGAAGCGGAAAAAGGCATGCGTTCCCAGTCCAGGTCTTACTGCCGGTGCTCTCCAGGAGATGTAGTCATACACCGCCTGTTCGTATGGTAGTATGGCAGCGGCCTCCGTGTGGTGGTCGCGGATGGGAGCCTTAGCCAGCTTCCTGTGCTTTTTGTCAAATATATGAGCCTCCTTGTAGCCTTGCGGCTCAAAGGTCTCATTGATGATGTCGGCGAGTACCAGACGGACATTCTCATCAAGTTCAGCTTCGTACATGCGGATATCGGCCCGCTTATGCTTGCCGTCCGCATAGTTGTCGAAAGCATCCCTTGCGTTCTGCTCCGTCTCATTCTCCCGACTGTCCTTGATGCGTCGCATAGTCGGGGTCTTGAGTGATTACCTGAATGTGGTGTCTGGTGGAACGTCTGTTAGATCGTTCCGACGGGTATGGCGCTCGGCATAATCCTACGGGCCTCGCCGTCATCTTAGCAATGTTCTCCCATTAGGGAAGGCTCACCCTCTTAGTGAAAGATCTATTGAGGGCCACGCCGTAGTTCGCATTGGCATTCGAGGGGTCATTGTTGCCATTGAGGTACACCGAGCCGGCATTGTCGCCATTGTTCGCATTGCCGAGACGATAAGCACCGCGAAGACCGCGCGTGAGGGTTCTACCTGCTTAAAAAGCACTGCAAAGGTACACTTTTCTACTATATTACAACAAGTCAAAGAGCGAATTTTATAATTTTTTTATCTTTTCAAAAATCGCTCCGCTCCTTGACGGAGCGGAGGGGCGCTACCGCGCCCTGTGTCCTTTGTTTTTCTCAGAAGCGCCTGTTTTCTACGCAGCCATCGAAGGCTCCGTGCTGAATGCTTCCTTGAATTCACAGAGGGCCACGCCGCAGTACGCAGCGGCATGCGAGGGGCCAGAGTTGCCATGGAGGAACACCGAGCCGGCATTGTCGCCAACGCCCGCATCGCCGAGACGAGAAGCACCGCGAAGACCGCTTGTAACGGCAGGATTGTAATAGCTGTCGCCATAGCCTGTCGATGCGGTTGTTCCGACTTCAAGCGGGAAATTGCAGAGGTTCGACAGGTTGAGCTTTTTGATGCCATTCCATCCTGCTTCATTATACACTGGCGTGGTACCGACGAACATTTTTCCGTTGACTGTCGTCACGTCGAAGGTATGTCCATCGATGTTATTCTCAATGTACACACCTTGCGATTTGTCGCTGTTGCAAACCAGAAGGGTATCCTCCTCGATGCATCCCAGGTACTTGTAGTCATTCTTCAGACCGAGGAATGACGGAATTCCGCTGATGGTCCTTGCGCCCGCCTTGTCTGTGATGCTGTGCGAGAATACGCCCACGAAGTCCCCACGCTCGACACCTGCAGACAATGGTATAAATGGGTAGTTGTGCCAGTCGTTTTTCCAGTCGGCAGGCATTGAGCAACCGTCGCCGGTACCGCCCTGGTGCAGGCCGTCAGCCGTCAGTGTCGCATTGTCTGCTGCCTGAATGCTTCTGTTGTGGAAGTATATACGCTTCAGGATTGCCGTGATGGCAAACACCACGCGCTCGTTGGCGAACCACAGGGCACCGTTCTTTCGTGCGTAGGTCGCTGCCGTGGGCACTGCGATGTTAGTAGCGGGCTTGCCTAGCTGTGAGTTGAACAGCGAGTCGAGGGAGGCATCATTGTTACCGCCACGATATTGAGCAGCATTGTTGAGATAGCTGACCAGAATGTTGTTCGTGCGGTCGATGGTGGCATAGCCGGCACATGAACGGCTGAAGATTGGAATCTTGTAGTTCAACTGCCCAGGAATGGGCTTCGTGTCCACAGCCTCGTACAGGTATGTCTCATCTTCCCAGAAAGCATAATAGATCGTGCAACCGCTACCCCACTGGTAGTGTCCCATGCTGCCGTCCAGCAGAGCGCTACCGCCGTCCGCGAACTCGTTATGAGTCGACGGTGACAGCTTACGTCTGGAGTGGTCGTTGCGTACCAGGTAGCCGCCGAGTCCGAAGATCTCAGCCATTTTCTCGATCTTCGGCAACGATCCGCACGGCTCGCCGACTGTCGTCTGTGAATCCTTGCGCCAGCGGCAACCGCACCACTGCGTCCGATTAATCTTACCTACGGAGATCAGTCCGTACTTTTGTCCTGATGGTGAATATGCCATCAACTGGTCATTGTCGTTCACACTCTGGAGAGCATCCAGATCTTTCACTTCTTGTCCGTCCATAATTTTTTCATTTATTAATTGTGTTTGTTTCCCAATTATTTTTAGCTGTTTTCCTTGACTACCTTAGCATCCCACCTGATATCCTCTCTATACCAACCGTTCGAATCTTTAACATCTGCCATTACACATTCCAAATATACTGTATATCGATAATCAATTGTCATATTAGCAGCGTTGGGGCTATCATCGTCCAAAGTATACCTATTGCCAGATGAAATATCAAAAACGTCATAGTATCGCATATGCGTATCACGAAAGCCGCAGATATTGGAATCTACCGTACTGATTATAACGGAACATCCTACCAGGCTTCTAGCCAAATTCTTCTCAGCTTCGGTATACGTTCCGTCCCATCTCATGCTTGGTAGCTTGAAGTAAACACCAGGTCTTATTCCGTTCAGCTCAATCCATGTACCAGCCTTCAGAACGTCGAGGGCATAGAGGTTCTTTGTTTCACCGTTTTCTACGAACGTTCCGACTACTGTCATGTATTGAGACAAGTTCGATAGTGTAATAACCGTTTTCTTCTTATACAAGACACCAGCTAGCTTCATGCCCAAATTATCCCATTCTATCCTGTCTCCTGCCAAGGAACCGCTTCCGTCAGCATTGAACTTGGCTTTACCTGCAGCCAGCCTGGCCGCACCAGTCAGGAAATTCAGATACAGGTTCGGGGCAAAGCGTGAAGCATTTCCTTCGTTGTCAGGATCTTCTGGCGAGAACAGCTTATAGTTGTTACTGGCTTCACCATTTACCTTACCATGTTGAGAGAACATATATCTACCATGGAAGATGGCTTCTCCTACCTTTGCGAACGCTGCGAAGAGGATTTTTATAAAAAACACCTCGAATTCCGGCGCTAGTCCCCAAGGACTGTTTGCGTCTGATGAAGGCTCAACTCCTGATATAACACCTGCATTTTTCAGATACCAATATTCTCCGTTATGTTCCACGATAGGAACTATAGAGCTGGTACGCTCGTAACGAGCGCTGCTGTTATACGTACCGGCAGGAATACCCATTGGTCCCGGATTTCCATCATTGCCTTTACCTCCCGGCTCACCATCCCACACAATAGCAATAGTCAGAGCATCCAATACCTGTGTGTGATCACTGATATCTTTTCCTATCAATTCCACAATGATGCATTCTGGCTGGCCTACGCTACTTGAGCCATATTCATCATCATCCAGGTACTTTCCTGCCACATCATCTGTCCAGGAACCATCACCGGCAATAGGCTCAAAATGTAACTGCTTGTTGTTGTTATACCTGATGCGTATTCTCTGTTCCTCGTACCCAGTTCCTGAGGTGGCAGACATCTGCGTGCCTCCTCTGATGAACCAAGCATTACCCTTGATGCAGCATTTAAGTCTCCATCCTGAACCGTATTTTTCCCATCGGGCCCAGCCCTCTGTCAGCTGGAGCTTGTATAGTTCTGCATCATGACCGTCATCACCATCATTACCATCTTCGCCTGGAGGGCCTTGGATTTCACCGAAGTCCACCCATTTGTGGCCAGTTGCAGCCCATAGGTGTTTAGTACCGACAATGGTATAAGCATCACCATCTTCAGCGTCTACAACACCTATACGTCGAATAGCGATAGTGTAGACCTTTGCTGTACCGCCCTCATCATCGTCCACAAGAAAAGATTCGGCATAATTCAGCTGACCTTGATCCATGGCATCATAAAAATCATCACTGCTATCGAAATGACCATATGCCTGGCCTTTGGGGGTGAAGCTGTTGCCATCTTCACCCTTATCGCCTTTTTCACCCTTAGGGGCTGTGAATAGCTGCCTGGTACCTCTTACCTTAAGACCCATCTTTAGTTACTTGTTGCTTCAATCCTGGTCATTGTGTTGCCGCCTGCATTGTCTATCTCTTCATAGGTTACAGAGAAGGTGGAACCAGTTCCGGTCTTAACCGTATCACCTGACGGCAACCGTGTCAATGTATAGGCAAAAGACCAGTTATGTGATGTGTCCTGATAGTTGGTCGCTCTGTCTATCACCTTGGGTCTGAATACGGCCGTCTCTCCAGGAGCGACACTATCCGTATGGGTACAGTAGTCCACGATGTAATACGGATCATGAACATCCGTGAGCTCGCGGACTTTGTAATATGTCTTGCCGTTGCAGACAGCGACACAACGGAACGACTCTACGCCCTCGACACCGGAATTGAACACCTTCAGGCTATGGTCGGAGTTGTTAATCTCATACAAGCCACTTGTAGAGGTGATATTCGTCCAGTTTCCATTTACCAGACGCTGCCATGTGTATGACACACCACTGGTGATAGGTGTGCCGGCACGCTGAAGCATCGGAGTCAGCTGTACCCAGTCGTTATCATTTGACAGCACATCATCACCGGTGCCATCCTCACCTACTGCGCTAATCAGGATATCATAAGCGTCTGCTGAAGAGGCTTGAATATTGATTAGCTGCTGGCAAGTGAAATCCATTCCCTTATACGTTCCGGTATAATAGATATACTTATCTACCAGGTCATTTGCCGATGCCAAGTTACCTATAATCTGAAGGGCAGGGAAAGTCAAGTTGTTCATGCCCACTGTGGTCAACTTGAACGTGCTGCCCAGACCAGCTGTCGTGCAATTACCGGAAGCATCGAATGTCAGTGCACTTCCGAGTGGGCTGCCATAGAACCAACTGCCCTGTTCCGGCACTACGAATCTACCCATCCTCGATGACCAGGCCTGCGGGAACAACGTTGCCGGATGTTGGGTAAAGTCGGTATTTGTCACTCTTCCTGCTGATATATCCCAGAACTGAGCCAGGCCATAGCCTGCATCAATCTGTACACCCATACCTGGTGTGATGTTATCACCGTTGTTGTAGCTGAATAGATGTCTTACACTTGAATATTCCATAACTTATAAGTTTTTGATGAATATCTTGGCCTGGCTGATGGTTAATTCCGACAGTTGGCCGTTATTAATTTCTCTCTCGATATCGCACATTACCAAGTCACCCTGATGCACCAGATAGCCCTTGGTATCGTTGCCCTTGCTGATTTTGTCTAAGCCCAACTGACGGGCCAGCTCTGCTGTGATGATGTAGTATTGCATATTCTTATTCGTTTATTCTTCTCTTGGCGTTGTCGGGAACTGACCTACGGCCACCCTTCCGTTGATAGTGAAATACTTGTTTCCGTTAAGCATAGGAAGGAGTGCCGATTTCTCGCGCAGGATCCAACCAAAACGATGCTGCATGGTGGCATCAACAGGGAACATACTTCTAGGCACCATGCCACGGTTTTCGTGGCATACATGCTGCCACCAATCGCCAGAACCGTTATTATACAGAATCTCTATGTCGAAGTACTGCAGAGGATTTGCTATGATACCATTTCGTCTTGTTACCTGCACTTCAGCCTCGGCATTGGTCGTGTCAGGGAAGATGTACTTTCCTGAAAGCCAAACGAGGTCATCATCATACTGACCATACCAACGGCGAACTCGCACAGTGGCAGAACGTATCTTGCTAGTAGCAGCTTTTAGGTAGGCAGAGCAGCAGAACAGTTCATTCTGGATGTATGCCTGGTCTACCTGCAGAGTCTTACTTTGGGCGCCGCTGACATACCAAAGGTCAGGATGGCCTTGCCCTATCGGCCTGAATGCCGTTCCATCCCATACCGTCCACAAATATACACAGTCAGCGTCTGGAGCAGGCTCATCACTGTTATACAGTTGTGCGGTAATACCGAAAGTACCACGGTTTTTCCATGGCGACAGGCTGATTTTCGACTGTTCCATACGTATCTGCACATTATAGTCAGCATACGTCTCACATGTCATGGTACGTTCCCAGCGGAACTTATGGACTTCACCTCTTCGCTCATCCAGATACTCACCATAGAAGGACACCTTACCCATGTATCCTGGATCCATGTTTGCCTGTATCGTCAGCTGATGCGTGGTCGGATCAATGACGTAGTCAGTGCCGTTTACCCAGTTTACACCGTTAAACCTGCCGTTCACCGTCCACGTCACATTCACTATCTCCGTGGTTTTGTCACCCGTGGCAATACCGTCTTCGTCTACTACTGAAAGCTTTGGTGTCAATACACACGGTGTCAAAGTCCTGTCAGGAAGATACTCGGCCTGTACGGCATCATATTTCTGTACGTATGATGCCCTTAATTCCACCATCTGGAAACTGAATACCAATGGTTGGAATACCATTTTTCCTTGGCTCTCTCTTATCATATTTCCTATATTATTATTGAATAATTCGAACTATAGCTTTCACCATCCGGCATCGTTACAATGCACTTGAAAGCCACTTTGGAACCTGCCACCCACTCTCCTGGAATATCAACAGCAGAATTGATGTTGAGGTTCAGCCCGTCACGTCCTGCGCCATGCAGGATGTTCCATGCAGCATCACCTGCCCCGTTATCCCATATCCGTTCCCATCGGATATTGGCAATACCGATCTGCGTCTGACTCCATTCCTGTTCGGCATGGAACACGCGGGCTTGCAAGGTGGTGGTGAACGTAGTACCAACCAGGAAAAAGTCACCCTCACTTGATGTGATGTAAACATTCACGTTGTGAACACCTATCACACACGCCCAGTCCGCATTGTTCAGTCGTGGTTCCCTGCCGACAGTTGGCGAGGCCACAGCGGCCTTCCACAAACAGCCCATCCACCAGACGTGGTCTGTAAAGTATCCTCGTGCCAGGGAATCATAACCATGGATGTATTGTCTCTGAGCTATCCATGTGCCACAGTCGCGACTTTGGTACTGAGGATTGCCCAGATAGTCCACTTTGATAAGGTCCTCAGTGATGATACCCCTTGAATAAATGTAAGGCTGATTGGGGTTGATGACGCCACGATTTATAAGGTCGCGTGTCAAATAGCTGTTCGGAGGCAGGCCTATCCATGCGGAAAGGTTACTTCCTGCCGAGGTATCTTCAAGAACGGGCTTATCGACGCCCTGCAGGAACATGAAGGCGCCATTGGTTGCCGACACATAGAACGAGTATTGGCGCGACGGATCACTGACATGACCATGCCGGGCCATACGAGCCGAAGCGAATGGAGGACAATTGCTGCCTCCTGGACAGTCCTCGTCATCATAGATGGTGACTGTCATTGACTGGGCGCTGACACTCTCCACACGGCCATATCCTGTATCGAATGACCCTTTTGTCAGTATGTCGTTTTTCGACCACTTGACAATATCCCCTACATGGAAGGTGAATTCGTCAGCCTCGAACATTTTACGCAATGCAAGGCGTACGACATTGACATCCAACCATTCCACCGTGTCGATGATGGCACGATCCGTAAAATAGGTATCACCCTCCAGCACGTTCTGGTGATTGAACACCAGTTCGTCGAAGACTGCAGAACCGTTCACATGGATTTTCCTGCAGGTAATGCTACCGTCCGGATTCAGCGTTATCTGGCCGCTGTTGCCAATAACGGCACCACCCAGCAGTGTCATCAGGTACTCGACGGTTTCAGGTTGGTCTTTCCTGAGGAACTCCCCCAGAAACGGCAGGATGGAGAGGAAGGCATTACCTATCCTCTCCGCAGTATTCGCTGCCGTCCGCTTTTCGTCGCGGATGGTCTCGAACCTTTCCCTTAATTGTTCCTTGCTCTCTGCCATTTCTATAATTTTTCTGCAAACTTACATCTTTCACTCCTGGAATAAAAATACCTAGAAGCGGTTGCTCCGGATGGTGCCTGTAAACAACTCATCGAGGAACGTGGACATCAGGCCCTGGTATGCACGGCCATAGAAGGCAGACTCCTTCAGGTTCAGACGACGGATGGAATAGTAGTATTTCTTGAAGAACCAGTCACGGGGCATACGCTTCTCTCCGGAGGTAAGGGCTGCACGTTTTCCTGCATTGGGTCCACGTTTGACTGTCACCTCCTCGAACTTAGGACTCTTCATGTGACCTGCAGACAGTCCGGCACCTACTTGGCGCGACTCATAGGCATGCTTGCCCTCACGGTACTTGTCACCCATGAAGAGCAGATCGCCACCATTGCCATGAGCGAAGCCCTTGCCGACACCAGCGGCCACGAACAGACCGTACTGCAGGAACTTGTGTTCGATGGTTGTTACCTGACCTGTTGTCACCAGTTCCTCCATGGAGTTCTGCAGGGCGCCAGAGTCGGTGATGTTCAGCTGCTGGAGTTTCTCTCGCCAGATATCCACCATCATCTTCGACCAGCCACGCTCGTACTCATGCATTTCCTTCTCGTTGAAGTAATGCCCACGACGTCCATGACCAGAGACACGCCCACCAAGCCGTTCATACGATGTTCCCATCAGTCATCCTCCTCTTCCGTTATCCATTCACTCTCCAGCTGCTGTTCATCCTCATAGTCCATCGATTCCGGCTCATCGTTCTCTACCATGAAGTAGAGACCGGTAACACCATTCATGGTATAGCGTCCGAACTCCTTGGAATATATCTTCTCGACATTGAGGAAGGTGATGTCATCATCCTCATTCTCATGCCTTGCCCTGTCCCATATCATGCGGCGCACGAACTGCTGGAAGATCTTCCTGCAGAGGTTCAGCTTATCTTCTCGGTCTTCCATGTCATCCCACTTGTAGGATGCCAGGACGAAGACCGTATAGACACGGCGCTTGAAGTACGAGACACCTTCCGAGTACAGGTTCTGGTCGGTGGTGTCATCGATCATTATGAAGTTGGCCGTCTTCTGGAACTGCTGCATCACGCCCTCGATGCTGTCTGGGCCTGAGCAGAAGACAGGCTTGAAGCCGTTGTTGCGGCACAGGATATTCTGCTGTGCTAGCGTCTCAAAGTAGTGAAGTGCGTCGAATATCATTTCTTATCGTATTTTTCGTGAAACTCCTTGGCCTCGCGGGCCTTTTCGTTAAGCTCAGTCAGAGCACGCCAGCAGGGCAAGGCCTTGATGGTTTCTTCCTTGGTGATATCACCCTCAGTCAGTGCGCGGATCTGTGCGTCCATGGCGCCCATCAGGTCGATGTCCATCTCCTCGATATCGGCATCCACCTTTCTGAAAAAGTACGGCCAGCGTTCTGCAAACTCGCTCTTTACATGGGCAAACCAGCGCAGCGTGCCCATCTGCTCAGCGGGTGAGAGTGACAGTCGCTTGGGATGCACATCTTTCTTTTTCAGCCACAGGAAACCGTGGCGCTTTGTCTTGACGTAAAGGAAGCATGCCAGCTTCTCTATCATCTCCGGCTTCCTGCTGCTGACGGCCAGCTGGTAGTACTGTTCTGCCATGAGGTAGTCGCCGAAAGGATAATGGTCCAGGATATCGTCGACCGCCCGACAGCCGTGAATGCGCTCCAGCCGCACATCCATGCCGTCGAACGGATCGATGAAGTCGAATTGCTGGATGAAACTCTGCACCTGCCAGGCTTCCAGTGTGAACCAGCAGCGTGGCTTCCACCATGCAGGTCGGAACCAGCAGCTGTAGCTTTGCGGTTGATCACGTGTCACGCGCTGCGCATAGCCTTTGATATGGATACCGGCGAAACGCACGAGCATATACGTCTTCACGCGTTCCATACTCTCCCACATCGACAGTAGCATCAGAACATAGCGAAGCTGTGTCTGAGTCATCTTGCGCCACGAAGTCGGGGCGTAGAGGTCTATCGAACCATCAGCCAAATATGTAGGCCGGTGCGTCCAGAGTGTTCTTGAAATTCTCATGATGGTTTACTGGGTATCCGTAATCTTTATAGATGGTATATTTTGCCAGATCTGCATCGAGCATGTTCAACAGTCGGCGCATCTTCAGCTTGACGGCCTCCTGGTCACCGGCAATCCAGAGGTTGATGATGTGCTTGCACTGGAAGATGACGGGTTTGTCATCGACAGTCACCGTGCCACATCGTACTGCATTCAGCAGATGATCCATATACTGGTTGCTCAGTTTCAGGCGTAGCGCTTCGTCAGCCTCGCCGATGAGACGCTGAGCAGCCTGCCATTCCAGATGCGAAGCCGCAGGGCCTTGCAACTTCTGCAGCATCCTGAAGTCGTAGAAAAGCGTATCGATATTCTCTTTAGCCTGGTCTGTTGCGCCCCATCCTTCTACGTGGCACAGACGGAAGAGGAGTTCACCATGTGCCCGCAGCGCACTGTCACGAAGATGACCAATTAGGGCGTCCACACGCTGCTTAGAGGCAGGAGCCATCTGATTGGAGCTGACGACGCCGAAGCCGGTTGGAGTCAGTACCAGGTCGAGCTGGCGGAACACGGCAAGGAATGCATGGATAGCCACCCATTGCTTCACGGCCACGGTTAGCTTTTCATTATTCCCGCCCTCAGCGGCTGACGTTCCCACATCTCCGAGAACGTCAGCCTTGCACTCATCATATGAAGCCATAAAATGCGGCTCCACCTTCTCATATACCTCTACATGTGCAGAGGTCGCAACACTCAGTATCGCCTCAAAGTCACTCTTGGTTATTTCCATTGTCATTGCTATTTGTTGTTACCTTCTCTGCATCCTTATTCTCATCGAGGGTGGTGAGCATCAGCATGGGTACGTCGACAGTCACCTTCTCGCTCCACCCATTGTAGTGCAATACTACATGGTAGGGCTTCATCATCACGTCGTGGAACGGCTTTTCAAGAGCCTGCTTCATGGTGAACAACTCGCGCTTATCTGAGCCCGAATTGTTCATCTGACTCTTTCCTGGTGTGGCTCCAATTAAATTAGGATGTACACCGAAAGCAAAGCACAGCGTGTTGGCAGCCTCCTGCATATCGTCGGCCCAGTCGCCACCTTCTTTCTTTCCCTGGTTCAGGTTGATGACACGAACCATGGAGTGCTCCTTACCTGAGGGGTCAACATAGTAGCCGCTGATGAGTGCCTTACCTGCATTCTTCGGACCGCAGACGAAATCGATGATACGCTGCTTTTCCTCTTTGATACGTGCCTTGCGTTCAGCTTCATCAGTGATGCCATCACTGTCACAGACAACATCCCAATAATCATCATGCACCTCAATCTGTAAGCGCGGTGCTGATGTATTCTGGATCATGAACCGCTTGCCGATGCCTATCAGCTCATAGATATCAAACCACGAGTCGCGGAAAGCCGAGAAATAGTAGGGTCTGGAATAAACCTGACGGCCAGGTGTAGCCATGCGGCATACAATGGCAAACTCGCAGTCCTTACCGTCCTTCGGTGCCTTGCGTTTCTCGCCTGTCATGGGGTCGGTCTCCTTGCCCATGCGGACCATCAGGTCACCCAAGGGGTCGCAGAAGTCGAGCAATGGCAGCACCTCGATGTTGTTTGGGTCTGGAGCACTTTCTCGCCAGTCACCATACAATACATATTCGAAGCGTTTCTTACCTGCCAGACGGGCAAAGCGGCAGTAGCACATCTCCTTATGGCGTACCTTCACAATCTTGCTGTGGTCACGGCATAGGATGATCTTCGTTATCGTCGTGAAGAAAAACTTCATGTCCGTGGCCTGCTCCAGGAACAGTTCATGCAGCGAGTTTCTGAGGCAGAAGTCGCGGATGGCCGCATCCTGAGTATCCTCGCGTGTGTCGCGGTCAATGAAGCGTATGCCCTGGCCGTAGCAGGCCTGCACGTTGAACAGCTGGCATTGTGACGTCACCATGTTCTCACCGATACGCCCCATCACTTCGAAAGGCAACTGATCATCATCCCCATAAGGGACATATTCATAGTTGACGTTTCTAACAGTGATAGGAGTGGTATTCAGTTTCTCATCGAAGTCCTGGACTATGGCGCGGCTCTCCTGGTACTTGGTGGCTGGGCTACCCTCTTCAGCGATGTCTACCACGCCTACAGGCGCCACGCCGTAGCGTGTCCACCCGGGACGGTGCCCTATTGGCACCAGTTCTTGTTTGCTTTCTTCGTTCATAGATATACTGTATGTCCGTTAAATTCATAAATCAGCACGTCAATGACGGCTCTTACTTCCCCGTTTGCAGGGTTCATCAGTCGGTGGATGCCACCCCGCCAGTGGCCGGTAAGTGGAAGCCAGCCGATGTAGTCAACCTCGTTGCCGTCCTTTTTCCAAGCTCTGACGTTGACTTTCTTACGCTCCTTGCCTGCCTTATCCAGCAGCTGCAGCACCTCGTTGATATGTAAGGCCTCTTTCATATTAGTTGAAGGTATGGTCAAACGTGTTGTCGAAAATACGTCCGACGCGGTCCATCTGCAGCACGTTATGGATGCGCTGCGCATACTGGTACGAGAATGTGAAGCGTGGCATGTAGTCGTCATCGTTGCTGTTTTCCGACTTCGACTCGGTAATTGTAACCTCCTTGCCTCCGTCGCGGCTTACCACTTCGCCGTTGACCACATTGACCACATAAACCTCATCGGCACGGAACAGTTCATCGGCCCAGTTGGCCATTGCCGTATTCAGAATGCCCGTATCAGCCTTGAAGGTGCGGGTTTCCTCAATTTTATAGTTCCGGTACTTGCCACTGATACGTGCTGCTGAGCGTTTGTATTCAGGTGTTACCCTATGCGTGCCTGTGCAGTAGATGTACTCCCAGACGCCGAAGGAGTTGTAGAACTCCAATATCGGTGCACAGTCCGGCTCCTGCAGATCCATCTCGAAGTACTGGCTTCTGTTGCCAGCCGAGACAGTGTAGGCCACCAGATGCTTCTGTGCTGTCACGAAGTTGTCGGGGCTGACATCAATGCATGTATAGGCAGTGGTACCACCAACGACCGCAGGCGTAAAGACTGCCGTGGTGCCGTCTGAATACCTGGCTGTGACAGTTGCGTTGTCACTGCCATAATACCACAGCAGCTCACGTCTGCCTCTGGCCGTCACCTTCGTTCCCATCAGGATGGAGAGGAAGTGATCTGTGTAGAACTCTTCTGCGGTGATGCCCACGTCCACCATGGCATAGAGCACGGAGAACGCGGCTGATGTGTTATCTGCCGATATCGTTACGCTGCTTACAAGCGTCTTCCTGGCATACGGTTCCAGCAGCTCACTGAGGTCGGTGAGAGTTATTCTGTCAGACACTGGCCACAGTTCCTCGCTCAGCAACTGCACTCCGTCGCAGGTGACAGTCACCTGTTGCGGTGTGCCGTCGGAACCACTGATGACCACATCAGGCATACCCGATGTGAAGAATTTGCGACCGTTAAGCTGTGATATGTTGACTTGTTCCATTGCGATCTTTTCTTTTCGGCAAAGGTACGAACACACACGCAAAACTAAAAATACAACGAAAAATGGCTGCCGCGTCATCTCGACGGGACAGCCATCCAAAAAAAATGCTCTATACATGTATTATCTCATCAGGTCAGAACGGTTACATCCAGATATCGCCAGATGGCCCACCTGACAGAACCATCGGACAGAGTGGTAAAGCCGTATTCGTGGGAACGCATATACCCAGCCACCACTACCTTACTGATATTCATCATCGGAGTGAGGTCATCCATGATCTCCTCCGTAGTCTTCGGTTCCTCAGAGGCCTTGCCGAAGCCAGGATCCTCACCAGGCATGTTCGTACGGAACGTGAAGTAGGCATCAAGCAGCTCCA
Source organism: uncultured Prevotellaceae bacterium (assembly GCA_946410305.1). Taxonomy (GTDB): domain Bacteria; phylum Bacteroidota; class Bacteroidia; order Bacteroidales; family Bacteroidaceae; genus Prevotella. The sequence goes on along the minus strand of CAMJZV010000005.1, from coordinate 3,121 downwards.
CCTGGTTCTTTTCCTCCTCATCGAGCGACTCCAGCCATTTCTGCACGCGCTCTTTCATTTTATCACTCATCTCTTTCATACTCCTTCTGCTCTTTTCATTGCTTTTAATACCTTCATCATATCACGCTTCAGATTGCGAAGCGCCTTGAGAGTGTCGAGTACCTTGGCAGGTTCCTCGGTTTCGTCATCGATGTAATGTTCCTCGATGCAGTCAATCAGGTCCACGTTGTTTTCCATCGTGGCCACGTCGCCACAGAAGCCACACAGGGCCTCGGTCAGTTCTGGGGTCAATGTCATCTTATTCATAGCCTAACCCCATCAAGCCATTCGGCCACACCACATACTACCAAGAGAACCAGGAAGAGGGCTGCAGTATATGCAAGGCCCTGAAGAGAGAAGTGCCACGGCGTGATGCCAAGTACCTGACAGAGTTCGCTATCAGAGATCTTCTGGTCGAACTTCTGCCGCATGCTCTTTACGAGTGTCTCCAGCTGCTGGAGCATCGTAGGCTGAGCCTGCCTGAGTTGGATTGAATTTTGCATAATTGCTATGAGTTTAGCTATACAGGGAACCGCCCTGTGCGGTTTGTTGTTTCGTCTGTAAAGGGGAGAGCTCCCACGCTTCCATGACGTACATCCTTGCGGATGCGGCACTCTATCCCGTTCTGCCTCACGGCTAGAACACTCTCCCCTTGGAGAGGAAGGCGGGCCAACTTTTCGAACGTGGATCCTTTCGGACTTCTCTCTTATATCCCTCCTGCCTCACGGCAAGGAGCGCCTTCCCCAAGGGACAGGGACAAACAGAAAGAGACTGCAGTCCCTGTCGCTAAACTCATAGACTCCGTCCAAGGACGTTATATCTACTGGGGTGCAGCCTCTTATGGCCTGATGAGACCTCTGGCAGGTCTCGGAAGTATGAGCATAAAAAATGCCCGATTTTGTTTCGGACGTCTTTCATCGTCCTTTGAACGTTACCGTTCTATGAGTTTAGCGATGGCAAAGGTAAGAAAAAATCCCGAATCTCCAAAGAAATTCGGGAAAATTTTATGATTTAATGATTTTTTTGTTTATTTCGACAACAACTATACAATATATTCGTTATCTTTGCAAAGTACTACTCAAATCATGATAGAAATAGTCAGGAACATATTAGCAATTCTTGGTACTTTCACCGTTTTAGCGGCAGGAAGTATGATTATTATGCATGGTTTAATTTCAATGTTTACACAAAAGAAAAGACTCAGCAAAAGACAAGAAAGGATTCTTACTTATTGTGGAATCGCTTTTGCTCTTGCCCTCATACCCTTTTATTATCTTCCAGCCTAGTATTTTGCTCTGGTTTCGTTTTGAACTTTGAGAAGTTCTATGACTGCTTTCTGAAAGTCATCGGGTGTGTCAGTACCAAGTGAATCCAATTTTGCCTTCATCGATTCTCTCAGTTCTCTATCAGTCTTTCTATCGAGGAAATCGCTACATGATTTAATGAGTCCAGGAGTAGACAAGTCAAAGTTGCCCCATTTCAATCCACCGCCATTAACTAGCAAGACCAACATACCCAAAGCAAATAGAATATTCTTATTTTTGGAGATAAAATGAATGAATCCTGGTGACTCCATCTGCGTCTTGATAATAACGTCTTTGAAGCTTGCCTCCATATCATTCTCTTGACAATACTCTTCTGCCAATTTCAGAAACTGGAATAAACAGCTATATTGATCAAAAGTAACATCGTTCTGAGTGTTTACTCTGAGAAGAAGATGAGTATCTTCGCCTTTATTATAGAAATCGCGGATGCCACTGTCTATATAGCTTGCATATTCGGTTATATCAGAAATAGGATGTCTTGAATTAAACATCAATTGTCCCTTAGGTGATAGTTTTGTACGGTCAGTGACACGTAATACCTCAATTGGAAGTCTTTTCAGGAAAGGGCAATCTCCCGTTGCTACAGCAACCTCATATGGCTCACCACAGATTTTGCATATAGCCAACCTATATGAAGAAGTTCCTGGTAACACAATGATATCACCCACTGCCAGTCCTTTACAGAACCTCATAAGTTGCGAAGTAATATGTCCAGGTCGCGCAGCTTCGGGAAACAACTCATGAACGCTCTCCCTCAACTTTCTTATTGCGACATGATCTTCATTATTTATTGTAGCAACATTCTGGAGACGAATCTCATTATAGCCAATGGCGATATACTTGTTTTTAACAAATTCGTCGAAATAGTCACCACCCATAGTTCGTACCATCCAATAACTATTCGTATGTGATACGGTTTGAACGTAATCATTAAGATATGTAATGTTCTCTAACATGATTTTTTATTTTGATTTAAAACAGTGCAAAAGTAATCAATAATGTTGGTATTTCCAAAAGATTATAGAAAAAAGTGGCGACAAATCTTCCCAGACTCAGCCACTCATATAAATTAGTTTTAAATCAAAATAATCGCTTATCAACAGCAAAGGTACGAAAAACTTTCAAAAATGGATTATTATAGGTGCTAAATTGTCAAAAAAGAAATAAAATCGTAGTAAAATAGTTATTTTTCTCCAAAAATATTTGGTTATTCGTAGTAAATTTACTACCTTTGCAGCAGAAAACCAAAAATAAACGATCTTTGAAATTATGAAAGTAATTAAAGCGAGGAAGATCCTGAAGGCGTTAAGAGACGACGGATGGACACTCAAGCATCAGGTAGGGAGTCACGCCCAATACGTTCATCCCACAAAACCGGGGAAGGTGACAATCAATGGCACTGGCAACGACGACGTGTACGGTGATCTACTGAAGAGCATTGAGGAGCAATCGGGGTTGGAGTTTTAGCGAACTCCTTCCCCACTACTTAAAATTCTTCCGGAATTCGATTATTGAGGTTTCAGGGTGGCAATCAAGAATCTTGATGATTCGTGCTGCCCTTTTAGATAGATAGCTACAACGAACAATAATATTATGGCAGAAGTTATTATGAACACCGCACGTACCGAAAACGGGTACTGCTGCGCTTGCGACCTGCTCCCAGGTTGGGTAGTAGCATGCTCAGGCGACTTTGAGCAGTTCAAGAAAGAAGTCGAGGACAGTATCAAGTTTTATGTGGACTGCGCGAAAGAGGATGG
>CAMJZV010000004.1 GCA_946410305.1 uncultured Prevotellaceae bacterium | reverse complement strand
TGCGGATGCGACGGCTATTTCGGCTATCCTATTACTCCGCAGAGTGAAGTGATTGAGACGCTGGCTGAGCTGAAGCCTTGGGAGACCACTGGTATGCAGGTGGTACAGGCTGAGAGCGAGCTGGCTTCTATTTATATGGTATATGGTGCTGCCGGTGCCGGCAAGCGTGCCATGACTTCTTCTTCGTCTCCTGGTATCGCTCTGATGCAGGAGGGTATCACCTATATGGCTGGTGCTGAGGTGCCTGGCGTATTTGTCAACGTACAGCGTGGCGGTCCTGGTCTGGGAACTATCCAGCCTTCACAGGGTGACTACTTCCAGGCTACGCGTGGTGGTGGTAATGGTGACTACAAGGTCATCGTGCTGGCTCCGTCAAGTGTTCAGGAGATGGCAGACTTCGTAGACCTTGCCTTCGAGTTGGCATTCAAATATCGTAACCCCGCCATGATTCTGAGCGATGGTGTCATTGGTCAGATGATGGAGAAGGTGGTGCTGCCTCCCTTCAAGCCCCGTCGCACGGACGAGGAGGTCATCAAGCAGTGCCCATGGGCTTCTACTGGTAAACCCAAGAACCGTGAGCGTGTAGTGATTACCTCGCTGGAGCTGAAGCCTGAAATCATGGAGCAGCGCAACCTGGCTCTGCAGGAGAAGTATCGCAAGATTCAGGAGAACGAGGTGCGCTTCGAGGAGCAGCAGATGGACGATGCTGAATATGCTATCGTAGCCTTCGGTTCAGCTGCCCGTATCGCTGAGAAGAGCGTAGAGATTGCCCGCGAGCAGGGTATCAAGGTCGGTCTGTTCCGTCCTATCACGCTGTTCCCATTCCCTGAGAAGCAGATTGCTGAGCTGTCGAAGAAGGTGAAGGGTATCCTGGTAGCTGAGATCAACGCTGGTCAGATGGTACAGGATGTACGTCTGGCAGTGAACGGTGCAGTACCCGTAGAGCAGTTCGGTCGTCTGGGTGGTATCGTTCCCGATCCTGAGGAAATTGTTGAAGCACTGAAAAAGGTAATGTAAGATTATGGATAGAAATCAAATAGTTCAACCAGAGAACATCGTCTGCAAGAAGCCGACGCTGATGAACGACAACAATATGCACTACTGCCCAGGATGTAGTCACGGCGTGGTGCACAAGCTGATTGCCGAGGTCATCGAAGAGATGGGTATGGAAGACAAGGCTGTAGGTGTGTCACCTGTAGGCTGTGCCGTCTTCGCGTACAACTATATAGATATAGACTGGCAGGAGGCTGCCCATGGTCGTGCTCCCGCACTGGCTACGGGTATCAAGCGCTGCTGGCCTGACCGCCTGGTGTTCACCTATCAGGGTGATGGTGACTTGGCATGTATCGGTACCTGTGAGACCATCCACGCCCTGAACCGTGGCGAGAACATCGTCATCATCTTCGTCAACAATGCCATCTATGGTATGACGGGTGGCCAGATGGCTCCTACCACGCTGATTGGTCAGAAGACCTCTACCTGTCCTTACGGTCGTGACCCTGAGATTCATGGCTATCCCCTGAAGATGGCTGATATCGCTGCACAGCTGGAGGGTACCTGCTATGTGACTCGCCAGAGTGTAGAGAGCGTGGCCTCTATCAACAAGGCTAAGAAGGCACTGCGCAAGGCTTTCGAGGCTTCGATGGCTGGCAAGGGCTCATCGCTGGTGGAGTTCGTCTCTACCTGTAACAGCGGTTGGAAACTGACACCTGCCAAGGCTAACGAATGGATGAAGGAGAACATGTTCCCATTCTATCCCAAAGGTGACCTCAAGGACACGACGGGTGAGAAGTAAGATGTAAGAAGTAAGACGTAAGAAGTTATGAAGAAAGAAATAATAATTTCGGGTTTCGGAGGTCAGGGCGTGCTCTCGATGGGTAAGATTCTGGCCTATAGTGGACTGATGGAGGATAAAGAGGTGACTTGGATGCCTGCCTATGGTCCTGAGCAGCGTGGTGGTACTGCCAACGTGACGGTGATTGTCAGCGACGAGCGCATCTCGTCGCCCATCCTCAGCAAGTATGACGTGGCCATCGTGCTGAACCAGCCCTCGTTGGAGAAGTTTGAGCCGAAAATCAAGCCTGGTGGCATCCTGATCTATGACGGCTTTGGCATTATCAATCCTCCGACGCGTAAGGACATTACCATCTATCGCATTGACGCCATGGACAAGGCTGCCGAGATGAAGAACGGCAAGGTCTTCAACATGATTGTGCTGGGTGGACTGCTGAAGGTATGTCCCGTAGTGGGTACTGCTGGTGTGGAGAAGGCACTGAAGAAGACGCTTCCTGAGCGTCACCATGCACTGATCCCGCTGAATATGCAGGCCATCGAAGAGGGTGGAAAAATCATTCAGCAGCAGTAAATTGGTCCTGTCAGATAAAAAAATGAGTATATAATGCATTTTTTTAACAAAAATACTTGGAGATAAAAAAAAAATTTTGTTACTTTGCAAACGTATACTAAGAAAAGGATCATATTATAAATATTATTAACAACAACAAATGATGAAAAAGTTATTTTTAATGTGTGCTGCAGCTCTGCTGACAGTATCTGCCTCAGCGCAGAAGACCACCATCACTTCTAACAAGGCTGGTGACAACTGGTACGTTGGTGCCAATGTTGGTGTTGCTACACCAATCTCAGAGTATACTGTGAATAATGAGAGTTGGGGTCGCCTGAAGGGTTTCGCTCCTAAACTTGGCCTCCGTGCTGGTAAGAACCTGACCACCGTATTCGGTCTGGCTTTGGATGCTGACCTCTTTATCGAGTCTAGCGCAAAGTCAATGATGAAGCAGAGCACTTTCATTGACGCTCTGAACGTTGACGTGATGGGTACCTTCAACCTGAGCAATGCTTTTGCTGGTTATCAGGGACAGCCCCGTGCTTTTGAGGTGATTGGTTTGATCGGTGGTGGTTACAGCCACGCTTTTGGTGTTGCCCAGTCTGGTGTAAACCTGAAGGGTGCTGTAGACTTCGCATTCAATCTGGGTGCTGCTAAGGCTCTGCAGATCTATGTTGAGCCTGCACTGGTTATTGGTCAGCCCAACCCCACATGGAAGAATCCTCTCCGCAGACTGAACGGCAAGTGGAATGGCATTGGCCAGATTAGCGTTGGTGTGAACTACAAGTTCGGTAACAGCAACGGTTCTCACAACTTCATGATCGAGCAGCTGCGCGACCAGGCTGAGATCGACGGCCTGAACGCTAAGATCAACGAGCTGCGTGCTGACAACAAGGCTAAGGACGGTAAGATTGCTGCTGACGGCAAGGCTATCGCTGACCTGAAGGCTCAGCTGGCTGCTTGTCAGGCTCGTCCTGCACGGACCATCGTCGAGGAGCGCATCATCAAGGAGGTTAACGCTACACTGCAGCCTATCGTTATCTTCGGTCAGGGTAAGACCACTGTTGACGCTGCTGGTATGGCTAGCTGCGAGATGGTTGCCAAGTACATGAAGAATCACCCCGATTCAAGAGTTAAGATTCTGGGTTACGCTTCACCTGAGGGTTCTAAGGAGGTTAACGATCGCATCGCTAAGCAGCGTGCAGAGTCTGTTAAGAAAGTGCTGGTTAAGAAGTACAAGATTGCCGCTGATCGCCTCGAGGTTGAGGGCCAGGGTGCTACTGACAAGCTGTCTTCTGAGAACGACTTCAACCGTGTTGCTAAGTTCATCGACCTGAACAACATCAAGTAAGTTAAGGATTGACATTAAAACCTATATGGAATCCCCGCAATTATTACGTTGCGGGGATTTTTTCTGTCATTTTGTTGGCTATTTAGCGTAAATTGTTTACCTTTGCGGTCTAAAAGAATAGATTAAGCTAAACAGATATGAAACATCCATTGCGTAGTGCTGTGTGCACGGAAGGTAGGAGAATGGCTGGTGCCCGCGCTCTGTGGGTAGCCACAGGTATGAAACATGAGCAGTTCGGCAAGCCTATTATTGCTATTGTCAACTCGTTCACCCAGTTTGTGCCTGGTCATACTCACCTGCACGAGATAGGACAGATAGTCCGTGAAGAGATAGAGAAGATGGGCTGCTATGCCGCTGAGTTCAATACCATCGCCATTGACGACGGTATCGCTATGGGCCACGACGGCATGCTCTACTCATTGCCTTCGCGCGACATCATCGCTGACAGCGTAGAATATATGGTCAACGCCCACAAGGCTGACGCCATGATCTGCATCTCGAACTGCGACAAGGTGACACCTGGCATGCTGATGGCGTCGATGCGCCTGAACATCCCTACGGTGTTCTGCAGTGGTGGCCCTATGGAAGCAGGCCGCTGGCGTGGCGAGAATGCCGACCTGATAACGGCTATGGTGAAGGGTGCAGACCCCAGCGTCTCTGACGAGGAGATGAAGGAGATTGAGAGCTGTGCCTGTCCAGGCTGTGGCTCGTGCTCAGGCATGTTCACTGCTAACTCGATGAACTCGCTGACAGAGGCTATTGGTCTGTCACTGCCTGGTAATGGTACCATCCTGGCTACGCACACCAATCGTGTGGAACTGTTCAAGCAGGCAGCCCGTCAGGTGGTAAAGAATGCCTTTGCCTACTATGAGGATGGCGACGAGAGCGTGCTGCCTCGCAATATCGCTACCCGCAAGGCCTTTATGAATGCGATGGCACTGGATATTGCAATGGGTGGTTCTACGAATACCGTGCTACACCTGTTGGCTGTGGCTCAGGAGGCTGGTGCCGACTTCACCATGAAGGATATCGATGCACTGAGTCGTAAGGTGCCTTGTCTGTGCAAACTGGCTCCTAATACGCAGAAGTACAGCGTTCAGGAGTGTGGACGTGCTGGTGGCATTCTAGGTATTCTGAATGAACTGAATAAGGGTGGCCTTGTGGACGGCTCTGCTCCCCGTGTGGACGGCATGACGCTCGCAGAGGCTATGAAGAAATACGAAGCCTCCCCCGACCCCTCCAAAGGGAGGGGAGACGAGAGCGATCCCAGACATATTTATTTCTCGGCTCCTGGTAATCGCTTTTCTACGAAGATGGGTAGCCAGAGCGAGCTATATCCTTCGCTCGATACCGATCGTGCCAATGGCTGTATCCGCGACTTGGAACATGCATACACCAAGGATGGTGGACTGGCTGTGCTCTTTGGCAATATCGCCCAGGATGGCTGTGTGGTAAAGACTGCTGGTGTGGACGAGAGTCTGTGGCATTTCGAAGGTCCTGCTGTGGTCTTCGACTCACAGGAAGATGCCTGCGAGGGTATTCTTGGCGGAAAGGTCAAGAAGGGCGACTGCGTAGTTATCACTCACGAAGGTCCCAAGGGTGGTCCTGGTATGCAGGAGATGCTGTATCCCACCTCTTATATAAAGAGTATGCACATGGGTAAGGAGTGTGCCCTGATTACTGACGGACGTTTCTCTGGTGGTACCAGTGGTCTGAGTATCGGACACATCTCGCCAGAGGCTGCTTCTGGTGGTAACATCGGAAAGATTAAGGATGGTGACATCATCGAGATAGACATCCCCAACCGCTCTATCAATGTGAAGTTGAGCGATGCGGAACTGGAGGCAAGACCGCAACAGCCGCTAAAACGTAATCGTGTGGTAACCAAAGCGTTGCGTGCATACGCGCAGAGCGTTTCTTCAGCGGATAAGGGTGGCGTAAGAATCATTGACTAGTAAGACTAGCAAAGCTAGTATGACTGGGCAAACAAGAGTATTTAGAAATATGCTGAAAGATAGAATAACAGGAGCGAAAGCGCTGATGAGGGCCTTGCAGGCGGAGGGTGTGAAGACCATCTTCGGATACCCTGGCGGTAGCATCATGCCCGTCTATGATGCGCTGTTCGACTACACACGAGGTGAGAAAAAGTGTTTTGACCACATCCTTGTTCGTCATGAGCAGGGAGCAACGCATGCTGCCGAGGGTTATGCACGCGTCAGTGGTGAGGTGGGTGTGGCTCTGGTGACCAGTGGTCCTGGCGTGACGAATACTTTGACGGGTATTGCTGACGCCATGCTTGACTCGACACCTATCGTCGTCATTGCTGGTCAGGTGCCCATCGCTGCGCTGGGTACTGATGCTTTCCAGGAGGTTGACCTCGTAGGTGTGTCACAGCCTATTTCCAAGTGGAGCTACCAGATACGCCGTGCGGAGGATGTGGCATGGGCTGTCAGTCGCGCCTTCTATATTGCCCGTACGGGTCGTCCAGGTCCTGTTGTCCTTGACTTTGCAAAGAATGCACAGGTGGAGGAGATTGACTGGGAACCCAAGAAGGTGGACTTCATCCGCTCCTATGTGCCTTATCCAAAGCTCGACAACGATGCTGTCCGTCGTGCTGCTGAGCTCATCAACAAAGCCAAGCGCCCGTTGGCGCTGGTAGGACAGGGTGTAGAGCTGGGTAATGCGCAGGAAGAGTTGAAGGCTTTCCTCGAGAAGGCTGATATCCCTGCTGGCCGCACTATGTTGGGACTCTCTGCACTGCCTTCTACCCATCCGCTGAATGTGGGCATGCTGGGCATGCACGGCAACTATGCCGTCAACCTGAAGGAACAGGAGTGTGACGTACTGATAGCTATCGGCATGCGCTTCTCTGATCGTGTGACAGGAAACTTGAAGACCTATGCCAAGCAGGCTAAGGTGATTCATCTGGATATTGACCGCAGCGAGATTGACAAAAATGTGAAGACGGATGTGGCTGTGGTGGCTGACTGTAAGGAATCGCTGCCTGCCATTACCGCTCTGCTCGATAAGAACAACCATCAGGAGTGGCGCGACTCGTTCAAGGAACTTGACGAGAAAGAGCGCAACAAGGTCATTGAACCTGCCATCCATCCTACTGATGGTCCGTTGCTGATGGGCGAGATAGTAAATGCTGTTGCAGAGCAGACACCCGAGGGTTCCGTACTCGTTACTGACGTGGGACAGAACCAACTCTTTGCTACCCGCTACTTCAAATATACCCAGAAACGCAGCATCTGTACCAGCGGTGGTTTGGGAACGATGGGTTATGGCATGCCTGCCGCCATTGGTGCCACATTTGCTACCGACCGTACCGTCTGCTGCTTCATGGGCGATGGCGGCTTCCAGATGAATATCCAGGAGTTGGGCACCATTATGGAACAGCAGGCTCCCGTGAAGATGATTCTGATGAACAACCACTATCTGGGTAATGTACGCCAGTGGCAGGATATGTTCTGGATGAAGCGTAAGTCGTTCACCAAGATGCTGAACCCCTGCTACGAGGCTATCGCTCAGGGTTATGGTATTGCTTATCAGGCTGTTACTGACCGCAAGGACTTGGCAGCAGCTGTCGAGAAGATGCTCAGCACCAAGGGCCCGTACATTCTGGAGTGTGCCATCAAGGAAGAGGACAATGTGCTACCCATGACGCCTCCTGGTATGGATGTCGATAAGATGATGCTGGAGATATAGCGCTTTTGCTAGTGAATAGTGAAAAGTGAATAGTGAAAAGTGATTAGTGAATAATTATGAAAGATAATACAAAGCTATATACCCTGTTGGTCTATTCGGAGAATGTAGCAGGTATTCTGAACCAGATTACCGCTGTGTTCACCCGTCGTCAGGTGAATATCGAGAGTCTGAATGTGTCAGCGTCCAGCATTCCTGGAGTGCACAAATACACCATCACCGCGTGGAGCGATGAGGATCAGATTGTCAAGATTACACGTCAGATAGAGAAGAAGATAGATGTCGTCAAGGCGAACTATTTCACTGATGACCAGCTGTTTATCCGTGAGACGGGCTTGTATAAGCTCGCCACCGAACTGGTGATGAAGAATCCTGAGATTTCGCGTACTATTCGTAAGTTTGAGGCCAGCATCACGGAGGTGAACCCCACCTACGTCATCGTGATGAAATATGGTGTCACTGACGATATCATTGAGCTGTTTCGCGCCCTCGACAAGTTCGGATGTGTGCTGCAGTACACCCGTAGTGGTCGCATCGCTGTTACTCGTGGCATGCAGGAGCAGGTCAGCGAGTTCTTGGAACAGCGGGAAAAGAATGCTTAATGCTTAATGCTTAATGCATAATGCTTAATGGTTATTGAATAATGGATAAAGTAGGACGTTACGAATTTTTGGCTGAGCCATTCCACTGTGACTTTAGTGGCAGGCTCTTTATGGGACATCTAGGCAACCACATGCTTAATGCAGCAGACTTCCATAGCTCAGCGCGTGGTTTTGGCATGAAGTACCTCATGACTATTCAGCGCTCGTGGGTGCTGTCGCGCCTGGCTATCGAGATGACGGAGATGCCCCAACAGTATACTAAGTTCAATGTGGAGACGTGGGTAGAGAGCGCTATGCGTTATTTCACCTCGCGTAACTTCGCTGTTGTAGGAAATGACGGACAGACTTACGGCTATGGCCGTTCTATCTGGGCTATGATAGATACGGAGACGCGTCAGCCCACAGACATCTTCAGCATAGACAACGGAGCCATCAATAACTGGATTGTTGACGACAAACCTTGTCCCATCGATAAGGGTGGACGAGTGAAGATGACAGATCAGGCACAGCTGGTGCGCACCATTGATACCTATTATAATGATGTTGACATCAATGGTCATATCAATAGTGTCAAGTACATCGAGCACGTTCTTGACCTGTGGTCACTCGATTGGTATAAGGAGCACCAGATCAAGCGTTTCGAGATAGCCTATGTGGCTGAGGCACATGCTGGCGACCAGCTCTCGTTCTTTCGTGAGGAGACAGCAGATGGCGAGTTCTGTGTGCGCATCGTGAAGAATGGTGATGTCGAAGTGGTAAGAAGTAAGGTTAAATTCGTATAAATTGTAACAAAAGTTTGGCAATTTGCTTACAATTTGCTATCTTTGCAACCGATATTTAAGTTAACTCCCTCGTCGGCGCTTTGGATAATCGCTGAGTGGACCGCTAAGACGACGGCTCTCGTGTAGGGCTGGCATGGTACACAAGGGATATGTATAACATTTAAATTTTTAAGCTATTATGGCAGAAATGAATTTTGGTGGCGTTATCGAGACTGTAGTCACCAGCAAGGAGTTCTCACTCGAGAAAGCACGTGAAGTATTGAAGGATGAGGTTATCGCCGTCATCGGTTATGGCGTTCAGGGTCCTGGACAGGCCTGCAACCTGCGCGACAACGGTTTCAACGTCATCGTTGGACAGCGTCAGGGTAAGACCTACGACAAGGCTGTCGCTGACGGTTGGGTACCTGGCAAGACGCTCTTCTCTATTGAGGAGGCTGCTGAGAAGGGTACAATCCTCTGCATGTTGCTTTCTGACGCTGGTCAGATGCAGCAGTGGCCCACCATCAAGAAATATCTGAAGCCTGGTAAGACGTTGTACTACTCTCATGGTTTCGCTATCAACTGGAGTGACCGCACAGGTGTTGTTCCTCCCAAGGATGTTGACGTTATCATGGTGGCTCCTAAGGGAAGCGGAACTTCTCTTCGTACTATGTTCTGCGAGGGTCGTGGTCTTAACTGCTCATATGCCGTATACCAAGACGCTACGGGTAAGGCCAAGGAGAAGACACTGGCCTTTGGTATCGGTATCGGAGCAGGTTACCTGTTCGAGACTACTTTCCAGCGCGAGGCTACCTCTGACCTCACTGGTGAGCGCGGTTCACTGATGGGTGCCATCCAGGGCTTGTTGCTCGCTCAGTACGAGGTGTTGCGTGAGAATGGTCACTCACCCTCTGAGGCCTTCAATGAGACTGTTGAGGAACTCACCCAGAGCCTTGGCCCGCTCTTCGGTGCTAAGGGTATGGACTGGATGTACGCTAACTGCTCTACCACTGCTCAGCGTGGTGCTCTTGACTGGGCTCCCCGTTTCCACGATGCTATCAAGCCTGTTATGGAGTGGCTGTATTACTCAGTGAAGACTGGTAATGAGGCTCAGATTACCATTGACGCTAACTCTAAGCCCGACTATCGTGCAGGTTTGGAGAAGGAGCTGGAGGCTATGCGCAACCAGGAGATGTGGCGTGCTGGCGAGACTGTTCGTAAGTTGCGCCCTGAATATCAGGAAGACTAATACTAACGTATTAACATAAACGGTTCTGCCGATGATGGTCGCTATGAGCGACGATGGAATCAGCAGAACCGTTTTTTTCTATCTTATTATGACCTTACGACCATTGACGATGTATATGCCACGGGTGGGGTGAAGCACCTTACGTCCTAAGAGGTTATAGTAGCTGAGAGAAGTCTCTTGCTGGAACGAAGGGGTGGTGATGCCATCAATGGAGGTGTCGCTGACGAGGCGGAAGACGGTGAGGTAGCCTGGATTCTCATTGTAGGGTTTACCATCTGCATCGGCAGTATAGAGTTTGTATTGGTGGCTTGTGGAGGTACTATAAGCAAGACAGCGCACTAAGTCTCTGGTGAGGATGACTAACGTGCCATCATTCATAATGTTGAAATACCACTGCGTGGCCTTGCTGCTGGTGGTTAGCGACAGTTCGCTGCCATTTGCCGCAAGATAGCTGTTGCCTTGTAGAGAGCAGTTTTGCAGGGTGTAGTTGATGTTGTTCTTCTTGACGATTCGCCACACATAGTTCTCCTGGCCAGTCAACTGTTCTGTCTGGTAATTGTTGGTGGTCTGCAGGGCTTTGTTTACAAGGACGTTGCTCATGACGTAGCCGTCCTGTAGGAAGACGTAGCGCTCGTTGCTTTCAAAGGTTGTGACGGGCTCTAGATGATAGGTCTGAGCCATCGTAATGATGGTAAACAATAGTAGGCTGTAGGTGATTAGTATTTTCTTCATAAGGTCAATGGTATTTCGTTTTTCGCGTTTTCCTGTTCTAATGAGTTGGCTGGCTGATGAAACCGTCATCAAGGATGATATACTCTTCAGTCAAGAGGTGTCGAAGGGCACCGTCGATGGTCTCTGTGGAAAATGGCAGGCGGTGGAGCTCTGTCAAGTGATGGCGATGGCCGTCGCTGAGCAACTGGAGGATTTGCTGTTCGCAATTAGCTTTTGGCTTTTCTCCGCAGAGCAGAGTGTCATATTGCGAATTGCTTTGGTTCGTTAGTTGTTGGCAGACATCACACTGTCCGCAGTCGTGGGTGTTGGTCTCGCCAAAATATTTCAGCAGTAGGCGCGAGCGACAGTGCTCGTTATCTTGCATGTAGTTGAGTATGGCGAGGATGCGCAGGCGATACTGCTCCTGACGCTGTTCGTAAACATCAGTAGGCAACTGGATGTGTTCTGGGTCTTCACGACGTTGCAGGTAGTGGATGGTGGGTACCTGCTGGCGTGGGATATACTGGATGATATGCTTGTGTGCCAGCGACTTGAGTACTTCGTGAAGGTCAACGGCACGTAGCCCACACTGCTGACCGATGAGTGCCTCGTCGATGTAGCCGAAGTCGGCAAATAGTCCGCCATAGTTGCGCAGCAGGGCGATGATGAGGCGGTCTTCATTGTCCGTAAGATTCTCCAGCCGATAGAGATCCTGACGCTCCAGCATGAAGCGTACGCGCGTCTGCTGGTCGGGTGCAGGGTCGTACTCTATATACCCTGCACGCTGCAGTATCTGCAGGGCAGAATGGACACGCACTGGGAAGTGATGGAAGCGCTGACAGAAGACGTCAATGTTGAACTCGCGCGTGATGCCGAAGCCGTCGCCCGTAGCTATCTGGAAGAAGTACGCCAAATGTTCGTAGACTTGTCGAATCTCGTCTTTGGGTGGGAAGGTGTCGTCTATGCGCTTAGCGAGCTTGGCATTGTCGCTGTTGTTGTAGAGCATAATGGCCTGTGCGGGCTTGCCATCACGTCCAGCACGACCAGCCTCCTGAAAGTAGGCCTCGATGGAGTCTGGACAGTCGTAGTGCATGACAAGTCGTACATCGGGCTTGTCGATGCCCATACCGAAGGCGTTGGTGGCCACGATGATGCGTGTGCGGTCCTCTTGCCAGTCGCGTTGGCGCTGGTCTTTCACCTCGTGTTCCAAGCCTGCATGATAGAAGGTGGCGCTGAGTCCGGCATTGGTAAGCTCCTGGGCTATCTCCTTGGCGCGACGACGACTGCGCACATAGACGATAGCCGAGCCGCTGGTATGCTGGAAGGTGTGGATGAGTTCCTGGAGCTTGTCGGCGCTGTTCTTCACAAGGTAGGTAAGGTTCTTGCGCTCGAAGGACATGCGGAACACGGCAAAACCGTGTTCATCATTGTGGAGGCCGGTTTTGCCGGCGTCGCCAGAGAGCTTCGCGCAGATGTCCTCGACGACCTGAGGCGTAGCGGTGGCTGTCAAAGCCAGGATGGGGACATCGGGCAAGAGCGTGCGGATGTTGGCAATCTCGAGATAGGAGGGGCGGAAGTCGTAGCCCCACTGGGAGATGCAGTGTGCCTCGTCGACAGTGATGAACGACACATGCATGTGGCGTAGCTTGGTGATGAAGAGTTCGCTGGAGAGACGCTCTGGAGACACGTAGAGAAACTTGGTGCGTCCTAAGATGCAGTTCTCCAGAACACGGAGAATGTCGTCGCGCTGCATGCCGCTATAGACGGCGGCAGCGAGGATGCCTCGCTGTCGGAGGTGTTGCACCTGGTCTTTCATCAAGGCGATGAGTGGGGTGACGACGATGCATACCCCTTCGAGTGCCATAGCGGGTACTTGGAAGGTCAGTGACTTGCCGCCTCCCGTAGGCATGAGACCCAGCGTGTCGCGTCCTAGTCCTATCGACTCGATAATCTGCTGCTGGATGCCACGGAAGTCGTCATAGCCCCAATAGTGTTTGAGTATCTCCTTATAACTACTCATCTTCCGACGGACGGATGCCCTCTATCTGCAGCTGTACCTCGCCACGCTTATAGGTGTTCTCCTCGATGGTGTAGACGATGTCGAACGAGCGCTTGGACTTGATGTAGCGGGCAGCTGACGATTGTCCAAAGGCGATGCCGTTCATGACTACTGCTGACTTGGAGTCGACGAGTTCCAGCTTGATATGTTCCTGATGGCGACCCACCACCTTGGAGGTGCCATAGTCGAAGACGTTGCGCGTGATGAAGAGCGGCTTGCTGTTGCCAGGTCCGTGAGGCGCCAGACGCTTCAGCTCGTTAAGCAGTCGCTTGTTGATTTGCTGGAAGTCGAGCTCCATATCGATGTCGAGCGTTTGCTGCGTCTGCTCGGGCAGAATGTGGTGGTCGACATACTCCTGGAAGCGACGGCGGAACTCTGGGATGTTTTCCTGACGCATAGTGAGACCTACGGCATAGGTGTGGCCACCGAAGTTCTCCAGCAGGTCGCGACACGACTTGACGGCATCGTAGACATCGAAGCCAGCCACAGAACGGGCAGAACCTGACGCCATACCGTCAATGATGGTAAGCACCACGGTAGGACGGAAATAAAGCTCAGTGAGGCGTGAGGCCACAATACCTACCACACCCTTCTTCCAGCCTTCGTCATAGAGCACGATAGACTGCAGGTGCTGCTGACTCTCCAGACGCTCCACAATCTCGTTGGCCTCGACAGTCATCTGCTTGTCGACATCCTTGCGCTGCTCATTGTATTCGTTGATGCGCGTGGCTAACGTCAGTCCTCGCTGTAGGTCGCGCTCTACCAATAGGTCGACAGCCTCGCGACCATTCATCATACGACCAGAGGCATTGATGCGCGGACCAATCTTGAAGACGATGTCGCTCATGGTGAGCTCGCGATTGGTGAGTCCACAAATCTCGATGATAGCCTTCAGACCAATGCTGGGCGACTGGTTGAGCTGCTTGAGTCCGTGGAAGGCTAATGTGCGGTTCTCACCCACTACGGGCACGAGGTCGGAAGCAATGCTGACGGCACAGAAGTCGAGTAGGGGGATGAGGCGCGAGAAGGGAATGCCGTTGTTCTTGGCAAAGGCCTGCATGAACTTGAAGCCCACACCGCATCCGCAGAGGTGCTTGAAAGGATAGGTGGAGTCTTCGCGCTTAGGATTGAGGATAGCTACGGCAGGGGGCATCACCTCATCGGGCACGTGGTGGTCACAGATGATGAAGTCAATGCCTTGCTCTTTGGCATACGCTATCTCCTCGACGGCCTTAATGCCGCAGTCGAGTACGATAATCAGTTTAACCCCTGTCTCTGCGGCAAAGTCTATTCCTTTCTTGCTGACACCATAGCCCTCTTCCTCGCGGTTGGGGATATAGTAGTCAATGTTGGAATAGAACTGCTGCAGGAACTTGTAGACTAGCGCTACGGCTGTACAGCCGTCGACGTCGTAGTCGCCATATACCATGATACGCTCTTTGCGCCCCATGGCATCGTTCAGTCTGTCCACTGCCACGTCCATGTCGTTCATCAGGAATGGGTCAATCAGCTCGTTCAGCATAGGACGGAAGAAGCGCTTTGCTGCACTCTCCGTCTTGATGCCACGCTGGATAAGTAAGCCGGCCATCACGGGACTCATCCCGATCTTCTCGGCCAGCTCCTTAGCTGCCTGCTGTCTGTCTGGTGTCAGTGGTTCGTAATTCCATTTAAATTGCATTTATGTTATTATTTTATTTCTGTCGTCACAGGGGTATCGTATGCCGTAGGTACACAATACGCCTTCAAAGTTACGAAGAAAAAACAAATAAATGGAACTGGTGACTGTTTTTTTAACAGAATTTGAGTTTTAAGAGCGAAATATCGAAACATCGAGGTTTCGGAACATCGAAATATCGAAGCATCGACTTATTCATAGTTCTTGACGTCGCGACGACCTTGCAACACAGCGAGCGCATTAAGTGCCAATGCCTCCATCTCATCCTCGCCAGGGAAGGTGTAGACGGGTGCCAAGAAGCCTATGCGACGACGCAGCTCGCTGACGATGTAGTCGCTATGTGCCATACCTCCCGTCAGCAGGATGGCGTCAATCTTTCCGCAGAGCACAGCGCTTTCTGCTGCAATATTCTTGGCTACATGATAGAGCATCGCCTCGACGATGAGTTTGGCGTGCTTGTCGCCGTTCTTGATGCGTTCCTGAATTTCTCGCATGTTGTTGGTGCCTAGATGGGCATTGAGTCCAGCCTTACCGGCAATGCGCTTCAGCAGTTGTTTTTCAGAGTATTTGCCACTGAAACAGAGACGGATGAGGTCGGCAGCAGGCAGCGAGCCAGCACGCTCTGGCGAGAAGGGACCCTCGCCATCCAGTGCGTTGTTGGCATCGATGGCGCGACCATGTTCGTGGGCAGCTACAGAGATGCCTCCTCCCAAGTGACAGATGATGAGGTTTAAGTCTTCATACTCCTTGCCGATGCCGCGAGCATAGCGACGGGCAATGGCGCGCTGGTTCAGAGCATGCCAGATGGCGATACGAGGCATGAGGGGTGAACCGCTGATGCGTGCCAAGGGGGACAGCTCGTCGACGACACCTGGATCGGCAATGAAGGAGCGACAGCGACGAGGATTGTCGACGGGGGAATTGTCGACGGGGAAACCGTCGACCACATGCTGTGCATTGATTTCTTCGGCAATCTCGTGGGCGATGAGGCAGCCGAGGTTACAGGCGTGGTTGTGCATGACGCAACCGTGCAACGTGTCGTCAATCATTTGTTGGTTTATTTCGTATACACCACCAGCGATAGGCTTCACTAGTCCACCACGTCCGATGACCGCATCAAACTCCAGAGGAATATCGGCGGCAGCTAACTCGTCGAGTACCAGCTGTTTGCGGAAATCTTGCTGTTCAGTGATGGCATCAAAAGGTGCCAACTCTTCAGCAGTATGTGTGATGTTACGCAACAAGATGGGCTTTTCGTCTTCATAGACGGCCATCTTGGTGGATGTAGAACCAGGATTGATGACAAGAATTTTCATAATTGACAATATGAATATTTACAATTTGTCAGATTGCAGCAAGCGCAAGTGAATAATATTTTGAGTCAGGACTGTCTGCACGAGAAGGAAGCACACAGCAGCATTCTGTACCCTGCAGCACACCAGCCGTCTTGGCATAGCCGAAGAGCGTCAGCGTCTTGTAGAACACGTTGCCAGCCACAATATCAGGGAAGATGAGTGCGTCAGCCTGTCCGTCGATGACGCTCTTGATGCCTTTCTCATGCAGTGAGACGCTGTCGAGCGAGGTCTTCAGGTCTAATGGACCATCAATGATGCAACGCCCAAACTGTCCACGCTGGGCTTCGGCAATGATTTCGAGGTAGTCGACGGTATAGGGGAACGCCTTGGCGCTGACCTTCTCGGCACAGTGGATGAGCGAGATGCGTGGCTCCTCAATGCCCAACGCATGGCACACATAGTTCATGTATCGAATCTGTTGGCGGCGCTGTGTTGGGGTAGGTACAGGAATGACGGCAGCATCGGTGAAGAACAGCAGCTTTTCGTATTTGGGAATCTCGGCCATTGCCACATGCGTCAGTACATGCCCCTTACGCAGAATGCCGTTCTCCTTGTCGAGAATCGCACGCAGCAGCACGTCCGTATTGATGAGTCCCTTCATCAGGATGTCAGCCTCACCGTTCTTACACAATGATACGGCACGACGGGCACACTCATCCTTGTCGTCGCCATCCACATAGATAGGTTCGATGAATCCCATCTCCTTGCCTTTTTCTACTGCATAGCGCGTGCTTGCGTCATTGGCACATACTACGGCCACACGTTTGCGGTCTCCCCGCTCTTGCAGGAAGACAATCATGTCGTTAAGGGTTCTTATTGGTTTCATAGTTATTAGGGGGTTAACGTCGACGGCTGAACCGCCGACCACTATCTACTATCGACGGGAAAACCGTCGACCACTGTCAACGCTCGGCGCGCATCGGGTTGTTCAGGAAGTCTTCGTAGGCCAGTCGGATGCCGTCCTCCAGCTCTGTCTTGTAGGTCCATCCCAGCTTGGCGGCCTTGCTGACGTCGAGCAGTTTGCGTGGTGTGCCATTAGGACGCGTGGTGTCCCATTCGATACGTCCTGTGTAGCCCACTACTTTTGCTACTAACTCCGTCAGTGCCTTGATAGTCAGCTCTTTACCAGTACCAGCGTTCACCGTCTCGTTGCCTGAGTAGTTGTTCATCAGGAACACGCAGAGGTTGGCGAGGTCGTCAACATAGAGGAACTCACGCAGTGGTGAACCGTCGCCCCAGCAGGTGACACTCTCCAGTCCTGCCTCCTTAGCCTCGTGAAAACGACGAATGAGGGCAGGCAGCACATGGCTGTGCTCAGGATGATAGTTGTCGTTAGGACCATAGAGGTTGGTGGGCATTACAGAGATATAGTCCGTGCCATACTGGCGGTTGAGGAACTCGCAGTATTTCAGTCCGCTGATTTTTGCCAACGCATACGCCTCGTTGGTCTTCTCCAACTCGCTGGTCAGCAGGCAACTCTCAGGCATCGGCTGTGGTGCCATGCGAGGATAGATACAGCTTGAACCCAGGAATTCCAACTTCTTACAGCCGTTCTTCCACGCAGCATGGATGACGTTCATCTCCAGAATCATGTTGTCGTACATGAAGTCAGCCAAAGCGCTCTGGTTGGCAATGATTCCACCCACCTTAGCGGCTGCGAGGAACACATATTCGGGCTTTTCTTCCGCAAAGAACTTCTCAACAGCCTCCTGACGGGTAAGGTCGAGCTCTTTGTGCGTGCGCGTAATAATATTGGTATATCCCTGGCGTTGCAGCTCGCGCACAATGGCGCTACCTACCATACCACGATGGCCAGCGACGTAAATCTTTGAATCAAGCTTCATCTTCTTTGTCCATTTGTGCTTTGATAAACAGCTTCTTCACGAACTTCATATCGTGTTTTACCATAATCTTGACGAGTTCTGGGAACGATGTCTTCTGTGGGTTCCAACCCAATTTGGCCTTTGCCTTAGCAGGATTACCCAACAGCTGGTCAACTTCAGCAGGACGAAAATATTTGGGGTCAACCTCAACCAGTGCTTTGCCTGTAGCTTTGTCGTAACCCTTCTCGTCAACACCGTCGCCTCGCCATTCCAGTTCGATACCGACTTCTTTGAAAGCAAGTGTGGTAAATTCGCGAACAGTATGGTATTCGCCAGTGGCAATGACGAAATCATCGGGCTCTGGCTGTTGCAAGATGAGCCACATACACTCGATGTAGTCCTTAGCATAGCCCCAGTCGCGCAATGAGTTCAGGTTACCCAAGTATAGCTTGTCCTGATAGCCTTGTGCGATGCGAGCGGCAGCCAACGTAATCTTACGTGTGACGAAGTTCTCTCCACGACGTTCGCTCTCATGATTAAACAGAATACCGTTGCAGCAGAACATACCATACGACTCACGATAGTTCTTCATAATCCAGAAGCCGTACAGTTTGGCAACAGCATATGGCGAACGGGGATAGAATGGTGTGGTTTCCGACTGTGGAACCTCTTGCACCTTGCCATAGAGCTCAGAGGTCGATGCCTGATAGATGCGACACGTCTTCTCCAGTCCGCAGATGCGAACAGCCTCCAACAGGCGCAATACACCGTCAGCATCCACATCGGCAGTGTATTCTGGTACGTCGAAAGACACTTTCACATGGCTCTGAGCGGCTAGATTATAAATCTCTGTGGGTTTCACTTCACCAATGACGCGAATCAGCGACGAGGAGTCCGTCATATCTGCCCAATGAAGATTGACCAGACGAGCCTTCTTCATGTCGCGAACCCATTCATCGAGATAGAGGTGTTCTATACGTCCTGTGTTGAATGACGAGCTACGGCGCAGCAGTCCATGTACCTCGTAGCCTTTCTCAATCAAGAACTCAGCCAGATAACTACCGTCCTGACCAGTGATGCCTGTGATGAGAGCAATATTCTTATTTGCCATAAATACCTTTAATTCGTGGTTTTATTTATCTTGTCCAGAGAACTGCTTGATGCGCTGTTCTTCTGAGAGTTTACAGATGAGCAGGGTGTCGTCGTTCTCTGCTACGATATATCCGTCGAGACCCTGAATAACCACCTTTTTCTCCTGTGTGGTGTGTACGATACAGTTGTTGGTCTCGAAGAGCGAGATATCCTGTCCGATGCAGGCGTTGCCGTAGAGGTCTTTCTTTGACTGCTGCTGCAGCGAGCCCCATGTGCCCAAATCGCTCCATCCGAAGTCTGCAGGACATACGAATATCTCCTCAGCTTTCTCCATGATGGCATAGTCAACACTGATATTCTCGCATTCTGGGAACAGCTTGTCAATCTTCTCTTGCTCCTCAGGAGTGCCATAGACAGGCAACAGTCCTTCGAAAATCTTCGACATAGCAGGCTGATAGATGCGGAAGGCGTTGACGATGGTGTTCACGTTCCAGATGAAGATGCCTGCATTCCAGAAGTAGTTGTTCTTCTTAATATAGCGCAGAGCGGTCTCTAGATCAGGCTTCTCGCGGAATGAGTCAACACGGAAGATTCCCTTGTTGCGCAGGGAGTTAGCCGAGAGGTTGGCTTCGATATATCCGTAACCCGTCTCAGGGCGTGTAGGCTTCATACCCAGCGTGACGATGGCGTCGCTGTCGCTGGTGAAGTTCATGCAGTCCGTGATGACGCGACGGAACTCTTCTATATTCAATACCACATGGTCGCTGGGCGATACTACGATGTTGGCCTTGGGGTCGCGCGACTTGATGCGCCACGAAACGTAAGCGATACATGGTGCCGTGTTTCTACGGCAAGGCTCGCAGAGGATATGGTCTGCTGGCATGTCGGGCAACTGCTCGGCTACGATAGCCGCATAGTTCTTGTTGGTTACTACCCACACATTCTCTGTGTCTACAATGCCTGCAAAGCGCTCTACGGTGAGCTGCAGCAACGACTTTCCAACGCCCATCACATCAATAAACTGTTTGGGCTTCTCAGCCGTACTCATTGGCCAGAAACGGCTACCTACACCGCCTGCCATGATAACCAAGTGATTGTTGATTCTTGCCATAATGTTAGTTCAAAAGCTTTTATCTTGCAAAGATATACATTATTTTTTAATTATACTAATTTTGTGACATCTTTTTCTTCATCAGGTGTCTGACGGCAAACCACACGATGGCGGCAATCACCAGTGCCACGATGACGATCTTGATGTATTCGGCATATTCCTCAATCTTCTCGTTGAGCTGTTCTTCAGGTACGATGGTGTGCAGATACCAGCCTAGTCCTGCAAGGATGGCGTGCCAGCAACCAGCACCTATCGTGGTGTATAGCAGGAACTTCCAGTAGTTCATCTTCGCCAGTCCTGCAGGAATGGATATGAGGTGACGGATGCCTGGGATGAGTCGTCCTGTCAGCGTAGCTGCAATGCCGTGGTCGTCGAAGTAACGCTCTGACTTTTCCACCTTCTCTTGGTTCAGCAGGCACATCTTGCCCCACTTGCTGTTGGCGAATTTATAGATGACGGGTCGTCCAACGTAGTAAGCCACCACGTAGTTGATAGAGGCGCCAAGGTCGGCACCGATGGTAGCAAACAGGATGACGAGCCACACGTCGAGTTGTCCGCTGGCAGCATGATAGGCTGCTGGTGTGACGACAAACTCAGAGGGTACGGGTACTACGGTGCTCTCCAGCAACATCAGGAAGAGGATGGTGCCGTAGTTCAGGTTGCCTAATAGTGATGTGATGAAATTCATTGTTTCTTAATTCTTGCTTCCATATATTTGACATATTCGCTGGTTTCCATTCCTTGTGGGAAGAGGAATCCTAATACGATCTTTGCCTCGCGCGGATTCATCTCCACGCTCTTCTGCAGATACTCCATGAACTCGTCGCTCTTGCCTAAGTCGTAGCAGCATAAGGCCATATAGGCATGTCCCTTGTTGAAGTCTGGCGCATACTCTTTGACTACGTCAAAGAACTTCTTGAACATCTCGTAGCTGCTGCTGACATAGCGGTTGTCGTAGAGTGAGACGATGATGCGCAACAATACTGACGGCGAGTTGTCTGACTGTCGGATGGCCTTCTTAAAGGTCTCTTCAGCCTCCTCCAGCATGCTGTTCTCCAGCAGGATATGTCCACGAATTACCAGCAGGTCTGTGGTGTCGCCAGGCAGTTCCATGGCTACATCAATCATCTCCAGCGCCTTTGAGGGCTGCTTCATGCTGCTATAGCAAAATGCCAGTTCCAGATATATCTGAGGCAGCATCTCCGATTCTTCGTCTGCTACTTCCAGCGCCCGCTCTAGATATGGAATGGCCTCTTGGTGTCGATTCATATTGACCAGACAGACGCCTTCGTTCAGTAGCACGAGGTCGTCGTCGGGCATAATCTTCTCCAGTCGTCTGAAGTATTCCAGTGCATCTTCGTAGTTGCCCAGACGGAATAGTCCGTTGGCCTTGCTAGCCAGGCCGTCAGGGTCGTTAGGGTCGATGGCAATGGCATATTCCGAGCTGGTGATGGCGTTCGAGTAGTCCTCGTCCATCAGCTGTGCGGAAGCCAGCGCATTCCAGTAGTGGATAGAGTAGGGGTTGCGGTCTATGAGCTCGTTGAAGAGTCGTTCCGAGTCTTTGTATTTGCCCAGTCCGAAGAGTGTGCGCGCCATGAGTTCCTTGAAGTCGGTGCTGTCGTCGCCCTTTGAGCGCATCATCCATTGGTAGGCCTTGTCGTTGATGCCGTAGTCGATATAGAGGTTGGCACAGTCCTTGATGAAGTCTTCCCACTCGTCCTCGTCGACGCTCTTGGCATAGCGGCGCAGGTAGAGGTCAGCTTTCTCGACATGTTTCTCGGCAATCATGATTTCTGCTGTCAGATAGTGGTAGTCAGGATCGTCTTTGTCGCCGATGGCATCAGCATAGTGGCGCGCCATCTCAAAGTCGCCCTCCATCAGTGCCTGACGGGCTTTGAACACGTTGGGCAGCGTGGCGTCAGGGTATAACTCCAGGGCATGCTCTACCACCTCAACGGCCTTGTCGCTCTCGCCAATGTTGTTGTAGTAGTCGGCAAGGTCGACAAGGTCGTCGCTGTCCATGAAGGGCTGCTCGCCTACTTGCATTGCTGCCTCGTAGCTTTCGAGCAGTTCCTTGAATTCTTCTGATTCGAAATAGTCTTCGTTATATTGCATTTATTTCTTCCACGAGTCCTTCAGACCTACGGTCTTGTTGAATACCAGGTGGTCAGCAGTAGAATCGAGGTCAATGGTGAAGTAACCGATGCGCTGGAACTGCAGGAAATCGCCAGCCTTCTTCTCCTTGAGGTAGGGCTCAACAACTGAATTGTTGAGCACGATGAGGCTCTGTGGGTTTAGCAGCTCGCGGAAGTCGCGGCCGTCAGCATCGACACTCTCTACGCTGAAGAGGCGGTCGTAGAGGCGCACCTCGGCAGGCACTGCCGTACGGCTGTCCACCCAGTGCAGTGTCTTACCCTTGATCTTGCGGTCTGCACCAGGCATTCCGCTGCGTGTCTCTGGGTCATAGGTAGCGTAGACGGTGGTCACATTGCCCTCGCTGTCCTTGTCGCAGGCGTGCTCCTCGTCGCACTTGATGATATAGGCGTTCTTCAGGCGTACCTCCTTGCCAGGAGCCAGACGCTGGAACTTCTTCTCGGCAACCTCCATGAAGTCGTCGCGCTCAATCCACAACTCGCGAGAGAAGGTGATGGTGTGTGTGCCGTCGGCCTCGTTCTCAGGATTGTTGATAGCGGTGAGCTCCTCGCTCTTGTCCTCTGGATAGTTGGTGATGACCAGCTTGATGGGGTCGAGCACAGCGCTGACACGTGTAGCCTTCTTGTTCAGGTCGTCGCGCACGCTGGCCTCCAGCAGAGCATAGTCGTTCAGTGCGTCAAACTTGGTGTAGCCGATAGAGTCGATGAAGTTGCGGAGACTCTGTGATGAGAAGCCGCGACGACGCATACCGCAAACGGTCGGCATACGGGGGTCGTCCCATCCGCTGACCAGCTTCTCGTCAACCAGTGCCTTCAGCTTACGCTTAGACATCACGTTGTAGGTCAGGTTCAGACGGTTGAACTCAATCTGACGGGTGCCGTCGTACTTCTCGTCGATGATGTCAGGGTTGAAGTCGGCAGCCTTGCCCTCAGCCTTCTGCTCCTTGATATATTCACGCAGCAGTTCTACGAACTTGTCGTAGAGCGGACGGTGAGGCACGAACTCCAGCGTACAGATAGAGTGGGTGACACCCTCGAAATAGTCTGACTGTCCATGGGCAAAGTCGTACATGGGGTATGCGTGCCACTTGGTGCCCGTACGGTGGTGAGGAATCTGGATGATGCGATAGATAATGGGGTCGCGGAAGTGCATGTTGGGGTTCGCCATATCCAGCTTAGCACGCAGCACCATGCTTCCCTCAACGGCCTCGGGAGTATTCATCTGCTCAAACAGGCGCAGGTTCTCCTCGATGGGGCGGTCGCGATAAGGGCTGGCTACACCAGGCTGTGTGGGTGTGCCCTTCTGCTCGGCAATCTGCTCAGAGGTCTGTTCGTCGACGTATGCCAGACCCTTCTTGATGAGCCATGTGGCAAAGTCCCACAGCTTGTCGAAGTAGTCAGAGGCATAGTAGATGTTGCCCCACTTGAAACCAAGCCACTTGATGTCGCTCATGATGTTCTCCACGTACTCCGTATTCTCCTTCGTGGGGTTGGTATCGTCAAAACGCAGGTTGCAGACGCCACCAAACTCCTCGGCAACACCGAAGTCCATGCAGATGGCCTTGGCGTGGCCAATGTGAATATATCCGTTGGGTTCTGGTGGGAAACGGGTCTGTAGACGTCCACCATTCTTACCTGCCTCCAGGTCTTCTTTTACAAACTGTTCTACAAAGCTGAGGCTTTTCTTCTCCTCGCCGTTGTTAGTGATTTTTTCTTCCATAAAATATATTAATGTGTATTTTGTCTGCAAAGGTACTAAATGTCGAGTAAAAACCAAAATAAAATGCAGTTTTTTCTCTCTGTTTTATGAAGAGATGATGGGTCGATTTTAATTTTTTTCGTTTTTATAGTGTTAAAATTATAAAAACGCTTGGAGAATTGACGTAAATCAATTATCTTTGCAACGTTATCCTGAATACAATCTTTTTACCTTAAAAGACTAATACCTAAATGAGATAGGATGTCCTCCACTGTGAAGTAGGGGGCATTTTCTTTGTCTATTCTATTCCTCGTTCGTTGAGTGCTTTCGTATAGCGCGCTGCATTCTGCAGGTGCTCCTTGTAGGTACGCGCAAAGTTGTGGGTACCAGAGAAATCCTCCTTCGCGCACATGTATAGGTAGTCGTGGTGGACGTAGTTGAGCACGGCATCGATGCCCTTGACGGAGGCTATCTTGATGGGGCCTGGGGGTAATCCCTCGTTGCGATACGTATTGTAGGGACTCTCCACGTCGAGCAGCTTGTTGTAGATGCGCTTCAGCTCAAACTGTTTCAGTGCAAACTTGATGGTGGGATCGGCCTGCAGGGGCATGGGCTCGTGCAGGCGATTCAGGTACATGCCGGCTATCATGGGCTTCTCGGCGTTGTTGGCCGTCTCCTCGTCAATGATGCTGGCCAGGGTGCATACCTCCTCGGGTGTCAGCTGCATGCGTGCGGCCTTCTGTTCGCGGTCGCCCTTCCAGAAGCGGTCGTGCTCACGCTGCATGCGTAGCAGGAACTTGTCGAGCGATACGTTCCAATAGATATCGTAGCTGTTGGGCACGAACATGGCAGCGATGGTGCAGGTGTCGTAACCCAGCTGCTGACAGGTTTCCTGGTCGTAGAGTGCCGTAGCGATGGTAGCGCTGTCAAGCATCAGCTTCCTTCCCAAAACGGCAGCCAGTCGGTCCATGGTGCGCACTTCGGGGATGGTCAGCGTCATGCTTACCTGTCGGCCGTTCTTCAGGTGGCGGAATACGGTGAAGGCTCCCTCGCTGGGCTCTATGGCGTAGCGCCCTGTACGGATGTGCTTGTCGTAGCTGCTGTGGCGAATCAGCATGCTCAGGCCTGTCATGCCTGCCGTGTGGCCGAAGGCTCCTACCTTGGCGATGACTGAGTCCTGCGTGTCGTCCTCGTCGATATACACATACTGCGTCTGGTCGGCTTTCGAAACGGGGGTAAGCATATAGGTGACGCTCAGCACCAGTATCAGCACCAGTCCTGCCAGTGCGATGTATAAGTAGGCTCGTGAATCTAATTTCTTCATTGTTCTGTGTGTGTTTAATCGGGTGCAAAGATACAAAATAATTCATAATTCATAATGCATAATTCATAATTATTTCGTACTTTTGCAGAAAAGTTGCAAAACCATGAAACTGAAATTCACGATAAACTATAATACAGCATGGGGTGAAAGCATGCATGTAGTCATCTGTTATCACAGTCAGGACGGCAGCAGCAGACAGCAGAATCTGCTCATGCAGACCGAGGATGGTCAGCTGTGGGTGCTGGAGACTGCTGCACTGGTTAGCAGACATCATCCGCTGTCGCACATAGAATACCATTATCAGGTAGAAAACGGGGAGGGTGAGGTGCTACGTCGCGAGTGGACACTGGTGCCCAGAAAGTATCATTTCGATGCATCCAAGGACTACGTGTTCCCTGATCAGTGGCGCGACCGTCCATTGCCTTACCACCTCTACAGTGATGCCTATCTGACCACTGTGCACGGCCATCGTGGCGAGGAAGTTGAGGCTGCTCGCCTGCCATTGTTCCGTCGTACCGTGCTGTTTCGCGTCTCTGCGCCCCAACTGCTTCAAGGACAGGCTGTTGCTGTCTGCGGCAGTCATCCATCCATCGGTTCGTGGAATACGTCGCGCTACCTGCAGATGCAATATGTGGGTAATGGCGAATGGATGCTGACGGTGGATGCCATGGGTTGGCTGATGCCCGTAGAATATAAATATGTGGTGGTGGACGTCAAGACGCATGCCCTTGTGGCTTGGGAAGAGGGCGACAATCGTGTTATCTCTGACGAGCTGACCGACGGGCAGGTGCTGGTGCTCTATGGCGAACCCTTGCGCCTCTGTGAAGCCTCGTGGCGACTGGCTGGTGTCAGTGTGCCTGTCTTTGCCCTGCGCAGTGAGCATAGCTATGGCGTGGGCGACTTTGGCGACCTCAGACGCTTGGTGGACTGGGTAGTGGCAACGGGTATGAAGGTCGTCCAGCTGTTGCCTGTCAACGACACCACGACGAACCACCACTGGTCAGACTCCTGTCCTTATAACATCACCAGTTTCTTTGCCCTCCATCCGCACTATATCGATTTGGAGGCGGCAGGAACCCTGCGCTCGAAGGCGAAGATGACGCAGTTTCTGCGTCGCCGTCAGGAGCTCAATGCCTTGCACTATAGTGACTATGAGGCCGTAGACCGCGTGAAGTCAGAATACCTACAGGAACTCTTTGAGGAGCAGGGCAAGACGGTGCTGGCAACAAAGGAGTGTAAAGCATTCTGCGAGGCTAATGCCGACTGGCTCCCTGACTATGCAGAATATCGCCAAGAGGCACTCGACTACGTGAGTTTTGTGCAGTACCTGTTGCACCAACAGTTGACGGCTGCTGCCGACTATGCCCGCCAGCAGGGTGTGGTGCTGAAGGGCGACCTGCCCATTGGTGTCCATCGCGACAGCGTGGAGACGCGCAAGCACCCAGAACTCTTCCACCTCGACGCACAGGCTGGTTCGCCACCTGACAACTTCTCACAGCATGGACACAACTGGGGCTTCCCTACCTACGACTGGAACGAGGGGCTTTTCCGTATGCTAAGGCTTCGTCTTAGCCGTCTCTCGCAGTATTTCGACGCTCTGCGCATTGACCACGTGCTGGGCTATTTCCGCATCTGGGAGATTCCTGTAGAGGCTGTCGATGGTGTGCTGGGTCATTTCTCGCCAGCCTTGCCGCTGACCGTTGACGAGATAGAATACTTCGGGCTGACCTTCCGTAAGGAGCTGTTTACCAAGCCGTTCATCAACGACCGAATCGTTGACCGCCTCTTTGGCATCCATGCGGCCTATGTGCGCGACAACTTCCTCGTGCGTAAGGCTTATAACCTCTACGACCTTGCCGACCAGTGTGCCACCCAGCGGCGCATTGCCACGCTCTTTGCCGACCGTCGCGACGAGAATAGTCTGTGGATACGTGACGGACTGATGCGGCTGGCCAGCAACGTCCTCTTCCTGGAGGATTCGCATCAGCAGGAGATGTACCATCCACGTATCGGTGCCACGCAGGAACCCGTCTTCGAGGCACTGAGCGATACGGAGCGCGATGCCTACCTGCGACTCTACAACAACTACTTCTACCAGCGCCACTCGTTCTTCTGGGGACAGCAGGCCCTGCACCGGCTGCCTGCTATGATGGGCGACTCACGCATGCTCTTCTGTGCGGAA
Organism: uncultured Prevotellaceae bacterium; assembly: GCA_946410305.1. Taxonomy (GTDB): domain Bacteria; phylum Bacteroidota; class Bacteroidia; order Bacteroidales; family Bacteroidaceae; genus Prevotella. The sequence goes on along the minus strand of CAMJZV010000004.1, from coordinate 124,314 downwards.
GACTTAGGGATGTTGCCCGACTGCGTGGAACCCGTTCTTGACCAGTTGCGCATCCTGACGCTCGAAATCCAGCAGTTGCCCAAGCAGCAGGGCTTCGAATACAGTCACCTGGAGGCCAACCCCATTCGCAGTGTCTGTACCGTTGCTACCCACGACATGACGCCTCTGCGCCTCTGGTGGCAACAACAGCCGGAGCGTCGTCAGCGCTACTACGTCACCATGTTGCAGAAGGAGGGTAGGGCACCAGAGCAGTTGCCTGCCCACCTTGCTGAGGAAATCATCGCCCGCCACTTGTATTGTCCCTCCATGCTCTGCATCCTGCAGCTTCAGGATTGGCTGGCCATGGATGGCGAGCTGCGTTCGAAGCGTCCTGACGAGGAGCGTGTCAACACGCCTAGCGACGCCTACAACCGTTGGCAGTACCGCATGCACCTGACCATCGAAGAACTCCTTCAGGCCACGAAGTTCAACACGAAGATGCGTACCATGATTCAGCGCTCTCGCCGTTAATAGCCTTATACGCGTCCGTATTAGGCTTATACGCGTCCGTATTAGGCTTATACGCTCCCGTATTAGGCTTGCCTGTGCGCGTATCAGGCTGAGCCGCGGTCGGGGGTGAGCAATGCCTCTGGTTGATGGTGCAAAGTTACTAATAAAAAAGGTGTTCGCCAATTTTTCCGCCTGGAAAACCGCCATTTTGAGGGGTATTTTTCGCCTGATTTTTACGAAAAATTCCAAAGGCCGCTCCTGCGAGGGTTTTGCTATCAAAAACGAACTTGATTGTCCTATCTTACGTTCTTACTTCTTACTTCTTACTTTTTGGTGATTTTTGATTGTGCAGAGCCTTATATCAGATATTATATAATATTATAATATTATATAATATCTGAATAATATATTAACTATATATATTTTCATCTCTCTTTCCTTCTGTTTTCCTTCTTCATCTTCTCATTTTCCACTAAATTTTGGGAAAAAGTAAGAAGTAAGAAGTAAGAACGTAAGAATAAAATGTACCAGAATATTACGGAAAATACCCTGTTTATTTGCGTGTCTCGTAGATTTTTTGTACCTTTGCAGTAGCAATGAAGACGAGGAAGTTGTTGGGAACTGTAGGACTGTGGCTGGTGGCCGTTTGCGCGTATGGTCAGCAGGTGCAGTTGGATACGCTGAGAGTTCAGTATGTGGATTTTCAGGGGAAGAAGCAGTATGGAGAGTTGATTTGTAATAAAGTGATAGCCAGTGATTTGCGAGAAATCTTTGAAGAACTTTATAATGCAAAATATCCCATTGAGCGCATCCGTCCTATCTCGGAATATGGCAACGATGACGAGCGTTCCATGCGTGCCAACAACACCTCGTGCTACTGCTATCGCGTGGTGGAAGGCAGTACAAAACTGTCGAAGCATGCGCAGGGTCTGGCCATCGACATCAATCCGCTCTACAACCCCTGTGTCAGACGCAAGAAAGACGGCACCCTGCTCATTCAGCCTGCGACAGGCAAACCCTATGTGGACCGTAGCAAGCAGTTCAAGTACAAGATAACCCGTCAAGACCTCTGCTATCGGCTGTTTACGGAGCGTGGATTCCGCTGGGGTGGGGCATGGCGCTCGCTGAAAGACTACCAGCATTTCGAAAAATAGTATAAATATAATTCAAGTTTCGCATGTTTCACATGCTCCACTTTTCTTGGGGCAAGGGGCATGGAGCATGGGGCAAGAGGTTAGTCATTCCCCTTCTATGCCGCTTCATCCCTCCGTTTTCTACGTTTATCATCTATTCTCTTGCCCCTTGCTCCTTGCCCCTTACGAGACTGAGCAAGCAGGGCTTGCGAAAGTTGAGTAAATATAAGAAAAAAATCCCGATAAATTTGGCATTTCGCTGACTTATTCGTAACTTTGCACGTTCAAAAAAAGAATAAGGAAGAGAAATGATATCAGTAGAGTCCTTACGCGTAGAATTTGGCGTGAAGCCTCTGTTTGCAGGTGCCAGCTTTGTGGTGAACGACCGTGACCGTATAGCCCTTGTGGGTAAGAACGGTGCTGGAAAGTCGACACTGCTGAAGATACTCTGCGGACAACAGAAGCCTACAGAGGGTGTGGTGAGCATACCCTCCGACACCACTATCGGCTACCTGCCGCAGGTGATGATATTGCAAGACGACACTACCGTTCGTCAGGAAGCCCAGAAGGCTTTCTCCCATGTGACGGAGCTGAAAGCCAAGGTCGACGCATTGAACCAGCAGCTGGCTGAGCGCACGGATTACGAGAGCGAGAGCTATCTGGCACTGGTTGAGAAGTTTACGCTGGAGCATGAGCGCTATATGATGTTGGGTGCCGACAACTGCGAGGCAGAGCTGGAGCGCACCTTGATGGGTCTGGGCTTCGAACGTTCTGACCTGGAGCGTCCCACCAGCGAGTTCTCAGGAGGCTGGCGCATGCGTATCGAGTTGGCCAAGATCCTGTTGCAGAAACCTGACGTCTTATTGCTCGACGAGCCCACCAACCATCTGGATATTGAGTCTATACAGTGGCTGGAGCAGTGGTTGGCACAGTCGGCAAAAGCAGTGGTGCTGGTCTCTCACGACCGTGCCTTCATCAACAATGTCACCAATCGTACGCTGGAGATTTCCTGTGGCCAGATTGTGGACTACAAGGTGAAGTACGACGAGTATGTCGTGTTGCGCAAGGAGCGTCGTGAACAGCAGTTGCGCGCCTACGAGAACCAGCAGAAGGAGATTCAGGAGATGCGCCAGTTCATAGAGCGCTTCCGCTATCAGGCCACCAAGGCAGTGCAGGTGCAGCAGAAGGTAAAGCAGCTGGAGAAGATAGTGCCCATCGAGGTCGATGAGGTCGACAACTCTGCCCTGCGTCTGAAATTCCCGCCCTGTCTGCGTAGTGGCGACTATCCTATTATCTGCGAGGATGTCCGCAAGGACTATGGCGCTCATACCGTCTTCTCGAATGTCAACCTGACCATCAAGCGTGGCGAGAAGGTGGCCTTTGTGGGTAAGAATGGTGAGGGTAAGTCTACGCTGGTGAAGTGCATCATGGGTGAGATACCGTTTGATGGACACCTGAAGGTGGGACACAATATCCAGATAGGCTATTTCGCTCAGAACCAGGCACAGCTGTTGGACGAGGAGCTGACCGTGTTCCAGACGATAGATAACGTGGCTAAAGGCGAGGTGCGCCTGAGAATCAACGATATACTCGGTGCCTTCATGTTTGGTGGCGAGGCGTCAGACAAGAAAGTCAAGGTGCTCAGCGGTGGTGAGCGTAGCCGTCTGGCGATGATTCGTCTGCTGTTGGAACCTGTCAACCTGCTGATTCTCGACGAGCCTACCAACCATCTGGATATGCCGTCGAAGGATGTGCTGAAAGAGGCTATCCGAGCCTTTGACGGTACCGCTATCATCGTCAGCCACGATCGTGAGTTCCTGGATGGCTTGGTCAGCAAGGTCTATGAGTTTGGTGGCGGCAAGGTCAGAGAGCACCTTGGTGGTGTGTATGACTGGATTGAGAGCCATCGTAATGGGGCTAAGATAGATGGGGCTAATGGGTCTAATGGGGTTAATGGGGTTAATGGGCAATCCATCAAGCCCACTAAGCCCATCGAACCCACGAAAGCCCCAAAGACTGATTATACCGCCCACAAGGAACAGCAGAAACGCTTGCGCAAGGCCGAGAAGGCTGTGGAGGAGTCAGAGCGCAAAATCAGCGATATGGAGCGCCGTCTGAAGGAGCTTGACGACTTGCTGATGGTGCCTGAGAATGCTGCAGACATGACGCTCGTCACGGAATATACCTCTACCAAGAAGGCACTCGACGAAGAGGTGGAGCGCTGGGAGCGTCTTTCGGAAGAGTTGGAAGCGCTCTCGTGATCTCGTGATCTCGAAACCTCGAAACCTCGAAACATCGAAATATCGAAACATCGACAAATAATAAAAAGAACAATGAGAAAGGTATTAACAATGATGGCATTAGCAATGATGGCAGCATCAGCTTCTGCACAGCTGAAGTCGGGTATCAACATGAACGACCTCGACAAGTCTGTGCGCCCTGCCGACGACTTCTATGAGTATGCCTGTGGTGGATGGATGAAAGCCAATCCACTGCCTGCCGCTTATTCGCGCTACGGCAGCTTCGACCGTTTGGCTGAAGATAACAACAAGCGCATCAATGGTATTTTGAAGGAACTGCAAGAGAACACGTATCCTAACGGTTCTGTAGAGCAGAAACTGAGCGACCTGTATAAGCTCGCGATGGACTCTGCACGCAGAGAGCAGGACGGCTTGGCTCCTGTCATGCCGCTCATCAATCGTCTGGAGGCTGCCAAAACCAAGGAGCAGCTCTTCGCTATCCAGCTGGAGATGATGCCTTATGGCAACTCGGAAATCTTTGGTGCCTATATCGCTGCTGACGAGAAGAATGCCACGCAGAACATTCTGAATTTCTTCCAGGGTGGTCTGACGCTGGGTCAGAAGGATTATTATCTGGAGAACGACGAGGCTACAGTGAAGATTCGTGAGGCCTACAAGAAGCACATCGTCCGCATGTTCCAGCTGTTCGGCTTCAAGAAGGGTGTTGCTGAGAAGAAGATGAAGAACATCCTGAAGGTTGAGTCAGCGCTGGCTAAGGTTTCTAAGTCGCGTACAGAACTGCGTGACCCCATTGCCAACTATAACAAGATGACGCTGAAGGAGTTGGCTGCCATGTGTCCGCATCTGCAGATTGAGCGCCAGATGAATGCCAAGGGCATCAAGAGCCAGTATATGCAGGAGGTTGTCGTTGGTCAGGTAGAGTTTATGAAGGCCGCTGACAAGCTGTTCAGCACGATGTCTGCCGCTGAGTATCGCGACATGATGGAGTGGGGACAGATTGATGGTTCTACAGGCTATCTGAACGATGAGGTACGTGCTGCTAACTTCGACTTCTACGGCAAGGTGTTCTCTGGCCGTAAGGAGGACCATCCCTTGTGGCGTCGTGCTACCAATCAGGTGCAGGGCGTGATGGGCGAGGCTCTGGGACGTATCTACGTCAAGAAGTACTTCCCCGCATCGTCTAAAGAGCGCATGAAGACCCTCGTAGAGAACCTGCGCATTGCCCTTGGTGAGCGTATTGCCGCTCAGGACTGGATGGACGATTCTACGAAGGTTAACGCACTGTTGAAGCTCAATACCTTCTATGTAAAGATTGGTTATCCTGATCGCTGGACAGACCTTTCTGACCTGAAGATTGATGCGAAAAAATCTTACTATGAGAATATGCAGGAGTGTAGCCGTTTCTGGACAGCATGGAGAATCAATCATACGGCAGGGAAGCCTGTCGACAGAGATGACTGGCACATGACTCCACAGACTGTTAACGCCTACTATAATCCTACTACGAACGAGATTTGTTTCCCTGCTGGTATTCTGCAAGTTCCATTCTTTGATCCAACGGCTGACGATGCCTTTAACTATGGCGCTATCGGTGTCGTAATCGGTCACGAGATGACACATGGTTTTGACGACCAGGGACGTCAGTATGACAAGGACGGAAATATGCACGACTGGTGGAAGGAGGCTGATGCAAAAAACTTTACAGAACGTACAGATAAGTATGCTGACTTCTTCTCTAAAATCAAGGTGCTTCCTGACCTCAATGCCAATGGCCGTCTGACGCTGGGTGAGAACCTGGCCGACCACGGAGGCCTGCAGGTAGCGTGGTATGCTTACAAGAACGCCACCAAGCGTGCTGCTCTTCCCGTTATCGACGGACTGACAGCTGACCAGCGCTTCTTCTTGGCGTATGCTGGCGTATGGGCAGGAAACATTGTGGAGGCAGAGATTCGCAATCGCACCAAGAGTGACCCTCACTCACTGGGTCGCTGGCGTGTTAATGGCGCACTGCCACACATCGATGCTTGGTATGACGCTTTCGGAGTCAAAGAAGGCGACAAAATGTTTATTCCGAAGTCAGAACGTCTGCCTTTATGGTAGTGTTATAGACCAAAATCAGAAAAATGCCGTCGTAAATATAAATTTACGGCGGTTTTTTTTGTCCGTTTATTTTTTTTTTGCTATCTTTGCAACTGACTATTTTAACTACAGCATTAACTACAACATGATGATTGACGAAAATAACCCCCAAACAGGTGATTTACAAACCACTGTAAGACCTCAGCAAATGCTCAACAGGACGATGGGACCACAGGAGTCCTACGCTCCTCAGCAGCCTTTTGCTCCGCGACAGACAATGCAACAGACACAACAGCGTCAGGCTGCAGGTAAGAAATGCCCTTTCTGTGGAGCCATCAACGATGCTGAGGCAATGTTCTGTGCACAGTGTGGACAGCCCATTAGCAAGATGACGTGTCCGCATTGCAGTGCTGAGATTGACCCAGACGCAGACTTCTGTGAGGTCTGCCATCACTATATCAAGAAGGACGTCTGCTCCTATTGTGGAGCCCATCTGGAAGGCAACGAGGCCTACTGTCCGGAGTGTGGCAGTCCGCGAGGCGGCATGGTATGCCCTACGTGTCACACGCTGAACGACTTCGCTTTCTGTAAGAAGTGTGGTACGGCACTGACCAAGGAAGCCCGCATGCTGGTGAAGCAGCTGCATCTGAATCCTGACTACCAGCAGTTGCTGGAAATCGTCAGAGACTACTCTCAGCTGGAGAATGCCCTGCCTTACAACTCGGAGCGTGACATCGTCAGGGAACAGGCTAATGCCAAGTTGCGCGAACGTGTGCTCTCGCTGTTGCAGAAAGACGAGGGTGTAGAGGTGCCCGTCATTCCCAAGGTAGAGTCGAAGCGTATGACCCGTGAGGAGCTGGAAGAGATGAAGGCGGTTAAGATTAAGATGCTGTCGACCATTCTCGACAAGCTGGCAGTGCCACCTACGACATCCCCTGTCCAGGCACGTAACTTCGCAATGGCCAGCAAGCCCGTAGGCGTACGTCTGGCATGGGTGTGCAACTACAAACATGCTATGCACAGCAGTCCTTGCGGATGCGCCAAGCCTCATATGGGCGGAAAATGGGTGATTTTAGGTAAGAATAGTACAGAAGAAATTAAAGACGACAAATAAACATGGATGTGACCAATCGACCGTCAGCCCCTGTCAATACAGAGGCCACCATCAGAGTGGGGACACCACAGCCTGCACAGTCAGGTGCTTCTGACATCACCGTCAGACCAGGTACTAAGATACAAGACACCAACGACGATGGCTTTCGCGATGGTGACTTCGTTCTGAAAGGAAGACTATATCATGGTGTGAAATGCCTGAGCGACAACTCAGGTGAGGCACAGGTATTCTTGGTAGAAGGCGACGAAGGCGAGCGCGTACTGAAAGTCTACTATCCCAACTTCACCATCAAGAAGGGCTTGATGCGCATCATCCAGAATTTCAATCTGGAGATGATCGTCAAGATTACCGACTATGGTAAGACCTATGTGGAGGGTAAGAACCGTGACTACGAGCTCATGGAGTATCTCCGTGGAGGCACGCTGGCTGACTACGACCTCAACAACGACTATAACCAGTTCCGCCGTATCGCCCTGCAGTGTGCTGCAGCGTTGGCCTACTGTCATAACAACAACATCATCCACAAGGATATCAAGCCTGGCAACTTCTTCTTCCGCGATGCTACGCACAAGGAGATTGTACTGGGCGACTTCGGTATATCCAGTATCATGGAGGAAGAGGGACGTCTGCATAAGACTACGCAGGCTCGTACGCCCGTCTATGCTGCTCCTGAGATGTACAACGACGTCATCGATGGCGAGGTAGAGATTACGCCTGCTGCCGACTTCTACTCGTTGGGTATCACGCTGATGACGCTCTGGCTGGGTGAAAACCCGCTGAGTCAGAACGAGCGTGTCATGATGCGTAAGAAGAACGAGGGTCGTCTGCCACGTATCAATGAGCTGCCTGACCGTGTGAAGATGATTGTACAGGGTCTGACAGCCGTCAATCCTGCCAGCCGATGGAAGTATGACGAGGTAGAACGCTGGTTCCTGGGCGAGGACGTCCATGTGGATATCTCGTCACCATTGCTGAAATACCGTAGCTTCATTGTTGACCCAGAGCGCAACCTCGTAGCCGACAACGTCCACGAGCTCATTCCGCTGCTGATGGAAAACGAGCGCGTGGCTACCAGCTATCTCTATAACGGACGTATTCCTGGATGGCTGGAGCAGTGCGGTAACGTCAAGTTAAGCTCTGCCGTCAAGGATATCATCATGAACCGTTATCCTGCCGATCAGCGCGCTGGTCTGTGGGCTTCTGTCTATGTCATGGAGCCTACCTATCCTTACACTGACCTGCGAGGCAACAAGTGTGACGACATCCATAGCGTGGCTATCTCTATCCTTAGTTATATGGATGAGTATGCCATCACGCTGAGAAATCCTAACGATAACGTCTTCCTATATATAGAAGCACACACCAAGGCCGATGTCGCACGACTGAGAAGCTACTTCGCTCCTGACAGCGGACTGACACAGCGTGTGGCTATTCTGCGACTGGTTTACGAGATGGATCCTGATATTCCTTTCCTGGTGAAGTATCCTTCTGGCAACATACAGGATATCGTCCACTCCTTTGGCTATGAGAACTGCTCAGAAGACGAGTGGGTCAGCCTGAGCGATGGTCGCCTGTTGTCGTGGATGTACTGTCATGGTGACGTGATGGCTTGCGAGGCACTGCGTATTATGACTGAAGGTCAGGAGCCTACGCGCTCTTTGGGCTATAAGGTGCTGTATAACCTCGATCGTGAGGCTGCCTACGACCTCCGCGATGCTGACAACCCCTATAAGGTGGGTGAGATTATGCGTGAGAAGCTGAAGAGGTGGCAGAACTTGACACCCGAGGAGTTCGAAGAGCAGTTGGGTGAGTTCTCTGACCCCAACGGACGTTTCCATTATTTTGCTCAGTTGCATGGTTGGTATGAACAGCTGGCACAAGCCAAGGCTTGCTTCGACCTGAATAGCGAGGAGAACAAGGAGCGCTTGGGAGCCTACGACCTGCGTACGGCAGCCTACCGTTTCTGTCGCTTCCTGGGAGCTGTTCCCGTCTATGTATTGGAGGATGGTACGGAACTGACTGATGGTACCAATTTCGAGAAGCAGACGCGACGTCCCATCCTGTTGGGTGCTATGCGTCGTGGTGCCCTGAGCCAGTGGATGTCTGTCTTCTACCACGAAGACCCGAATAAGAATTTCGAAGAGCCCTACAGCTACGAGCGTAGACTGGAAGAGTGGGCTTTGAGCTTGGGTGAGGTAGACCAGAACCAGATGTACTATAAGCGTCTCATCACTGCTAAGGAGGAAACGGCTCGCAAATACAAGAATGTTAAAAAGGAATATAGTAGGGCGAAGCAGAGAGAGCATCGCTGGCGCACCACATTCTACGGACTCTGTGGTCTGTGGATTGCCCTGTTGGTGATATTTGGTATTGACAATCGTGCAGACGTGATGGCTCATACCTCGCTGACTATCCTGTTGCCTGTGGGTGGCGTCTCTGCCATCATCGTGGGCTTGCGAGCATTCTTCAGAGGCTATGGCTTTGTGCTGAGTGCCCTGTGGGGTGTTCTGGGACTCTTGTCAGCAATGATTCCCATTGTCACGATGAAGTATGTCTTCAACCAGCATCCAGGCATGTTTATTCCTACGATCATTATTCTTACACTCATCTATATGCTTATCTGTCATCTCACAGACAACCATCGTGATTCCAAGATGGAGAATCAGTTCATTGGCGAGGTGATGGAGGACGACGTAAAGACGAGCCTCATGGAACCGTTGGTATACACCTTCAAGCAGAAGTCCTTCAAGTTCAAGGGCTCTAAGTTTGCTATGCTTGACGATGTCACCAATCAGGTACGCTCCATCAGTGGCGAGTCTGTGCTGCACTATCGTGTATGGGTAATGATGGTGGCTATGCTGTTGATAGAGATGATTCTCTTCAACCCCAAGCTGCTGAACTACAAGATTCCAGAAAAAGACAAGGTCAGTCTTTCTCCAAATAAAGTCATTGAACAATTACAAAAGGACGTTGAATAAATATGGTTTGTGAGCATTGTCAAAAGGAAAACCGCTCGATAGCCAAGTTCTGTAAATGGTGTGGACACCCGCTGGTGTCGCAGAACATCCTAGACCGCCTGGTGGGTCTCGACAACGTAAAGCAACAGCTGAAGACCGTTGTCGACACCTATACCTATCTCCATTCGCGCAGAGACGTGGTGAATGTCCGTCTCAGTGTGAATACCATTATCATTGGTGAGACAGGTACGGGTAAGACCGCTCTGGCAGAGGTGATACGAGACTATTTCCATCAGCATAAGATCATACAGAAACCCAAGTTGACGATGGTCGATGCCGTCGACTACCAGCGCTTTGTGGAAAAGTGGGAGGAGAACGTGAATGAGGCCAAAGGAGGCATCCTCTTCTTCGACAATGTCCAGAAGTTGCTGCCAGACCGCTATTCCAATCAGGTGAACCCGTTGGATAAGCTGTTTGTCGAGATGGACAAATGGGATGAAGACCCCATTGTCATTATGGCTGGTCTTCCCAAGGGCTTGGACGACTTCCTTGCCGCCAACCCCGCCGCGCAGAACCGTTTCAAGTACACCTTCCGTCTGCCGACGCCAGGTTATCAGGAGCTCTGCGACATCTGTAAGATGGAACTGCGCGCCAAGTATGGTCTTAACGTGTTCTCGCCAGCGGCAGACAACAAACTGTTGCGCCTCTTCCAGTATCAGCTGAAGATCAAGGACGACACGTTTGGTTACGCACACCTCGCCATCAAGACGGCAGAGGACATCTTCACCTCGTTCATCAGTCGTGGCTCTATGGCTGTGCAGGTTGAAGACTATGATATTAAGGCCTATGTTCCTGAGGAGCGTAGCCTGGAGGACATCCTCAGCGACCTCGACCGCTATATCGGTATGGACGAAGTCAAGAAGGCTGTCAAGGAAATCGCCTTTACCGTACATAATAATATACAGCGCGCACAACGCGGACTGGGTGAACAGGAGAAGGTGGGCATCCATATCGTGCTGACAGGTAATCCTGGTACTGGTAAGACCACCATTGCCCGCAAGTTGGGTGAGATCCTGGAGTCCATAGGCTATTTGGACAGCGGACACGTTGTCGAGGTAGACCGCTCGAAGATGGTTAGTCCCTATCAGGGTGAGACGCCGAAGGTGGTGGACCGTCTGTGCGACAAGGCGATGGGAGGCATCCTGTTTGTCGACGAGGCCTACACGCTGGCTCCAGTGAGCAGTGGTGGCGACAAGGACCAGCAGGGCACACAGGCTTTGGAGCAGTTGATGAAACGTATGGAGGACGATCGCGGCAAGTTCGTGGTTATCGCAGCAGGTTATCGTCAGGAGATGGAGAACCTGTTCCGCATCAACCCAGGTGTGCGCAGTCGCTTCAGCTATTTCCTCAATATCGACGACTACAACCCAGACCAGCTGTTCCAGATCATGATGGTCTTCGCCAAGGAGAAGAAGTACCAGTTCACGCAGGAGGCTCAGGAGTTGACGCAGAAGATGATAACGGAGTTGTACAACTCGCGCGACAAGGACTTCGCCAACGGACGTACCATGCGCCAGCTCTTCGACAAGATCTGCGCCAAGCAGGCTGAACGCTTGCGCAATGTCGACATCACGACGCTCTCTAACGAGCAGCTCATGATGATTGACGTCAAGGATATTCCCTACAATGCTCCGCAGGCTGTCGACTACACCCAGTGTCTGTCCAAGCTCAACGGTATGGTGGGTCTGGCATCTGTCAAGAAGGAAATCCAGAATCTGGCAGCATTCCTCAACCTGCAGATACGTCGTGGCGAGACCAATACGTTCCAGGGCAAGCACTACGTCTTTACGGGTAATCCTGGTACAGGTAAGACCACTGTTGCACGCATCATGGCCGACGTCTTCCGTTCGCTGGGCATCCTGTCGCGTGGCCAGCTGATAGAGGCCGACCGTTCTAAACTGGTGGCAGGCTTTGCTGGTCAGACAGCTATCAAGACCAATCAGCTCATCGACTCTGCAATGGGTGGCGTCCTCTTCATTGACGAGGCCTATACGCTGAAGTCCAACGACCAAGACTCGTTTGGTGCTGAGGCTATCGACACCCTGTTGAAGCGTTTGGAGGACGATCGTGGCAAGTTCATCTGTATCGTTGCCGGATATACTGACAACATGCACGACTTCATCGATTCGAACCCAGGTCTGAAGAGCCGCTTTACGCAGACCATCCATTTCGAAGACTATACCCCCGACGAGCTCACGCAGATATTCCTCAACCTCGCCAAAGGCAAGAACTTCACTGTCGACGAGGAGACCAAGGGTACTATCCATCGTCAGTTCGAACAGCTCTACCTGCGTCGCGACAAGAACTTCGGCAATGCTCGTGAGGCACGCCGCATCTTCGACCAGGCTATCGAGAAGCAGAGCCAGCGCCTCATTACCATTATGGGTACGCGCGACTTCAAGGAAGAGGATATGTTCCGCATCACCTCTGCCGACCTCGCTATCGAGACTGCTGCCAAGGCACGTCCGCTCGACGAGGTACTCAACGAGCTCGACGAGTTCATCGGCATGCGCTCTGTGAAGAATATGATACGCCGTCTGGCCGTTCAGAGCATGTTCATGAAACAGCGTGCCGCTATGGGTGCAGGCAGTGTTCAGCAGATGGCTATGAACTTCATCCTTACGGGTAATCCTGGTACTGGTAAGACCAGTGTAGCTCGCAAGATGGGTGAGATCCTGCAGGCTATGGATATCCTGCCCACCAGCCGTGTCATCGAGGCCAGCCGTGCTACCCTCGTTGGTAAGTATATGGGTGAGACACCCAAGATTGTCAACAACATGTGCGACAAGGCCATGGGTGGTATCCTCTTTATTGATGAGGCCTACACGCTGTCGTCGGATAACGACATGTATGGCAAGGAGGCTATCGATACCCTGATGAAGCGTATGGAGGATGATCGTGGTAAGTTTGTGGTCATCGCAGCAGGTTATAAGGACGAGATGGAGACCTTCCTGAACGTCAATCCTGGACTGGCCAGCCGCTTCACGCACAAGATGCATATCGACGACTATAACGAGGATGAACTGTTGGCAATCTATAAGAAGATGGCCGCCAAGGACAACTACAAGCTGTCGCCTGAGGCTGAGTTCAAGCTCATGGATCTCATCTGTCGTATCGTCATCAACAAGAACGAGTCGTTCGGCAATGCCCGTGAAATGCGTAACATGCTCGATGCCACCATCCAGCAGTTGTCTATGCGTGTGAGCAACCTTCCACCGGATGCCATTACGCAGGAGACCTATCAATTGATAATGCCAGAAGATATTAAGGAAATACTATGATAATTTGTCCAAGTTGCAGAGAGGAAATAGAGGAATTCTCGCACTTTTGTGATCAGTGCGGACAGGAATTGGTATACTGCAGCAATTGCGGTCGGGTAGGCATGGGACGACGCTGCACGCAGTGTGGCGGACTGATGGCCAGTGCCGATGAGGCTCAGCAGAAGATGCAGGCAGCTCGTCAGGTGTCAGTATCTGTACGTGCCAGCGACCTTGCTATATCTATTGTGAACGACCTTCAGCAGTCGCAGCGAAAGCCTGAAGGCCACGATATGCCAGTGATGAGTGGTATACCTACTCTGACACTCTATAATCCCACGCTCGACATCCGTATGGTGGGTGTCAATGGTGCGGTGATAGGTCGTAAGCAAGGACCTTATTCGTCGTTGTTTGTGGATAATATGTATATCTCCGGATTGCATGCGCAGTTGATATATAAGCCCGATACAGGGTGGTGCATCATTGACAAGCACTCCTCGAACGGTACGAAGCTGAACCAGCGTGACTTGTTGCCTGATGTGCCGATGTCATTGAAGTCAGGAGATATCGTGACGCTGGCCAATATCAATTTACAGGTTAGTATTAGTTAATTAAGAAAAGGATAGATGAACAAGATTGTATTGACTGCCGCCAGTCGTGTCGGCAATGTTAGAAGTAATAATGAGGATATGATATTGGCTTTTGACAAGTATGTCAGGAGCGATATTCATCAGACTGTATTGGCACCCGATAATCTGGATCGTTTCGTCGTCGCTGTAGCTGACGGCATGGGTGGCCATAATGCTGGCGAGGTAGCCAGTGAGATGGTCATACAGAACCTGAAGTTCTATGTCAACGACCTGCCTAAGGGAATGACTTCTGGTGAACTGGAGGAGGGTATGAACGAATGGTTGCTGTCCATCCACCAGACAGTCAATTTACGTGGACGTTCCAACAAGACGATGTCGGAAATGGGTACTACGCTGGTGGCCCTGCTGTTTTACGGCAATCGCTATTTCTGGATGAACTGTGGCGACAGCCGTCTCTATCGTCTGCGCGATGGACAGCTGAAGCAGCTCACTACTGATCACTCACTTGTCAATGAGGATGGAGAGAAGAAGCACTCTAATTATATCACCAACTGCATCGGCGCAGGATGCGATGATGTCTATATGGACATGATTGAGTTTACGTCCGATTTCCATACTGGCGATGTTTATGTGCTCTGTTCAGACGGCCTGAACGATATGGTGCCTGATATTATCATTGAGAGGATGCTGAACGAAGGTGCCGGTGCCAACGACCTCTGTGAGGAGGCTATCGCTGCTGGTGGCTTTGACAACGTCTCCGTCTGCGTACTTCGCGTAGTAGACCAATTGTAAAATCGTCCAATAGTAAATCGTCAAATTGTCAAATACATAGATGCCCTTAAGATTACCAGATAGATTACCAGCCATAGAACTGCTGAAGCACGAGAACATCTTCGTCATGGACGACTCGCGTGCTCACATGCAGGATATCCGTCCGCTGAAGATTGCCATCCTCAACCTCATGCCGCTGAAGATTACGACAGAGACGGATCTGATACGCCTCCTGTCCAACACACCCTTGCAGCTGGAGGTGAGCTTCATGAAGCTGAAGAGTCATACACCCAAGAATACGCCCATCGAACACATGATGATGTTCTATCGCGACTTCGAGCAGATGCGCCATGAGAAGTACGACGGAATGATTATCACAGGTGCTCCTGTCGAGCAGCTGGAGTACGAAGACGTCAGCTACTGGGCAGAAGTCTCCGACATCTTCGCATGGGCGCGCACGCACGTGACGAGTACCTTATATATATGTTGGGCTGCTCAGGCAGGACTGTACTACCACTATGGCATTCCCAAATATCCGCTGCCCAAGAAGATGTTCGGCATCTTCCCGCAATATACGCTCAATCCGCAGCTGCCCATCTTCCGCGGCTTCGACGACGTGTTCCAGATGCCTCACAGTCGCCATACGGAACTGCATCGTGAGGATATCCTCGCCAATCCCGACCTCGAGCTCATTGCTGAGTCGCCAGAGTGTGGCGTCAGCATCGTCATGGCGCGTGGTGGTCGCGAGTTCTTCATCACGGGACATTTGGAGTATGCGCCAGACACCCTCGACAAGGAATATCGTCGCGACAAGGATACGCGCGATGATGTCGACATGCCCGTCAACTACTACAAAAACGACGACCCCTCACAAGGTCCGAAGGTAACGTGGCGTGCACATGCTAACTTGCTGTATAGCAACTGGATCAACTACTACGTCTACCAGGAGACACCATACGATATTAACCAGATTGGTTAAGATGTATGATGGAAGATGTAAGATGGAAGAGAAGTGCGAATGAGACAATTGGAACTACTGGCACCTGCCAAGAATCTGGAGTGTGGCATCGCGGCCATTGACCACGGTGCTGATGCTGTCTATATTGGTGCCCAGAAGTTTGGTGCCCGTGTGGCGGCAGGCAACAGCGTTGACGACATCCGTCAGCTCTGCCAGTATGCCCACCAGTTCGCTGCCAAGGTGTACGTTACTGTCAACACCATCATCTACGATGATGAGTTGGAGGCAACGCGTCAATTGCTTGACGAACTCTCTGCCGCTGGCGTCGATGCTATCCTTGTGCAGGATATGGCCGTGCTGAAGATGTTGCGGAACGGGGACTGTCCCCATGTGAGTAGCGTAGCGGATTACAGGGGGACTGTCCCCCAGTTGCACGCCAGTACCCAGACAGACAACCGCACCGTAGAGAAAGTCCGCTGGTTGGCAGGTCTTGGTTTCAAGAGGGTAGTGCTGGCTCGTGAGCTGTCTGTCGAGGAGATTGCCGAGATTCACGCGCAAGTGCCTGACGTAGAGTTGGAGGTCTTCGTTCATGGCGCCCTCTGTGTCAGCTATAGTGGTCAGTGCTATGCCTCGCAGCATTGCTTCGGACGTTCTGCTAATCGTGGTGCCTGTGCACAAGTCTGTCGCATGAAGTTTGACCTCCTCGATGCCGATGGTCGTGAGTTGGAACACCAGCGTTACCTCTTGTCGCTCAAGGACTTAAACCAGTCTGCCCATCTGGAGGAACTCGCTGAGGCTGGTGCCGTCTCGTTTAAGATTGAGGGACGCTTGAAGGATGCTAGCTATGTGAAGAACGTCGTGGCAGCCTATAGCCAGCGTCTCGACAGCATCATCGCCAAACATCCTGACAAATACTGTCGCGCCTCCAAAGGCCATTGCACCTATACGTTTACGCCCAACCTCAAGAAGACGTTCAATCGCGGCTTCACCACCTATTTCCTGCATGGTCGACAGCCAGATATCTTCTCGCCCGATACGCCCAAGGCGATGGGCGAGTTTGTGGGCACTGTCAAGGAGATGCGTCGCGACTCGTTCAACGTCGCTGGTACTGCCGCCTTTGCCAATGGCGACGGACTGTGCTTCATTAATCAGGAGCACGACCTGGAGGGCTTCCGCGTCAATCGTGCCGAGGGCAACCGCCTCTTCCCACAGCAGATGCCTCGCAACCTGCGTCCAGGCATGGCCCTCTATCGCAACAACGATATGGAGTTTGAGCGCTTGCTGGCGCGTCAGAGCAGTGTGCGCAAGATTCCTGTCACCATGACACTTGCCACCACGCCCGACGGCTTCTCACTCTCTGCTGAAGGCACCACAGCCTCTATTGTTTGTGAACATCAGCAGGCCGAGAAACCGCAGCGCGATAACATCATCCGTCAACTGTCTAAGTTGGGTGGCACCCCTTACGAGTGTAGTGGGGTAGAGATGCCTGCTGACTTCAACTACTTCATTCCCAGTAGCTTGCTGGCCGACCTGCGTCGCCAACTAGTCGCAGCGCTGGAGCTGGATCACAGGGACGGTTCTAATGATCACAGTCGCCTAGCGACGACGGATCAGGAGAACCGTCCCCATGATCCACTCACCTCTGAATATCCTTATCTCTATAACATCGCCAACCACCTGGCTGCCGACTTCTATGGTGTCAAGGAACCAACAGCCTTCGAGCTCAATACCCCCTCCCTTTGGAGGGGGAAGGGGGAGGCTCTACTGATGCAGTGCCGTCATTGCCTGCAGTATGCCATGGGCTATTGCGTCAAGCATGGAGGCAAGAAGCCTACCTACAAGTATCCACTCTTCCTGCGTCTGGGCGATGGTCGTCGCTTCCGCTTGGAGTTCGATTGCAAACACTGTCAGATGAATGTCTATGCAATGCATAATTCATAATGCATAATTCATAATTGTATGTGGAAGAAACAAAATAAGCTTCATCTCTTGCTATTAAGCATTATGCATTATGCATTATGCATTCTTCTGACTGCCTGCTACAATCGTGGCCAGCAGTCACCAGATGCATGGGACCTAACGGAGCACCAGCTCGACTCCATCTCCTTCTCTACCACCCACCACTATACGCAGAACTATAACTTCATGGTCACAGCCAATCGCTTGCCGCTGGCCGACGCACTGCCCGATATGGCTTTCGACACCCTGTATGTCGTTCGTGGCGAGCGCGTCGTTGTTGCCGACATCCAGAAGGTACCTGCTGACACCATCGACTCCGTATGGGTCAAGGTGGCCCATGACCAGATTACGCAAGGGTGGATTCGTGAGTGCGACCTGCTGCAAGGCGTCTCTCCTGACGACCCCATCTCGCAGTTCATCGACATTTTCTCCAACACCCACCTGCTCGTCTTCATGGCCATCGTCGTACTCGTAGGCAGTGCCTATGCCATGCGTAAGCTGTTGCGTCGCAGAGCCTATATCGTCCATTTCCACGATATCGACTCCGCCTATCCAGCTATGTTGTGCGTGCTCATCGCCATGTCTGCCACCCTCTACGCCTCCATCCAGATGTTTGGTGCCGAGTCGTGGCGACACTACTATTTCCATCCCTCGCTGAATCCCTTTGCACTGCCCCTGCACCTGGCTCTCTTCGTAGCCTCCGTATGGGCTATCATCATTATGGCTGTCGCCGTCCTCGACGATGTGCGCCACCAGTTGCCCACCTTCGACGCACTGCTCTACCTCTCAGGTCTTGCTGCCGTCTGTGCTGTCATCTACGTGGTCTTCACCATCTTCACGCTCTACTACGTCGGCTATCTCCTCCTTGTGGCCTACATCGCCTTTGCCGTCTGGTGCTATCGGCGCCATCCCCACTATCCCTACCGTTGTGGACAGTGTGGTGAAAAGATGAAGAAAAAAGGCATCTGTCCCCATTGCGGAGCACTGAATGCATAAGACACAGTAAGAACTGAGAAAAACAAACAATAAACTTAAAAATATAACAATGATGAAAAATCACCTATTAACCTTGCTCTGTGCGATGAGCACCATCAGCATGCAAGCACAGATTCAGACCAATGCGGGTGTGCAGTATTTGCAATGTATGCCCAAGGACGTGTCGACGGACTTCAGCGACCTGAGCAATACGTATTTTCTGGCAGACTCGCTGGTGGCGTTCGACAAGGACAAAGGCGAGGGACTGCTGCAATGGAAGCGCTACAGGCTGTCGCCCCGTCAGGCCTTCAACCTTAACGGCTACTGGCCTGTCAAAATGCAGATGCTGGACTTCCCTGATGCTGCTTACGAAAACGACCCTGCACTGAAAATCAAGGTGGAATGGATTACGCCAAGGACGGCTCGCATCCGGATGTTGACGACACCCGTGGAGCCGAAGAATTCGGATGCTGACGACCCGATGTTTTGCGAAGCATTCAAGGAGAAGGTGGCGGTTGGCAGCCAAACTGCCAACCACGCAAGCCGTTCGGAATACGGTAGCGTTGAGATTCAGCCTTACCCATTCCGTATCGTGCTGAAGGATGCGAAGGGCAAGACGCTGATACAGACGCGTCACATGATAGACAACGACTCTACGCAGGTGAAGCTGTTGCCGTTCTCGTTCATCAAGCGTGGCAGCGACAACTCACGCTCTACGAATCCAGTGTTCCTGCTGTCGCCAGGCGAGCGCATCTATGGCTGTGGCGAGTCGTTCACGTCGTTGAACAAGGTGGGACAGAAGGTACACCTCAGCGTCACCGACCCACAAGGTCCTGAGACGGACGGCATGTACAAGCCTGTGCCCTTCTACTTCTCGAATCGTGGCTATGGCATCTTCATGCACACGTCGGCACCTGTCACTGCCGACTTCGGTGCGTCGTACATCGGTGCCCAGCGACTGTTTATGGCTGACGAACAGATAGACCTCTTCGTATTCTTTGGCGAGCCCAAGGACATCCTTGACGAATACACCAACATCACGGGTAAGAGTCCCATGCCACCGCTGTGGAGCTTTGGCACATGGATGAGCCGTATCACCTATTTCTCGCAGGAGGAAGGTCTGGACATTGCCAAGAAGCTGCGCGACAACCGCATACCTGCTGACGTTATCCACTTCGATACGGGCTGGTTTGGCACTGACTGGCAGTGTGACTACGAGTTTGCCCGCGACCGTTTCCCATCGCCCGAGAAAATGCTGAAACAGCTGGCGAAGGACGGCTTCCACACCTGTCTGTGGCAGTTGCCCTACTTCACGCCCAAGAACCGCTTCTTCCCAGAAATCATTGACAAGGGACTGCACGTGAAGAATGCCACAGGCGGCATGCCCGTAGAGGATGCCATCCTGGACTTCACCAATGCGGAAACGGTCAGCTGGTACCAGTCGAAGATTACGAATCTGCTGAAGCAGGGCGTATCTACCATCAAGTGCGACTTCGGAGAGGCTGCACCCTACAATGGCTTCTACCACAACGGCCACGGCGGACTCTACGAGCACAACCTCTATCCGTTGCGCTACAACAAGGCGCTCTGGGAGGCTGTAGAGCGTCAGTATCCTGGCGAAGGCATCATCTGGGCACGCTCAGCATGGGCAGGTTCACAGCGCTATGCCCTGCACTGGGGAGGCGATGCTGCTACGAACAATATCGGTATGATGGGCGACCTGCGTGGTGGTCTCTCTTTCGGACTCAGCGGCTTCTCCTTCTGGAGTCA
The DNA here is from genome assembly GCA_946410305.1 of uncultured Prevotellaceae bacterium. Classification (GTDB taxonomy): domain Bacteria; phylum Bacteroidota; class Bacteroidia; order Bacteroidales; family Bacteroidaceae; genus Prevotella. The sequence continues at coordinate 103,941 of CAMJZV010000004.1, read as the reverse complement.
CGACATGGGCGGTTTTGTCACTGCCTCGCCAGAGGACATCTATCGTCGTTGGCTACCCTTCGGATTCCTGTCGAGTCACACCCGTGCACACGGCGCGCCCCCCACAGAGCCCTGGCTTATCTCGGAGTCGTTCACCAATGCTTTCCGCGAGTGTGCAGAGATGAAATATCGCTTGATGCCCTACGTCTATGCACAGGCCAAGGACTGCTCTGAGCGCGGACTCCCCATGGTGCGCGCCTTGCTGGTGGAGTTCCCCCACGATGCGGGTGCTTGGCTTGTAGAAGACGAGTATATGTTTGGCTCGCAGATGCTCGTGGCACCACTCATGGAGAGTGGCAACAGCCGCACCGTCTATCTGCCTCAGGGCAAGTGGATAGACTACCAGACGGGCAAGGTGTATGATGGTGGCTACCAGACCATTGAGGCTGGCCACATTCCTGCCATCATCCTCGTCCGCGATGGCAGCATCATTCCGCACGCTCCGTTGGCACAACGTACGGACAAGATAGACTGGAAGGCCATCGAGCTGAAGGAATACAAGGCTCAGGCCACCCGCTGTACGGGGCTGCTCTTTAAGCCTGGCGACGCCAAGATTCAACGGATTGAGAAATAATACAATAAGGGCGCAAAAGGGTTACCCCCTTTGCGCCCTCATTTAATCTTTAACCTTTAACCCTTAACCTTTAACCCTTAACCTTTAACCCTTAATCGGTTCATACGGTAGTCCGAAGACGTCGGCGACAGCCTTGTAGACGACACGCCCTTCTACGATGTTCAGTCCCTTGGCTAGTGCTGGGTCGTCCTTGCAAGCCTGCTGCCAACCCTTGTCGGCCAGTGCGATGGCATAGCGCAGCGTCGCGTTAGTCAGTGCCAGCGTCGACGTGTTGGGAACAGCCCCAGGAATATTCGCCACACAGTAGTGTACGATGCCCTGTTCCGTGTAGACGGGGTCGCTATGCGTCGTGGGTCGCGACGTCTCAAAGCAGCCGCCCTGGTCGATGGCCACATCCACCAGCACCGTGCCAGGCTCCATCAGCCCCAGCATGTCCTTCGTTATCAGGTGTGGCGTCTTGTCGCCAGGCACCAGCACACTGCCTACCACAATATCCACTGTCGGCAGCATCTGACGGATGTTATGCTCCGACGAGTATAGCGTATGCACGTTGGCAGGTGTCTCGATGTCCAACTGACGCAGACGGGGTAGGGAGATGTCCGTTATCGTGACGTCGGCACCAAGACCTGCTGCCATTCGTGCCGCAGCCTCACCAACAACGCCACCCCCCAGCACCAGCACCTTGGCAGGACTGACACCAGGTACACCACTGATCAGCTTACCCTTGCCACCCTTCGTCTTCTGCAGATAGTAGGCACCGTTCAGCGCCGCCATACGTCCTGCCACCTCGCTCATGGGCTGCAACAAGGGCAGCGAACCGTTAGGCAGTTGTACCGTCTCGTAGGCCAGACATACGGCACCGCTCTTCAGCATGGCATCCGTCAGCTCCTTCTCGCAGGCGAAATGGAAATAGGTAAACAGCAGCTGCCCTTTGCGCACCAGTTCGTACTCAGGCTCTATGGGCTCCTTCACCTTCACTATCATGTCACACTCGCGATATACCGCCTCTATCGTCGGCAGAATGCGAGCGCCAGCCTCCACATAGTCGTCGTCAGCGAATCCGCTGCCCTCGCCAGCCGTATGCTGTACGCTGACCTCATGGCCGCGACGCACCAGTTCTGCCACTCCCGCAGGAGTCATTCCTACGCGGTTCTCGTTGTTCTTAATCTCCTTTGGAATTCCTACTTTCATAACGCTTCCTATTTAGTTAAACAATCATTCTTTGATGGCAAAAATACGAAAAAAAACATTACGTTGTTCTTCGTGACACAAAATTATTTGCGGACAGTCTCTTACATTTTTCTTGTTTCTCTCTATTTTTGCAATTATTTTGCAAAAATAAGCCATACCCAGACGCAACTTAGCTGTAGCCAGACGCGAGATAGCTGTATTTGCACCTCAAGATAGCTGTATTTGCATACTAAGTACAGCTAATCCAGCGCTGGATTAGTTGTATTTTTTCTTCACACTTGATTTGACGCTGTGGGAGAAATTCGCAAAACACTTAACCTTTTACCCTAACACCCATGAACCCCCGATAAATAAAGGCCTCGCGACATGTTAATAGATGCGTCAGCTATTAACAATGTTAATAGTATGTTAATGATTGGATATCTATTAACATCGCTCAATCCCCCTGTGCATCGGCATTTGCGGCCTGTCATGTTAATAGGTTAATAGATTTCGCGAAAAAAGTCGGCAGATATGACATTCCTAAAACAGGGTTCACACTTACTGCGCAATCTGTCAACAACTTACGTGTGAAGGTGAAGGCATTTTTCTAGATAAAATCTTTTGTAAGTACTATCTTTGCAGTGTGAAATAAATAATTATGGGATAGTTAGCATTTCTAAGGATGTTTATCTTAGTGGCGATTCCACTTGACGTGAACGACAACCGCCGCCATGTACATGTCTTCAGAAAAGGAATGCGCCACCAGCATTCGCTTGCAAAGATCTGGATAGAGAAAAATGGTGAGCAATGCGTGGAGATAGCAGAATCAGAGTTGTCGGCCAAGGACAATGAGATGCTTGTTGCTGCCATCAATCGTCACTGGGAGTTCATCAACGACCAGATTACGAAGACATTTAAAGGCGAGAAGACCATTGCAATTGACATTGAGAAATAAACAAATAGGAGGACAAAGATATGTGTAAAATTAAAGGAGTAACGTTAGGTATCAAGGATTTGAACTTCAAGGCTCATCGTGGTAAGATGTTGGTACGTCTGACTGATGGCCGTGAGGTGATTGTTCCCGTTTCGTTTTTTCCCGACATTCAGCAGATGCCAGTGAAGGAACGCGAGAAGTGGATGGTGTTGGACGACCAGTACTTCACCTTCGAAAACATGACACGAGTCTATTCTGTGCTTGACTTGCTGAAGGTGGCATGATATCCGGAACACATGGGACTGGTTCTCTCTTTGAGAGTGTGGCGATGCAATCCTGTTTCACATAACAACGGCAGATAAAAAAACGTGCAACCTTTCGGATGCACGCTTTGTACTTTATGGATTAAGTTTATTATTCCTGATTATTCCTGGATGTGTTGATGACATTCCAGATTTCTGTTGCTGAGGAATGGTTTGAGCCGTCGTCAACGACATCATAAGCGGCCTCTTTGCCATTACCATCCTTCAGATATACTGTGATGGTATAAGAATTGGCACTTATCTTCTTGTATTCCTTGCTAATCGCATAAGAAACAGGAGAACCATTCTCAGGAACAAAAGTCAGATTATCGTTAGAGATACCCCATTCTGGGCAATAGACATAAGTCTTAGGTACACTATTCAAATCTGTAGTCAGAACTCCGGCAACATTACTCTTGAAAACGATGAACTCATATTTACCATTATCCAGAGTTCTCATGACTTCAAACTTAACCAGATCTGACTTAGAGACAGAAAGTCGTTTGTCAAATACCATATTAGCAAAGGGATCATTACCACCAACAGTAGTTTCTTCCTTTGAACACGAAGAGAACAGCACAGGTGCTGCAAGCAACAACATTAAAACTAGTTTTTTCATTTTTTTTCTATTATTATTAAATTAAACAATTGGGATTGCAAAAGTAAGCAAGTTATTCTGTTTTCTGCGCCAGTTTTTCCATGTCGTGACGGCTGCGGGACTTGGTGACTAACCATACACCCGAGAATACCAGAATGACTGCGATGGCGTGGGAGGGTTTCAGGATACCAAGGCCTGTCAGTACAGAGACAATGACAGAGACGATGGGCTGGACATAGTTGTAGACTGACACCACCGTTGGGCGTAGCGTCTTCTGACCAATCATTGTCAGGATATATCCCAGATAGGTGCCAAAGACCACGACGTAGGCCGCCTCCCACCATGTGGTAGCAGGCATGGGCTGGCTGACGACATCCTTCACATGGCTGAAGGTAAAGGGGATAATAAGGAGCGAGGCCCAGAAGAACATCCACTTGTTGGTGGTGAAGACGGAATAACGACGTATGAGCGGATTGAACAACGACAGGTAGAGGGCGAAGGAGAACTGCGCTGCCAGACAAAGCAGGTCGCCTCGGATGTCGCCCACCTTGTCAGAAACTGCTGATGCGGAGGTGAGTATCAGAATGAGTGCTCCACTGCAACCCATCAGCACACCCAAGGCTTTCTTGCCCGTAATGGGCTCCTTCAGGATCAGGGCGGCGAGAATCATGGCGAAGATGGGCATCGATGTGGTGACGATCGAGGCATTGATGGGCGAGGTGATACTCAGGCCGATGGTGTAACAGCACTGGTTGGTAATCAGACCGAACACAGCAGCACCGATAAACATCAGTTTGTCTTTTGTCGGTACTTGCTCTTTCTTGACGAAGAGCGACGTCAGCCAGAAGAGGATACAGCCGCCCAGCACACGGAAGGACACCATGGTCAGGCCGTCGAGTCCGTGGGTCATCGCATCCTTGCCCAAAGGTGCCATCAGCCCCCAGAAGGCACAGGCACCAAACATCGAGAGATGGGCTATAAGTGCTTTGTTATTCTTCATTTTCGCTTGAAAACAACGAACTCACCAATCATGGTGGGCTCGCTGTTGGATGAATACGGGTTGCATCTTACTTGTTGGCGTTGATGCGGTTCTTGATCTTGTTGACGTAGGCGTCGATGCCTGCCACAGCCACGATGTTGACGACGTCGCGAACGGAAGCGCCGAAGTCGATGAAGTGGATAGGCTTGTTCAGACCCATCTGGATCGGGCCGATAATCTCTACGTCGGCATCGAGCAGCTGCAGCATCTTGTAGCTGGAGCGTGCTGACGTCAGGTTGGGGAATACCAGCGTATTGACCTTCTTGCCCTTCAGGCGGGTGAAGGGATACTGCTCGTCGCGCAACTCCTGATCAAGGGCAAAGCCCAGCTGCAACTCACCATCGATAGGCATGTCAGGATACTGCTGCTGCAGGATTTCCACAGCACGACGCACCTTCTTGGCACCATCGCTCTGTGAAGAACCGAAGTTGGAGTGGCTCATCATGGCAACAACGGGTTTCTCGTTGAAGAAACGCACGCTGTTTGCTGCCAGCTTGGCAATATCTACGAGGGCGTCAGTATCTGGGTTCTCGTTGACCAGCGTGTCAGCGATATAGAGGGTACCCTTTGGCGAATTGATGATGTGCATGGTGCCGAAGTGCTTGAACTCTGGACGGATGCCGATGACCTCGTTGACAACCTTGATGGTGTTGGAGTACTTGGTGTAGAGACCTGTGAGGAAGGCGTCAGCCTCGCCCGTCTCGACCATCATCATGCCGAAGTAGTTGCGCTCGAACATCTTGTCGTTGGCCTCCTGATAGGTGTAGCCCTCGCGCTGGCGCTTCTCGGTAAGGATGCGGGCATAGCGCTCGCGACGCTCCTGCTCCGATGGGTGGCGCAGGTTGACAATCTCAATGCCGTCCAGCGAGAGATCCAGTTCCTTGGCCATCTTGGCAATGACCTCGTCGTTACCCAACAGGATGGGTTGACAGATGCCTTCGGCCTTGGCCTGTACGGCAGCTTTCAACATGGTGGGGTGGACAGCCTCTGCAAAGACCACACGCTGTGGATGGGTAGCAGCAGTAGCGTAGAGCTTCTGCGTGAGCTTGGTCTCCTGACCCAGCAGCACGCTGAGTGACTGCTTGTACTTGCTCCAGTTCTTGATGGGTTTGCGAGCTACGCCACTCTCGATGGCAGCCTTGGCAACAGCAGCGCTGACCTCAGAGATAAGGCGTGGGTCAACGGGCTTCGGAATGAAGTAGTTGCGACCGAACTTCAGGTTGTTGACCTTATAGACATCGTTGACGACATCGGGCACAGGCTTCTTGGCCAGGTCGGCAATGGCGTAAACGGCAGCCAGCTTCATCTCTTCGTTGATGGCGGTGGCGTGAACGTCGAGGGCACCACGGAAGATGTAGGGGAAACCGATGACGTTGTTAATCTGGTTGGGATAGTCTGTACGACCAGTAGACATCAGCACATCAGGACGGGCAGCCATAGCATCCTCGTATGAAATCTCAGGAACGGGGTTGGCCAGCGCGAAGATGACAGGATCCTTAGCCATCGAACGAACCATATCCTGCGAGAGTACGTTACCCTTGGACAGTCCGACAAAGACGTCGGCATCCTTGACGGCCTCTGCCAACGTGTGGATATCGGTGCGCGAGGTGGCGAAGAACTTCTTCTGCTCGTTCAGGTCAGTGCGCTCCACAGAGATGACGCCCTTGGAGTCGAGCATGACGATGTTCTCCTTCTGGGCGCCGATGGCCATATACAGTTTGGTACAAGAAATGGCAGCGGCACCAGCACCGTTGACGACAATCTTGGCCTTCTTGATATCCTTCTTGATCACCTCCAGGGCGTTCTTCAGTCCGGCAGCAGAGATAATGGCCGTGCCGTGCTGGTCGTCGTGCATGACAGGGATGTCGAGGGTCTTCTTCAGACGTTCCTCGATATAGAAACACTCAGGAGCCTTGATGTCCTCGAGGTTGATGCCGCCAAAGGTGGGAGCAATGCGCTCTACAGCCTCGCAGAACTTCTCTGGGTCTTTCTCGTTGACCTCGATATCGAAGACGTCGATGCCACCATAGATCTTGAAGAGCAGTCCCTTACCTTCCATAACGGGTTTGCCGCTCATGGCACCTATATCGCCCAGACCCAGTACTGCCGTACCGTTTGAGATGACAGCCACGAGGTTGCCTTTGTCCGTGTACTTGTACGCATCGTCGGGGTTCTGCTGGATTTCCAGACAGGGGTAGGCGACACCTGGCGAATAGGCCAGCGAGAGGTCGGTCTGAGTACGATAAGCCTTGGTGGGCTTGACTTCAATTTTGCCAGGACGGCCAGCTTCATGATAAGCTAAAGCTGCTTCTTTCGAGATCTTTACCATTTTGTGTTGTGTGTATTATTAGTGCTGTTTTGAGAAAATTTTCGGCAAAAGTAATAAAAACTCTGCAAAAACGTGCGGTTTTTTAATCTTTTTAGTAACTTTGCACTCAGAAATTGATATTTATGCAAGTTTTGAAAGAAATGACAGCCTATCGAGTCTCTTTAAGAGAGCGCATCATTGAGAAAGCCATGCAGGATTTCTCGATGCATGGCATTCGTGCTGTGAAGATGGATGATCTTGCTAATGAGCTTGGTATTTCCAAGCGTACGCTGTATGAAATCTTCAAGGACAAGGAGACGTTGCTCTTTGAAGGTATGAAGGTCTATGACGATCGTAAGCGTGAATATCTGCATAGTTATGCGGAGGATGAGCGCCATCATGTGATAGACATCATCATGGAGGCTTACCACATGAAGGTGGAGGAGGTGAGGGCGGTGAATCCTGACTTCTATCTGGATCTGATGAAATATCCAAGGCTGGTTCAGCACATGAAGGAGGCACAGCAGAAGTCGCGCGAGGGATTCCTGGCGTTTATGAAGCGTGGAGTCGATGATGGTTATTTCCGTCCGGATGTGAACTACGAGCTGGTGCCCCACATCTTCGATGCCCTAGGACAGTATATCCTCACCAACAGTCTGGTACAGCAGTACTCCGTTGAAGAACTGTTCTCCAACTGTTTCCTGATAGCCTTGCGCGGATTCTGTACCGACAAGGGCTTGCACACCATCGACAAACTGATGGCTGAGGCTAAATCTGAGTAAATGACAGCGGCATCAGTTCCTTGATGCCATCCATGACGTAAGTGTGGTCTGTGCCGTAGAGCAGGATGCGGACAGGGTGCTTGAAGCGCGTCTCTGTCTCGATGAGTACCTGTCGACAAGGGCCACAGGGGCTGGCAGGCTCTGCCAGGAACTCTCCCTTACTGTTGCGGACGGCAATGGCCAGCATCAGCACAGGCTGGTCTGGATACTGTGCACCAGCAGCAAACAAGGCGCTACGCTCTGCACAGATGCCAGCGGGGAAGGCGGCGTTCTCCTGATTGCAGCCAGGGACGATGACGCCATTCTTCAACAGAAGAGCAGCACCCACATGGAAGTGAGAGTAGGGGGCGTAGGAGTTATAGGTAGAAGCCTTGGCTTGTTCAATGAGTTCACGCTCCTGATCAGTCAGCTCGTCGAAATTGGCTGCGTAAATAGTGGATTTTAGGGCTAGTTCTTTCATAATATTCAGATTTTTGTTGCAAATATAATTATTTTTCTTTATTTTTGCACAAAAATTGTAGAAAAAAAGCATGAAACGCTCGATAATTTCCCTTTACATGTTCTTTTGGGCTCTTTTTCCAGCCTTTTCGCAATCAGTTTCTTGGAACAAAACCTATCAGGACTACTTCGATAATTATAAGGATGTGGCCATTGGTCAGATGAACCAATACGGTATTCCTGCCAGCATCACGCTGGCGCAGGGCGTGCTGGAGTCGGGAGCGGGTAGGAGTGAGCTGGCCCGTAAGAGCAACAATCATTTCGGCATCAAGTGTAACAATGGATGGTCAGGAAGCAGGGTGTATCACGACGATGATGAACGTGGTGAGTGTTTCCGTGCTTATGACAATCCACTGGACAGCTATATTGACCACTCGCTGTTTCTGAAAAACAGTCAGCGCTACAGCCGTCTGTTCCAGTTGAAGATGACTGACTATAAGGGATGGGCCAAGGGGCTGAAGGCTTGTGGTTATGCTACCAGTCCGACGTATGCAACTCGTCTGATAGAAATCATCGAGCTCTATGGTCTGGACAAGTATGATAAAGGTGGAGGTGGCATATTTGTAAGCCCCTCATCGAAGTCGCATCAGCCTTTCGCAGAGGTTGCACAGCATCAGGTAATTCCCTATAACGATAATTTCTATGTTATTGGGAAACAGGGAGATACGTTTCAGTTAATAGGAAACGACGTGCATGTAGACTATCGTCGACTGGCTAAGTTTAATGAGCGCGATAAGGACGATCCTATTGAGGAAGGCGAGCGCATCTGGCTGAAGAAAAAGCGTCGTCATGCTCCCAAGGAATATAAGGGATATGTCTATCGTGTAGTGGCTGGCGACTCTATGTATGGTATCGCCCAGCGCTTTGGCATTCGCCTAAAGAACCTATATAAGATGAACGATCTCTCGCCCGACTATATCATACAGGTCGGCGATCCCTTGCGACTGAGATAATCGTAATAATAGCCGTTAGTCTTTCAGCAGCTTGTCAAGGAAGTCGTCAAGGTCCTTATCAAGCCCCACCATCAGGTCTTCGTGCAAGATGGCAGTGTCGTCGTCTACCAGATAGAGCTCCTCGATAGTCTCCTTGTCGTCATCTTCCAACACGAAAGAGAACGGCTTCAGGATGGACATCTGTTCTATCTTCTCGCGCTGCTTGTGAAGGGTGGAACGCAGCGTGGCAGCAATCTCCTGATAGAAATTGTCGTCTTTATTGTCTATCCATTGCTCTACGACACAACGGGTAATCTCGTTGTCGTCATCGTCGAAAGTCGTCAACTCTCCCGTATCCTGACTGACGCGCAAGTGGATGTCTGTCAGCAAGGAAGCCTCTTCTGAGGGAGGGAATTTCTCGATTGTCTTACGAATGGCACGTTCTGCCTGTTGCAATGTTTGTTCGGTTGCTTTCATGAGTCGTAGATAGTTTAGACGATACAAAAGTACACAAATTGCAGGATAATTGCAAACGATTACGACTTTTTTTTCAAAATTTTCGAAATTAGTAATCTATTATTCGTTATTTCTTCGTATCTTTGCAATTGCAAACTCGACATTGCAATACTAATGAATCAAAGAATCAGTCATTCGGGGGTTATAGAGAGTATGGAAGATGGTTGTGTTCATGTACGCATCGTCCAGACTTCTGCATGTGCTGCCTGTAAAGTGGCAGGTTACTGCAATGCCGCCGAGTCGAAAGAGAAGGTGATTGATGTGTTCTGCGACTCCGTCGCAAAATACAAAGTCGGGCAACAGGTTACTGTCTCGACATCCGGACAGGTGGCTGCCAAGGCGTTGCTATGGGCTTTTGGAGTGCCTTTTGTGCTGCTGATGGCGGTATTGGTGCTGGTATTGTTGTTGACTGGCAATGAGGGATGGGCAGCGCTGGGTGCCTTGGTAGCTCTCATACCTTATTATTTAATATTATGGCTGTTGCGCGACAAGATGCGCGAGCAACTGGCCTTTAAGATAGAATCATAACAAACTAAAACAAATATTTTAAGATTTATGGATTTTATGTTGATTGCAGTAGCTGTACTAGGTGCCATCGGACTGATTGCCGCCTTGGTACTGTTTGCCTGCTCAAAAAAATTCGCCGTCTATGAAGATCCGCGCATTGCACAGGTGACAGAACAGTTGCCTGGCGCCAACTGTGGTGGATGCGGCTTCGCTGGTTGTGGCGGACTGGCTGATGCACTCGTCAAGGGTGCCGATGCTGGCAGCCTCGACGGACTGATGTGTCCTGTCGGAGGACAAGAAGTGATGGGCAAGGTGGCCGACCTGTTGGGAATGGCCATCGCTAATGGTGAGCCGATGGTGGCTGTAGTGCGTTGTAACGGAACATGTGCCCTGCGTCCGAAGATTGCGGAGTACAGTGGATTGCGCACGTGTGCTGCTATGAACTCTTGTGGTGCTGGTGAGACAGCCTGCGGTTTCGGCTGTCTGGGCTGTGGCGACTGTGTTGCCGCTTGTCAGTTTGATGCCATCCACATGAACCCAGAGACCGGACTCCCTGAGGTTGACGAGGAGAAGTGTGTGGCTTGTGGTGCCTGTGTGAAGGCTTGTCCACGCAACATCATTGAGCTGCGTAAGAAGGGTCCGAAGGGTAGGAGAGTGTTCGTGTCTTGTGTCAACAAGGACAAGGGACCTGTAGCCATGAAGGCTTGTAAGGCTGCTTGTATCGGCTGCGGCAAGTGTGCGAAGGAGTGCCCGTTTGGTGCCATCACCGTTGAGAACAACGTGTCGTACATCGACCACACGAAGTGCCGTCTGTGCCGTAAGTGTGTGGCTGTTTGTCCCACAGGTTCTATCCACGCCGTGAATTTCCCTGCACCTAAACCCGTGCCCAGCGGTTCGCCCGCTGGGGATAATCCCACTAAAGAAAAGGAGGAACAAGCATGAACGTAAGAACATTCCGTATCGGTGGTGTACACCCCGAAGAGAATAAGCTGACGCACGAGGTAGCTACGAAGGTAGCTGCACTGCCCAAGCAGGCCATCTTCCCATTGGGTCAGCATATTGGTGCCCCTGCCAAACCTGTTGTCCAGAAGGGCGACAAGGTAAAGGTGGGCACGATGATTGCCGAAGCTGGTGGCTTTGTGTCGGCTCCTATCTATTCATCGGTTAGCGGTACCGTTTTCAAGATTGATACTGCCATCGACGCTACCGGCTATCGCAAGCCAGTGATTATCATTAATGTAGAGGGCGATGAGTGGGAAGAGACTATCGACCGCTCTGACAAGCTGGAGCTGGTGAAAGACCATCCTGAACTGACCCCCGAGGAGATCGTTGAGCGCATCAAGACCGCTGGTGTCGTAGGTATGGGTGGTGCCTGTTTCCCCACCTTCATCAAGCTCTGTCCCCCACCTACGGCGAAGGCTGAGTGCGTGATTATCAACGCTGTAGAGTGTGAGCCCTATATCACTGCTGACTACCGTCTGATGATGGAGCATGCTGACGAGATACTGGTAGGCTTGGAACTTCTGATGAAGGGTGCGAAGGTCACCAAGGGTTACATTGGCATTGAGACCAACAAGTCCGCCGCCATTGAGTTGCTTACGAAAAAGTGTGCCGAAGCGTTTGCCGCTTCGGAATACAGCGTCGAGGTAGTACCTCTGGCTCAGCGCTATCCGCAGGGCGGTGAGAAACAGCTCGTGGATGCTGTCATCAATCGTCAGGTGCCTGCACCTCCCGCTATTCCTGTCAATGTGGGTGCCATCGTGCAGAACGTAGGTACTGCCTTTGCTGTCTACGAGGCTGTGATGAAGCGTAAGCCACTGTTTGAGCGCTATACCACTGTTACGGGTAAGAAACTGCAGAACCCTGGCAACTTCCTGGTTCGTATGGGAACGCCCATGAAGGACCTGATTGACGCTTGTGGCGGTATGCCTGAGGGCGACAACAAGCTGTTAGCTGGTGGTCCGATGATGGGTAAGGCACTGACCAGTGTTGAGGTGCCCATCTGTAAGGGAACCAACTCTGTGACGATTATCTCTGACGAGGAGGCTTTCCGCAAGGAGCCACAGCCCTGCATCCGTTGCGCCAAGTGTGTCAGCGCCTGTCCGATGGGCTTGGAACCCTATTTGCTCGCTAAGCTTGCTGCTGTCAAGAACTGGGAGCGTGCCGAGAAGGAAGAGGTTGTCAGCTGTATCGAGTGTGGCTCGTGCCAGTTCACGTGTCCTGCCCACCGTCCGCTGCTCGACAACATCCGTCAGGCCAAGGCTACTGTTATGGGAATTATCCGCGCTCGTGCGGCTAAGAAATAGTCAAATTGTGAAATAGTCAAATTGTGAAATAAAACAATGGGAAAATTAATCGTTTCATTATCGCCTCACGCACACGGAACGGATAGCGTCGAGAAGAACATGTACGGGGTCATTATCGCCCTGCTGCCTGCACTGCTCGTATCGTTCTGGTTCTTCGGCATTGGCTCAGCCATTGTCTGTGCAACGAGCGTCGTGGCCTGTGTCTTCTTCGAGTGGGCCATCAATAAATACATCCTCAAGAACGAGCGTAACACCATCTTGGACGGTTCGGCAGCCCTGACGGGTTTGCTGCTCGGCATGAACCTGCCCTCTAACTTGCCCATCTGGATTATCATCATTGGTGCGTTGTTCGCCATCGGTGTGGCTAAGATGACATTTGGTGGATTGGGTAACAACCTCTTCAACCCTGCACTGGTAGGCCGTTGTGCCTTGCTCGTGGCCTTCCCTGCTCAGATGACTACGTGGCCAAAAGTTGGTCAGCTAACCAGCTACATCGATGCTGAGACAGGTGCTACGCCGCTGTCTATCATGAAGAATGCCATCAAGAGTGGTGATGCTTCTATTCTCGACCAGCTGCCTTCGTCACTTGATCTCTTCCTGGGTAACCATCCCGATGGCGCTGGTGCGATGGGTGAGATCTGTGCACTGGCTCTGCTGCTGGGTCTGGCCTACATGCTCTGGAAGAAGATTATTACGTGGCATATTCCTGTCAGCATCATTGCTACGGTATTTGTGTTCAGCGGATTGTGTCATCTGGCAAGTCCTGCCTATGCGGATCCTATCAGCGTGATTTTCTCGGGTGGTCTGATGCTTGGCGCCATCTTTATGGCTACCGACTATGTCACCTCACCGATGACTGCCAAGGGTCAGCTCATCTATGGTGTCTGTATCGGTTTCCTGACAGTAGTTATCCGTAACTGGGGTGCCTATCCTGAGGGTATGTCGTTTGCTATTCTAATCATGAATGCGTTCACACCGCTCATCAACACTTATATTAAACCAAAACGTTTCGGGGAGGTACCTGCGAAATAAATTAAAGATGAATTATTAAAGATTAAAAATTATGAAGAAGTTAGAATCATCTTTAACGAATATGACGCTGGTACTCACGTTGGTAGCAGTCGTCATGGGTGGAATCCTCGCCTTTGTGAACCATCTTACGGAAGGTCCTATCCAGCAACAGAAAGAGAAAGCGCTGGCAGATGGCATCAAGGCTGTCATGGTTTGCAACGATTTAGTCGTTGCTGAGCCTGTAGAGGTCAAGCAGACAGTTGATGGCAAGGAGCACACCTTTATTATATATAATGTGAAGGACGCACAGGGTAAGGATCTGGGGGCTGCCGTACAGTCTACCACGATGGGCTTTGGCGGCGACCTGAAGGTGCTCGTAGGTTTTGATTCTGAGGGAAGCATCCTCGGATATACGCTGTTGGAGCATGCTGAGACACCAGGCTTGGGTGCCAAGGCAGACCAGTGGTTCCAGAAGGGTCAGAAGGGTGATATCATTGGTAAGTCGCCTGCTGAACCGCTAACCGTTTCGAAGGATGGTGGACAGGTAGATGCCATTACCGCATCAACCATTACCAGTCGTGCTTTCCTCAAGGCTGTGAACAATGCGTACAACGCCTATAAGGTTACGCCGACTGATGGCGAAACTGGTGCAACGAAACAAGAGTAATGTCTCGAAATGTCGAAACATCGAAATATCGAAATATCGAGATATCGAAATATCGAGATAACAAAATAACGAAAAAACTATGAGTTATATAAATATCATCAAAAACGGCATCGTCAAGGAGAACCCTACGTTCGTCCTGATGCTGGGTATGTGTCCTACGCTGGCTACTACTACCAGTGCCATGAACGGTATGTCGATGGGGTTGGCCACAATGGCCGTGCTTATCTGCACCAACTTCGTGATATCTTGCTTAAAGAGCATTACACCCGACAAGGTGCGCATTCCTGTATTCATTGTAGTTATTGCTGCTTTCGTGACCATCTTGCAGTTGGTCATCAAGGCCTTCCTGCCAGATATCGATGCAGCACTTGGACTCTTCATCCCACTGATTGTGGTGAACTGTGTGATTCTCGGTCGTGCGGAGGCTTTCGCTGCTAAGAACTCGCCCATAGCTTCACTGTTTGACGGCATCGGTATCGGACTGGGCTTTACGCTGGGTCTCACCCTGCTAGGCATCTGTCGTGAACTGCTGGGTTCTGGCTCTATCTTCGGCTTTGTGCTGTTGCCCGAGACCTATAATATCCTGCTCTTCGTGCTCCCTCCAGGTGCTTTCATCATGCTGGGATTCCTCATTGCTATTGTTAACAAAATTAGAGGTTAAGTTATGGAATATATATTGATTTTCATTAGTGCGATATTCGTCAACAATATCATCCTGTCACAGTTCCTCGGCATCTGTCCGTTCCTTGGCGTGTCGAAGAAGGTAGACACCTCGCTGGGTATGTCGGCAGCTGTGGCTTTCGTCTTGACGCTGGCTACCATCGTGACATGGTGTGTACAGAAGTTTGTGCTTGACGCCTTCGGCTTGCAGTATCTGCAGACCATCGCCTTCATCCTGGTCATCGCCTCACTGGTGCAGATGGTGGAGATTATCCTCAAGAAGGTGTCGCCCGCACTCTATCAGGCACTGGGTATCTTCCTGCCACTCATCACCACTAACTGTGCTGTGCTGGGTGTGGCCATTCTGGTTATCCAAAAAGACTTTAACCTTCTGCAGTCGGTGGTATATGCGTTCTCTACGGCTATTGGTTTTGGCTTGGCACTGACCGTCTTTGCTGGTATGCGTGAGCAGCTGGAGCTATGTAGTATTCCTAAAGGCATGCGTGGAATGGCTATCGTCATGCTGTCTGCTGGTCTGCTTTCGCTGGCCTTTATGGGCTTCAGTGGTGTTGATGGAGGACTGCGTGTCCTCTTCGGATTAGATTAAACCAATTGGCGGTGGTTGGTACAACACCTTCAATATCACCTCTGGCAAGCTCTACCGCCAGCCCTCTGAACGTGTCCACATCTGGTAAAGAAAAACGGGAAATAGTTTTGCTATTTCCCGTTTTTTCTTTACCTTTGCAGCTGTTTATTTTATAAGTATTATAACCTAATCATAAACGATATAAAAATGCGGTATACAGAACTAGGCAAGACGGGAATGAAGATTTCCCACTTGAGCTTTGGCGCGTCGTCGTTGGGCAGCGTCTTTCGTGAGACCAACCTGAAAGAAAGTTGCGAAGCTGTTGAGGCAGCTATTGAGGGAGGCATCAATTTTATCGACGTCAGTCCATATTACGGTCACTATAAGGCGGAGACGGTGCTGGGTCAGGCGCTGAAGAATATTCCACGTGACAAGTACTATCTGAGTACGAAGGTGGGACGCTATGGCAAGGATGGCGTCAACACATGGGACTACTCGGCTCAGCGCGTGACAGATAGCGTCTACGAGAGTATGGAACGACTGGGTATTGAACACATTGACTTAATCAATGTGCACGATGTTGAGTTTCAGGCTGCGCTACCTGGTGGCTTGCAGAAGGTCGTTGATGAGACACTTCCCGCATTAGTCGAATTGAAGAAAAAGGGTGTTGTTGGTCATGTGGGAATTACCGACCTGCAGCTGGCAAACCTGAAATGGGTCATAGAGAAATGTGAGAAAGGTACAGTTGAGAGCGTCCTGAACTTCTGCCACTATACGCTGAACGATGATGCACTGACTGACTATCTCGACTTCTTCGAGAAGAGGGGTATCGGCATCATCAATGCCTCACCTCTTTCTATGGGACTGTTGTCTCAGCGTGGCGTTCCTGATTGGCATCCCGCTCCAAAGGCATTGGTTGAGGCTTGTCAGAAAGCTGCTGCACATTGCAATGCCAAAGGATATCCTATTGAGCGTCTGGCCGTACAGTATGCTGCCAGCAATCCACGTATTGCTTCTACGCTCTTCTCGTCGGCTAATCCTGACAATGTGCGTCGCAACATCCAGTGGGCTAATGAAGAACCCGACTGGCAGCTCGTCAAGGAGGTGAAAGAGATTATCGGCAACCAACAGCGTGTGACATGGGCAAACTCATAAGTAGCATCTATTAAAAAACATGTCAGAATGAAAAAGCCTTTAGTATCGAAGAAATACCTCTTCACCTTTATTCTTATCACGTCGCTGTTTGCCCTGTGGGGCTTTGCTAACGATATCACTAACCCGATGGTGGCAGCGTTCCAGACAGTCATGGAACTGTCGGCAGCCAAGGCATCGCTGATTCAGTTTGCCTTCTATGGTGGCTATGCCACAATGGCCATCCCTGCCGCCTTGTTCATCCGTCGCTATTCCTATAAGAGTGGCATTCTGCTGGGTTTGGCACTCTATGCCATTGGTGCCTTCCTTTTCATCCCTGCAGCCGAATGGCAGGAGTTCTCTTTCTTCTGCGTTTCCCTGTATATTCTCACGTTTGGTCTAGCATTCCTTGAGACGACGGCCAACCCCTTTATCCTCTCGCTGGGAGACAAAGAGACATCTACCCGCCGACTGAATCTGGCGCAGGCTTTCAATCCCGTAGGTTCATTGAGCGGTATGGCGGTTGCTTCGTTCATCGTATTGCCCCAGCTGTTGTCCGACCAGCGCGATGCTGCAGGAAAAATCATCTTCCCCCTGCTGTCGGAAACTGAGAAGGCAAGTATCCGTTTGCACGACCTTGCTGTTATTCGCAATCCCTATGTGGCTATTGGTTTGGTGGTGGTGGCTGTACTCGTCATCATAGCATTGACCAAGATGCCTAAGACGGAGAGCGAAGAGAAGAAGGCGGCGGGAGAAACGCATACCGTGAAAGAAACCCTGTCGAACCTTTGGCACAACAGCATCTATCGTGAAGGTGTCTTTGCACAGGTGTGCTATGTTGCTGCTCAGATTATGGTGTGGACCTTTATCATCCAGTATGCCGACAACCTTGGCATCAACAAGGCAACAGCACAGATGTATAATATTGTGGCAATGTCGCTCAACCTGAGCGGTCGCTTTATTGGTACCTTCGTCATGCGCTATGTAAACACCCGTCGTTTGCTCATGCTGTTTGGCATTGGCGCATCTGTCTGTACGCTGGGAGCTATCTGCATCGAGGGCATGTTAGGCCTGTACAGCCTTGTGGCCATTAGCCTCTTTATGTCTATCATGTTCCCTTCCATCTATGGTATTGCCCTGGAGAATGTTGACTCGAAAGACACGCATCTGGGTGCTGCCTTCCTGGTGATGGCTATCGTTGGTGGTGCTCTTATGCCACCACTGCAGGGAATGATGATTGATCAGGGTACCATCTGGGGTATGCCTGCTGTGAACATGTCGTTCATCCTGCCGTTGGTATGCTTCCTCATCATTATCGTATATGGTTATCGTTCATTCATGCAATTAAAAACAATAAAGTAATGAAAGCAATTCAGATTACACACAATCAGGAACTGAACATTATTGAGTTAGAGAAACCCCAAGCTCCTGGAGAGAGCGAGATACTGCTGAAGCTACGCTATGTAGGCTTCTGCGGATCAGACATCAATACCTTTATGGGGCGTAATACGATGGCGCTGAACCCCGTTATTCCAGGCCATGAAATTGGTGCTGTGATAGAGGCAGTAGGTGCTGGCGTACCCGAAAGCCTAAAGCCTGGTATGGTAGTTACCTGCAACCCTTATACCAACTGTGGTAAGTGTGCCTCATGTCGCAATCAGCGCGTCAATGCCTGTCAGCATAACGAGACGCTGGGCGTGCAGCGTAACGGTGCCATGAAGGAGTATATCACCCTGCCTTGGGAGAAAGTGATTCCTGCAGGCAATCTCACACCGAAGGAATGTGCACTGGTAGAGCCAATGAGTGTGGGCTTCCATGCTGTCAGCCGTGCCCAGGTAACAGACATCGATGTGGTGATGGTCATTGGTTGTGGCATGGTGGGTATGGGTGCCATCGTTCGTGCTGCCCTGCGTGGGGCTACGGTCATTGCTGCCGATATCGACGACGAAAAATTAGCTTTGGCCAAGAAGATGGGTGCAACCTATGCAGTCAACACCATCAAGGAGGATGTGCACCAGCGTCTGCAGGAGATGACGGGTGGCTTCGGTCCTGACGTGGTCATTGAGGCGGTGGGTAGCGTGCCTACCTATCAGATGGCTGTCAACGAGGTGGCCTTTACTGGTCGTGTAGCCTGCATAGGTTATGCCAAGAGTGAGGTGTCGTTCCAGACGAAGTATTTCGTGCAGAAAGAACTTGATATCCGTGGTTCGCGCAATGCCCAGCCCTCTGATTTCCGTGCCGTCATCCACTATTTGGAGCGCCAGAAGACGGGTGGGGGCAATGCACCCATTGACGAACTCATTACCAAGGTCATCAAGCCTGAGGAGGCCCTCGACACCATGCATTGGTGGAGTGAGAACCCTGGCAAGGTGTTCAGAATCTTGGTGCAGTTCTAATATGACTGTCAACAAATAGAGAAGAGCCCACTTCCATTGAAGTGAGCTCTTCTCATTTTTATAGTTATATGGTTTATAGAGGATAGTCCTCGAAGGCGTAAAGCACGGTAGAGAGGTAGCGCTCACCGGTATCAGGCAGCAATACCACGATTTTCTTGCCCTTATTCTCTGGACGCTTGGCTACCTGAATAGCAGCATAGAGGGCAGCACCAGCAGAGATACCTACTAACAGACCTTCTGACTGGGCAATCTCGCGACCTGTGCGGATGGCGTCGTCATTCTCCACATCGAACACTTCGTCAATAAAGTTGGCGTTATAGGTCTTGGGGATGAAACCAGCACCGATACCTTGAATCTTGTGGGGACCACTCTGGCCACCATTCAGTACAGGGCTTGACTTAGGCTCTACGGCAATAATCTTTACGTTGGGGTTTTGCTCTTTCAGATACTTACCAGTACCACTGATAGTACCACCCGTACCAACACCACCAATGAAGATGTCTACCTTACCGTCAGTGTCGCGCCAAATCTCAGGACCAGTGGTGGCGTAGTGCTTGGCGGGGTTTGCCTCGTTCTCAAACTGCTGCAGGATAACAGCTCCGGGAATGGAGTTGCGCAACTCCTCAGCGGCGCGGATGGCACCTGGCATGCCGTCTTTACCAGAGGTCAGTCGTACCTCAGCACCGTAGGCCTTCACGAGGTTACGACGCTCCACGCTCATGGTCTCGGGCATGGTAAGGATAAGATGGTAGCCCTTGACGGCTGATACCAGTGCCAGTCCTACGCCAGTGTTACCACTTGTTGGCTCGATGATGGTGGCGCCGGGCTTTAGGATACCCTTCTTCTCTGCGTCCTCAATCATTGCCAGAGCGATACGGTCCTTTACGCTACCGCCGGGGTTGAAGAACTCTACTTTTGCAATTACTGGGGTCTCCAGACCCTTTGCCTGTGAATACTTGTTGAGCTCTAAGAGTGGAGTGTTGCCGACGAGCTCAGTCAGCTGTTTTGCAATGTTTGCCATAATCTTATCCTTTTTATATTAATAAATATGTTTATTGTCTCACGTTTCTTGCGTATTGTTTATTGTTTCATGTTTCTGGGTGCAAAGTTACGGCATTTTCTGCATACCCACAATACCATGAGCATGTCATTTGCATACCAAACGTTTGGTATTTAATAAAAAATCCTCGCGGGAGGCGAGGATTTTGTTTAGGTATAGAGGAAGCGCTTAATGCTGCGCTTGGGCGTCTTTTCGAACTCTTCCGTACGTATTTCTATTTCCGTAATCTTCTCGTAGGCAGGCAGGAGCTCGTTGAGTTGTATACGGTTCTGCTCCATGATATTCTTGATATCGTCCTCATTGAAGCGCATGTTCTTTGCTTCGTCGTAATCGGGATATACGAGTCCTACGAGCTTGTTGTCGCGCTGTACGACGACACTCTCGACAACCATAGTCATAGAGTTGAGCTTGTCCTCAATCTCCTCCGGATAGATGTTCTGCCCGCTAGGGCCAAGGAGCATGTTCTTTGAACGGCCGTTGATGAATACGTTGCCACCGTAGTCCATCGTGCCGAGGTCGCCAGTATGATACCAGCCCTCGCGGTCGAGAGTCTCAGCGGTAGCTTCTTCGTTCTTATAATAGCCCAGCATGGTGTTGAGACCCTTGGCAAGGATTTCGCCTGGAATCTCGGCCGGATTCGACGAGTTGATCTTGACCTGCATATGGTAGGCAGCCTGTCCGCAAGAGCCTTGTACGAAGGTTTTCCAGTCGCGGTAGCAGATGATGGGCGCACACTCTGTAGCACCGTAGCCTACGGTATAGGGGAACTCGATGCGCTTCAGGAACGCCTCAACCTCCTGGTTGAAGGCTGCACCACCGATGATGACCTCGTAGAGCTCGCCACCGAAGGCCTTGATAACCTCCTGACAAATCTTCTCGCGCACCTTCTTGGAGATAACAGGCATAGAGAGCAGCAGGCGCATGCGGTTGTTCTGAATCTTGGGGAATACCTTCTTGCGGATAATCTTCTCGATGACCAAGGGCACAGCGATGATAATCTTCGGTTTGATGTCGGCATAGGCCTGTGCAATGATGGCCGGCGAGGGGATGCGGTTGAGGTAGTAGACATGACAGCCATGCAGGAATTCGAAGATGAACTCGAAGGCCATGCCGTACATGTGAGCCATGGGGAGGATAGAGATGATGCGGTCGCCACGATTGATGGTCTTGCCGAGGACGTGCTCCGCAAAGTCGTAGTTCGACCAGAGGGCACGATAGGGAATCATGACACCCTTGGAGAAACCTGTGGTGCCGCTGGTATAGTTGATCAGGGCCATCTCTTCGCCGTTGGTTTCCTTGTAGTAGTTGACGTGCTCCTTGCGGAAGTATTTAGGGAACTTCTTGCCGTAGAGCTCGTTGAGATGCTCGCGGGCATAGGTCAGCTTGTCGGTACGACTAATCATCAGCGAGTAGTCGGGGTTGTTGATGATACCCTCCAAATGGGGCATCTGCATGGGGTCTATCTGGGTGGCAACATGGTCGCCAACGAACAACAACTTGGCGTCAGAGTGGTTCACGATGTTGTGAATCTGTTCGGCCATGAATTCGTGCAGGATGGGCACAGCCACAGCGCCATAGGTCAGTGTGGCCAGGAATGCTACAGCCCACTGGCTGCTGTTGCGTCCGCAGAGGGCAATCTTGTCACCCTTCTGGACACCGCTGTTCTCAAACAGGATGTGCAGCTTCTCTATCTTGCGGGCCACATCGTGGAATTGCAGGGTGGCTCCCTTGTAGTCGGTGAGTGCATCAAGGTCCCAGTTATTGATGATGCTCTCCTGTATTAGTTGGTTAAAACTAGGTACGTTTTCCATAATATTACCTTATTTATATAAGTAACGTTTGATGCTCTTCTTTGGTGTCTTCTGGAACTCCTCTTCCTGAAGTTCAAAGGCTTGTAGTTTGCTATAGACGGGCAACTGGGCGTTGAGCTCCTGACGGTTCTGCTCCATGACCTGCTCCAGTTCCTCCTGTCCGAATCCCATGGCTTTCACCTCGTCCATATCGGGGTGTACCAGTGCTACCAGTTTGTCGCCACGCTGTACGATTAGGCTCTCGCTGACCAGTGCCATAGAGTTGAGCTTGTCCTCAATCTCCTCTGGATAGACGTTCTGGCCGTTGGCACCCAGCAGCATGTTCTTCAGACGGCCACGGATAAAGATATGTCCATCTTCGGACATGGTGGCAAGGTCGCCCGTATGGTACCAACCATCGCGGTCGATAGCCTGATAGGTGGCCTCCTGGTTCTTGTAGTAGCCCAGCATGACGTTGGTGCCTCGAGTGATAATCTCACCCTCGATGTTCTGTGGGTCTGCTGAGGCAATCTTAACTTCCATGCAGGGCAGGGGAGTACCGCATGAGCCTGGCACGAAGTCGTGGTAGTCGCAATAGGCGATGAGCGGAGCACACTCGGTAGTGCCGTAACCCACCGTGAAGGGGAAGTCGATGCTCTTCAGGAACGACTCAATCTCCTGGTTCAGCGGTGCGCCACCAATGATAACCTCGTAGGCTCGTCCGCCAAAGGCGTTGTAGACCTCCTGACAGATGCGCGCCTTGACTTTCTTCGAGACGACTGGCATCTGGAGCATGATCTTGAAGGCGTTGCTCTGTATCTTGGGGAATACACGTTTACGGATAATCTTCTCGATAATCAACGGTACAGCAATGACTACGTCGGGCTTGACCTCTTGGAAAGCCTCGGCGATAATTGCTGGTGAGGGCAGACGTGTCAGAAAATGCAAGTGGTAGCCTGCGCAGAAGGGGAAGAGGAACTCGATAGCCATGCCGTACATGTGGGCCATGGGCAGGATGTTCAGCATGTTACTGAACTTAGGCATGCGGTTGGCTAGATTCTTCTGACAGAAATCCACATTGCCCCAGACAGCACGATAGGGTAGCATGACGCCCTTCGAGAAACCTGTGGTGCCACTGGTGTAGTTAATCATGCACAGCTCTTCTGCGGTGTCCTGGTGCCAGTGGATGTCTTCCTTGCGATAAGCATTAGGGAAGCGCTGTCCGAAGAGCTCGTTCAGACGCTCGCGGGCATCGGTCAGTTTCTCGCTGCGTGAGAGGTGCAGGGAGAAGTCGGGCAGATTGAAGATACCCTCCAAAGCGGGCATTTCGTCGGGATTAATAGTCTTCACCACATAGTCACCTACAAACAGCAGGCGCGACTCGGAGTGATTGACAATGTTGTGAATCTGCTCAGCATTAAACTCATGAAGAATGGGCACAACAACGGCTCCGTAAGTAATGGTGGCCAAAAATGCTACTGCCCAGTGTGCGGAGTTGCGTCCACACACAGCTATCCTGTCTCCTTTCTGAATACCAGCTGCCTCCATCATGATGTGAATCTTCTCAATCTTTCGGGCTACATCATGATACTGCAAGGTAATACCCTTGTAGTCGGTCAGTGCGTCGAGCAACCAGTTTTCCTTGATGGTCTTTTCAATATAAGAATTGAAACTAGGTATGTCGTTCATTGCACAATTTTCAAAATTTTGTGCAAAGGTAATGCTTTTTCTGCACATTCGCAAAAATTTTGTGCAATTTTTTGTGGTAAAAGTGAAAAAGACAATTTATTGGATAAAAAGGAAAGAAAAGTGAATATAGTAGGAAAAATAAATGGAAAAATTCTTTGTGGTTTGCTTGATTTTTACTACCTTTGCACCCGATTTCGTAAAAAAGAGTTGATGAAGAACGACAACATTAAGAATCAGTACCGCGTAAATGAACAGATACGAGTACGTGAAGTCCGCATTGTAGGCGACGGTGGAAGCACGGTTGTTCCTACACGTCAGGCATTGGATATGGCTCGTGAACAGGGCGTAGACCTGGTGGAGATTTCTCCGAACGCTAATCCTCCTGTATGTCGTCTCATTGACTATTCGAAATTCCTTTACCAGCAGAAGAAACGCCAGAAGGAAATGAAGGCTAAGCAGGTGAAGGTAGAGGTGAAGGAAATCCGTTTCGGACCTCAGACCGACGAGCACGATTATCAGTTTAAGCTGAAACACGCCAAGGAGTTCTTGGAAGAAGGTAATAAGGTACGTGCGTACGTGTTCTTCCGTGGTCGCTCCATTCTGTTCAAAGAGCAGGGAGAAGTGTTGTTGTTGCGTTTCGCTAACGACTTGGAGGAGTTCGGTAAGGTAGAGGGAATGCCCTCGCTGGAAGGAAAGAAGATGTTCCTTTATCTGGCTCCCAAGAAAGCCGGTGCTCAGAAGAAGAGCCAGCAGGCCCGTGACCGTGAGGCTGCTGTAGCCGAAGCTAAGGAAGCCGCTCGTCAGAGTCAGCCCAAGGAGGTAGACGTAGAGACTCCCGCTAACGGAGGTCTGTTTGCCAACGCCAAGATCAGTGCTGATGCGCTAAAGAAATTGACAGAGAGCGAGGATTAATTCTCAATTCTCAATTGTCAATTCTCAATTTGAAGAAAATGGTGGCGCGCCCGGTATATGCGTAGCTGCCGATTATTAATAACAATTTAAAATTTTAAAAAACAATGCCAAAAGTAAAGACAAATTCCGGTGCCAAGAAGAGATTCTCATTTACCGGTACAGGTAAGATCAAGAGACACCATGCTTACCACAGTCACATTCTGACTAAGAAGACCAAGAAGCAGAAGCGCAACCTCTGCGGTTCTACTATCGTTGATGTTACAAACATGAAGCAGGTTCGTGACCTGTTGTGTCTCCGTTAATTCACCTATTGTCAAACATTAAAAGTATTAGAAAACTATGCCAAGATCAGTCAATCACGTTGCATCACGTGCAAAACGTAAAAGAATTCTGAAACTCACTCGCGGTTACTTTGGTGCCCGCAAGAATGTTTGGACAGTAGCCAAGAACACTTGGGAGAAGGGTCTTACCTACGCTTATCGCGATCGTAAGAACAAGAAGCGCAACTTCCGTGCCCTGTGGATTCAGCGTATCAACGCTGCCGCTCGTCAGGAGGGTATGAGCTATTCTGTACTCATGGGTAAACTGGCTAAGGCTGGTATCGAGATCAACCGCAAGGTGCTCGCCGACCTGGCTCTGAACAATCCTGAGGCTTTCAAGGCTATCGTAGCTAAAGTAAAGTAAGCGAAAACGTCATTAAGCGACATAAAAAGAGCTGCAATCGAAAGGTTGCGGCTCTTTTTTTTGCTGTTTTGAAATAAAAGTAGTAACTTTGCGAACAATTTATTAGCAATAACCAATATTTAGTAAAAATATGAAGAAACTGTTATTAGGAGACGAGGCCATCGCTCAGGGCGCCCTTGATGCCGGACTGAGTGGTGTCTATGCCTATCCAGGCACTCCTTCTACCGAGATTACTGAGTATATCCAGATGTCGCCACTGGCCAAAGAACGCGGTGTGCACAGCCGTTGGTCGACCAACGAGAAGACAGCCATGGAGGCTGCGCTGGGTATGTCGTTCATGGGTAAGCGTGCGCTGGTATGTATGAAACATGTGGGACTGAACGTCTGTGCAGACCCCTTTGTCAACAGTGGTATGACAGGTGTCAACGGTGGTGTCGTGGTACTTGTTGCCGACGACCCCTCTATGCACTCTAGTCAGGATGAGCAGGACTCACGTTTCTATGGCAAGTTTGCCATGATTCCTACCTTCGAGCCCTCTAACCAGCAGGAAGCCTATGACATGATGGCTGCTGCCTTTGAATACAGCGAGAAACAGTGCCTACCTGTGCTGATGCGTGTTACTACCCGTATGGCTCACAGCCGTGCTGTCGTTGAGTTGGCTGATGCTCCCCGTGAGCAGAATGCGTTGAACTACGACGCCAAGGCTGCCAACTGGGTGCTGCTGCCTGCCAATGCTAAGAAGCGTAACGATGCGGTGACTGCTCAGCAGGCTCAGCTGGAGGACGACGCTGCCAACTCCACCTATAATATATATATAGAAGGTCACGACAAGTCGCTGGGTATTCTGGCCAGTGGTATTGGTTTTAACTATGTCAACGAGTGTTTCCCACAGGGAAGTCCATATCCCATCCTGAAGATTTCGCAGTATCCGCTGCCTAAGAAGCTGGTGCGCCGTCTGATGGACGAGTGCGAACAGGTGCTCATCGTAGAGGAGGGACAGCCATTCATTGAGGACATCGTGCGTGGCGTTGCTGACCTGAAGAATGTCCACGGTAAGCTGGACGGCACGCTGCCTCGTACTGGTGAACTGACTCCCGACGTGGTGAAGAAGGCACTGGGTATGGAGATTGGTGAGTGCTTCGATCCTTGCGCTGATGTGGCTCCACGTCCACCTGCACTCTGTCAGGGCTGTGGTCACCGTGACGTCTATGCAGCACTGAACGAGGTCCTCAAGGAATACGAGAATCCTCGTGTCTTTGGTGACATCGGTTGTTACACATTGGGCTTCCTGCCTCCGTTCCGTGCCATCCATTCGTGTGTCGATATGGGTGCTTCGATTACGATGGCTAAGGGTGCTGCTGATGCTGGTCAGTGGCCTGCTGTTGCTATCATCGGTGACTCCACCTTCACGCATAGCGGTATGACGGGTCTGTTGGATGCCATCAACGAGAACGCCAACATCACCGTCATCATCTCTGATAACCTGACAACAGGTATGACGGGTGGACAGGACTCTGCCGGTACTAATAAGTTTGAGGCCATTTGCCGCGGTCTGGGACTCTCTGACGAACACCTGAAGGTGGTGGTCCCTCTGCCAAAGAATATGCCGGAGATTACACAGATTATCCGCGACGAAATCAATTACAATGGCACTTCTGTCATCATTCCACGTCGTGAGTGTATGCAGACCCTACAACGTCATCTGAAACAAAAGAAAACAGCAAAATGAAAACAGATATTATTCTTTGCGGTGTAGGAGGACAGGGTATCCTCTCTATTGCCACCATCATTGGCGAAGCCGCCATGAACGAGAACCTATATATCAAGCAGGCCGAGGTACACGGTATGTCTCAGCGTGGCGGTGACGTGCAGTCAAATCTGCGCATCTCGAGCAATCCTATTGCCAGCGACCTGATTCCCAAAGGTGGTGCAGATGTCATCATCTCTATGGAACCCATGGAGGCATTGCGCTATCTGCCGTATCTGTCTAAGAACGGCTGGATTATCACCAGCAGCACACCGTTTGTCAATATCCCTAATTATCCCGATATCGAGGTCATCAAAAAGGACCTTGCCCAGTTGCCTAATGTCATCATGCTTGACATTGAAGAGAAAGCAAAGGATGCAGGTGTGCCCCGTTCGGCCAACGTCATCCTGTTGGGTGCTGCCCAGAAAGCTTTAGGCATTGAATACGAGAAGTTAGAGGATGCTATCCGTCGCGTCTTCGGTCGCAAGGGCGAGGCCATCGTCGAGGCCAATATCAAGGCATTAGCAATTGGTAAAGAAGCACAGAAATGAAGGCAACACCAATCAAGAAAGAAATCGTTGACAGCCTCATAGCAGAGCTGGGCATCACTGATTTTGCCAAGGCAACCATCCGTGAGGTTAAGCAGGTGGCAGCTAAGGCTGAGCAACAGAGTGGGGTAGAGTTCATCAAGATGGAGATGGGTATCCCAGGACTGCCTGCCGCCCAGGTGGGTGTCGACGCACAGGTTAAGGCACTGCAAGCAGGCATTGCCCATTCCTATCCTGATATTCAGGGTTATCCTGAACTGAAGAAAGAAGCTTCGCGTTTTGTCAAGGCATTCATCGGTCTTGACGTAGCTGCTGAAGGCTGTGTACCTGTCACGGGATCTATGCAGGGCACGTTCGCTTCCTTTCTCACCTGTTCACAGGCTCAGCAGGGCAAGGATACCGTGCTGTTCATTGACCCTGGTTTCCCTGTGCAGAAGATGCAGTTACAGGTGATGGGCGTGAAGTACGAGACGTTTGACGTTTATGACTATCGTGGTGAGAAACTGGCAGGCAAGCTGGAGTCGTATCTGAAGAACGGCAACATCTGTGCCATCGTCTATTCCAATCCAAACAATCCCGCATGGATCTGCCTGAACGAACAGGAACTGGAGACCATCGGTAAACTGGCGACCCAGTACGACTGCGTGGTGATGGAAGACCTGGCATACTTTGCAATGGACTTCCGTCAGGATCTCAGCGTACCCTTCCAGCCACCTTATCAGCCCAGCGTAGGGCGCTACACCGACAACTATATGTTGCTCATTAGTGGTTCCAAAGCGTTCTCGTATGCTGGCGAGCGTATCGGTGTGGTATGCATCTCCGATAAACTGTTCCATCGCCATTTCGAGCAGTTGTCACAGCGCTATCAAGGACTGCCCTTCGGTTTGGTGTTCTCTACACGTATGCTCTATGCACTGAGTAGTGGTACCAGCCATTCGGCACAGTATGCGATGGCTGCCATGCTGAAGGCGGCCAGCGATGGTACTTACGACTTCCGCAAGGAGGTTAGCGTTTACGGACAGCGTGCTCATAAGCTGAAGGAGATATTCTGTCGTCACGGCTTCCATGTGGTCTATGACAAAGACCTCGACCAGCCTGTAGCCGACGGTTTCTACTTTACCATCGGATACAAAAAAATGACCAGCGGTGAGCTGGCCAAAGAGTTGATGTACTATGGTGTATCGGCTATCTGTCTGATTACTACTGGCTCCCATCAGGAAGGTCTGCGTGTCTGTACCTCATTCATCGAGGATCATCAGTACGCACAACTGGAGGAGCGTATGCAGGTGTTCG
Source organism: uncultured Prevotellaceae bacterium (assembly GCA_946410305.1). Taxonomy (GTDB): domain Bacteria; phylum Bacteroidota; class Bacteroidia; order Bacteroidales; family Bacteroidaceae; genus Prevotella. Next base: position 75,259 of record CAMJZV010000004.1, on the reverse strand, counting down.
AAGAGAACAATCCCTAAAAAATAGAGGACGGCGGTTTTCCCGCCGTCACTATTACTCCTCAGACATATCTACTGGTTCGAACTTAAAGTCCTGACTGGTCACATAGCGCACTTCATACGATGAGGTGCGCTTTTTGTCGCTCAGATACTTCTTGCGTAACTTCAGATACTTCTTCTCTGCCTTCTTGATAGACTTGGCAAAGATGACCATACATACTCTGTCGGACATCTGCAACTTCTCCTTGAAATGTTCTTTCAGTTGGGAAGAATAGTGGTCGCGTCCCAGCAGGAACTTACTCTTGGTGTCATACCAAGCACCCTGTACATCCTGTATCTCTGTCATGTAGACGACAGAGTCCTTGAAGGATGCGGCAAATCCGAACATATACATGTGTTTGGGCTGTACTCGCTTAGCTTCAGCCCCCATAGCGACGCAGAAAAGCAGCGTCATCAGAATATACTTATATAATTTCATTGTCCTAAATATGACTTTAATAATTGATTCTTTGTATTGTTGCGCAACCGACGGATGGCTTTCTCCTTGATCTGGCGTACACGCTCGCGAGTGAGACCGTATTTGTTACCAATCTCTTCAAGCGTCATTTCCGGCTCTCCGATACCATAAAATGCCTTGATGACACAACGTTCACGGTCGTTCAACGTCTGTAGCACGTTGGAGATCTCCTCACGTAACGACTCCAAAACCAGTTGACGATCAGCCAATGGAGCATCGTCGTTAACCAGCACGTCGAGCAGTGAGTTGTCCTCACCGTCAACGAATGGTGCATCGACCGATACGTGGCGCGTATTGGCCAACATCGCCTCACCGACTTTATCCTCTGGCAGGTCTATCTGCTCAGAGATCTCGTCGACCGACGGGCGGCGCTCATTCTCCTGCTCAAACTTATTGAGCATGCGGTTTATCTTGTTTACCGAACCTACCTGATTGAGGGGTAGACGGACTATACGACTCTGTTCGGCAATAGCCTGCAAAATAGACTGACGAATCCACCATACGGCATAAGAAATGAACTTGAAACCGCGTGTCTCGTCAAACTTCTCTGCTGCTTTGATAAGTCCCAGATTTCCCTCATTAATGAGGTCAGGAAGAGACAATCCCTGATTCTGGTACTGCTTGGCAACAGAAACCACAAATCGCAGATTCGCCTTAGTGAGCTTGTCCAATGCTTTACGGTCACCTTTACGGATACGTTGTGCCAGCTCCACCTCTTCGTCAGTAGAGAGCAACTCTTCGCGACCTATTTCCTGTAAGTATTTTTCCAGCGACTCACTTTCGCGATTCGTAATGGATTTAGTGATTTTTAGTTGTCTCATTTAGTCGTATTTTTATAGCTGACTGCAAAAGTAAGGCATTTTTCTGGAATAACCAAAAAAATGCCCTACTATTTTCACTATATTTCGTAATATCGAGACTTATTCATTCTGCAGGTAAACTACAAAGCCACCACGTTTACCCGTTGGGAAGATGCCCTTGATAACCAGCATCTGGTCTTTTGCTTCTTTCACTACCTCCTGCAAATCGTCGAACGAACGCATGGGCTGGTCATTAACAACCTGGATAATGAAGCCCTTAGGTACGCCAGCATCCTTCATCTTGCCACCGTTGACTTTCAGCACTTCCAGACCATAGTTGATTTCCAACTGTTTCTTCTGGCTGTCTGTAACGGGACGTACATCAATACCTAGCACATCGACATCAGCATTCTTCACCACCTTGGTATTGCCTTGCTCGTTCTTTAGCGTCAGGGTAGCGGTCTTCTCCTTCTTGTTACGCAGATACTTCACGGTAACCTTATCGCCAGGGCGCTTCTGTGCAATGATGCCCTGCAGCTCACCGAACTGCTTTACCTTCTTGCCGTCGATAGAAGTGAGCACGTCGCCCTTCTGCAGACCTGCGTCAGCAGCAGCACCGTCTTCTACCACCTCAGCGATGTAGATACCTTCCATGGTGCCGAGGTCTACCTCGTTGCCCTTATCTTTCTCCGCGTCTACATAGTTGCTGACGTCACTACCCTTGATGCCAATCATGGCGCGCTGGTAGGTTCCGTACTTCTTGAAGTCGTCGACAGCCTTTTTGACGATAGTGGTAGGAATGGCAAAACCATAACCAATATTTGAGCCAGTCTGTGAATACAGCATAGCATTAATACCAATCAGTTCACCACGGGTGTTAACCAATGCACCACCAGAGTTACCCTGATTGATGGCAGCATCGGTCTGAATCATTGAACTGACACCTGAGCCCATAGAACGAGCTTTTGCACTAACGATACCAGCGGTAACAGTGTTGTTCAGTCCCAGAGGGTTACCGACAGCCAGTACCCATTCGCCAACCTTCACATCGTCGCTATTGGCAATAACGATGGCGGGCAAATCCTTGGCGTCAATCTTAATGAGTGCCAGGTCTGTGGTCTTATCAGCACCGATGATGCGAGCTGAATACTCCTTGGAGTTCTCGTTGAGAGTCACGGTCAGCTCGTCAGCACCGTCTACTACGTGGTTGTTGGTAACAATGTAACCGTCAGCAGAGATAATGACACCAGAACCTGCAGCAGCACGCTTAGGAGTCTGTACTTGGCGCTGGCGTCTGCCGTTGTTGCCCTGTCCCTGTCCACGTCCGAAGAAACCACCGAAGGGGTCAGAGAAAAAATCCTCGAATGGGTCACTGTATTCAACAGTCTGTACCTTCGAGTTGGTCACCGACTTGATATATACCACAGCGGGTAGCGACTTCTCGGCCGCATACGTGAGATCAACGGGTTGTCCTGGAGCAACAGCAGCAGTGGCTGGAGCGGCCTGTGTCTTGTTGCACGAGGCTGCGGAGAATGCGATTACCATGAGATACATGGCGGGCATCAATGTCTTTACAATCTTTTTCATAATCTTATCAGTTTAATTAATGTTATTGTTCGTATTCGCTTTTGTTATTTGACGGTGCAAATATAGGTGCATTTTTCCATATACTGACAATTTGTCGTATCTTTTTGTCGCAATTTAACACTTCTGTCGCTAGACTTAACGGCTGTTAGAAATTAACGATTGAATTGTGAAAATACTAACAAAATTAACGAAAGTACATATTGATAGTTTGATATATGAAAATAATAAAAGAGGAAAGCCGTTTGTACTTCCCTCTTAAATAAAGATATGTTCGTATTAGTACTCGAAGGTACCAAACTCACTCTTGATAGTGAGGCTCTTCTTGCCTTCCTCGATGTGACCCACAATCTGGGCATCGATGTTAAAGCTCTTCGAAAGGGCGATGACCTGCTCGGCAACCTCAGGACGAACATAAATCTCCATTCGGTGACCCATGTTGAACACCTGATACATCTCCTTCCAGTCGGTGCCAGAACATTCGTGGATGGCACGGAAGAGTGGGGGAACGGGGAACATGTTATCCTTGATGACCTTGCAGTTGTCGTTGACGAAGTGCAGCACCTTGGTCTGTGCACCACCCGTACAGTGTACCATACCGTGAATCTCGGGACGCAGCTCGTCGAGCAGCTTCTTGATGACAGGGGCGTAGGTGCGAGTGGGAGAGAGCACCAGCTGGCCCATATTGGGCAGCACTGTGTCCTGCGATTCCGTTGCAGGATAAGGGACCGCGTCTGTCAACTTGTACTTGCCGCTATACACCAACTCGTTGGGAACGGCATGGTCGAAACTCTCAGGATAGTTCTCTGCCAGATATTTGGCGAAGACATCGTGACGGGCTGAGGTCAGTCCGTTACTGCCCATACCGCCATTGTAACGCTTCTCATAGGTAGCCTGACCAGTGGATGACAGACCCACGATGACGTCGCCTGGGCGAATGTTGGCATTGTCGATGACGTCTGAACGCTTCATGCGGCAGGTCACGGTCGAGTCAACGATGATGGTGCGCACAAGGTCGCCCACGTCAGCTGTCTCACCACCTGTGGGATAAATGCCAATGCCCATCTCGCGGAGTTCCGCCAACAGTTCGTCGGTACCATTGATGATGGCTGAGATAACCTCGCCAGGAATCAACATCTTGTTACGACCGATGGTACTTGATACCAGAATATTGTCGACAGCGCCAACACAAAGCAGGTCGTCGGTATTCATCACGATAGCATCCTGTGCGATACCTTTCCATACGGAGAGGTCGCCGGTCTCTTTCCAATACATGTAGGCCAGTGATGACTTGGTGCCAGCACCGTCGGCATGCATGATGTTACAGTATTCTGGGTCTCCACCCAGTATGTCAGGGATAATCTTGCAGAAAGCCTGCGGGAAGATACCCTTGTCGATGTTCTTGATAGCTGCGTGTACGTCCTCCTTGGCGGCAGAAACGCCACGCATCATATATCTGTTGTCCATATTCTTCTTCGTGTTTGTTGCTGTGTCACAGCAACATTAGAACTTCACCTGTGGTGCTTTCTCGGCACCAGCCTCTGCCTCAAACTTATCCATCTTCTCGAAACCGAACATGCCGGCAAGGAGGTTCTTGGGGAACTTGCGGATGACGATGTTATACTGCTGTACCACACCATTGAACTTGTTACGAGCCTCATTGATGCGGTTCTCTGTGCCTTCCAGCTGAACCTGCAAGTCGCGGAAGTTCTCGTTGGCCTTCAGGTCGGGATAATTCTCCTGGATAGCAATCAGTCGACCGAGGGCAGCACCCAGTTCACCCTGTGCCTGCTGGAATTCTTTCATCTTCTCAGGAGTCATGTTCGTGGGGTCAAGAGTTACCTGTGTAGCCTTTGAACGAGCAGCAACAACACCTTCGAGGGTCTCCTTCTCGTGTGAGGCATAGCCCTTGACGACTTCCACCAGATTGGGGATGAGGTCGGCACGACGCTGATAGGCTGACTGTACGTTAGCCAGCGCAGTAGTAGCTTTCTCCTGCTCGCTGACCATTGAGTTGTAAGCACTGGCAGCCCAGATGCAGATGATGACTACGGCTGCAATGATTCCGATTGTAGATTTACTGAGTTTCATAATTTATTATTTTAATGTTTCATCTTTCATTTTTCATCTTTCATCTTTCATCTCCTTGTTACCACCTCGACGTAGCTCCACCGCCACCGAAGCTGCCGCCTCCGAAGGAACCGCCGCCGAAGCCGCCACCTCTTCCGCCGAAACCTCCGCCACCAAAGCCGCCGCCATGCTGCTGAACTTCATAGAACGGATTGGCCAGGAGTGTCAACATACCGATCTGACTCAGCCAATGGTATTTGCGGTTCTTCAAGAGGAAGAAGATACACCAACCCGTGAGGAACAGGAAGGTAAAGCCTATTGCACCTGCCGTCTGGTCGTCTATGTCGTCTTCACTGTTGGTCGACGACAAGGTGGGCAACTGCTTCTTCTCAAGGGTAGAGTAGAGGGCCTCTACGAGGTATATCATCGCACTGTCGGGTTGCTCTTTACGCATAAAGGGTACCGCATATTTCTGTTCCAGTCGATGACACTCCACATCGGTGAGGTCGCCCTCCAAAGAGCGTCCTGGCGAGATGTTGAGGGAGTGGTCCTGGTAACCGGAGACAATCATCAGTCCACGATCACCATACCCTACGCCATACTTGTTGCCTACATCCTGCGCCAGGCGGAAAGGATCGTCATTGGCGATGTGGTTGACAAAGATGACAAGCGACTGAATGCCTAAGTCGTGGTTTAACTTCTGTAGTGTAACATTCAGGGTATTAATGGTTTGCGGTGTGAGTATGTGGTCGGGGTTAGAGACATACTGCGTAGAGTCCTGCAGATAAGGAATGGGGATGTTCTCGGCATTCCAATAGATGACTTCCGACGACGCGTCACCCCTCGCTGTAGTGGTCAGTGCTGTTGCTTGCGTCTCCTCGTCGACGGGGATGGCTGCCGTACAACAAACCATCGCTGCCACGACGCCTACCACAAAGACCCAACCCCACAGTCTGCGCGCTCTGGCCCATTCAGGATGGGCCGCTTTAAATTGGTCGATGATGGCGCTACGTTTCTTCCGATACTCCAGTGCCAGCTGGTCATAGCGCCCCGAATACAGTCTTCTTAGCTTATCGACACGCCCCACCTGACCCTTCTCAAACGTAAAGGCGTCCTCCAAGGCGTGGATGGCCTCGTTGTACTTGCTGGTCAGTGCGTCAATCGATAATCTGTAGTCGTCCATAGCTTATTTCTCGTGCCAGAATTCCCAGGAGGCAAAAGCCTGTAGCAGCAACATCTCCAGACCGTTCTTAGTCTGTGCACCATACTGTGCACCACGCTTCATGAATAGCGTCTCGTCGGGGTTGTAGATGAGGTCGTAGAGGATGGTGTGCGAGTCCATGGCCTCGTAGGGCAGTAGTGGGCATTCTTCCGTCTTGGGATACATACCTACTGGTGTGCAGTTGACGATGACGTTGTATTCTTTCACCACGTCAGGGGTGATGGACTGATACTGGATAGTGTCAGGACGCTCATAGCGACTGACGAAGACGGTCTCTAGTCCCAGATGCTTCAGACCGTAGTTGATGGCCTTCGATGCACCACCTGTACCCAGAATGAGCGCTTTCTTGTGCCACTTCTTCTCGAGCATGGGTTCTATGCTCTTCGTGAAACCGATGACGTCACTATTGTAGCCTTTCAACTTGATGTTCTTGCCCTCGTGAATCACCTTAATCACGTTGACGGCACCGATGGCTCTGGCTTCTGGCGAGATGCTGTCGAGATAGGGAATTACCTTTTCCTTATAAGGAATGGTGACATTCAACCCTTTGAGCTCCGGATTGGAGTTCAGCACCTCGTCGAGGGCCTCGATGGTCGGAATCTCAAAGTTTTCGTACACAGCATTGACGCCTTCGTCCTGAAAACGCTGGTTGAAATAGCTGATGGAGAAGGAGTGGCCCAAAGGGTAGCCGATAAGTCCGTACTTGTCCATTTTTCTTTATTACCTATTTTGTTGCTAAATACATCGTGCAGATGCCAAAGGTCAGTCTTTTGAATGATGCCTCGGCAAAGCCTGCCTTCATCAAGATCTCCATCATGCGCTCACCCTGTGGGAACGCCTCGATGGTCTTGGTCAGATAAGAGTAGGCGCTGGTGTCTTTGGAGATGAGTCGTCCGTAGACGGGCAGCACCGTATGTGAGTAGATGTGGAACAACTGCTTCATGGGAAACGTGATAGGCGTCGTCAGTTCGATGATGCTAAGGTGTCCACCAGGCTTCAGCACGCGGTACATTTCGCACAGTCCCGCATCCAGGTCGGCAAAGTTGCGGATGCCAAAGGCAGCAGTCACCGCGTCGAAGGTGTCACTATTATAAGATAGGTGTAGACAGTCTTCCTTCTCAAAGGTCACCACATCATCCAGACCGAGTGCCTTGACCTTCTGTCGACCAATGTCCATCATACCCTCACTGATGTCAGCACCTACCAGCCTCTTCGGCTGCAGCATCTGGGCAGCAAGGATGGCAAAGTCGCCAGTACCGGTAGCAATGTCGAGCAGCGATTGGGGCTGGTAAGGCGCCAGAGCCTTGATGGCCTTCTTGCGCCAGCCCTTGTCGATGTCCCACGACAGACGATGGTTCAGCTTATCGTAGGTGGGAGCGATGTTGTCGAACATCTGCTCCACCTGCGAGGCCTTTTCGCCGTCGTGATACGGGGTTATCTTCTCCTGCTCGTACATTTTTATTGCTCGTTGCTTTAAGTGTTCTGTATGTTGCTTTGCATGTTCTGTATGTTGCTGTTTTACAGCAACTTTTCTATCTTGTCTTCAACCACTCGCTGACGTTCTTCTCGATACGGGCAGCGATGTCGCCTTCCTCAGCGGCCTTGTCAAACTTCTCGCCAACGATGTGCTCGTATAGCTCAATGTAGCGGTCTGACACGCTCTCGGCATACTCGTCGGTGATCTCGGGCATCACCTGTCCGGGCTCGTTCATGAAGTCGTGCTCGATGAGCCACTGGCGAACGAACTCCTTAGACAGCTGGCGCTGGGGCTCACCCTTAGCCAACTTCTCCTCATAGCCGTCGGCATAGAAGTAACGGCTGGAGTCGGGGGTATGGATCTCGTCGATGAGATATACCTTACCATCACGCTTGCCAAACTCGTACTTGGTATCCACGAGAATGAGTCCACGCTTGGCAGCAATCTCCTGTCCACGAGCGAAAATCTTGCGGGTATAGTCCTCCATGATGGCATAGTCCTCGGCAGAAACGATGCCCTGAGCGATAATCTCTTCCTTCGAGATGTTCATGTCGTGACCTTCGTCAGCCTTGGTAGTCGGGGTGATGATGGGCTCAGGGAAACGCTCGTTTTCCTTCATGCCGTCGGGCAGCTTTACACCGCACAGCTCACGACAACCATTCTTGTACTCACGCCAGGCAGAACCTGTCAGAATAGAACGGATAATCATCTCTACGCGGAATCCCTCACACTTCAGACCCACCGTCACCATGGGGTCGGGAGTAGCCAGCTTCCAGTTCGGACAGATGTCGGTAGTGGCATCCAGGAACTTGGCGGCAATCTGGTTCAGCACCTGTCCCTTGAAGGGAATACCCTTCGGCAGCACGACGTCAAATGCCGAGATGCGGTCGGTGGCCACCATGACCATCAGATCGTCGTTGATGTTGTACACATCGCGCACCTTTCCGTGGTACACGCTCTTCTGTCCTTCGAACTTAAAGTCCGTCTTTGTTAATGCTTTCATTTCCACTATTATTGTTGTTGTCGAATTTCTCATATGCATTGACAATGCGGGTAACGAGTTTGTGACGCACAATGTCCTTGCGGTTCAACTCTACGATGCCGATGCCCTCGACACCACGAAGAATCTCTAGTGCCTCCACCAGTCCCGACTTCTGTGAGCGGGGCAGGTCTATCTGTGTCATGTCACCCGTGATAATCATCTTCGTGTTCCAGCCCATACGTGTCAGGAACATGCGAATCTGGGCGGGTGTGGTGTTCTGCGCCTCGTCAAGGATAACCACCGCATCACTCAGCGTACGACCACGCATAAAGGCCAGTGGGGCTATCTGGATGACGTGTTTCTCCATCATGTCCTGCAACTTCACCTGTGGCAGCATGTCTTCCAAGGCATCGTAGAGCGGCTGCAGGTAGGGGTCTATCTTCTCCTTCATGTCACCAGGCAGGAATCCCAGCTTCTCGCCAGCCTCTACGGCAGGGCGGGAGAGGATGATCTTCTTGGCGGTCTTGTCCTTCAGCGCCTTGACGGCCAGTGCTATCGACAGGTAGGTCTTACCAGTTCCCGCAGGACCTACGGCAAACACCATGTCGTTCTGATTGTAGGCATCGATAAGTTGCTGCTGGTTGGGGGTACGGGCTTTGATGGGACGTCCCGACATGGAGTAGCACACCACGTCGTCAGGTATGTCGTCGGTAGTCCGACGGCCTTTCACAATGTCAAGGATGTTTTCTTCGCTCAGAGAGTTGAATTTCAGCACATGCTGGCGCATGCGCTCTGTACTTTCTTCAAACGCAGCCATCTGCTCTTCGTCGCCCAATACGCGAATGACGTTGTCGCGGGCCACGATGCGTAGCTTTGGATACAGTGCGCGAATCATTTGGAGGTGCTGATTGCCAGTCCCATAGAATACCACGGGATCAATATCCTCTAATACTATATGCTTCTCTATCACGCTATCAACGTTTTCTTTTCTCTATATTGACGGCGCAAAGGTACAAATAATTTTTGATAACAACAAAAATATACTCTGAAAAAACACGAGCCGTAACTCGGAAAGCTACGGCTCGTTGTTATTGGAGTCTGTCGCAGATTTATGCGAACGGATTCTCTGTTGGGTAGAAGTCACCCTTCGGGAAGTTGTAATCGATCTCGTCCACGGGGATGCCCATGTACTTCAGAACCTCCCACAAGTACTTACCCTGGTGGCCGAACATCACGGCGCAGTGGTGTGGGTAGTGCTTCTCGATGAGGACGTGACGATAGAAGCGGCTCATGTTCTTGATACCGAAGATACCGATAGAACCGAATGAGCGGGTAGCTACAGGAATAACCTCGCCCTGAGCGATGTAAGCGCGGAGCTTGGTGTCAGCAGTTGACTGCAGACGATAAACAGTAGCCAGACCTGGCAGGATGTCACCCTCCAGAGTACCGTTGGTAACCTCAACAGGCAGCGCGCGAGCCATAATGCGCTGGAAGCACATCTGACAGTTGCAAACCTTAGAAGAAGCGGTGTTACCACAGTGGAAGCCCATGAAGATTTCCTTGTCGGTATAGGTGTCGCAAGCGAACTTCTTGCCCTTGATGCTCTCCTCGTACATGTCGCGGGGAACGGTGTTGTTGATGTCGAGCAGTGTAACAGCATCCTGAGAGATACATGTTCCGATGTACTCAGAAAGTGCACCATAGATATCAACCTCACAAGCTACGGGGATACCACGGCTGGTCAGACGGCTGTTGACATAGCAGGGTACGAAACCGAACATGGTCTGGAAAGCAGGCCAGCACTTGTTTGCCATAGCCACGAACTGACGAGAGCCCTTATGACCCTCAATCCAGTCGAGCAGTGTCAGCTCATACTGGGCGAGCTTAGGCAGCACCTGAGGAATCTTGTTACCGTGACCGAGCTCCTTAGCCATGTCAGCTACAACCTCGTCGATGCGTGGGTCGTTAGCGTGCTTCTGGAAGGCCTCGAGCAGGTCGAGCTCTGAGTTCTCCTCAATCTCAACATCCAGGTCATAGAGGGCGCGGATAGGAGCGTTACAAGCCAGGAAGTTGTTAGGACGGGGACCGAAGCTGATGATCTTCAGGTTCTGCAGACCTACGATAGCGCGGGCGATGGGCAGGAACTCGTGAATCATCTCAGCGCACTGGCCAGCGTCGCCAACGGGCTCCTCAGGGATGTAAGCACGGGTCTTGCGCAGAGAGAGAGCCTGACTAGCGTTCAGCATACCGCAGTAAGCATCACCACGACCGTCGATCAGGTCGTTCTGAGTCTCCTCAGCAGCAGCGCAGAACATGGTGGGTCCCTGGAACCAGTCAGCAATCATGGTCTCAGAAATCTCGGGACCGAAGTTGCCGAGGTATACGCACAGAGCATTACATCCAGCCTTCTGCACATCAGCCAAAGCCTGCTGAGCGTGAATCTCGCTCTCAACGATGCAGATGGGGCACTCGTAGATGCCGTCCTTACCGAACTTCTTTTCATACTCAGCGATAACGGCCTTACGACGGTTAACAGCCAATGACTCGGGGAAACAGTCGCGTGATACGGCGACGATTCCAATCTTAATTGTAGGTACGTTGTTCATTGTTAAACTTAAGTAATAAAGTAATTGTTTAATTGTTAGAAATATTATTCTCGTGAATTCTTCATTCTTCACCCTTCACTCTTCATTCTTCACCCTTCACTCTTCATTCTTCACTCTTCACTCTTATAACCACTGGTTGTTCGATTTGGCGTTTCCATGTCTTCAGGTAGTCAAACCACTCGTCGGCAGAGTGATAGCCAAACTGCTCGTTGACAGAGGTGTAGTTGACCTTATAATGCATCGACGAACCTGGCACTTGCAGCACAAAGGCGTAGTTGTCTTTGTTGGCAGGCTCCTCACTGACAATGTTCTTCTGCGGCACGTAGACGGCCAGTCCGACGGTCTCTCGTTTCCATTTCAGCGTGTCGGTCGATGGGTAGTCGGTACCCCAGCAGGCACGCAGGCCCTTCTTGTCGCTGAACTCCTCGGACCCCTTGACATTGATGATGCCTGTGGAGAAGCAATAGTCGCTGACATCCTTATTAAATAATACGTCGACATCGGTATCTCTGTGGCCGGCATACTGGGTGTAGCGGAGAGTCATGTTGACGGGTGATGTCTTTTGGCCGTTAACTGATGGCAACTGCCAGCCTCTATCAACCAGCTCGACGATGGTGCGCAGAGGACCATAGCTGATAATGCGCTGGGTACGACTGCGAACGGGCTCTACAAGGGTAGGTTGCTGACCGTCCCAACCACGGAAGGCACCGAGTCCGAACGTCTGACCCACCCACAGCACGTCGTCGCCATAGCCGCGAGCCTTCTGGTCTTCGTCGGTGTAGAACTGCGTCTCTTTCAATTCCAGGCGTTTCTGGTATTTGCCATACAGGTCGAGGGTCTGACGGGCATCGAAGTAGATGCGGATGCCGTTGAGCTCGCTCTCGAAGTCCACACCATGATGGTGCTGCAGATTATAGGTGTAGGCGGCATCGCCACGTGCGGTAATCGACTCGATATAGTTGTTCTGCTGGTTCTTCTTCAGCTTCTTGTCCTTGCTGTTGCCCATCACCATCTCTGCATAGACGCGGGCAGGGTAGGGACGCGGCTCACCTTCTGTATAGAGCGTCACCGTATAGCGCTTCTGCTCTTTCTTGTCAAGGTCGGCCAAGAAGCAGAGCTCGTCAAAGACTTCGTCCTGGTCGAGATCATCCAGCTGGCAGGGCATCTCTTGGCCTGCGCAGGTAACCAGTGCTGAGCGGAAGTCCTGTCCATAGCAGTCCAGGTGCAAAACCACAGGCTGATCCTTCCGTGCTTGGGACGACGGATTGCTGACACTGACCTCAATGGTTTTCTGGGCCATCAAGGGGAGTGCTGCACATGTCAACAGCCAGAGGAAAATCGTACTTTTCATGCTATGGATAGTTAATACCAGCTACAAATTTACTCATTTCTCAAACCAATTTTTATCTTTTTAGCAAAAAATTTGCGATTAAAAATATTTTTTAGTAATTTTGCATCGTATTTTTAAGAAAATTAATGATTTCCCGTTAGTAACGTGCAGAAAGTTTACGGAATACTGGTGATGCTTATGCTTGTATGCGTCGGTTGTCAGTGGCATCTGAAGCCCTCTGATACTGATGCCTCAGGCAGACGTATCGGTATCCAGCGTTTCGACCGCATGGAGATGCTGTATCTGACTACAGGTGACTATGCCGCCCTACAGCAGATGAATACCTACTTCCCTACGGAGACGCGCATGCTGATAGAGGATATGCTGCACCTGGGACAGGTGGATGACCCTGAGATCAATACGAAGTTCCTGTTCTTCTTTCAGGACTCTACCCTGCAGCAGATGCTCAACGACGTGCAACAGCAGTATGCCAACATGGATGATGTCGACGAGCAGTTGTCAACGACCTTCAAACGGCTGAAGGAAGAGTTGCCTGACGTGACAGTACCGACGGTATATACGCAGATTGGTTCCTTTGACCAGAGCATCATCGTGTCCGGGAGCTCGCTGGGAGTCAGCCTCGACAAGTACCTGGGCACTGACTATCCTTTCTACCGCGACCACTATAGTGAGCAGGAACGACAGCTGATGCATCGTGACATGATAGTGCCTGATTGTCTGTGTTTCTACCTGCTCAGCGTCTATCCCCTGCCTAAGGGCAATGAACAGACTGACCGTGACAGACACATGGGACGCATCATGTGGACGGCAAACCGTCTGATGCAGAAACAGGTGTTCGACAACGACTTTGTGGACGAGGCATCAACCTATATGCACCATCATCCGGGTACCTCTTTACATGAATTTTTGCTTGATAGAAAAGACTGAATATGGCCGAACAGAATAAGACAAGAACACGCAGGCAACAGCCTGTGGACAATACCTACGCACACGTACAGCCGCAGGCTACAGAGATAGAACGTGCCGTGCTGGGCGCCTTGATGATTGACAAGGATGCCTATGCCATCGTTTGTGAGACGTTGACTCCCGAGAGCTTCTATGAACCACGCAACCAGAAGGTCTATCGGGCCATCATGGAACTGTCGCTGAAGGAGCGTCCTGTAGATATCTGGACGGTGACAGAGCAGCTGGCTCATCAGGGCGACCTGGAGATGGTTGGCGGTCCGGGATATGTCACGGAACTGTCCTCACGCGTGGCTTCTTCAGCCAATGTCGAGTATCATGCCCGCATCATTGCGCAGAAGTCACTGGCGCGCCAACTCATCTCGTTCTCCAGCAACATCCAGACAAAGGCGTTCGACGAGACAATCGATGTAGACGACCTGATGCAGGAGGCGGAGGGTTCACTCTTCGAACTGGGACAGCGCAACATGAAGAAGGACTATACGCAGATCGACCCTGTGGTGAAGAATGCGGTGGCTGTCATCCAGAAGGCTTCTGCCAACAAGGACGGTCTGACGGGTGTGCCTACGGGTTATCATAAGCTCGACGATATCACCTCTGGTTGGCAACCCAGCGACTTGGTCATCATTGCAGGACGTCCTGCCATGGGTAAGACGTCGTTTGCACTGTCTATGGCTAAGAATATTGCGGCAGACTTCCAGGTACCTATGGCCTTCTTCTCGTTGGAGATGTCAAATGTGCAGCTAGTCAACCGTCTGATATCTAACGTCTGTGAGATTCAGGGTTCGAAGATCCTGAATGGTCAGCTACAGCAGGACGAGTGGGAGCGCTTGGACAAGCGACTCAACAAACTGTTGGGTGCTCCATTGTATGTGGACGATACCCCTGGTCTTTCGGTCTTCGAACTGCGCACCAAGGCACGTCGTCTTGTTCGTGAGCATGGGGTAAAGATTATCATGATCGACTACCTGCAGCTGATGAATGCCAACGGCATGCGCTTCTCGTCACGTCAGGAGGAGGTGTCTGTCATCTCTCGTTCGCTGAAGGGATTGGCCAAGGAGTTGGATGTGCCCATCCTGGCACTGTCACAGCTGAACCGTGGTGTCGAGAGTCGTGACGGTTTGGAGGGTAAGCGCCCGCAGCTCTCTGACCTGCGTGAGTCGGGAGCCATCGAGCAGGATGCGGATATGGTGCTCTTCGTACATCGTCCGGAATACTACCACATCTATGAGGATGACAAAGGTCGCGACCTGCACGGCATGGCACAGATTATCATTGCCAAGCACCGTAAAGGTGCTACGGGCGATGTGCTGCTGACGTTCCGTGGTGAGTTTACGCGCTTCGAGAATCCCGAAGACAAGCGCCTCCGTGCTGACCACCAGTCCGATGATGGCGGTGGCGAAATTCTGGGTAGCAAGATGAATGGTGGTATGCCGACAGACCCTAACGCTTCCCCCTTCGATCTGGGTGATGCCAGTGGTCCCGTCCCGTTCTAATACAGTGTGCAGCGGTTTCCCCGCTGCTTTCGTTATGCCAGTGTGCAGCGGTTTTCCCGCTGCATTATTGTTTCAGCAGCGCCTTGGCGTTGCTAATCGCTGCTTCGGAAATATCGCTTCCGCTGACCATTTGTGCAATCTCCCTGACGCGCTCCTCATCGCTGAGCAGGTGCATACTGCTGGTGGTCCCCTGTGGCGTTTCTTCCTTCGATACACGATAGTGGTGACTACCCATGGCCGCAATCTGTGGCAGATGGGTGATGCTAATCACCTGACGCTCTGCCTGTCCCATCTCGCGCATCATCTCAGCCATCTTCTCAGCAATCTTGCCACTCACACCAGTATCTATCTCGTCAAAGATGATGGTGGGCAATTTCACGGCCCCACTAATCATGGCCTTTAGCGACAGCATCACACGGGCTATCTCACCACCACTAGCCACCTGACTAACGGGTTGGAGTGGGGTGGAGGTGTTGGCAGAAAAGAGGAAGGCAACCTGGTCCTGACCACTCTTGCCAAGGGCTGAGGACGTAATGCTGACCTCAAAGCGCACATGGGGCATACCCAGTGGCACCAGTCGCTGTTGCATCTGCTTCTCAATCTCTTTAGCGGCCTTCTGGCGTTGCTTGGTCAACTTGTCTGCCAGTTGCTGGCACTTGCCTTTGAGCAGTTCGCATTTAGCCTCCAGCTCTGCCATAGCGTCATCGCTATTCTCAATGGCATTGAGCTGTTTGCCCAACAGGTCGCGTTGGGCAATGAGCTCTTCCACGCTATCCACATGGTATTTCTTCTCGAGGTCGTAGATCAGGTCCAGCCGATTGTTCAGACGTTCCAGTTCTGCGGGATCGAAATCGGTACGCTCCAACAGACTGCTCACCTCATCGGCAATATCTTTCAGCTCGATATGACAACTCTCCAAGCGCTCTGCCAACTCACTGGCAGCAGGCAGCACACGAGCAATATTCCGCAGGGTTTGGAACGACTGTCTGACATTATCTACAGCCCCTTGTTGGTCGCTATTCAGATGACCATCAGCCTCATACAACGCTCCCTTGATGTCTTCTGCATGCGAGAGCATGTCGCTCTGTTGCTCCAGCTCTTCTTGTTCACCATCCACGAGGTTGGCCTGCTGCAACTCCTCATACTGGAACTGCATAAAGTCAACCTGTTGACGGTTCTTCTCTATATCGTCCTTCAGTTCCTGCAGCTCCCTATTGGCTGTCTGCAGTTGTCCATATACCTCCTGATATTCAGCCAACAGTCCCTGGTTCTGGGCAATGATATCCACCACACTCAGTTGGAAGTCCTGCTTGTTCAGCAACAGGTTCTGGTGCTGTGAATGGATGTCCACCAGTTGCTCGCCCAGCTCTTTCAGCATCGACAGGGCCACAGGGGTGTCGTTGATAAACGCACGACTCTTGGTGGCGCTGATCTCTCTGCGGATAATGGTGTCTTCCGCATCGTAATCTATATCGTTCTCCGTAAAGAACGGTTGCAAATCATATCGTGACAAATCAAAATGTGCCTCGATGGTACATCTCTCTGCCCCAGTCTTAATACTCTTAGAATCAGCACGTTGACCCAGCAACAGACCAATAGCACCTAGGATAATACTCTTTCCCGCACCAGTCTCACCGGTCAACACTGAGAACCCTGAATACAACTCAATATCCAGCAGGTCTATCAGTGCATAATTCTTAATATATAAATGTTTCAGCATACGATAATTTAATTCGTATTATTCGTGAAATTCGTGTTCGTCTTCCTTCTTAACTTCTTTTGGATTCCGTGCACTTCCCCTCCCTTTTGGATTACGTGCATTTCCCCTCCCTTTTGGATTACGTGCACTTCCCCTCCCTTTTGGGAGGGGTCGGCTTATTCCTTTATCTTATCCCACGCATTACTCTGCGACGCATTGAGGTTAAACAGGATGGTATATACCGCCTCTTTCTCTTTCTGCGTACCCTTGCCCTTATAGATGTTCGCCAACTCATCACGCTTATAGTCGGTCCATATCTGGGGCAACAGACTCAATGGCTTGTCCTGATGGGCTTGCTTCAGCAGTTCCAAGGCCTCCGACACATTGGTACGTCCACGTTCTGCATTGTTGCTCATCTCGTCCAGTCCCTTGCGGTAGTAGTCATACTGCAACTGACGGAAGGGCTTCATGGCCTCGTCCAAGTAGTCGTTGATGATGGCAAAGCGGTTTCTGGAGTCCTCAAAGGCTTTCCAACCAGGGAATCCCAGGTCCTGCGCATTGTTCGTCAGATTCATACAACGCTGTAGAATCTCTGTTCCTGCCATGGGTCCAAAGCTGTCAAGGTCCAGACCGATGATCAGGTAGGCATAGTATGCCATCAGGGCTGTCAACTGGTTGTCAATCACCTCTTCTCTGAAGTTCAACTGGTCGAACTGCACGAAGTCGAAGTTGAAGTCCCCATCCTTATTATTATATAAGGTGGTGGTGTAGGCAGAATTATACACCGGTCTGTTGGCTTGTATCATTGCCGTACAGGTGAAGCGGTTGTTGCCCTTGTCGTATTTCTGTACCGTGATGTTAAAGGTGACGTTGATACGCTCGTTCTTCTGGAACTGCAGCTCCGTCCACTGCTTGTCGTTCATCCATTGCTCCAGTGTCTGCTGCAGATTCTCAAAGACGCTCTTGTCTGAGCCCTCCACCTGCGAACTGTTGATGGTCACCTTCACCAGCAACTCCTGTGCACCAGCACTCACCGCAAGCAATATATATAATAATGTAAGAATCCCCTTCTTCATCCCTCACTATTCACTCTTCGTTATTCACTATTCACTAGCCTCACTATTCACTCTTCGTTATTCACTATTCACTAGCGAAGCGTAAACGCCAGCTCCTCCACAATATCCCTGGCCACCTCCTGCTTCGACTTCTTCTCATAGTCACGCTGGCCCTCCTTGGAGATAATGCTGATCTGGTTCTCGTCCGACTGGAAGCATGTCCCCTTGTTCTGCAGCGAGTTCAGCACAATGAAGTCCAGGTTCTTCTTCTCCAGCTTCTTCTTGGCATTCACCTCTTCATCGTTGGTCTCCAAGGCAAACCCTACTATCACCTGCTTCTCTGTCTTCATCTTTCCCAAAGCAGCCGCAATGTCAGGATTCGGCACTAACCTCAGTGTCAGTCCCTCATCACCACTACTCCCCCTCATTTTTGAGGGGGCCTGGGGGTGAGTTCCCCCTCCCAGTCGGGAGGGGTCAGGGGTGGGTCCTTCTCTCTTTATCTTCTCCTTGGCCTGCTGCTCTGGCCTAAAGTCCGCAACTGCCGCACAAAGAATGGCTGCATCACTACTCTTAAAGGCCTCAGTGGCAGCCTGGTACATCTCCTCACAGCTCTCCACATCAATCCTATGAATGGCCTCAGAACACTTCAGACTGACGGGCCCAGCGACCAGTGTCACCTCAGCGCCTCTGCGTGCGCACTCCTCAGCAAGTGCGAAGCCCATCTTCCCACTGCTGTAGTTCCCGATAAACCGTACCGGGTCTATCTTCTCATACGTAGGCCCCGCGGTTATCAGCACCTTCTTGCCGCACATCCCTTCTTCTTGGCTTTCTTGTAGGGCATGGTTTTTCCATGCTTCCTCTTCGCCACTACTCCCCCTCATTTTTGAGGGGGCCTCTTCTAGCCTTTCCTCCAGTATCTCCACGATCCTATCCGGCTCTTCCATTCTTCCTTTGCCCTCCAGTCCTGATGCCAGGAACCCTGATGCGGGCTCGATGATATGGTTGCCAAAGCTGACGAGCCGCTTCATGTTCTCCTGTGTGCTGGGGTGCTTATACATATCCAGGTCCATCGCTGGCGCAATGAACACGGGAGCCTTCATCGACAGATAGGTAGTGATGAGCATGTTGTCGGCAATACCGTTGGCCATCTTGCCAAGGGTCGAGGCGGTACAGGGCGCGATGAGCATGGCGTCAGCCCATAGTCCCAGATCTACATGCGAGTTCCACGTGCCATCTCTTTGGGCAAAGAACTCACTAATCACGGGCTTATGGGTCAGTGCCGACAGCGTTATCGGGGTGATAAACTCCTTTCCCGCAGGGGTAATCACCACCTGCACCTCAGCACCAGCCTTCACCAGTCCACGGATAATCAGACACGCCTTATACGCGGCTATGCTTCCCGTAATACCCAGTACAATCTTCTTCCCTTTCAACCCTGAGCCCCCTAAGTTAGGGGGTTGGGGGTCTGAACAAGGTCTATTTGTCATCGTCATTATCTAATATAAATGGGGTCTTCGTTTGTTCAGACCCCTGAGCCCCCTAACTTAGGGGGCATAAGTTACTTTTGCGCTTCGCGCAAACGAATCCTCGTCAGCACCTGCTTGGTGTTATACGTAAAGTCCCCACCGAGTATCCAGCTATAGTACCCTGGATCCATGCGCAACACCTGTGCCACCGGCAGTCCCTTGTGCTTGCCGAAGTTAAACACCTCGGTACGCTGACCATTGACCTCTGCCCACACGATACGTCCGGCAAAGTCCACATTGTCGTTGACCTTCGAGAAGTCTGCCAGGGCCTGCATGTCGTTAGGCAGCGTGCGCTCTGTGGGGTCTTCCCCAATCTCGCGCTGGTGCTCTTCGGTATAGCAGTCCAACTCTCCCATCAGCACGCGATAGGTGGCCTCGGTGTCTTGGTCTGCACGGTGAGCCTCAAAGTCGTCCTCCATCTTTCTGCCACAATAGAACTTATACGCGGCAGCCAGATTCCTGCGCTCCATCTTGTGGTAGATGGTTTGCGCATCTATCAGACGACACTTCGAGAAATCGAAGTCGATGCCAGCTCTCAGAAACTCCTCAGCCAACAGGGGCACATCGAAGTGGTTGCTGTTATAGCCGGCAATATCTGCTCCGGTAAACACCTCACAAATCTTGCTCGCCAACTGTTTGAAGGTGGGCTTGCCCTTGACGTCCTCGTTGGAGATACCCGTCAGGGCTACCACCTCGTCTGGAATGGGTTTCTCGGGATTGATAATCTCATTACCCCTCTCTTCTCTTCCGTCGGGGTACACCTTAATATATGATAACTGGATGACCCGTTCCTTGACAATGTCAAGGCCCGTGGTCTCCAAGTCAAAAATCACCAGTGGTTTCTGTAAATTCAGTTTCACAATTTAATTTTTAATTTTTCATTCTTCACCGGCGTTAGCCGATTCTTCATTCTTCATTCTTCATTCTTCATTTCAACGATTAGTCGTTCTCGGCTAATCGTTGATCAGCATCGGCATCATCAGCATCAGCACATCCTGGTTCTCAGGCTGCTCAGAGGGCAGCACAAGTCCTGCACGACTGGGGTCTGCCAACTGCAGGATAACATCCTGACAGTCGAAGTTGCTCAGAATCTCAATAAACGACGAACCCTTGAAGCCAATGCTCATCGGCTGACCATTATACGAGCACGACATACGCTCGGTAGCGGTCTTCGAGAAGTCGTAGTCCTCCGCATCCAACTGCAGGGTACCGCCTTCCACATGGAAGCGGATGAGGTTACTGGAGTCGTTGGCAAAGGGCTGTACGCGACGCAGGGCGGCCAACAGGGTCTGACGGTCTACGGTCAGCTGGTTGGGGTTGTTCTGTGGAATCACGCTGTTATAGTTAGGATAGCGACCCTCAATCAGGCGGCAGATAATCTCTCCATCGCCATAGCTGATCTGGGCGTTGCGCTCATCAAAGCGAATCGTCACATCTCCACCATCCTTACCCAGCAGGGCCTTCAACAGGGAGGCGGGCTTCTTAGGCAGGATGAAGGCAGCGGGCTGCTCACTCTGGATGCTCAGCACCTTGTTGCGCACCAGCTTATGACCATCGCTGGCAACGATAGCCAGACACTCTGGGGTCAGGTCAAAGTAGATACCGTTCATCACAGGGCGCAACTCGTCCTGAGCGGTAGCGAACAGTGAGCGGTTGATGTTCTCAGCCAACAAAGCATTGCTGATGACAATCTCGTTGGCGCCATCACTGATACCCTGTGCCTGCGGATACTCGTCAGCATTCTCTACGGGCAGTGAGAAAAGACCGTTCTGGTACGATATCTTGGCGATATTGCTGACCTGGTCCACGTCAAAGGTGATGGGCTGCTCAGAGAAACCCTTCACGGCCTCCAGGAGGTCGTGGTTGCCAATGGCAAAGCGTCCGTTACCGTCGGATTCGCTCAACTCCAGCTGGGTCTTCATGACGTTCTCGCTGTCTGAAGCGGTCAGGTAGAGCATGTTGTCCTGTACGTCGAACAGGAAGTCGGCCAGAATGGGCAGTGAATTTTTACTGTTGATCACTCTCGAAAGAGCATTGAGTTTGCTGCTTAGCGCAGTGCTGGATACTGTAAATCTCATGAGTATATAATTTTAGTTATGTTCATTCTTCATTTCGTTAATGGACTACAAAAATACAAAATAAGTTGGTCAAATGCAAAAATATTTTCAGAAAAATGATGATTTTAAAATTATTTTCCGTAATTTCGCAGTCTGAAACAAAAAAAAACGTATAAAATCAACAAATAATTATGGATTTAACAGGTAAAATTATTGCAGTATTGCCAGCAAGTAGTGGCGTCTCTCAGCGCACGGGTAACTCATGGATGTCACAGGACTATGTCATCGAGGTTCCTGGTCAGTATCCCAAGAAGTGTGTCTTCCGTGTCTTCGGTGAAGACCGCATCAAACAGTTCAATATCCAGATGGGTGAGGATGTCACCGTGTCTTTCGATATCGATGCGCACGAGTTCAATGGTCGTTGGTTCAACGATGTTCGTGCCTTCAACGTAGTTCGTGGTGCTGCTCCTGTCGCTGGTGCTCCTGCTCAGGGTGCTCCCTTTGCACAGGCTGCTGCTCCTCAGGATGCCACCTCTCCCTTCCCTCCCGCACAGGAACCGGCAGGCGAGGGTAGTGCTGACGACCTGCCCTTCTAAGTTTTTCTTTTGAATAGAATCCCCCTAACGGCTACACTTTATATAATTAAGGTGTAGCCGTTTTCTGTTAAAAGAACTTAATTTTTGTTACCCTGACTGAACTTTGTCCAAAAAATATCCCATTGATTCAAGTTTTATGCGTACCTTTGCAGAATGAATGCCCTTATTCTGCAAAAGATGAGGGTGCCTTATGCTTGGAACATAATATGTGTGCAAGTGAGATACCAACGGAAAACAGTACGACAGCGCAGGGCGCTGGCGGCGCCGTAGGCGTTCCTTCTCGCCACTGGTATGTAGCTTTCGTAGGACCTAATGCTGAGAAGCAATGCCGTGACCGGTTGCTTCGTCTGGGCTATGAAGCCTACGCTGCTACCCAGGAGGAGGTACACCATTGGAAGAATGGGAAAAGCAAGAAGATAGAGGTGGTCGTCATCACGCAGCTGCTCTTTATCCACTGCACACCGGAGGAGCGCAAGGAGATTGTCACCCTTCCCTATATCCGCTCCTTCCTGGTCAACAAGGCTGCCAAGGCCAATGAGTTCGGTGTCCGTCCTGTGACGGTCATCCCCGACCGCCAGATGCAGATGCTGCAGTTCATGCTCTACCATGCCGACAGCCCCGTGCAGTTTGTGGCTGCTCCCGTCAGAGTGGGCGATGCCATCCGCATCATCCGTGGTGACATGAAGGGCCTCGAGGGCGAAGTCGTCGAACTCAAAGGTTCCGACGAGCGCTATCTGGGTATCCGCCTCAACATGCTGGGCTGTGCACTCCTGCACATTGCCCTGACTGATGTCGAAAAAGTTTAATACTTGCCCCTTGCCCCTTGCCCCTTGCCCCCTGCTCCTTGCCCCTTGCTCCATGCCCCTTGCCCCATGCCCCTTGCCCCTAATGAATTTTAAAATTCTTAAATTATATGATTGACGAAACAAAAAACATTGCTGAAGGCACTGCTTCTGCTGATCTTCAGGAAGAAGAGTCTTTGTTCAGTTTTCAGAACATCTTTGCCATCTTCGTACTCAATTGGCAGATGTTCGTGTTGTCCTTCTTTATCTGTATCTGTGCAGCGTTGCTTTACCTGCGCTATGCCACCCCCAGTTATCAGGTGTCGGCAAAGATGCTCATCAAAGATGAGGATAACCGCCGCCGTAGTTCTGCCAACCAGATGCTGGCCAACATGCAGGATTTCGGATTCATGAGTAATTCTGCCGGTATTGATAACGAGGTGGAAATCCTCCAGTCTCGTATCCTGGCACGTGAAGCCGTCAACGACCTGAAACTCTATGTCCAGTATTATACTTTTGGCAGACTGTCTAAGCGTTTGGCATACGGTTCTTTACCGTTCCGTGTAGACCCGGATACCGCCATGGTCAACCAGTGGGATAGAGAGTTGCTGGATGGTTTCAAGTCCATTCAGTTCAAGGTGACATGTAAGGAGAATAAGTATGAGGTAAAAGGTGAAACTTTCAACAAGGGCGAGTCTACCAGCGAGTTCTCGCAGACGTTGGAGAAGTTCCCTGCTGTGGTTCGTACTGATTATGGTAACCTAACCATTTCCCTGACGAAGAATGAACCGATGAAGGAGGGTGCCCAGATGCTGGTCAATATTCTTCCACCCATGTCTGTGGCTACTGCTTATGCAAAGGCGCTTACCGTGTCTCCCACCTCTAAGATGACCTCTATTGCCGAGCTGACGCTCAACGACCAGAACGTCAAGCGTGGTCTGGACTACCTGAATCAGTTGGCTATTTGTTATAACCGTCAGGCCAATGCCGACAAGAACGAGATTGCTCTCAAGACCGAGGAGTTTATCAATTCTCGTCTGCAGAAGATTGATGCCGAGTTGGGCACCACCGAAAATGAGTTGGAGAACTATAAGAAGCGCAATACGGTGACAGAGCTGAAAGCGGATGCCGCTCAGTCCTTAGCTCAGACCACACAGTATGAGAACAAACTCACGGAGTTGAACTCACAGATTCAGCTCATGGACTACCTCCGTGAGTTCGTTGACAATCCTGCCAACCAATATAAGATTATCCCTTCCAACGTAGGTATGACCGATCAGGCCTCTACCTCACTGATTACTGCATATAATAAAGAAGTACAGGAGCGCAACCGCTTCTTGAAGACACTTAGCCAGCAGTCGCCACAGGTGGTGACGCTGACGGCTACCTTGGACGATCTCCAGTCCTCTATCCGTACCGCTCTCTTGCAGGCGCGTCGCTCAGCTGATATCCAGCGCCAGAGCCTGCAGCGCCAGTTAGCTAAATACGAGGGACGCATCGGTAATACGCCCGAGCAGGAGCGTGTGCTCAACCAGATTGGTCGCCAGCAGGAGGTGAAGTCTGGCCTATACCTGTTGCTGTTGCAGAAGCGCGAGGAGAACAGCATCTCTCTGGCTGCTACGGCTGATAAGGGTAAGCTCATCGATGAGCCCTTGTCAATGGGTATGGTAAGTCCTAAGAAGGCTATCATCCTGTTGGCAGCTTTGGTCATTGGCTTTGCACTGCCATTGCTGATTATTATTGTTATCCGACTCCTCAGCTTCCGTATTGAGGGCCATGACGACCTGATGCGCCTTACCACGCTGCCCATCGTGGCTGATGTTCCTGTGGCTAGCGACTCTGTCAAGACTGCTGCAGGTATCGTGGTACAGGCCAACAAGAACAACCAAATCGACGAGATCTTCCGCTCCATGCGTACCAATATCCAGTTCATGATGAAGGAAAATGACAAGGTTATCCTCTTTACCTCCAGTACCTCTGGTGAGGGTAAGACCTTCCTGGCTGCCAACTTGGCGGTATCCTTCGCCTTGCTGGGTAAGAAGGTCGTCCTCTGCGGTCTCGATATCCGCAAACCTGCCTTGGGACGCCTCTTCGGTGTCAAGGACCGCACCGCTGGTGTCACCCAACTGTTGGTGAAGGATACGGTGACGGTAGAAGACCTGCGCACCACCATTTGTCCTTCAGGTGTCAATGAGAACCTCGACCTGCTCTTGGCTGGTCCTACGCCTCCTAACCCAACCGAGCTCCTGGCCCGTGAGAACCTCCACCAGACCATTGAGTTGCTCAAGCAGCAGTACGACTATATCATCCTCGATACTGCTCCTGTCGGACTGGTTACCGATACCTTGCAGATTGGCCGCTATGCCAGTGTCAACTGCTACGTCACCCGTGCCGACTACACTCCCAAGGCCAATATCGGCCTCCTCAACTCACTCGTCGAGGAGAAGAAACTCACCAACTGCTGCGTCATCCTCAATGGCGTCGACATGTCTAAGAAGAAGTACGGCTACTACTATGGCTACGGCAAGTACGGTAAGTACGGACGCTATGGTTATGGTCGCTATGGTTACGGCAAGTACGGCTACGGCAAGTACGGCTATGGTAACTATGGCAGCTACGGTAGCTATGCCGAGTCCCGCTACTCTAACAAGGACGACGACTCTATCAAGAAATAACAATCATCTTTCATTTTTCATTTTTCATCTTTAATTTTTCATCTTTCATTTTTCATCTTTAATTTTTTGAGATGTTAATTGCAGTCGATTTTGACGGTACTATTGTCACCCATAAGTACCCAGCCATTGGCGAGGAGATCCCCTTTGCCATAGATACGCTGAAGATGCTCCGTCAGGACGGCCACCGCTTGATTCTATGGTCTGTCCGTGAGGGGCAGCTTCTCGACGAGGCTGTCGAGTGGTGCCGCCAGCGCGGCCTCGAGTTCTATGCCATCAATCGTGACTATCCTGAAGAGACCACCGATAATAATCCCCACTTCTCGCGCAAGCTCAAGGTCGATATATTCATTGATGATCGTAACCTGGGTGGCCTCCCCGACTGGGGCACCATCTATAAGATGATTAAGCAGCGCCACAAGTGGGACGATGTCATCGACGAGATCCTCGCCCAGTCGCCTCACGGCCATTCAGAGCCCCCCAAGAAAAAGCACTGGTGGCAATTTTAACGGTTGTATGTTTTGTATACCGTTATGTCATAACGGTTATTGCGTAACGGTTATTGGTTTAAAGTTTAATAATTATTATATGAAGAAAATTTCTTTGTTTGCCATTCAGGCTGTTGTCGTTCTCTTGCTGACAGCTTGCGGCTCCAGTAAGAATGTCGCTTACCTGCAGAACAGTGACAATGTCAATTTCGAGCAGTCCCGTTTCCTGTATGATGCTCGCATCATGCCCAAGGATCAGATCACTATCTCGGTGAATACCACTACTCCCGAGGCTTCGTTGCCTTTCAACCTCTTGCTACAGAATTCCTATGTGCAGGGGCGCTCCATGTCAGTAAGTGGTGGTACCTTGATGCCCTATCTGGTGGACAACGAGGGCAATATCAACTTCCCTATTGTCGGCAAGCTAAAAGTCGGTGGCCTAACCAAATCCGAGGCAGAACGCCTCGTTACCGAGAAGATCCGCCCCTACCTCGCAGAAACTGAGAATCCTGTGGTCACAGTGACCATGGCCAGCTACTCTGTATCGGTGTTGGGTGAGGTCAACCGTCCCGGTAGCTTCATGGTATCTCGTGAGAAGATCACCATCCTCGAGGCCCTGGCACAAGCCGGCGACCTAACCATCTATGGCGTCCGCGACCGTGTCAAGCTCATCCGCGAAGATGCCAATGGCCAGAAGTCAGTCGTCACCCTGAACCTCAACGATGCCAACATCATCAACT
Source organism: uncultured Prevotellaceae bacterium (assembly GCA_946410305.1). Lineage (GTDB taxonomy): Bacteria > Bacteroidota > Bacteroidia > Bacteroidales > Bacteroidaceae > Prevotella. Next base: position 48,580 of record CAMJZV010000004.1, on the reverse strand, counting down.
CTCCCTACTACTACCTCCAGCAGAACGATGTAGTATATGTAGAACCCAACAAGGTAAAGTCACAGAATGCCAAGGTCGGCCAGATGACCACCCTCATCTTCTCCGCCACCAGCATCCTCATCTCCCTCACCTCACTGTTGTATAACATCCTGAAATAATTTTTCATTTTTCATTTTTCATCTTTCATCTTTCATCTTTCATGTCCGAAACCCATCATCATCACCATCATAAGAAAGATGGTAGCAGCCTATTCAAGCAAAAGAGCCTGGCTGCCATCCAGCGTCGCAAATTCCTAGAGAAGCTCCTCCGCATCTCCCTCGTAGCCCTCGCCATCCTCATGGCCATCCTCGTCTTCCTCGCCTACACCATCGGCTAGTCTTTCTCGCTGAACTTCCCGTTACCAACATTGTGGTAAAAAGATGATTTTTAATAAATCACAACTCTTATCCCAAATAGAGAGGTTGCAGGAACTACTTCTTGCACCTCAACATATTGCTTTCATTGCCCAAGGTGACGATGATGTTGAAGAGTTGTATAACTTGTTCAATCGTCTTAAATCATATAAAAAGAAATGGGGAGATGTGTTAGATTGTAATCATGATGAAGATCCAGATGAGTTGATAAGTAGGTGGAATATGCTATTTGGAAACGAAAATGATACAGACGAAGAGAAGGAAGACCTCCACAGCCTATATATAAGAACCCGAAAATTTCTTCGCTCTTTGTTGACAATTCCTTATAAGGAAGAAGCAATGCGTCGTGTATCTTCAAGTTCTTTAGCAAAGGTTCTTGAAAGGGCCTCAGAAGAACAGGCTAACATATCCGCTCAACTTGAGGAAGAAAAGAGTAAACCCCAACCCAACCAAGAAATTATTCGCAATCTTGAGAAATTAAAAGAAGCTTCCGACATCGAAATAGAAACTTTACATCAAGAAAAGGGTGTTCAAGAGATAGAAGAGGCTAGTGAAAGAGACTGGAATGAAAAGATTCGAGAAGCCTTTACGTATTTACATGATTCCTCATGTGACATCCAAGATGAGAAGAAAAAGGTTGATTTAGAATATCATTTTTTTCTCTATTCGCTCATTATCCCTGCGATTATTTTACTTATATGGTTGTGTAAGCTTTATGGGTTTATAATGTCTTTGCAAAATCCAATTAACAATTGGATGTGTTTTCTTCCTTACTATCTGCCAGTTCCAATATTTATTGCAATATTTTGGATTTTTATTGTTCAAAAGAACCGTGCCAATAAATTATCTATAGCGTTAAGTGAGCGTTTATATCAGATTAAGTATTTCGAAGGTCTGCTAATGACGATTAACCGATTGTCTTCAAATTCTCAGGAAGCCATTAGTCGTATAAATCAATCTCTTGATACGGTAGTAAAGGCATTTGTTTCAAAAATAGTGAAAGACTCAATTGATGAGAGTCGTGTGGAAGAATTGGAGAAGAAGGAAATGTCGCAAGATGTTTCATTTAAAATAATAGAGAAGTTAACGGATATAATTAAGAAGAAATGAAAACAACAGAATTCGACGAGATGCTTGACCTTCTAAAACAAGCAACGTTAAATGGTAAGTTGGAATGGTCTGTTAATAGTAATAGCAAGTTCAGTTTTAGTACCATTGTTAACAGTTGTACTATAATCGTATCAAATTATTATGATCCTGTGGGCTTGTCTAACAAGGCGACAGTTGAAATGCTGAACGCTTCAGGTGAGTCGTTCAAGAAGAATGTTTATTCCCAGTCTGTCAAGCCCGACAGGTATGATCAGGTGAAAGAACTTTATAATGTTATAAAGGACAGATACTTTAAAATATCAGAGTCTGAGCAGTTAATACTCAATGGGCTTCGTGAACTGGCAGATAATAACAATGAGTAGTTTACTGCCTTTCGTGTTTGAAAACTACCGAATGGTAGTTTTCAAGCCTGAACGTCAAAAATTGACAGTTTACCGGCTAGGTTATCATTTGGTACGGCATTTGCAAATGTATATTTAGTAACTACGCATACACTATTTAATATTATGGATATAAAGTTAGTAAGCATTCATAATCCAGGATTGGATAATGAATATGCATTGATAAGTGTGAATAGAGATTGTAACTTAAGTAAGTTCTTGCTCTATGACACCACATATGACGATGAAGGTAGAATAAGTAATAAACTTCCCCACATGCTCAGACTGCCAGACTATAATGTTCGTGTTCAACAAACGCCCCAGATACGACTTTATACAAGCCGTACTTATCCCATACAAGAATGGGTCGATCCGTCCGGCATTAATACTCTCATTCTGTCTTGGCGTTTGAATGAGACTATTTGGAATAAAGAGGGCGACAAGGCTACCCTTGTTGAAATCTCTAATGAATCAGAATTAATATATCATCAATAACTATACCCTATGAAGATAAAAGTTACAACCCTACGTGGTACCATATTCACCCAGCGTATTCCACTTGATAACAACACATTACAAAAGATTTTGCCATTATTTGATGGCTATTCTGTTGAGATGGTGCCTGCAGGACCAGAAGGTCCATTCCCAGCAATTGCATTTAACTGGAGTCTTAAATCCAGTAAAGAAGAGTGCAGGATAGTATTTGGAAATGCATCAATAGATATTATCAAGAATGTTAATACAGAGCCTATCAGTGAGACTATCTCAGAATTCTCATTGTTCTGTCAGAAGTCTTTTGAGAATATCTATGCTAATTATAGTAATCCTGTTTCAAGAATGGCGCTTGCGCCTTCTTTGAAAGTAGATTTAGAGAACGAAAAGGAGTTCATTGAATTGACCAAGAATATTGCATCTGCAAAGAGCTTTAAGGATACACCTATTAGTACCTTGTCATTTACTGACGTATATCGTGTTAACGACAAATTGGGCGATATGAATGTTATCTTTAATTTTCTTTCTAGTTTTAATACAGCTGAAGATCTTAACACAAAGGCTAAGGATGTTGTGTTCGGTGCAGATATAAATACCTATCAAGGTAAACCTTATAATTTTGACAATACACACCTGCATGATTTCTATGAGAAGGCTGCAGGATGGTTTGATGATTTTTATAAGTTCTATTTCAAAGGTTGATGCATTATGTTTGTGTTTTACTTTGATGAAGCATCTTCATCAGTAATAATAAATAATGTTGCAGAAGGTAGTGGATCGGAAACCACCACCAATAATGTTGTGAAAGCGAATAAATCCTTTTTTTTCACAACAAAGGAAGATGTAATATCTAACTTGTCTGAAGCTGAGCCCAATATCATAAAACATAGTGCTTTGTCATCAGCAAATACATCAGATCCCAATATTCTTAATGAGCAGTTTCTGGCGCGTCTTGATGAAGAAAAAGAAGAGATTATCTTTTTGATGCGTCATGAAATTATAGAAGATGGCGTAGAAAATGAGGTGGTGGTAAGTATTCGACCTTACTACAAGGAAAATAAGTTTATGACACTATTGTGGCTATATAGACTATATGCCCACTGCCAAAATGACACATCAGTTTTTTCTGGAATACTGGATTTAATCTATTGTCTAGATGTGAAGCCAAATGATATGGATTTAATGGTGTCATTAGTATCTAATGGTCTTAATAGTCCATATTCTATAGTTCAAGAGACAGCGATTAAGGTTACAGAAAAGTGGAGAACAAAGGAATGCCTTGATGCCCTGAAACTAGCGAATTTTAGCTCAAAATGGATGTCTTCCTATGCAAAGAAGGTAATTGTTGAATTAGAACAAGAACTTCATCAGTAATGTATATACGTATTGTTACCAATATAAGCAGGTGGGATGGATCAACCCCAGTGAGTAGACCAGATGCAAGAGTCTGTGGTGATTCTATAACAGATCTCAGAACAACGAAAAATGCATTATCGATTTGGAAAGTTACAGATGAAGTTCAAATAGAGGAATCTATAGCTGTCATTGCATTAGGTAAGGAGCGTTTGGGTAAGGTCAGTTATGTTTGTTTAGATGAAGATTTCATTGAAAACAAAATAAAACTTGCTTTGAGTGTTGTGAAAGGTGGTTGTAAGGCAATTAAAGAAAAAGAAATTCTAGAAAGACATCGTGATATCGTAGAACTCGATTCTGCACAATTAGAGCAGTTGTCTTATTACATGCTTGATCAGGTCAAAAAATCTCATTGTGATACCAAAGATAATAATGACTTGAAGTGTATAATAATGAGAATGATATCTGAGAAGAAGATTGATCCTACTAAAATCAATGATTGTCTAAAATCAGAACTTGGATTATCATAGATTGTGCACTTTAGGGTTAATTTCTTAGAGAGCACCTCTCAACTGTCAACTTTGGATAGTATTATCCAACAAAAGTCTCGTTCCTTTGCTATCCGCATCATTAACTGCTACAAGTTCTTGACGGAGCAAAAGCATGAGCAGATAATGTCCAAGCAGCTCTTGCGTAGTGGAACAAGTATCGGAGCAAACACGAGGGAGAGCAAGAATGCTCAAAGTCGCATGGACTTCTTAAACAAGTTGAACATTGCCCTTAAGGAAGCAGACGAAACAGAATATTGGTTGGATTTACTCCATGAGACCAAATATCTTGACGACAATCTATACAAATCCATTAATGACGACTGTGCTGAACTCATTAGGTTACTCACAGCGATAATAAAGAAGATTAAGGAAGATCCTAAGAAAAAATAACTGTCAACTGTCAATTGTCAACTGTCAACTGGCGAGGGGCATCAGACATCTAACCCTTATTGGTTCACCAAGTTCATTTATAAAAGCAAATAACGACAGGCTTCTGTAATGACAGAAGGCGGTCTCCTGACAACACATCGGGAGTCGTACGAGATAATAATACGAAGAAATTAATAATATAATAAACGAATGTCTGAAAGAAAAACAATTTACCTCTGTTTGGCTCACATGAGCGACGAGGGTTGGGAACAAAAATACGTGAAAGAGGCCTTCGATACGAACTGGGTGGTGCCTATGGGCCCCAACGTGAACGCATTCGAGGAGGATCTTCGCAGGTTTGTAACAAGCAACGCTGAGAGTGCCGTTTATGGTGATTCACGCTGGCCAGAGGCTAATCCTGCCTCATGGCACCTGAACGAGGCACTGAAAGATACCAAGGTTGTGTGTCTTTCGGCTGGAACTGGTGCTGTACATCTGGCGCTGCTGGCGTGTGGCGTAGGCTCTGGCGATGAGGTGTGCGTACAGAGCTTTACGTTCTGTGCAAGTTCGCACCCCATCACCTATTGTGGGGCAAAACCAGTTTTCATTGGTTCGGAAAAGGACACGTGGAACATGGATCCGGAACTGCTGGAGAAAGCCATTATCGACCGTAAAGAGAAAACGGGTAAGTACCCCAAGGCTATCGTGCCTGTAGCATTGTACGGAATGCCTTATCAGATTGATAAGATTATGGCTATCGCTGATAAGTATGGTATTCCTGTAGTTGAGGATGCTGCCGAGGGTATGGGTTCGCGCTTTAATGGTCAGGTGCTGGGTACGTTCGGCAAGTATGGCGTGCTGTCATTCAATGGTAATAAGATGATCACCACCAGTGGCGGTGGTGCTTTGATCTGCCGCAATGCAGAAGAGGCGAACCAGATTATGTGGCTGGCTACACAGGCGCGTGATGCATATCCATATTATCAGCATACGGCCATTGGTTTCAATTACCGCATGAGTAACGTGTGTGCGGGTATTGGTCGTGGCCAGATGACGGTATTGGATCAGCATATAGCACACCATAAGCACGTGCAGAAGCTGTATGAGGAGCTATTGGCTGATGTCCCCGGCATTCATGTTCACTGCCAGCCAAAGTCTCACCTTTCGGGGGGAGATTTAGAGGGGGCTTATGACTCGAACTACTGGCTCTGCACGATGACACTTGATCCTTCGGTTAAGGTTAAAGGGCAGGAGAACGCCTACAAGGAGGTGATCAAAACCGCCGTAGGTGGTGCCGCAGGTGTGATTCATCAGGTGGATAGTCCTGTGACCGACTGTCAGCCTAACGACAACGTAGAGGCCATGCGCGTGTTTATGCTCAGTAAGAAGGTGGAGTGCCGTCCTGTTTGGAAGCCCATGCACAAGCAGCCGGTATATGCTGGTTGTGATGTGTATACCAATGGGGTAGAAGAGGACATCTTCAAGATCGGCATGTGCCTGCCCGCTGGACCGTATGTGAGTGATGAGGATGTGAAGTATATCGTGGATTGCATCCGCGAGGCTATAGTATAATGACAGGAGGCATACTCCTAACACTTAGAATGTAAAACAGGGTCGGAGACCCGATGAAACCTGGCCTTTTGGTAGAAAGATAAATATGCGTACCATAGGCGTAGTAACGGCGTAGTGTAGGTCTAGCATAGACGGATGCTAGTCCGTTCGCAGTTAGTTGGTAGGTGCAAGTAAGGTGGTTTCCTTTCGTTGGGTGTAGGATACAGGTAGAATACTTATCGAAGAGAGATCGTGGGTAAAAAGGGTGAGCGGAGCGAGCTTGTGGATCATTCAGTTCGTGAAAACATAGCTTGTTCCCTATGACACGTCTGTCCCTTGTCATCTCCTTGAAACATGAATTGATATAATATGCTTTATTATATACCATTTCATTATACTGCGTTAAACGAACCTACAGCATGGACCGTTGATGCCCGTCTGATAGTAGACTTGCCACAGACTACACTTGCAGAGGCACAGCGCAACCTGTTGGTCCACGATCTGGTGCGCTTCGCATACGTCCGCAATTGCTATTTGCAAGATGCGGCATACTTGGCAAAGCCTGAAAGCTTACTTCAGATCTATAACGGCACTAGGCCAGCAAACCTGCCACAGATGAAGGTGGTCTATCAGCGTGAACCCAACGGTAGTTCTTGGCATGAGTTTTTCTTCTATATTCATCTCGACAATGGAGGGGATACTACATTCCTGCCATTCCAGCAGATTATTTTCACTTGTCGCAATGAGTATGATATCTATTACGAAGCATTTCTTAGCGACTTGCTGGTATGTGGCATTCCAATGCAGGCACCTCAATACGAAGAGGGTAATCTTGTCAAGGTATGCTATGGGGCATTATATGAATTGGCTATAATTGAGAAAGATGCCAACGGTCAGTTGGTGGCAGTGCTTATAGGGAACAAGCAAAACTCAATCCCAATCAATCAGCAGACTAATTCCTGCATCCACGGTTTCAATCTTACAACCGAGATAATGCAGATACTGGGAGCATCCTGGCAGACAGCAGGCTATAATCTTGGTGGTGGTTGGTTTGAACTGATACTGGCTGATGCTCAGCAAAGCAAAAGCATAGTCATGCATATCATCCAGCGAGAGATCCAGCGTGCCTACCATTTCTATTTAGTGATTGATCAAGATACCGAGCCATACTATCAATTGGAGGAGTTCCGAGGCTTTGATGATATGCAACGTCTTATCAAGAAAATATATGGTTATACCTACAAACCATCTGTAAAAGTTCAGTTTGAAATTGAGGACCTATTAAGAAAACTTCATTCTGGAGTTCTTCTGTTGATGGATTTGCAAGATTTCATTGCTTCCTTCAACCCTGGGGATGATGTAGAACTGATTATTAAAGGTATCATGCAGAAGTATCAGATAAACTATGATGAAGCAGAGTATTATTACAATGTCTCTCAAATAGGAAGATAAATTATTGCGGCTCAGAGCCAACGAATCTTTACGCGCAATTCGTGGCTCTTGATTGACTTCGGGAGTTCGCAATCCCTCACACAGTTGCTGCCCCGCCAGTCAGACCGCAGAAGATAATAACTATAGGGCGGGGAACCCGTTAGTCTCTCATAAAAAAGGTTCAATAACAGCGGGCCAGCCCGTTTTAAATAAGAATAATACAAGTTATGGACGTAATACAAACAGATATTAAAGGGGTACTCATCATAGAACCGAAGGTTTTTGGTGATGCACGTGGCTATTTTTTTGAGTCATTTTCTCAGCGAGAGTTCGATGAGGAAGTGGCTCCTATACTTGGACATACCATCAACTTTATTCAAGACAATGAGAGTATGTCCTCTTACGGAGTAATGCGAGGATTGCACTTCCAAAGGCCTCCTTTCACTCAGAGCAAATTGGTACGCTGTGTAAAGGGTGCAGTACTTGATGTTGCGGTTGATATTCGTAAAGGCAGCCCAACATACGGACAGCATGTTGCTGTGGAACTGACTGAGGATAACCACCGCCAATTCTTCGTACCCCGTGGCTTTGCTCACGGCTTTGCTGTATTGAGTGAAACTGCAGTATTCCAGTATAAGTGTGATGAGTTCTATCATCCTGAAGCTGATGGCGGCATCAGTATCATAGATGATAGCCTTGGAATTGATTGGAAGATACCTACTGATAAAACATTGTTGAGTGACAAAGACACAAAACATGCCTTACTCAAAGATTTTGATAGTCCATTTGATATTAAAGTAGATTTATATAAATAACCGAGCATGAACTATCGTGCCAATGAGAGCGGAGCAAAGTTTACTTTAGCTATGCCGAGTGCAGCCGATAGTGCATAAATGAACAAAGTGAATTTATGAAGGGTATTGTATTAGCGGGAGGCAGCGGAACGCGCCTCTATCCAATCACAAAAGGAGTTTCAAAGCAACTCCTTCCTATCTATGATAAACCGATGGTTTATTATCCTATCAGTGCGCTGATGCTGGCAGGCATCAGAGATATACTGATTATCAGCACTCCGTATGACCTCCCCGGCTTCAAACGTTTGCTTGGTGACGGTTCTGACTATGGCGTCCACTTTGAGTATGCTGAGCAACCAAGCCCAGATGGACTGGCTCAGGCATTCATTATTGGTGAGAAGTTCATTGGCAACGACTCTGCTTGTCTTGTATTGGGTGATAATATCTTCTATGGAGCAGGTTTCACTAAACTGTTACGCAATGCAGTAGAAGATGCCGATAAGAACGGCAAAGCCACTGTTTTCGGCTATTGGGTTAGCGATCCTGAGCGTTATGGCGTGGCTGAGTTCGATAGAGAAGGTAACTGCTTAAGCATAGAGGAGAAACCAAAAGAGCCGAAGAGTAATTATGCAGTTGTTGGCTTGTATTTCTATCCTAATAAGGTTGTTGATGTGGCTAAGCACATCAAACCATCAGCTCGTGGTGAATTGGAGATTACTACAGTGAATCAAGAGTTCCTGAATGACGGAGAGCTAAAAGTTCAAGTCTTCGGACGTGGTTTCGCTTGGTTAGACACTGGTACACACGATAGCCTAGCTGAAGCAAGTACCTTTGTAGAGGTTATTGAGAAGCGCCAAGGTTTGAAAGTCGCTTGTCTCGAAGGTATTGCTTACCGCAATGGCTGGATCTCTGAGGAACGTATGCGCGAGATTGCAAAACCCATGCTGAAGAACCAATATGGACAATACCTCCTGAAGGTGATTGATGAGATGAAAGAGGACATCAACAGCGGTACGCTGGAGCATGTATAATAAGGAATATAGTATTATGAATATACTTGTAACTGGGGCCAACGGGCAATTGGGAAATGAAATGCGCATTCTTGTTAAGAATAGCGCAGATAATTATGTTTTCACCGATGTAGTGGATGCCTCTGAGGAATCCATTGCTATGTTGAAGAAGTTGGCCGGTGATGATATAAAGACTGACACAGAGTATCTAGACATCACAAAATTGGATGCCGTCCGAAAGATGGTGAAGGAGAATAATGTAAAATGCATTGTCAACTGTGCTGCATGGACAAACGTAGATGCTGCAGAAACGGCAGGCGATATTGTTGAAACGCTGAATGCAGCAGCCCCAGAGAATCTGGCGAAAGCCATGAAGGAAGTTAATGGCCTTCTTGTTCATGTTTCTACGGATTATGTCTTTGGTGGTGATCCATACAATACACCTTGCAAAGAAGATCAAAAAGGGACTCCAACTGGTGTGTATGGGCTAACAAAGCTACATGGTGAACAAAAGATACAGGCTACGGGCTGTAATTATGTAATCCTGCGTACAGCGTGGTTGTATAGTGAGTTCGGAAAGAACTTCGTGAAGACCATGCTTAACTTGACAGCAACGAAACCTCAGCTAAAGGTCGTCTTTGATCAGGTAGGTACGCCTACTTATGCGCTTGACTTGGCTAGTGCAATTATGGCGATAATCGAAGATTACAAGAAAGAATTATACAATAGCCGCTCATCGCTAACTTACGCCAAGGTTGGCGTATATCATTTTTCTAACGAAGGAGTTTGTTCATGGTTTGATTTCACTAAGATGATAGCAGAATACTCAGAAAACAATAAATGTGATATCCAACCTTGCCACTCAAACGAATTTCCTTCACCTGTTGATCGTCCAAGTTATTCAGTTTTGGACAAGACAAAGATAAAAACAGTATTTGTGCAAAAAGTCCCTTACTGGATTGATTCTTTAAAAGAATGTTTATCAAACATGATAAATTAAAATTTATAGTTTGATTCTTGTATATTGAGTATTTTAACTTAAATTTTTGAATTATGATACAAAGTAGAAAGGATTTGAAAGAATACTTGAATGAAGATAAAAAGGTGAATAAAATTAATAACTTGTGGACTGCAATAAGAAAGCCGCAGTGGAGGTATATTCGTTATATGAGATATACGGAGTACTATACTAATATAAAATCTGGATTCTTTGCAAAACTATTGTTCCACTATTATAACTATAAATTATCTAATATATCAATAAAAACAGGAATTCAAATACCTCCTAATACGTTTGGAAAGGGATTATATGTACCACATTATGGATCCATAGTTGTAAACTCAACTTCCCGTTTTGGAGATTATTGTGTAGTTCAGAACGGCGTTAATATTTCTGATAGCGCTGGGGGGGGCAATTTTATATACATAGGAACAGGCGCGAAAATTATGAGGAATGTTAAAATAGCAGATTATGTTATTATTGGTGCGAATGCTGTAGTAACTAAGGATATTACAGAAGAAGATATTGTCGTTGCTGGAGTTCCTGCAAAAAAAATATCGGAAAACGGTCGAAAAAACAGAAGTGTTATTTGAAAGCTGTGATACTTTATTTGAAAATAGATTAATGTGTTATTCCCCCTAAGAGACCAAACGGATAATTCAATTTCCTGATGAAGACTTTGTACGGTATTTAAGCACCTTATAGACAGATAATCTCCGTAAATATATTGGCATATGAAAGGCATATTATCTTTTGTAATTATTTTTTTATTCAAGACTACTCCTTTGTATGCACAAAGTGAGGTTCTTACAATATATAAGAATGATGGGAATACATTGAACTATTCTTTAGATGAATATCCTAAGATTTCTTTTGATGACAAGGATTTGAAGGTGACAACGAATAAGGTGGAAGTTTCGTATCCTTTGTGTGAAGTGAAATGTTATTCATTAGAAAGTTCCGAAGCCTCATACAATCCTCGGGATATTATCATTGACGAGGATGAACTATCAAGTTTTTTAAACGCCTCAGAGATTAGTGATTGCAACATTGTCTATAAAAGAACGTTTGATGATACAGAATGGCAGTCATTATACGTTCCTTTTGATATTGATATTAGTTGTTTGAACGAAGATTTTGACGTTGCTGTAATAAACAATTTCCATCAATATGATGACGACAATGACGGCACCTTTGACCGTACTGTGTTGGAAATAAAAAAAGTAACAGGCCGAAAAACGCTAATGGCAAATTATCCTTATCTTATAAAAGCAAAAGAGATAGGAGAAAAAACGATAATGGTACCAGGAACAATACTTTATCCTACGGAATTATATTCTATTGATTGTTCTTCTGTAGAGTTGAAGTATACTTTTACGGGTACGTATGAAACAATTAGCGATTTAAGAACCGCGGATTATTGGATACTAAGAGATGGTAGATTGGAAAAATCATATTCTAATAAGGATATTCTACCTCCTTTTCGTTGGTACATGTCGATTACTCCCAGAGGTGAACAATTCAAAAATAATCCTATTATAGTTCAGGCTCGGAGCATTGAAATCAAGTATATTGATGAAACAACTTCGGTTGATGAAATCCACGAAAGTAATACTTTGTTACAATTTGAAGCCTATCGATTAGATGGTTCAAAGATTTCAAACCTGAGTAAGGGTCTATACATCATGAAGATGCATGATGGAAGTTATCGAAAAGTAATGGTAAAATAGTCAAACTTAGGAAATATGAAAAGACTTGTTTTTATACTTTTGGGTATTCTGACTGTTAATACTCTAGCAGCTCAACATGTTGTTACTCAAATGAATATACACTTTGCCGGGGGGGGCATAAAAAAGTATGATAAGTCACAAATTGACTTTGTTGATTTTAGTCAGTTCGTTCAAGATGACGAAGAATTTGCCGATAGTATAAAAGGAATCAGTGAAGGCAATTATAATGATGAAAGTATATGGGAGCAAGGCTACATATATGGTGGTAAGGGGTACCCAGCCGAAAACAGATATAGAATCAAACAATACGTAGGTGATTCCGTAGATATAGTTATTATTAAAGATAACTACCGTTCCTATTTATGTGCATATGAGAATGACATTTGGAAAGGGTTTTGGAATGGAGTGGAATTTTCATCCAAAGGTTCTTTACAATCGCATAAGATTAACCTGGAAGAATTCAGACTTTTGTATCCTATGTACAATTTTAAGATAGTAGCTTTAAAAGCAGACGATAAGCCATTATCTGTTGTGGATGTTTGTAATAATTTTGAATTCTATAATTCTTATTATTATTATAATGTATACGTTCCCAAAGAACAAGCAAGTCATCCTCAACCGATACTGACATTTATTGATGATGATGGATTTGCAGAGCAGCCTGCTCATTGGAAGGAATTATACGACAGTTGTGGAGTTACTCCATCTATGGCAATAATTACTAATAGAGTAGGAAATCAGAACAGAATAACATGGGAAACAATTGAGGAATTGTCACAAATAGGATTTGAATTCATTTCACATACCCATAACCACAAGAATATTACAACACTGTCACATGACGAGCTTGTTGCAGATTTGGAAAGAAGTAAGAATGTTTTGTCTGAGCACAATTGTAATGATGATTTGTTGGTATATCCCGGGAATCATCATTCAGAAGCGACTGATTCTATTGTCCGTCGTTTGTTCAAGGGAGCGTTTTGGCAAGGCGACTATATGAATATCCCTCCCCTTAATAAGGTCGCTATTAATCGTTATAGCATTTTGAATACATCTTATAAAATAGAAGTTACGACCCCAGCAGGTGATTATAAATCTGTGTATCCGGTAAAGACTGAACAAGAACTTAGAAATATCATTGACGAAACAATTTTAAGAGGAGGCTGGACTGTATTTATGTGTCATCTTTTAAATGATTATAATTCAGGTTATCATTATGATGACGATTTTAGAGATCGAATCATATCATTGTGCAGATATGCAAAGTCAAAAGGTGTTCGTATTATGACGGCAGGTGAAGGACTTAAAGAATACACAAGATAATTATTATGCCATCAGATAATAACAAGCGGATAGCAAAAAATACGATGTATCTGTATGTAAGGATGCTGGTCGTAATGGCGGTCAGTCTCTTTACAGTGCGCATCGTGTTAAATGCTTTAGGGGCTGAGGATTACGGTATATATAATGTTGTAGGTGGAGTCGTGGCCATGTTTGGCTTTCTCTCTTCCACCATGAATTCTGCTTCTTTGCGTTTCTTCTCCTTTTATTTAGGGCGGCAGGACTACACGAGGCTGTCTGAGTATTTTTCAATGTCCTTTTGGTGTTTTGTGTCCTTAGCCGTGTTATTATTCGTTGTAGCCGAGACATTAGGGCTGTGGTTCGTTAAAACCCAATTGGTTATTCCGGCAGGAAGGGCGGATGCTTCCATGTGGGTATATCAATGCGCTATCATCTCTTTTATGTTTAGGATTATGACAATTCCTTATAATGCCATTATCATTGCTAGGGAGAAGATGAACGTATATGCAATAGGTGGGCTTTTTGAAGTGTTCTTGAAGTTGGGTGTAGCATACATTCTCTATATAACCCCCTTTGACAAGCTGAAGGTGAATTCAGTATTGGTATGTTTGATGACGTGTTCTATTGACGTTTTTTACATCATTTACAGCCTGAAATATTTCCCTGAAAGTTGGGTAAGGCGGTTTTGGGATAAAGGCATATTTAAAGAGGTAGTCAATTACTCAGGCTGGAGTTTGTTTGGTGCCATTTCTGGTATTATAAGGAGCCAAGGTATAAATATTCTTCTCAATATCTTCTTTAACCCCGTTGTCAATGCTGCTCGTGCCATTGCTTATCAAGTGAATAGTGCCATCAACCAGTTTGTTCTTAATTTCCATAAGGCAGTACAGCCCCAGATAACAAAGTATTATGCTGCAGGTGAGAAAGATGAATTTTATAAATTGTTATTCCGCTCATCACGTTTATATTTTTATTTGATATTTTTATTGTCGCTACCAATTCTTTTGGAAACTCCCTTTATCCTAACATTGTGGTTAAAGAATATCCCTGAGAATACTATATTGTTTACGCGATTGGTTATCATTATAGCTATCATTGATTCAATGAGTTATCCACTCCAGACATCCATTTCTGCCACAGGACATATTAGATCCTTCCAAACAGTGACAGGTGGACTTCTTATTCTAAATCTTCCAGTAGCATGGTTTTTTCTGAAAATGGGTTACCCCCCAGAATCTACCATGTATGTGGCAATGAGTATTTCAATAATAGCCCAGATTACCCGAATTTATTTCTCTCACCGTCAGAACGGAATGCCTGTAAAAGAATATCTCAATGAAGCTCTAATGCGTATTGCAATTGTGACTGTATTGACTTTGCCAGTTCCAATTTATTTAGGATCTGTTATAATTGCTGGTTGGTTTAGATTCTTAACAGTAACAGTAACGTCGTTAATCTTCACGGCCTTCATTGTGTATAGTGTCGGTATAACCAGAGGTGAAAGACAAATGATAATGAATCTAATTAAGAAGAGATTACCATGGATAAGATAATAAGTCAGTTTTTAGACTCTATTCATATTGACTATGCAGAGAACGTTTCTTTGGCAAAGAAAACGTGGATTCATCGTGGCCCAATAGTTCCTTACTATATACAGCCATCGAATGTCGATGAATTAAGGCTTGTTGTGGGGTTCTTATGCAATAACAAGAAGGACTTTAAAGTGATAGGACATACCTCCAACTTATATTTCAAAGATACTTTCCATACAGATGCAATTATCACGACAAGGAAGATGACTGTCTTTAGCGAAAAGGAGGGGAAACTCATTTGTGATGCTGGTGTAAATGTTTCTCAGTTGTCTAAATATTGCGTTGAACGTGGCATCATGGGGTTTGAAGGCCTTGTAGGCCTCCCTGGTACTGTAGCGGCCGCTGTCGTTAACAACAGCAGCTGTTTCAAGTGTAGTATCTATGAACTGCTTACAGACGTAGATGTCATACTGTATGAGAGTAACGGAACCTGTTCTTTTCGAACATTGAAAAGAGAAGAATTGGGCTTCTCTCACCGTAGTACAGCCATCAAAAGACGTGAGTTGAATGCGATCGTCCTTCAAGTCCGTCTTAAAATGAATACCACTACAAATATCGAAGAACTTAAGCAAAAGGCTCAGCACAATATTGACTTAAGAACTAAAACACAGGAAGGAAAAGCGAATAATCTTGGAAGTGTCTATACAAGTAGGAAATCGAAGCCGTTGGGCATCTTTGACCTAGGAATATTGAAGCTTCCGTTTGTACTTGCCTTAAGAGTTGCTGATCATTTTTTAAGGTATAATGAGTCATATAAGTTAAAAAGATATTCCTATCTCTTAAAATTATTTGGTTATAATGATGTAACACCTTATGTATCACCTAAGAACATCAATTGTTTTATTTGGAAAGACAACGGAGCCGATTGCGCTTTCGTTAGGTATGATACATTCATGCATGAATGTTTTGAGTGTGGAGAAATGGAAATAGAGATTTGTAAGTAATGAAAAAAATAGGTATAATTACAGTTCAGAAAGCACCAGAGAATTATGGTGCTTGTCTTCAGTGTTATGCGCTGTGGAAATTTATTAAAAACCAAGGGCACACATGTGAGTTGATAGATTTAGTACGCCCATGGAGTCCTGATTATCTTGAGAGTAAACGATTCAAGGAAAAGCATCCGAAAGCCCAAATACCATTTTATAAGAGAATATTAAAAAGTCTTGTTGATTCAAGAAAGAAGATTCCTATTGAGAATAAGAATTTCCAGGCTTTTAATGCTCTAATGGACTATTCTGATACATATTATAGTGTGGATAGTCTATATGATAATCCTCCTGTCTATGATGTTTATGTTGCAGGTAGCGACCAAATATGGAATCCGTTGATGCCTTTCATAAATGAGCCGTATTTCCTGACCTTTGTACCCAAAGGAAAGAAAAAAATATCATACGCTTCTAGTTTTGCAGTAAAAGAAATCCCAGACGGAGTTTGGCCTTACCATCCGGACTGGCTTGATGACTATCATGCCATCTCTGTTAGAGAAACATCAGGAGTTGATATAGTTAATAAATATTTTGGAAAGCAGGCATCTATTGTTGCTGACCCAACCATGCTTCTGACAAAGAGCGAGTGGGAAAAACTACTTGTTTTACCCCCAATAAAAGAGAGGTATTTGTTTGTTTATACTTTGCAGTATAACCAACAAATTGTTGACAAGGCAGTTTGCTTGGCGAAAGACCTAGGGCTGACTGTTTATGTTGTTGTGTCATCAACTACAGGAGTTAAGCCAGAACCAAAAGAAGGAGTACGATATATTTATACGGCAGGCCCAAAAGAATGGTTGGGATATATTCATGCTGCTGAATATGTCATTACAGACTCTTTCCATGGCTCTGTTTTCTCTTTTTTGTTTTCAAGAGCATTGCTGACTGTTTGTACAAATAGGAAAGTTTCAGAACGACTGACAACCCTTTTTGAATCTTTTATGCTGTCTGCTAATTTGATCGATATTGAACAGTTCAAAATGTTAGGAAGTTTAGATTTGTCTCATTATTCTTTTGAAGCTGTACAAATAGTAATAGATAATCTCAGAAAGAAGTCTGCTTCCTTCTTGATAAATGCATTAAAATAACGGGATATGAAAAGTAAACTATGTAATATATTATTGCGCTTAGGAGTTACGACTGTTGTCACGACTGAAAGTAAGACACCACTATCGTTCCTATCAGATACATTCGATGTCAAAGAAGTTAAGGACGCTCGCAGTGCTACATTTGAAGCTTTCGGAATTATAAAAATATTAGAAAAGCCTGTGGCATTGTTATTGAAAGAGGATGAATTATCCAGTACTCTTACGGCAGTCACTGAGGCTTGGCTCCAAAGAAAAGACTTAGTATTGATAACTGTCAATGGGAATCTTTACCAGCATTATGATTATCTTGACCGTTGTCTTATGAGTAGTGCTTTACTCTTGGAGGATTCTAATGAGGATGAAGTCGTCCAGGAAATGCAACTGCGACATGGACCACATCTGCTGAGGACTACACTAATGTTGGAAGAAGAAAAGCCTGTTGATTACTCTTGTGTTCTTCAAGAATTAGAAGGAAGTCTTTCTGATAAGGATGTAGTATTCTGTTATCATCCTGCAAAATTATCGGGAGAACACAATATCGCCATCTCTCAGCAACATCGCTATTGTGTCATATCAAAATATGTTGGCTATCTTTTAGGTTGTAATGGAAAAGCTGTATTATGTATTCCAGAGAATTTGTTGGCTTACGACAGCAATATCTTTAATTTCCGAAATCTCCCAAGCACGTTATTTTTGGTAGTCGTCGCTGATAGCAGTGGATCCATGAGTAAGTTGTCTCCTTGGATTGAGAGTAACGGAATTAACGTGATTCAAACGGAAAAAGCTGATTATTCTGCATTGCTGCGTGAAGAGAAACCAAAACTCGTTTATATTAAATAGAAAGATACATGTATACAAATATTAAACAAGTACAAATTATAGTTTCTTTGCTGAAACAATATGATGTTAGGCATTTTGTGATTTCACCAGGTACACGACATGTCCCTTTGGTACATGCCGTAGAAATAGATTCATTCTTTACCTGCTATTCTGTTGTTGACGAAAGGAGTGCAGGCTTCGTCGCCTTAGGATTGGCAGAATCGATAGATGCACCAGTATGCGTTGTATGCACATCAGCAACGGCATCATGCAATTATCTCCCTGCTATGCAGGAGGCTTTTGAGCGACATATTCCGCTTATTGCGCTAACTTCAGACAGGGCAAGGTATCAGCGTTTCCATGGTGAAAACCAGTGTATCAATCAAGTGGATATGTATAAACCTTTCTGCAAATATGCTGTGGATTTGCCACTTGTTAAGAACGATGAGGATTATTGGTATTGTAACCGTTGTGTCAACGAGGCTTTGATATATCAAAACAGGAACTGGAAAGGGCCGATTCAGATTAATTTTCTCGAACCACTAAATATCAGAGAACTATCAACTTTTGAAAATCCAGAGATTCCTTTAACAAGAAAAATCAACGTTATAGAGAAAAATATTGACTGGAAACAATTCGCCCAAGAGTTGACAGGCAAGAAAGTTTTGGTGGTTTGTGGACAATATAAATCTCATACTGAAAGGTTGAAAAAAGCACTCCGTTCATTTAATGAGAAATATGAGACGGTTATCACCACCGATTATTTTGCTAACGTGAATGATGATACATTTATTCATTCACCAGGGTTGGATGTTGTACTAAATAATATTGAATATTGGGATTTACATCCCGATATTGTAATTACTTATGGGTCTAAGGTTTATTCTGGTGTTGGCGTTAAATATCGCAATAAAAATATTCCTCATTGGTATATTGATGAAGAGGCAATAGTGTACGATCCTATGCAAACATTGCAGAATATTTTTGCAATTTCTCCAGAATTATTCTTCGAAGAACTGGCAAAAGTGTCAGATGGATTGAATACTAAGGCATATTATCAGTTATGGAAGACGAGATTTGATGAAATTAATTTTGGAATTCGTAATTTCACAAATTATTATGTTATCAAGGAGGTATTAAATCGACTGCCTGACAAGAGCATATTACATACAAGCGTATTGAATAGCATGCGATTCACCAACTTTTGCACCATTCCCAAAGATTCTACTGTTATTGGTAATATTTGTGCTGATGGTATAGACGGCGCCCTTTCAACATTTATTGGCCAGGCACTAAGTACAAGCAGAATAGCATTGCTAGTAGTTGGTGATTTGAGTTATTTGTATGACCTGAATGAAGCTATTGGTACTATGCCAAATAATATTAGAATTCTGTTGATTAACAATAATGCAGGTGCAGAATTTCATTATAACATCAGTCTTGAACGAATTTCAACGTTAAACTTGCATATAGCAGCGTCGCACCATAACCAATTCAAGGAAATCTCAACCATGTCAGGCCTTGAGTATTGGAAAGTAATAAGTGCCGATGAGCTGGAAAAGGTTGTAAGCAAATTTTTCCAACCCTCAGAACAGCCGATTCTGCTTGAGGCTATAACAGATGCCGATACTGATGGTCGTGAATTAAGATCAATGTTAGCAAGAAATAGGAAAAAGATTACTCTCTCAATGAGGGTTAAGAATAAATTGACAAGAATGATAAAAAAAATTAATGATGGTATCAATAATTAGAAGAGCCCTTAGATATATTTTTAAAGGTGTGCCTATAATAAAGATAACGGCAGAAGTAAAAGTCAATACTACAGGGAAAAGCCTTGGAGGAAAGAATATATTAATTACAGGAGGTGCATCTGGGATAGGCTATTCCATTGCTCAGAAATGTATTGATGAAGGAGCAATCGTTTTGATATGCGGTAGAAATTATGATCGTCTTCAACAAGCTCAACAGAAGTTAGGGGGTGAAAGTAAATGTAAGATAATTCCCTTTGATGTTTCTGATGTAAAAGAATCCGAAAAATTTCTTGGTAATTGTTATAGTATTATGAACAATCGTATAGACTGTTTGGTCAATAATGCCGGCGTTTCATTGCACGAGAAAGACTTCCGTTATGTTACTGTTGAAGGGTTTGAAAAGCAGTTCAATACGAATATAAAAGGCTCATATTTCTTAACCAAACATTATCTGGAACAGCAAATAAAAAGAAATTGTATTCAAGGAACGAATGTCTTGTTTATCAGCAGCGAGAGAGGCAGTTTTCATACGGACATTCCTTATGGATTAACAAAAACCGTAATAAATAGTCTGGTAGGGGGACTGAACAATCGTCTTGCTGCCGATGGCGTACGAGTGAATGCCCTAGCTCCAGGTGTAACTGTGTCTGAAATGACAGGTAGAAGTAGTGAAGATTTGTTGTACAACGGAAGTCCTTGCGGTAGAGTTTTCCTTCCAGAGGAAATGGCTGAAGTGGCTGCGTTCTTATTGAGTGATTTTTCAAAATGTATTTCAGGTGAAGTTGTGCATTGTGATTATGGAGCACATCTTAAGTGTATTTAGAATAGAATAGTAACATGACAAACTCCCATATAGACAAGAGGTGGAATATTTATTCCATTATTTTAATCATTCAGGCTCTTTATTCGCTAAAAGTATGGTTTCTATGGTGGATACCAGAAATGACTGCGTGTGTGGTAATATTTGTCCTTTCTGTTTTTTACTTTAGTTACGCACCATTTTGGACTTCAAAGGATAATAATAGATTATTTGCAGCGGTACTGCTTGTATTTCTTTTTTTGTATCAAGCAGAAGGTAATCTAAATGCTTATATCCTGAAATTTATGCAAACTTTTGCAATTATTCCATTGATATTTCTCAAGACCAAATATCTAAATGATTTATTGGAGAAATTCCAGAAAGTTATTACAGTTATCATTGCCATATCATTAGCATTTTGGATTTTGCATTTAGTGGGCATTAATCTCCCTTCAACGCCCATCACTTATGGAACGATTGACCGAGGTCAAGGATTAGAAGCCCAGTATCTATTCGATAATCACTACGTTTTTTTGGTAAACCAGTCTTGGATGCTTAAATCATTCGCTGTAGTTCCGGATTTCTTGCGTTTCAGTTCCATATTTCTGGAGCCAGGTTATTTGGCTATCCTTATGGTATTTCTCCTTTTTATCAATGGATTCCAGTTTAAAGAGAGACGTAATCAGCTATATATAGCGACAATCATTGCGACAGTCTCGCTTGCAGGTTTTCTTATGGGGGTGTTTGCATATATCGCACATAGAGTACAATATACCAAAAGAGGTGTATTAAGTGTTTCGTTGCTTTTGTTAGTTTCATTTTCAAGTTACCATTTTTTTAAAGATTATAATGGAGGTCGTAATTTTATCAATGAGGGTATTATAGAGAGGCTTGAACTTGACGATTCAAAAGGTATTATAGGTAATAACCGAACCACTGAGAATTTTGATAATCAATTTGATGCATTTCTTAACTCTCCTTATGTATTAGGGGGGATTGGCGTGAAAAAGGTGATGGACATTGGTGGTGCCAATGTTGGCTATAAAGCATATATCATGCGTTATGGCTTTATAGGCTTAATACTATTTTTGTCTTATTTGTTATTTCTTATGAGGATAGTAAAAGGTTATCGGTCTCTAATTCTTTTCATTCTTTATGTTATGATGTTTATTCGCGGGCATAGTCCAGTATTTTGGACAGGATTTATGCTCGTCTATGTTTGTGGTTTAGCTCAGTCAAAATTCTATTATAAAACTTATGAAAAAAATAGCAATAGTAGCACCTTACAAACAGTATAATTACGGTACTGTGTTACAAGCTTACGCACTTCAACAAGCGGTGGATAGGTACGGATGTTCTTCAGAATATCTGAACTTTACAAATGCTGTACCTCTTTCGTTGTGGAAAAGAGTAATAAAAAAAATAGTCTCCTATATAAAGCATATTACTAAGGAACCAGTTATTTCGGGACTTGATGATTATTCTTTTTTTTCTTCACCAGAATTTGAAGAATTTTCTAAAGGCTTTGATCATTTTATAAAAACAAGAATAAGAGAATCCTCAATCAATTATAATCCATTGACTTTACCATCTTGTACAGAATACGATGCATATATGGTGGGTAGTGATCAAACGTGGGGTGAAGCGAGAACTAAAAAGAATCCGATTTATTTTCTTGATTATGTTAATGAACATTATTCAAGGCTCTCTTATGCCCCAAGTTTAGGCTCGACCCATATTTCAAAGGTTTATTTGCAGATATTGAAATCGAAACTCTCTAAGTTTAATAGTCTGTCTTGCCGAGAGATGACTAATTGCAAATTACTCAGCGAGGAGCTGGGGAGAAAAGTGACTTTTGTGTTAGACCCGACATTATTACTTAACGCAAACGATTGGAATAAAATTGCAGAATGCCATCCGAACACAGGATTGAAAGAAAAGAAATATATTCTTTGTTATATACTTGGTGAAAAGCAAAGTATTAGTGACTATGCAGAGAAATTAGGTAGGATTAAAGAACTTCCAGTGTACTATATTGTTACGCGTCCGATTTATCTACATAAAGAAAGACATATTTTTGCCACACCTGAATCTTTTCTTAGTTTAATTAGGGATGCGCATACTGTAATAACTGATTCGTTTCATGGGTCGATATTCTGTATTAACTATAATACCCAATTCTATAGTTTCACAAAGAGAGAAGAAGAAAATTCTATAGATAACGATCGAATTATGGAAGTTCTTAATACTTTTCATTTGTTGAATAGGTATAAAGACGGTAAAACTGATTATGAGAGTGATATCAATTTTGTTGAGACAAACAGATTATTAGAAGATTATCGTAGGTCCTCTGAACAATATTTAAATGGTATCATGAAAGATATTGAAAAGTGATGAATATATTGTATATAGCACATACGCGGGATGGGAGTGGCGCAAGGGTGGCGTTAGAAAATATGGCAAAAGGAATGATTGCCAAGGGACATAACGTTTTTGTAATGTCTCCCGCACTTGATTGTAAACTCTCAGATAATATGCGAAAGATAGGAGCAACTGTTTTGGTTGCGCCTGTATCAGCGACAGTCTACCCAAATGTTCGTAATCCTATAAGATGGATTGGATTATTGTTACGAAATATAATACGCTGGCAGAAGGCTAAACGCATTATTCTCGATACAATTGTAAATAATAAGATTGATATAGTACATACCAATGTTGGACCCATGAACATTGCACCGCCTGTATGCCGTAAATTGGGAATACCACATGTGTGGCATATTCGTGAATTTCAGAAAAATCTTTTTTTAACATTTTTTTGGACTCCTTCCCTTTTTAATAAAGTAATCAAACAAAAAGGGAATTATAATATTGCCATTACTAAATCGATTTTTCAATACTATTCTTTAAGAGATAATATTGACAGAGTTATCTATGACGGTGTTTTCCCCAAAAACGTAGCGGAGAACCAATATACAAAACAACAACGAAAAAAAGTTGTGCTATTTGTGGGTAGAGTAGAAGAAGTAAAGGGAACTCTTGACTTAATACAGGCTTTCGTAAAATTCCAGCAAGAACACCCCGAGTGGAAGCTTCTCGTGGTTGGTGCATATAACGAACATAGTTTATATTATCAGTCTTGTAAACAGATATGTGATACATCAACAAATATCGAATTTATGGGGAAAAGAGCTGATGTTTATGAATTGATGAGAGAGGCCCGTGTTTTAGTAATGTCTTCAAAGCGTGAGGGTTTTGGGTTCGTAACTGCAGAGGCAATGGCCAATGGTTGCTTAGTGATAGGACGTAATACTGCAGGAACTAAGGAACAATTGGATAATGGTGCAGACTTGACAGGAGGTGAGATTGCTTTGCGGTATGATAATCAAGATGAACTGTTAAAGCAACTAGAAAATGCAGCAGATCACGATTATACGGATATGCAAGAAAGGGCCAAAAAAGCAGTAATAGAATTGTATTCTTTAGAAAATGCATCTGACAAAATTGAGAATTATTATAAATGGATAATGAAAGATTATTATGGAAAATAAAGCAAGAGTAATAGCAATATATTTGCCTCAATATCATCCAATACCTGAAAATGATGAGGTATGGGGAAAGGGTTTTACAGAATGGGTTAATGTAGCACAAGCTCGTCCACTATTCAAGGGACATTACCAACCGCGTATACCTCGGGATTTAGGATTCTATGATTTAAGAATGCCGGAGGTTCGTGAGGCTCAGGCTCAAATGGCACGTGAAGCAGGTATTGAAGGTTTTATGTATTGGCAGTATTATTTTGGCAACAATAAGAAATTGCTCGAAAGACCATTTGAAGAAGTATTGTCTTCGGGGAAACCAGATTTCCCATTTTGTATAGGATGGGCTAATCATAGCTGGCAAACAAAAACATGGAAACGAGATGCTTCTCTGAAAGAAGGAAAAACCATGATAATGGAGCAACTTTATGATGGTGAAAAACAGTATGTTGATCATTTTATGTATAATCTCCCTGCTTTTAAAGATAGGAGGTATATAACAATTGAAGGTAAGCCTGTATTTGTTATTTGGAATCCTTTGGATCATAGTGAGCAAATCTCTCTCCTGATAAAGACATGGCGAAGACTAGCTAAAGAGAATGGCTTGAGGGATATTTATTTTATAGGTCGTCAATATTTAGGTGATACTGTGGAAAGAATTCTAAATATGGGCTTTGATGGTGTTTACCAAGAACGTACTGCCAATGCTTTGAATCAAGGTGAAAAATATACATTATGGTATAGAATTAGGAATTCTGTACAATTAAAATTTGGTATACAATTAGGATTAAATAAACATGATTTCAAAGAGTGTTACAGATATCTTTTAAGTAAAGAGGCGCAAAGAGAAAATATTTTTCCGACCATGGTTGCAGGCTATGATAGAAGCCCGCGAGCCGGTAATAAAGCGCAATTGTTCTATAACTTTACACCAGAGACATGGCAGAATCATGTTAAAGATGCCTTAGCCCTTGTGTCGGGAAAGGATTATGAGCACCGTGTAGTTTTCTTGAAATCTTGGAATGAGTGGGGGGAAAGTAATTATATGGAGCCAGACATAAAATATGGATCTGCGTTGTTGGATGTTTTGAAAAAGGAGTTGGAATAATCTGTAGGACGATTAATAAGTACTGAAAATGAAAATTCTTTTTTCTGTTGAAAGTTATCCGCGACCTGATTCTCCATTTGCTGCATTTGTTGGAGAACTGTGCCGAGAAATGACTAGGCAGGGGCACGAAATTACTGTCGTTGCTCCTCAGTCACTGACCATGATTCTTAAAAAGTTAGAGAAAAAGGCGCCTAGATATTTTGTAGACAGAGTTGAGGTGGGGGATGTGGTTAAGGATATTAAAGTTTATCGCCCTTATTATTTGACATTAGGATTTGGTTTTTTTAAAAAAATCTCTATATTAAGTAAGAAAAAAGCATTTGAAAGGATTGCGAATAAACTTCCAGTTCCTGATGTTTGTTATGCTCATTTTTGGTCTAGCGGATATAGTGCACTAGATTATTCAATGAGAAAAGATTTACCTTTATTTGTAGCATCCGGAGAAGATAGAATTTTTTTTCACCAACTAATCTCTAGGAAAGATCTAAAGCATTTATCTGACTATGTTAAAGGTGTAATTTGTGTTTCAACAAAGAACCAAGATGAAAGTATTGCAGCGGGGTTGACAGTAAAAGAAAAATGTATAGTTTGTCCAAACGCAATAGATAACAAGTGCTTTTATCCACAAGATAAAGAAGAAATACGCAAAATATTGGGTTATTCTCAAAATGACTTCATTGTTGCTTTTGTCGGGCGTTTTTATTATCGAAAAGGAGTTAAAAGAGTCAGTGAAGCAATTAAGTTATTAGGGGGAAAGAATGTCAAGTCTATTTTTATTGGCAGGGCAACATCTACTCATAGTGAAGAACCTGATTGTGAGGGTATACTTTTTAAAGGATCGCTACCACATGAAGACATACCTAAATATCTTAATGCTGCGGATGTTTTTGTTTTGCCATCTTTAGCAGAAGGTTGTTCAAATTCGATTGTGGAAGCAATGGCATGTGGCTTGCCTGTTATTTCATCAGACTTGCCTTTTAACTATGATATTTTGAATGCAAGTAATTCTTTCTTGGTCAATCCTGAAGATATTAATCAAATTGCAGTTAGTATAAAAAAACTAAAGGATGATATAGTGCTTAGAAGATCAATGAGTATAGGAGCTATC
The DNA here is from genome assembly GCA_946410305.1 of uncultured Prevotellaceae bacterium. Taxonomy (GTDB): domain Bacteria; phylum Bacteroidota; class Bacteroidia; order Bacteroidales; family Bacteroidaceae; genus Prevotella. The sequence goes on along the minus strand of CAMJZV010000004.1, from coordinate 22,307 downwards.
AATACTGCGAGTGAATTAACTCTTCCAAAGAGGGCGGAGAAGATTATAGATTTTATTTGCAATATTATCAATAAAAGATAACAAAAATAATAAATCCATTTATGAAGATTTATTTTGTAACACGTGGTTGGCCATCTGAGAGAGAGCCGCAGTGGGGATGTTTTGAACGTGATCAAGCTCTTGCCTTGAAGAAACTCGGACATCAGGTAGTGGTCCTTAGCGTTGATGTTCGATTTAGATGGTATAGTAGAAAATACGGAATAACGAAAGATTTTCAAGACGGCATCACCCGTTATAATTTTTTTGCAGGATCTATATGGGGGAGAGTTCTGATTTCGACTTCAATTAGTTTACATGTTAAGATTAGAAGATTATTCTTTTTATATCTATTCAAAAACGTAATAAAAGAAGAGGGCGTGCCCGACCTGTTATATTCTCATTATCTCCAAAATACATCCATGGCATTGGCTGCGAAGCAAAAGTATGGGATTCCTGTTATAGGAATAGAACATTGGAGTGAACTTGGGTATGAGAATATAAAAGATGGAATAAAAAAGTGGGCACAGAACACTTATAAGGACCTTGACCAATTGTTGACAGTATCCTCTGCATTACAGGAGAATATTTTGAAGAACTTTGGAGTTAATTCTGTTGTTGTCAACAATATGGTTGGGAATGATTTTATAGAGTTGGCAAACTGCCCACAAAAACATATCAGAGGAGGAAAACTGAAATTTGTAACAGTAGGGAATCTTATTCCGCGAAAAGGGCTAGATTATTTAATTGAGTCTCTTCACATTCTAACTTTGCCAAAAGATTCTTGGGAAATGAATATTGTAGGAGATGGGCCTGAAAGAAACAAACTAACCGCTCTTATTGATAAATACAATTTGCATGATAATGTAAAATTGCTTGGAGCTAAGGATCGTAAAGGAGTTATTGAGACGTTATGTAGTAACGACGTTTTTGTTTTGGCGTCTATATCTGAAACATTTGGTGTGGTAGTTATTGAGGCATTAGCTTGTGGACTGCCTGTTATTGTAACAGATTGCGGAGGAACAAAAGATATTATAAATAGTCAAAATGGTGTAATGTGTCCTGTAAAAGATCCTCAAAGACTTGCTGAATGTTTTACATATATGATGAACCACTATCAGAATTATGATAGCGTCCAGATAGCTGCAGATTGCCAGACGAGGTTCTCTTCCGATTCAATAGGAAAACAATTAGAAGGCATTTTTGAAGAAGTAATTCGAAAAAACAAACAATAATGAAACAGATTGCAATATATGGTGCAGGCGGCTTCGGTAGGGAAGTGGCCTGTTTACTCAACAAAATTAATGAAGTAGAGCCTACTTGGGATTTAGTGGGTTTCTTTGATGATGGCATTGAAAAAGGTACGCAAGTATCCCATTTTGGTAAAGTACTTGGCGGTATCGATGAACTTAATGCTTGGCCTACTGAACTATCGATTGCTATTACGATTGGTAGCCCCAAGATAGTGCAGACACTAGTATCTAAGATAACTAACCCGCATATACAGTTTCCGAACATTATTGCACCTACCGTTTATTTTGCTGACGAAGAAACCTTCAAGATTGGAAAAGGAAACATCATCCAGAAGCATTGCAGTTTTTCATGTGATGTAACTATTGGTGATTTTAATGTGATGGATGGTGCTGATGTGTTTGGGCATGATGACGTTGTGGGTTCCTTCAATACCTTTATGCCTGCAATGCGTATATCTGGAGAAGTGACTATCGGCGATGGAAACTTCTTTGGTGTAGGTTCTATCATCCTCCAGCAGATTAAAATTGGGAATAATGTCCGTTTGGGTGCAGGTAGCGTGTTAATGAGAAAACCTAAGGAAGGATGTCTTTACATGGGCAATCCTGCCAAGAAGATGGAATTATAGTAATAAGTATTAGAATTATAAACATTTAAAAATTTAGTAATATGGAAATTAAAGATTTTATTCAGAATTTTGCAGATCAGCTCGATGATACCGATGCTGCAGTATTAACCCCTGAAACTGAGTTCCGTGAACTGGATGATTGGAGCTCTTTGGCAGCTCTTTCTATCATTGCCATGGTAGATGAGGAGTATGGCGTATCTATTGCCAGCGACACATTCAAGAATGCCAAGACCATTCAGGATTTGTTTGACCAAATCAATAAGTAATATGACAAATTTAGAGAAGTATAACGACATCTTCAAGAAGATGTTTAATGTGTCAGATGATAAACTCGAATCGCTGGCATATAAAGAGACGCCCGAATGGAATTCGATGGCCCAGATTGCTTTAGTAGCAGAGATTGAGGATAAGTTCGATTTGGACTTCGATACAGACGATATCTTCCAGTTAAAATCCTATGTTGTCGGCAAGGATATGCTGGCTACAAAATTTGATGTTGAATTCTAATAGGAAGTTAGATGTTTGAATTCCTTCATTTCAAGGATAATGTAGCTTGCATTACGCCATCAGGGGAGCATCTCTCTTACGGTGAATTGCAAGCTATAACGGAAAAAATCCAAGGCAAAACCAAGCCACATCAGCTCGTATTTTGCATCTGTGGCAATACGGTAGGCTCATTGGCGGGCTATGTGTCGTTTGTGAACAACAACGATGCAACACTGATGCTGGACGCTCACATGGAGCGTTCGGCATTTGAAGCCCTATACAACACCTATCAGCCACGTTATATATGGGCACCAGAAGGCTTTGATGTTCCTAAGGAGGCTAGTGTAGTGTATGCAGAAAGGGAATATCAGTTATGGGAGATGTGTGCGAACAACACTGCTGTAAATGATGATCTTTCCGTATTGCTAACGACTTCTGGTAGCACAGGTTCCCCCAAACTGGTACGCCTCTCTAAAAAGAACCTGGAGAGCAATGCTCGCTCAATTATAGAGTATCTGCATATTACGGCAGATGAACGTCCAGTGACTAGCCTTCCCATGTATTATTCCTTTGGTTTGTCAATCATCAATTCTCATTTGTTGTCTGGGGCTACTCTTTTGTTGACTCCTGCTTCATACGTAGAGCGTGAGTTCTGGCAGTTTGCCAATGAAAACTGCTTTACTTCTTTCTCAGGTGTACCATATACTTTTGAGATTATGAAGAAGCTGAAGTTGTGGAAGCAGCCCATGCCAACACTGCGTACTTTAACACAGGCAGGTGGAAAACTGAGCAACGAACTGCTGCAGTTCTTCATGGAGAAGTATAATCCGCAGGGTGTGAAGTTCTACCTGATGTACGGACAGACTGAAGCAACAGCTCGCATGAGCTATTTGGAACCTGAATACGGGCTTACGAAATTGGGAAGCATTGGTAAAGGTATACCAGGAGGAACATTCTCGTTACAAGATGACGATGGCAGAGTGATAGAAACAACTAATGAGGTAGGCGAGCTGGTTTTTGAAGGTGACAATGTTAGCCTCGGTTACGCTGAATGTGCTGCCGACTTGATGAAAGAAGACGAGAATCATGGCGTGTTGCATACAGGCGACCTTGCTTATCGTGATGAGGACGGTTTCTATTTTATTGCGGGCAGAAAGAAGCGCTTTTTAAAACTGTTTGGCAATCGCATCAGTCTGGACTATGTAGAAACATTGCTGAAGGATAAGTTGAAGGAGTGCGTGTGTGTTGGTGATGACTCAAAGCTCATTATATATACCACCGATAATGATTTCAATGAAGATGAGATTATTGATTTCATTGTGGGGCGTACAAAGATTGTCAGAACAGTGTTCTTGGTAAGGCATATAGACGCTATTCCTCGTTCTGAGTCTGGTAAAATACAGTATAAACAATTAAGTTTAGAATAAACTATGGCATATCAAATAATTAAGAATGTCAGCATCGCCGGTATCACAACATGTGTCCCAAAGAATGTGGAAGAGAATACCTCTTTATCATTCTTTAAGGAGGGCGAGGCTGAGAAAGTAATCCTATCAACTGGAATTGAGAGAAGACGTATTGTGGATCCAGGTGTTACCTCTGGTGACCTGTGCTGTAAGGCGGCTGAAGATCTGATAGCAGGTCTTGGATGGAATAAGGAGGAAATCGACTGCCTGATTTTTGTGAGTCAGACGCAGGATTACATTCTTCCTGCTACTTCTTGTGTCATTCAAGGTAAGTTGGGCTTGCCCAATTCCTGCTGTTGCTTTGACATATCATACGGATGCTCTGGATGGGTTTATGGCCTTAGTGTCATATCTGCCATGATCTCTGGTGGTGTCATGAAGAAGGGCTTGTTGCTTGTAGGTGATACTACTTCGACATTCAAGTCTGCCAAGGATAAGACTGCTCGTCCTCTGTTTGGTGATGCAGGTACAGCAACAGCCCTGGAATTTGATCCAACAGCTGAAGATATGAAGTTTGCTCTCTATGCAAACGGAAAGAAGTTTGATGCTATCATAGTTCCCGATGGTGGATGCCGTAAGCCATTCTCTGCATCTTCACTCGAAGAGACAGAGTATGAGGAAGGTGTAATCCGTACTCCAATGCATTCTGCCATGAATGGTATGGATGTATTCTCATTTGGTATTACCAAAGGTCCAGAGGTGACAAAGGACATTATGGACTTTGCAGGTAAGACCGTGGATGACGTGGATTTCTTTATCTTCCATCAGGCTAATAAATTTATGAATGAGAAGATTCGCAAGAAACTGAAGATTGGTGAGGAGAAGTGCCCTTATTCGATGAAAGACTTTGGCAACGTGAGTTGTGCAACCATTCCTTTGACGATAGACAATCGTTTCAAGGATGCTTCTGAGCTTAAAGGCAAGGAGGTTGTTGCTACAGCCTTTGGTGTGGGTCTTTCTTGGGGTAGTACCATTTTCAGACTCAATGATATCAAATATGTAGGAATGAGCGAATATGAGTAACATTTTTGATTTAACAGGAAAAAACATCTTGGTAACAGGTGCAGCTTCTGGTATTGGTCGTTGTGTGGCAGTGGAGGCTTCGAAACTGGGTGCCAATATGATATTGGTTGACCTCAATGAGGCTGGCCTTCAGGAATCATTGGCAATGCTTGCTGGTGTTAACCATTCGACAATAAAATGCGACCTTACCAGTGCTGATGAGAGGAATGATCTCATCAGCCAGGTAGGGAAGCTGGATGGTGTCGTGAATTGCGCTGGTGTTGGCATGACGTTGCCTTTTAAGTTCTGTACAGAGAAAGAACTAGGGCGCATCATGAATATCAACTTCTTTGGTCCGGTTTACCTTGTTCAGTCTTTGGCCAAGAGCAATAAGATTAACAAGAAAGCATCTATCGTTTATATGGCCAGCATTGATGGTACCGTTACTGGACATATTGGTAATTCCTGCTATGCTGCATCAAAGGGGGCGATTATGGGGTCGGTGCGAACACAGGCGCTGGAGCTTGCCAGTCGTGGCGTACGTGTAAACTGTGTGTCACCTGCTCGTGTGAATACACCTCTTATAAAGAGAGATAATATTTCAGAAGAGCAAGTAGAGGCAAATAAGCAGGAATATCCGATGAAGCGTTATGCTGAGCCAATAGAGATTGCTGGGTATATCTTGTATCTGCTTTCAGATGTGAGTACTTATACTTCAGGATCGAATCTGGTGATAGATGGTTGTTTTACAATTGCATAGAAAAGATGTATAAGAATTATTTAAAAAGATTTTTAAGTTTTGTAATTGCACTTGTCGCTCTTGTTTGTGTTGGATGGTTTATTGTGATCGTGGCAATTTGGTTACATTTTGCCAATAAGGGTGCAGGAGCATTTTTTACTCAAAATCGACCAGGCAAAGACGGTAAGATATACAAGGTTATCAAATTTAAAACTATGACGGATGAACGCGACGAGACTGGCGAATTTTTGCCTGATGCCCAACGCCTGACTAAGGTGGGAAAGATTGTGCGTAGTCTATCTATTGATGAGTTGCCACAACTTATCAATATCCTTAAAGGGGATATGTCGTTTATCGGTCCAAGACCATTATTGGATATTTATCTGCCGTTATACACACCAGAACAGATGCGTCGCCATGAGGTGCGCCCAGGTATTAGCGGCTGGGCACAGGTGAACGGTCGTAATACTATTAGTTTTAGTAAACAGTTTGAATACGATGTCTATTATGTTGACCATCTGACGTTTTGGCTGGATGTTAAAATTTTCTTTATGACTATCCTGAAGGTTTTCAAGCGAGAAGGCATTAGTGAAGAAGGACAGGCTACAAGAAAAAGATTTGACGGTACTAATTAGTAGTTAAGACCTTAAAAAAATGCAGTCGAATAACATAGGTGTTTTTTTAGCGTTGGTTAGTGCAGGCCTTTGGGAAAAGGAGGTCTTACTATCGCCATACGGAGAAATAGACTTCGACGAGGTTTATCGAATAGCAGAGGAGCAGTCGGTTGTTGGAGTTGTTTTGGCTGGTATTGAAAATTCCAATATAAAGCCACCACAGGAGTTGCTGTTGCAATGGATAGGTGAGGTGCAGCTGATAGAGCAGCGCAACAAGGCTATGAATGCTTTTGTTGAGGATTTGTATGGAAGGATGCAAAGAAATGGCTTATATTCTATCCTTATGAAAGGGCAGGGTATAGCCCAATGCTATGAAAGGCCATTATGGCGCACTGCTGGAGACATAGACTTGCTCCTGAATGGAGACAGCTATGAACAGGCAAAAAAGTGGTTTCGTACATTCAGCCAAGTTGATGAGGATGAGAACGTATTTCGAAAACGACTCAATTTGAAAGTTGATTCATGGGATGTTGAGTTGCATGGAACCATGAGAGGGGAATTGGGTGGCCGTATTGACCGGTTGATTGACGAAGTCCAAAGAGATATTTTCTATGGTGGGGACGTGCGTTCATGGCACAATAGAAAAACGACTGTGTTTTTACCATCAGCAAATGGTGATGTAATTTTTGTCTTTACTCATATCATGCAGCATTTCTTTCGTGGAGGAATTGGACTGCGGCAGATTTGTGATTGGTGCCGATTGCTGTGGACATATCGCTCAGAATTGGATTCGGAGCTATTGAAATCACGGATAAAAAAGGCAGGAATCATGAGCGAATGGAAGGCTTTTGCCGCATTTGCTGTTGAATATTTGGGAATGCCGGTAGAAGCGATGCCAATGTACTCTTCTGATAAGAGATGGTCACGGAAAGCAGATAGGATATGCTCATATATAATGGCTGTTGGAAACTTTGGGCATAATAGGGACATGAGTTATAAGTCGCAGAGCCCGTTCTTTAAGAGAATGATTATTTCGCTGAAATATAGGACAAGTGACTTCGCCAAGCAGGTGCTAGTATTCCCACTGGATGCCGTAAGAGCATACTGGTATATATGGGGAACGGGATTGAAGGTCGTGGCGAAGAAGTTGCTGTCGAAAAGATAATGTATGACAGTATCGCATATCGTCAATTCTGTTTTTACATCGAGAACGTATATATTGACGCAGGAAGGGAGCTCGTCAGTGTGGCTGGTTGATTGCGGAGATGTTGCCCCTATAGTTGATATGCTTTCATCTTTAGGGGACGATACGTCTATGATTAAAGGTGTACTGCTGACTCATGTACACTATGATCACATTTATGGATTGCCGCGATTGACGGAGATGTTTCCATCATTGCGGGTTTATACCAACGAATATGGGAAGAAGGCGCTGACTGATATTCGGCTGAATTACTCAAAATACCATAATGAGGATCAGGGGACGGTTCTTTGATCCGTTCCGCGTTCCGTAACAATGTAATAATAAGGGATAAAAGCTATTTTAATCATATATGCCACGACAGGCGAGGAAGGAATCGGGAACGGGTATCTACCACGTGATGCTTCGGGGCATCAACAGGCAGGATATCTTTGAGGATGCGGAGGATTATATGCGTATGCTCAGTTGCTTGCAACTGATGCTGGAACAGTACGATGACCAGGGTAACCGCCTGCCGCCTCTCTGCACGTTCTATGCCTACTGTCTGATGTCGAACCATGTGCACTTGTTGTTGCGTGTGAACCAGGAGGATATAGGCAGTACCATCAAGCATCTGGCTGTCATGTATGCCATGTACTATAATCAGAAGTACTCTCGCTCTGGCCACGTGTTCCAAGACCGCTTTAAGAGCGAACCGGTGAACGATATGGCATATTTTGTGACATTGCTAAGATATATTCATCAGAATCCGATGAAGGCTGGGATGGTGAGCAAGGTGGGGGATTATGACTGGAGTAGCTGGAAAGAATATACAAGTGAGGTGCCTGTGGCCCTGGGGCTTTGTGCCACCAATGCGATACTGAAACGGATGTGTCTTGACGAGCTGAAGGAACTGGTTGAGGCACCTCTGGATGATGATGTACAATGTCTAGACCTTGATGAGGACGTAAAGATTAGTGTGGGTGACCGCGAAATACGTCAATACCTGCTGGAGAGTTATGGCATTATGGACTCTATCAAGGTGCAGAAAATGGACAAGGAGAAGCGTAATGAGATAATCGTCTGTTGTTTGGAGAGGGGTGCCGGAATGCGACAGCTGTCCAGACTGACTGGTGTGACATACGGGGTGATTAATAGGTTGAGAGGGAGAAAGTAAGTAAGAGGGGAGAAGAAAAACTGTTCCGTAACTAAAGAAGCAAAAATACATTTAGAATGATTACGATACAGGACTTATATAATATAGTTGGGAATAAGATTGCTAATGAGGCGCAAAAGGCTCTCATTAGGAATAATTTCCCATCTCAAATAGCTGAGCAGATGTGCAATGCCATCGACGGGCAGGAGAGAGCTGAACACTTTCAATGTCTGTTAAAAGAATACAACGAGTGGATGCAGAACCAACAGCGCCAGCAGGAGGCGGTGCAGCGGTTTTTGAGGGAGTATTATCATTGATGGTTCGTGGTTCTTGGTTTATGGTTAAGGATTCATGACAATTTAGGGTTGTCATGATTAATGGTTCATGGTTCATAATTATTGGCTAGAATAGCAGTTTGTTGAACGGAACGTATTCTGGTCGCTGCACTCAAAATAATAATCGTTTAGGATTATGAGTAAATCTAAGACATACGTTAACAATACTGATGATTCTTCTCAGAAGAAAGATTTGGTAAGATATCTTTCTCTGGGAATTATCGCAATATGTATTATTTTGCTGTTAGCTCTGATGGGGCTGATGGTATGGAGATATACGAATAATAATCCGGAGGTGTATCGTGTTATAGTTACATCGGATATAACCCCGGATTCATTGAAAGCCTACAACTATATGAGTATAGAACAGGCTGATTCGTTAATCAATGCTGTAAGAGACTATGATGCTCAGCTTATTCAGAAATATCAATATCTTGTAGAGCAAAAAGAGCAAGACAGCCAGATTTTTTACTGGGGCTCTCTGATAGTGGGTATAGTAATAGCGGTATTTGGATGGTTTGGATTCCAATCTTTTACAACGATTGAGGATAAAGCAAAGAAGAAGGCTGAAAATGTTGCTAAAAACGTAGCTCAAAGGACAGCATGGAGGGAGACGAAAAACTATTTGACGGAAGAAGGAAAGAAGTTGATAGAGAAGACAGCCACAGAAAATCGGAAAGAAACGGAGGTTAATAATATAAAGGAACAAGTGAAAAATGAACTCAATACGATAATTGAAAATAGACTAAAGCAATATATGCCGTCGAATAAATATGATGAGTTAGATAAGCGTATTGAATCACTAGAGAAATCTGTCATAGCAGATATCGATAAGTCTGTTAGAGAAGCAGTGAAGGAGATGCTAGGGAAATATTTGAAACCAAAGAAAACTTCAAAGGATACGGAGGAAGGCAAATGAAGACGAAAGGATACATATTGAATAGAAAAGAGAACAGTACGCAGATTGTTCTCCAGGCATGTGTTCCTTTTATCTCTTTGAAGGATAGTGCCCAGTTTGGATATCGTGTTAACCCTATGGAGGATCCTTATTCTGCTTCCTTCTTTGGTGATGCAAATAATCAATATCAGCGAAGGGTTGACAATAAAAGAGTAAATGATATTAAAAATTTTATCAAGAACTCAATACTTAAAGAGAAGGGCAGTGATATTGTAAGTGTGCTGTTTCCAACGGCAATGTTGCTTGCTTTTGATTATGATGACGAAATCCAAGTTGATGAGGAAACTCAGACATTTGAATTTGAATTACCAGAGGTGGTTTATATAGTTGATGGTCAGCATCGCTTATGGAGCATGATACAACTTTATTATGATGTGATAAACCGGAGTGATGAGGATTCATTGTTTGTTAAACAGTACCTTGAGAAGTTTAAGTTTAACTGTACGTTACTGATGAACTTTGATATGTGGGAGCAGGCGCAGGTGTTTGCGAGCGTAAACTTCAAGCAGAAAGCCGTCAACAAATCACTCTATTACGACATATATGGTATGGAATATCACGAAGAGGAGAAAGACCGTGAGAAAAGTGCTATGTATGTGGCTCATCAAATTATTAAGGAACTGAATAATAATAGGAAGTCGGCACTGCATGGTTTTATAAAGATGCTTGGTACCGGAAGGGGTTATGTGTCGCAATCATGCCTAGCTGATGCCATGATACCCAGTATCTTGTCAGACCAAGGTATTTGGTACATAGATTTTGAATCTAATATCGAGGGCGAACCAGCATATAACTACATGATAGTGGAAGCTATGTCTTTCTTTAATGCTGTAGCAGAGACTTTTCCTAAGATGTGGCCACAAAGGGGAGAAAAGTCGCCAAGTATATTGTGTAAGACAACAGGTATTCAGGTACTTGTCAAGCTTATGGGCTACTTGCATAAGATAAACAGGCGGAGTGTCAATAAGATGATTGATAGAAAGTCTGCTGATATTTATATTAATGAAGAGTATCAGACATTGGTGAAGGAGTACCTAAATCTTTTTGTTCCCAATCAGATAGAGCTGTTTGGACTAGCTGATAATGGGGGTAAGTATAGCGGAACTGGTGGCAAAGGTCTGGTGAAACGCCTTTACGGAAAGCTAGTTGAGATGGTGGATGCTTATGAATTCGGGAAATTCTCTGACTGGTTGGATGGTAATTTGCAGGAGGATGATTACGAAGATGTGTATTGCCTTTATCAAGCAGTATATAATATCGATACATACGGATTGTATTCAGCAAAACAGGATGGCGATAATATTATCGTTAAAGCCGATATGGGTGAGGGACATCTCATACTACGAGGTTCTGCAGAACGACAGAAATTCCTAGATTATCTTGATGATACCTATGGTGAAGATATAGGTGTAGAGGCATTATATAGCTTTAATCGGGCTATGGAGAAGGATGATTGATTGCCTGAGTAAAAATGCATAATATAAAACAATATGGAAGAAAATAATCAATTAGGAACTGTTACTGGTGGGACACCTGAGACGCCAGTTACACAAGAAATGGGCAATGGTGTTAAAACTTCGCCTGAGGGTGTTGATACACCCCAAAAGCAAGATGGCGAAATTGATCCGCCCACGGAAAGAGGGAACGAAAATATTAAGCAAGGATTTGAAAATAACAAAGAATCTATTGATAGAACTCGTTCGGTTATTGCCTTTCGCTTTATCATCGGTTTCTTCGGTGTTGTGTTTCTTGTGTTTGTAACTGGTTGGAGTAAAATATTCGAAGAGAGCACATTTAAGGATATGCTCTTGACAATTGTTGGTACATTGTCAAGCTCGCTTGGTTTTATTATTGGTTATTATTTCAAAAGTTCAGAAGATAAAAGAAGGTAGGATATGAAGACATTTTTAGTGACTTATGCTTGTCGCCCGGAGTTAGATGCCAATGTGATTTCAGCAATAAAGTCCTTTCCTTTTTGGGCGAGAATTAATCCAAAAGCTTGGATTATTCAGACTGATCGTAATACTGTAGAGGTGAGAAATCAGATAAAAGAGAATGTTCCTCAGATAGATTCTTTATTGGTGATTGGTATTGACGGCGCCAATTGGGCTACATCTTCTGTAAGCAAGGAGGTGACTGATTGGATGAAGGAGAATATGTGATATTGCAAAAATGGAACCACGTAAGCCTCATATTATATTCTACTCATTCCTATCTTGTTTACTCGTAATATTCCATGTGGTATATGGCGGGTATGCTTCTGGTATAACAGCTACAGATGGAATAGTTGTATATGACAATTTAAGTGACATATTGTATTTTTGTGGCTTTTCGATGTTCTTTTTCCTCTATGGATATTTGGTTAGGGATTATGGAATGTCGAAGAATACGCTGATTACAACACTACTAATAATAGTATTTGCTTTGGTCTCTAGTATTAGTGGTGATGCCCAGAAGAATTATATAGACTTTGCAGGTTTTATTGACGGTACATGGTTGATGTGGTTTTTGCCTGTTCTTGGTGTTTATCTTCTTACTGGCATACCTATTAGTGGAAAGAAAATAGAATTGCATCCATATTACAAGGCATGGGTGGCAGTTGCTATGGTGGTGGCATATGTCCTCCTTAGAATTGGTTTCCATGGAATTGTCGATTTTAAAGCTTATCATCTTGGTAAATTACTTTTCTTTTTGCCAATATTCTACTTTGGATATTTCTATAGAACACAATTGGAGCCTAGAGCATATTTTATTGATTATGTTAGGGTAAGTTCATGGGCTTGTGCTTCGGTACTTATGATTATTTCACTTGTACTTCTGCGTTATATGGAGTTTGACTTGTTGCAGTATGGAACTCTTTATGAAGCACTAATGCAGTTGACTTGTATTGTAATGGCTCTCACCTTGTTCGCATCTTTCAAGGAGCGATGTTCAGAAATGAAGGAATTAAGTGAAAGTACTCTTGTGGTTCAATCGTGCATTCCTGTTATTGTTCTAGCGGTTTTGCTATATGATTCAATGATTACCCATGACAGGCTAGTTGAGGTGTTGAATACACATTTTATACTGATGCCTCTTGCATTATCTCTGTTATTGATAACAGCTTCCTATTCATTCGTGTTACTCTTTGTAGTTATTTATAGATTATTCGTTAGAGGAACGGGGGACGGGTTCTGAAGTGAACCCCAAAGTTTGGAAGGAAAGATTTATTGAATAAAGGACGAAAAGATGGCAAACATAAATGATTTCAAAGGTATACCTCCGATAACATGGAGCTTTATCGTAGCAATGATGATTAGTACGATTATACCTGGTCTGTTGTTAGTGTTTCTGTTCCGTGAGGACTTGTTCATGACAGTTGAAACTGTAAAACTATTGTTCCTGTCAATGGGTATAACTATGCCTGTATGGCTGTGTAATACGTTATTTTTTGCATTTGCTATTGACGAGGAGACAGTGAATAAAAATGATGACGAAGCCAGAAATTATTTGCAGTTAACTGGTCTGATTGGCGCTTTCATATCAATACCTACTTTGTTTATTCCTGCTCTTGTCAAAATGTTCGTTGACATCTCATCTAATATAGCGTTTTATATTGGGCTGGGAATTGAAATCGCCATCATCATTGCCTTTATTGTGTCTATGAGAAATGACAAGAAAAAGAGTCGGAAATAGAAGCCAGCTTTCCTGAAAATCAATCAAGATAAGAAGGTCGGTATTGATTGAATTGAAGGGTAGGAGGGCGTCACTCCGCCAATTGGAGAGATTGATAGGAATCGGGGAAAGCATGATATACCGTATGTGATGAAACAGAGACCCGTCTAAGTGGTTCCGCTGATTCACATCATCCTCTGGTCAGTATATGGATTCTAATTAACGAAGTATTAGGGATATGGCATTATTTACAGAACAAGAGATTCGTGCTCGCTATCAAAGAGAAAAACAATCAAGGGATAGTAGTAGAGGCTACCGCTATTTTTCTGCTACAGAAGCCTTGAACGAAGGAAGAATAACCGATTCTACAAAATTGTATGACATTTTTCTTTCCCATAGCTCAAAGGATAAAGAATTGATAGCAGGATTAAAGCTCTTGCTTAATGACATGGGTTATAGTGTCTATGTTGATTGGAATGACGAGAAACTAGACCCCAACAATGTAACTCCAGAAACTGCAGCAGTATTGCGTGAACGAATGAAGCAATGCAAAAGTCTTATATATGCATTCTCAGAAAATGCTTCAAACTCAAAGTGGATGCCTTGGGAATTAGGATATTTTGATGCGTTGAAGAAATCCAGAGTGGCCGTTTTGCCCATTTCACAGACAGCAAAATATTCGTATAAGGGCTCTGAATTTATAGGTGTTTACTATGTGGTCCATGTAGCTAAGACTTCTTCTAATAAGGATGCTATCTGGATTCATAATGGAGATGATTATGTCAATTTTAAGTTTTGGCTTGACAATTTTAAGGAACCATATAAACATTAGTCAATGAAAACGCCATTATCCATACATATCCTATTTCATAGTGCATATAAAGAGGGAGTGGAGGTGTACTCAACGCTTTATAAAGTGCTATGCCGAGACTCTGCAAGTCCATTTATGGACGGTCTTGATATACCTGTTTATTTCCAAACTGGAGATGACAGTGGGTTGACAAGCATGGTAAATGCTGGTAGTGAAAAGAGTCTAGTTTTGCTGCTCGTTGACATTAATATGTTTTGTTCTTCAGCATGGCGCGAGTCTGTCCAAAATCTATTGAAGAATAATGTGGACGAAAAACTGAAGATAGTTGTCGTAAAACTAAACAACCATGCATTCTCTTTTTTGGAGGGATTGAGTAAAGACCAGATGATAGTGCTTCAGACTGAGAGTGTGATGGGTAACCTAGATGAGTTCAAAACACGTTTGTTTGAAACCATCATTCGTTATCTTGGAGGAGCTAAAACCGAGAAGGTGTCAATATTTATCAGTCACTCAAAGCGAGATAAAGGAAATACGGGCGAAGTAATGGCCAAAGAAGTCCGTCAGTTCCTATTTGCAGATACTAAGCTCCGCAGTTTTTTTGATGTTCACGATATTTTGGATGGTTACCAGTTTGACCAGCAGATTAAGGAAAACGTCAAGGAGTCTCTTATACTAGTATTGTTAACAGATACGTATTCCTCACGTGAATGGTGTCGCATTGAAGCATTGACAGCCAAGGAAAATATGAAACCTATGGTTGTTGTCTCACAGTTGCAGGATGGTTCAGAACGCTTGTTCCCTTATATTGGGAATGTACCGAGCACGGTTTTCCACGGCGATTGGCGACCAGTAATTAATTTGTTGCTTAGAACAGCAATAGATTATATATATGAATCGCAGTTACTGGAATCACTTTGTGATGATCAGGCAACATACCTTCCATATCCTCCAGAGGCTCACAGCCTTTCTATCTTGAAAGAAGACAAGACAACCGTCTACTATCCAGAACCACCTCTTGGTAATGAAGAGATGGAGGTGCTTAACTCTATCTCGTCTCAGATGACAAATAAAAAAAAATTTAAAACACCGATGGAAAAGCAGGCATCGGACAATAAGCTAAATGATGCACAGATTGCTTTGTCTGTTTCCGACAGCGAAGATCTATCTTTACTGGGTATCGGAAAGGAGATGCTGTGTGATTTGACTGTAGAATTGTCACGTCACATATTAAAGGCCGGTGGTAAGATGATTTATGGCGGTAATCTTAGCAAGGATGGCTATACTAAGCTGTTCCGCGACTTGTCTGACCAATACGGCAAATACGAGAAAGAAAAGAAGGACGTTTTCTATTTTACAAACTATCTGTCATGGCCTCTTTACAACCAAATGTCTATGGAAGATAAGGCAGACTATCTGAGTTGTCGTGTGCAACTTGTTGAATGTGAACCGTCTGTTTCTGTACCCGTTGATATGAAGAATGAATTTGTTGTACCAGATAACGACGAATTGAGTTACATGTGGGCAACATCTTTAACTGCCATGCGTCAGCAGGCAGAATCTCAAGTCCATGCTCGCGTTTTGGTCGGAGGCAAGGTTATAGGTTTTTCAGGAAGGATGGCTGGAATTGTTGAGGAGTTTATCACAGCTAGGCAAGCAAACCATCCCGTCTATTTGATTGGTGGATTTGGCGGTGCAGCCAAACTCCTGTCCAAAATCATAGAAAAGAAGGATGGATTCAATTCAGAACAACTCTTGAAAGTTGCTTTAGAGGATAAAAAATATAAAAACCTCTATGATTATTATGAGAAAAAAGAGTTGCATATAGACTACTCTTTCTTGGATGGTATCACCATTGAAGATTTAAGAAATAATGGACTTTCTGATGATGAAAATCGTAAGTTGTTCCATTCAACGAATGTGATGGAAATTGTTTCGTTGGTTTTATATGGACTTTCAAAAACGCTGAACCATGCATAGAGTATTTGTGTGCTACCACCACAAGAACGACCAGTGGTACAAGAATGAACTTATCAGTTGGGCTGAGAAGAATCAAGTCTTTATTGATGGCTCAGTTGGTTTGGGGGAAATACCTGAAGACTGGAACGACCAAAAGGTCAGGGAACACATCCGCGATGAATATCTTCGCGATACAACCGTTACTATTGTTTTGGTTGGAACGGAAACAAAGTATAGGAAACATGTAGATTGGGAGATTTATTCTAGCATGCACGATGGTAAGAAAAACAAGAAGTCAGGAATCATAGTGATTCTACTACCATCGGTAAAAAGTAGCTATTATACATGTGGTTTCGGAAATGAAAAGGCTGCTATCTATCCTGAGCAGCAATCATGGATTTCAATTGACGACCGCTCTGAATATGAACATCGTTACCCCTATATGCCAGCAAGGATTATTGATAATCTATTGAAAACTGGGGTTAATATTTCTGTGATTAATTGGGATAAGATCAATGTTGAGAATCTTAAGTTGATGATTGATAACGCTTATAATAGTAGGGCAAGTCAAGACTATGATATGACGCGTCCGATGAGAGAACGTAACCATAACTTGTGATATTTAACTGGATACTAGTGATTGAGTCTATTATAAAGTAGTGCCAAAGAATCAGATGGAACAGCAATTTAAAATAGGGGATGTCGTTATCCTGAAGAGTGATGCCATGAAGCATTTCCCCATCGTTATGACTGTTAATGAGATAGAGATGGGGAAAGTGGTATGTGTGTGGTCTTCTGAGGGTAAGGACTTTAGCGAGAGAACATTTAGCGCTGAGGCTCTGGAATTGTACAACGAGTAGTAAGATGGCTGAGAGTTTACTGATACTTGGGAATGGATTTGATCTAGACCTGGGACTTCATACTCGCTATTCGGAGTTCTGGGAGAGTGAGAGATGGAAAGAGGTGAAGGGAAGCTGCCCTGAGCCTTATCTCATCAACTCATTGGAGAGGTATCGTGTTACTCATAACTGGTTTGATTTGGAGTCTGGGTTACTTGAGGGAGCAAAAAGCCTGAAAGATAGTAAGCATCCAACCCCTTTTTAGGTGTTCTCAGAAATAGGCATTACCTTTGCGCCATCAACTTTAATTTTGAGTTATGGCAGTAAACAGTAAAGACATTGAGACCCTTTGGAAACAGTATTCCGAGGAGGGTGTAAACAAGGGTATCTCGGTAGCTCAGTTCTTTGAATCCAACGGTGTTCCTTATCATACGTTTGAGAAATGGTATAAGAAGAAGTATTCCAGGGAAGGGATCGTTGATTGCGTTGTGAAGGGCTCCCCTGATGCAACAATCCAAGTTTCTGACGAAGATGGCCGGGAGTATTCAAGAACTGAAAAGAAGAAAGAGATTTATATCTCCTATGTCAATATAGGTCTGAGTAATGGCATAAAGATTGACCATCACAGACTGACCTATGGCGAGCTGGTTTGTTTCATTAATAAGTTGCAGGCTTTATGTTCAGTCTGAGTGGTGCGGCGAAATTCAAGTATATTCCCAACTACAAGGATATGCGTGGGGGATATGATAAACTCCGTGGTGTTGTTTGCACCCTTGATGGTAATATGGAGGAAGGCACGGCATACGTTTTCACATCCAGGAATCAGAAACTGGTGAAGATTATCCGTCATGAGAATAACGAGTGCCAGCTTTATATGCAGAAGTACGATCATGGTATGGGTTTCATACGACTAGAGTTTGACGGAACCAAGCCAATATATGTTTTGGAATGGAAATATCTGACGGCCCTTTTGAGCTGTCCGGTCATCAAGAAGATTGATTCAATTGAAGTGAAATACGATAATGATGCGGCATAATGACATCTTTGGTGTTAAAAATGCGTAATTTGCATCGGCCAAAAAGGATTTAAAAGATTGTTTAATACAATGATAATCAGACGATTACGGCTAAAAATCAAGTACAATACAAACTGTATAGGAGGCTTCAGGACGTTAAGTTTTGGCGTGTCATATAGGGCTGTATTGCAAGTGTTGTTCGAGTCCTTAAATTGGCCTAAACGTCTGATATTCAGATTGTTAAATGATATTTATATGTTCGTATATGTCGTGAAATATGCGTACCTTTGCGAAGCAAAAGTCCCATATTATGGCAGATCAACATATAGACATAGAGCGCATGATAATGCAAGCCCATTACAAGATGCAGCTGGAAGCAGAGGCGTCATCTGTAAAGGGTGACCAATTGTCTGATATGGAACGAGAGCAGTATCAAAACCAGATAAAGGATCTTCTTCAAGCTGTAGAGACTCTCTTGAAGTCGAATAATGCGATGGGAGAGGAACTGAGGAAGACTTCAGCTGCCTACGAAGACCTGAAGGCTAAGTATGAGAAGCTGGAGGGTGAACTTGCCATGCGCAAGCGTGGCCAGCACGGTAAGAGGAGCGAGAAGCCCAATGACGATTCATCTTCTGATAAGGAAAACACGAAGGACGATGATGAGGATAAATATATTGAGAACGGGAGCAAGACCGATGTCCCTGCAGAAGATGAGGAACAGGAAGAAGATACCACTTCAGTAGAGCTTCAGGAAAAGAAACCTCGCGATTTAAGCAATCGTCCAGACCATTACAATAAGATGCATGCCGATGTATGTGTTATACATGAATGTGATTTATCAAAACTAAAGGATATGGGCTTGGAGTTTATCCGCTATACGAGACCTGTCGATCAGTTTGATAGAATCAGCATTACACGTCAGGACGTATATAGGTATGTCTGGGTACGTGACAAGAAGACCGGTAAGGAGTTTGCCTTCTTTGTTCCCAAAGACGAAAAGCGTGAATGTATCTTTGTCAATGAGTCAGAATATGATATGCCGAGTCTTGTCCCTCATACAAGCTGTACCTGGAGAATGCTTTCGGATTTGGGCGTTAACAGATACCAGTATGCCCTTTCATGTGGCAGGGAAATGTTCCGTATGTTCAATGAGAAGATGTCTATATCTAAGCAGACGATTCTGAACTGGCTTAAAGAAGGGTCAGAGTTTCTTAAAGGAGGCCAATCCCGTATTAAGAGACGTCTTCTCAAGCAGGGCACCACAATCTATGTCGATGAGACTTGGGTTGATACAAAGGTGAAACAGGCGGACGGCTCCTTCAAATATGTGAAGCGATATATGTGGGTTATTGTAAACCTGACGACAAAGGTCTGCTATTACTTGTTTGGGCGCAGGAAGCGTGAGGTGATTGAAAAATTCCTTGGTGACTTTCAGGGCACACTTATGACCGATGCCTATAATGCATATGCCTATTTCAGTCAGCTAGACGGTTGTACCCATGTATGCTGTTGGGCACATGTCCGTCGTATTTATTGGTCGGCTTTGAAAGACTATAAAGACATCCTCGCTCAGGAATTCATCGACCTGATAGGACTATTATATAAGGTAGAACTGGAGAGTATGCTTCTTCATCGTACGGAGTCGGAGGTATTGACGGCTAGGAAACTAGAATCGGTGCCGATACTCAATGAGCTTGATCAGAAAGCGATGGCGCTGCTCGCCAAAATAAAGAGCAAAGCGGTAAAGGTGTCCAGTAAGCTTGAACATGCATTGAATTATATGCATAATCACTGGAAAGAGCTGATAGCTTACATCGATATCGGAAGCGTACTTATAGACAACAATGCCTGTTATCACAACTTAAATATTATCCCAACTTTCCATTATGCAGCCCAACGGATAGCGGTATGACCGCATAAAAAGTTGGGATAATAATTCGAGTCATACGAAACAGAAATAGTCTCTGAGGTTCCTCGCATTTGGCTGCTTCCATTTCTTGGGAGTACCTTTTGAGATTTCCTCGTCTAATGTTGCAAGCGCCCTGATTTGCTTCTCTCTTGTAATCTCCTGATAAATCATTGTCGTTTCAAGACTCTCATGGCCAAGCAGTTTGCTAATCTCCACGATGTTGATGCCATCTTCGAGCCAGTGACAAGCCTTTGCGTGTCTCCACTGGTGGCTATGCAAGTCAGTTGGCACATCGGGACAGGTTTCATGAGCCTTGGCAGCATACAGCTTCAGGCGCTTCCTAATTGCCTCTTGAGACAACTTGGCTTTCGAGTCATGCCACGAAGAGTAAAACAAATAGTCGTCTGTCTTTGGGCTTTCGCCGTGAAACACGGATATGTACTTCCTGAGTGTCTCGACAAGGCCGGACATAAGATACAAGGAGCGAATCTTGCTTCCTTTGCCGATGACAGTGACATAAGGCTTCTCATCATTCATGTGCAACTGCCCAATCTTAATAGACAGCACTTCATCAATGCGTGTTGCCGTTCCATACTCAAAGGACATGATTGCAATGTCTCGTAGGCCTATCTTCGTATTCGGATTAGGGGTGGCAAGCAGCACCTTTACAGCCTCCTTTGTCATTCCATGCACCTGTTTCCTGGGTTCCTTCAGCCGTTTGACAGAATCCGATGCATCTATATACAGAAACTGGTACGCCTTGTTCCTCATACCGATATACTTCAGCAGACATTTTATGGCTGCCAGACGATTGTTGCAGGTCCTGCTGCTACAGTTTCGCTTAGTACGGAGCCATAACAGCCAATCTGTAATGTGATTAGCAGAGAAGCATTCCGTCGTAAAGCTATTTGCCTTAATACCATATGATTCAAGAAAAGAGATATAGAGGTTTACCGCCGTAGTGTATGCCCTGACGGTATGCTCGCTGTTCGTCCGCAGGTTCGGCACATAGGAGCTGATCCAGTCGTATGTGTATCTGGCAATCTCCCTGACCACTTCATCGTTCTTCCGCCTGCCCATAGTCTGGAAGATTAGGTAGTAGGCTGTTGAACGAGTCCTCACAGCAGGAGCGGATTTTGTCCGCAAGGTTAGGAGTGAGGTTAAAGTATCCGTAAGTGCTTGACAATTCCTTATGTCCCATTGACCGGCTGAGATAAAGCAGCTTCTGGTGAATCTCATAACCAAGTCCCTTCCATCGGGTGACATTCCGTACGGCATAGTGGCTGCGGAGGTCGTAGATACGCGCAGGCTCATCACTTATCTCATGCCATACCTGCCTAAAGTGATAATCAGCCCAGTTGGGTCTATGAGCGTTGTCATTCTTGTCAGGGAAGAAATGCTTACGGTTGGGCATTAGATTTGCCATCAGTTTATCATATTGCCGCAGAAGTGCTGTCATACTGGGATGAAGAGCCACCCTATGCTGGTCCAGTCCTTTTGACCGGTTGATTTCGATGACACCATCATTCAGATTCACATCCGACCTCTCAAGCCAGCGAGCCTCATTTGTCCTCATGCCCGTGCTGTACAGGAGGCGGACGTATACAGGCAACACAAGTACATTCAGGCATTTGTCTTTTGATTTCTGATGCCTGACGGCTTTAATGACATGAGCGTCTATCCCCTTGAAGAGGGAGTCTATCTCATTATCTGAGAAAGCATGAGGTATATATGTGCAAGGACAACTACTGGGGACTATTGGCGGCATGATTTCCGTCCAGCCCCTCTTGTTTGCATACCTGACAAAGTTCGCCACGACTGTAATACGATACCGGCATGAATTCCCGTTTTCGGTCGGACGTTCACGACACCAGTCAAGCATCTCGTCGCAAAGGCTATCCTTGTCAGGAAACCTGTCCGCACAGTAGTTGTCAAAGAAATGAAGGTTGTCATCATAGGATCCGCTCCATCTCCTGGCTGCTTTCCTGTTCAGGACAAATTCCTCAAAATGCGGAGCCAGTTTGGATTTGAAAGGTCTGCTCATAATATGAAGGCCTCCTCCGCCACAGGATATTGCTCGATACTTAATGCACATTCACGAAGATGCTCAATGTCTGCATCCAGATAGGGGTTAAGTGATTGGGGATCCCTATGACCCAAGATAGAGCTGATAACAGGTGCTTCCGTCTCATTGGCAAAGTGACAGGGGGACAGGTTTGAAGTGAACCCAGAAAGTTGGACACAACTTAATGGTTCACAATGCAACGGAAAT
>CAMJZV010000003.1 GCA_946410305.1 uncultured Prevotellaceae bacterium | reverse complement strand
CAAGCAGCTGAAGGAAGATCCTTGGGAGGCTATCGAGGTGAAGTATCCTGTTGGCAGCAAGCACACCGCTCGCGTTCGCAACTTCACTAACTTCGGTGTATTCGTAGAGCTTGAGGAAGGTGTTGACGGTCTGATCCACATCAGCGACCTCAGCTGGACCAAGAAGGTTAAGCATCCTTCAGAGTTCACTCAGGTTGGTGCTGAGATCGACGTTATCGTTCTCGACATCGACAAGGAGAACCGCCGTCTTTCTCTCGGCCACAAGCAGCTCGAGGACAATCCTTGGGATGTATTCGAGGAGAAGTACACCGTTGGTTCTATCCACGAGGGTAAGATCACTGAGCTGCTCGAGAAGGGCGCTGTAGTATCTCTCGCTGAGAATGTAGAAGGCTTCGCTACTCCTAAGCACCTGCAGAAGGAGGACGGTTCACAGGCTCAGGCTGGTGAGGTTCTGCCCTTCAAGGTTATCGAGTTCAACAAGGACAGCAAGCGCATCATCCTCTCTCACAGCCGCACCTTCGAGGATCCTCAGCGTGAGGAGAAGAAGGCTGCCGCTAAGAAGGCTCGCGCTCCAAAGGCTGACACTCCAAAGATCGAGAATGTTGCTGCCAGCACAACACTGGGCGACATCGACGTTCTGGCTCAGCTGAAGGCTCAGATGGAGAAAGGCGAATAATTCGCGCATATATATTAAGGTGTAGGGAAGGCAGAAGTGTCTTCCCTACATTTTTTATAAGAAAAATGAAAAATCCCTTTGCTATTTCTCATTTTCTT
Organism: uncultured Prevotellaceae bacterium; assembly: GCA_946410305.1. Classification (GTDB taxonomy): domain Bacteria; phylum Bacteroidota; class Bacteroidia; order Bacteroidales; family Bacteroidaceae; genus Prevotella. The sequence continues at coordinate 178,112 of CAMJZV010000003.1, read as the reverse complement.
CGTACCTTTGCAGCCCAGAATAACGACATCAACAACTCAGCAAACGATATGACAAAAAAACTCAAGAAGGTGCTGGTCTTAGGTTCTGGCGCTTTGAAAATCGGACAAGCTGGTGAGTTTGACTATTCTGGCTCCCAAGCACTGAAAGCTTTACGTGAGGAAGGAATCTCTTCCGTGTTAGTAAACCCCAACATCGCTACCATTCAGACTTCTGAAGGTATTGCCGACAAGGTTTATTTCCAACCCGTCACCACTCATTTTGTTACAGAGATTATCAAGAAGGAACGGCCTGATGGCATTCTGTTGGCCTTTGGTGGTCAGACCGCTTTGAACTGCGGTACGGAACTGTATCAGAAAGGTATTCTTAAAGAATATGGGGTCGAGGTCCTTGGAACAAGTGTTGAGGCAATTATGAACACTGAGGATCGCGACCTTTTTGTAAAGAAGCTTGACGAGATCCAGTTGAAGACTCCCGTAAGTCACGCCGTAGAGAACATGGAAGATGCCCTGAAGGCTGCCCATGAGATTGGATTCCCCATCATGATTCGCTCAGCCTATGCGCTGGGAGGTCTTGGTTCAGGTATCTGTCCTGATGAAAAGGCCTTCAAGGAACTGGCAGAGAGTGCTTTCACCTTTGCTCCCCAGATTCTCGTAGAAGAGTCATTGAAGGGCTGGAAGGAGATTGAGTTCGAGTGCATCCGTGATGCCAACGACCACTGCTTCACCGTTGCATCTATGGAGAACTTCGACCCACTGGGTATCCACACCGGTGAGTCTATCGTTGTAGCTCCTACCTGTTCGCTGAAGGAAGAGCAGGTGAAGATGCTGCAGGAGATTACCATCAAGTGCGTACGCCACCTGGGTATTGTTGGTGAGTGTAACATCCAGTTCGCTTTCAATGCCGAGACCAACGACTACCGTATCATCGAGATCAATGCTCGTCTGAGCCGTTCTTCTGCTTTGGCTTCAAAGGCTACCGGTTATCCCCTCGCCTTCGTTGCTGCCAAGATTGCTTTGGGCTATACCCTCGACCAGATTGGTGAGATGGGTACCACCTCTTCAGCATATGTTGCTCCCTCACTCGATTACATGATTTGTAAGATTCCTCGTTGGGACCTTACCAAGTTTGCTGGTGTAAGCCGTCAGATTGGTTCCAGCATGAAGTCTGTTGGTGAGATTATGTCTATCGGTCGCTCTTTCGAAGAGATGATTCAGAAGGGTCTCCGCATGATTGGTCAGGGCATGCACGGTTTCGTAGGCAATGACCATACCAAGTTCGACAATCTGGACGACGCCCTGCAGAATCCTACCGACCTGCGCATCTTTGCTATCGCACAGGCTTTGGAGGATGGTTACAGCGTAGAGCGCATCGAGGAGCTGACCAAGATTGACGTCTGGTTCCTGGAGCGTCTGAAGCACATCGTCGACCTGAAGCACGAGTTACAGAAGTACAATAAGCTGGAGGAGCTGCCCGCCGAGCTGTTGCTCGAGGTTAAGCAGTGTGGCTTCTCTGACTTCCAGATTGCCCGCTTCGTACTGAAGACACAGGGTACCAATATGGAGAAGGAGAACCTGAAGGTTCGCGAGTACCGCAAGCAGATGGGTGTGATGCCTTCTGTTAAGCGCATCCCCACCGTTGCCAGCGAGCATCCCGAGCTGACCAACTACCTGTACTTCACCTACACGCACACGCCTGCTTTCGCTACTCCCGACAGCAAGCCCTATCAGCCCGCACACGACATTTCCTATTATAAAAATGAGAAGTCAGTCATCGTACTCGGTTCTGGTGCCTACCGCATTGGTTCTTCTGTAGAGTTCGACTGGTGCTCAGTGAACGCCATCAACACAGCACGCAAGCTGGGCTACAAGAGCATCATGATCAACTACAACCCAGAGACCGTATCTACCGACTACGATATGTGTGACCGTCTCTACTTCGACGAGCTGTCACTGGAGCGTGTACTGGATGTCATTGACCTGGAGTCACCTCGTGGTGTCATCGTCTCTGTAGGTGGTCAGATTCCTAACAACCTCGCTATGAAGCTGCACCGCCAGGGTGTTCCCGTACTGGGTACCAGCCCTGTCGACATTGACCGTGCCGAGAACCGCGACAAGTTCTCTGCTATGCTCGACAAGCTGGGCATCGACCAGCCCGCATGGCGTGCGCTGACCTCTTTCGAGGATGTCAAGCAGTTCGTTGACGAGGTAGGATATCCCGTACTGGTTCGTCCTTCTTACGTGCTCTCTGGTGCAGCCATGAATGTCTGCTACGATGATGAGGAGCTGCATCGCTTCCTCAACATGGCAACTGAGGTGTCTAAGGAGTTCCCTGTAGTTATCTCGAAGTTCATGACTGAGACTAAGGAGATTGAGTTCGACGCCGTAGCCGACAAGGGTGAGGTCGTTGAGTACGCTATCTCTGAGCACGTAGAGTATGCCGGTGTACACTCTGGTGACGCTACCATGGTATTCCCCGCACAGCACATCTACTTCTCTACCATCCGTCAGATTAAGAAGATTGCCCGCAAGATTGCAGCCGAGCTGAACATCAGCGGACCATTCAATATCCAGTTCCTGGCTAAGAACCGTGAGGTGAAGGTTATCGAGTGTAACCTGCGTGCCTCTCGCTCATTCCCCTTCGTATCTAAGATCCTGAAGCGCAACTTCATCGAGACCGCTACGAAGATCATGCTTGATGCCCCCTACTCTCGCCCAGACAGCTCAGAGTTCGACATCGATCGCATTGGCGTCAAGGCCAGCCAGTTCTCATTTGCCCGTCTGCAGAATGCTGACCCCGTGCTGGGTGTAGACATGAGCTCTACCGGTGAGGTAGGCTGCTTGGGCGACGACCTCAACGAGGCCATGCTCAACGCACTCATCGCTACGGGCTACCGCATGCCGAAGCCAGGTGCCAACATCCTGATTTCTTCAGGTGGTGCCAAGGGTAAGGTCAGCCTGCTGGAGCCCGCACAGAATCTGGTTAAGAAGGGCTACAAGGTCTTCGCTACTGGCGGTACCGCTAAGTTCTTCAACGACAATGGCGTAGCAGCTACCGCAGTTGCTTGGCCTGACGAGGAAGGCGAGAACAACGTAATGAACATGATTGCCGACCACCAGTTCGACCTCATCATCAATGTTCCGAAGAACCACACCAAGCGTGAGCTGACCAACGGCTACCGCATCCGTCGTGGTGCTATCGACCACAACATTCCTCTGATGACCAATGTCCGTCTGGCCAAAGCCTTCATCGAGGCATTCACCGCCATGAGTCAGGACGACATCAAGATCAAGAGCTGGCAGGAGTACAACTCTTAAGAGAAAAGAGCATAATGAGAAAGAGCGACGTCAATAACGCCGCTCTTTTTCTTTCTAATAAACTTCAATTCTAAATTAGCACTCCCCATTACCGTAGATATAGGCCTGGGCATTGCTGGTATAGTCGAAAATCTCCTCATCACGGAAGAAACGACGAACCTCAATAGCTGCATTCTCCACTGAGTCAGAAGCATGGACAATGTTCTGCTGGTTGCTCATAGAGTAGTCACCACGGATAGTGCCTGGAGCAGCCTCGCGACCATTGGTAACGCCTGCCATCTGACGAACTACCTTGACAGCTTCAACACCAGTAAGAGCCAGAGCAACCACAGGAGAAGCCTGCATAGAAGCCTGTAGAGAAGGGAAGAAAGGTTTATCAACAAGATGTGCGTAGTGTTCACGCAGAATCTCATCACTCAACTGCATCATCTTCATGCCTGAGATGCGTAGGCCACGACGCTCAAAGCGATTCAACACTTCGCCAATCAGCTGGCGCTGTACACAACTGGGCTTTAGTAATACCAGTGTTGTTTCCATAAGATAATTGTTTGTTAGGTTAATAAAAGATGTTTCGAATGCAAAGATAGCATAAAAATCTCGCTTCTCCAAAGATAATTTTAAAAAATGCTTTTTTGTTTTGTAGTATGCGCTCTTATTCGTACCTTTGCACCATGAAAAAAGGACTGGTACTGGAAGGTGGAGCCATGCGCGGCCTATGGACGGCAGGCGTGATAGATGTCATGATGGAACATGGCGTCCAGCCTGACGGACTCATCGGCGTATCGGCGGGGGCTGCATTCGGCTGTAACTACAAGTCGCGACAGGTGGGACGAGCCATCCGCTACAATACGCGCTTTGCCAAAGATCCACGCTACAGTGGCTGGAAGTCGTTGCTCACCAGTGGTGACTACTACAACGCCAACTTCGGCTATCACGTGGTGCCCTTCGAGTATGACAAGTTCGATATCGAGACCTTCGAGAAGAACCCGCTGGAGTTTACCGTTGTCTGCACGGATGTAGCGACAGGACTGCCCGTCTACCACGTGATGGACCATGTTGACTACGACGAACTGGAGTGGTTGCGCGCCTCTGCCTCGATGCCGCTGGCATCAAAGGTTGTAGAGGTCGATGGCTGGAAGTTACTGGATGGCGGCGTGAGCGACTCCATTCCTTTGGAGTATTTTGAGAAGCAGGGCTACAAGCGCAACGTAGTCATCCTGACACAGCCTTTAGGCTATCGCAAGAAGCACCTCGGTCTGATGCCACTGATGCGTCTGGCACTCCGCAAGTACCCACACTTCCTGAAGGCACTGGATGAGCGCCACCTGATGTACAACTGTCAGCTGGACTATGTGGCAGAAGCCGAACGCCTGGGGCGCTGTCTGGTCATCCGTCCTGACGAGAACATACCCATTGGCCACCTCTCACACGACGCTCAGCAGATGCGTCACGTCTATGAGCTGGGACGCGCCGTGGGCGAACGCTATATAGATAAAATAAAGGAATACTATGAGGATTGATATTATTACCGTACTGCCCGAAATGCTGGAGGGCTTCGTACACGAATCGATACTGGCTCGTGCCGAGAAGAAAGGACTGGCAGAGATCCGTCTGCACAACCTGCGCGACTACACACTCGACAAGTGGCGCCGTGTTGACGACTACCCCTATGGTGGTTCTGCCGGCATGGTGATGCAGTGTGAGCCCATTGACCGTTGTATCACGGCATTGAAGGCTGAGCGCGACTACGACGAGGTCATCTTCACCTCGCCTGATGGTGAGCGCTTCGACCAGCACATGGCTAACGAGCTGTCGCTGAAGGGCAACCTGATTATTCTGGCTGGCCACTATAAAGGTATCGACCAGCGTGTCCGCGACCACCTGATTACCAAGGAGATATCTATTGGTGACTTCGTGTTGACGGGTGGTGAACTAGTAGCCGCCATGATTGCCGACGCCATCGTGCGAGTGGTACCTGGCGTTATTGGCGACGAGCAGAGTGCTCTCTCCGACTGTTTCCAAGACGACTTGCTGGCAGCACCGATCTACACCCGTCCTGCTGACTATAAAGGATGGAAAGTTCCTGAGATTCTGCTCTCTGGCAACGAGGCCAAGATTCGCAATTGGGAACTAGAACAGGCTATGGAGCGTACACGCCGCCTGCGTCCAGACCTGTTGGCTGATGGCTGTTAGCTGTTAGCTGTTGGCTTTTGGCTATCTCAGTCCATTCTGTCGCGATAGTCTTCGTAGGAATATTCGCGCAACATTTCCAGCGTGCCGTCGCTATGCTCCATAGCGATGGACGGATGCGTAATGCCGTTAAATGTATTGGTCTTCACGGTCGTGTAGTGAATCATATCTTCGAAGATAATCTGCTCCCCTACTTTCAACTCGTGGTCAAACTGCCAGTCACCCATCCAGTCGCCAGAGAGACAACTGTTGCCACCAAGGCGGTAAAGCCTCCCCCCTGCCCCCTCCAAAGGGAGGGGGAGCGTTGCGAGGGCTGTTGGCTCCACGTGCTGGGCGCCACGCACTTCAGGGAAATACGGCATTTCCAGACAGTCGGGCATGTGGCAGGTGAAACTGACATCAAGGATGGCGGTGCGAATGCCCTTGTCCTCTACGATGTCTACCACGCTGGCTACCAGCGGACCTGTCTGCCAGGCAAAGGCACTACCTGGTTCGAAGATGACCTTCAGCCAAGGATAGCGCTCGTGGAAACCTTGCATGAGGCGCACCAGTCGCTCGATGTCGTAGTCCTTGCGCGTCACCAAGTGGCCACCACCGAAGTTGATCCACTCCAACTGGGGGAACCACTTCGCAAACTTCTCCTCAATATGCTGTAGCGAACGCTCAAAGACGTCGCTGCCACTCTCACAATGACAATGACAGTGGAAGCCCTTGATGTCGCTGGGCAACTGCTCAGGCAACTTGTCGGCAGAAACACCAAAGCGAGTGCCTGGTGCACATGGATTGTAGAGCAGCGTCTCTACCTCTGAATACTCAGGATTGACACGCAAACCCAGCGAGCACTCCCCTGCCCTTTCATGGAAACGTTCATACTGCGAGAGCGAGTTAAACGTCAGATGACTGGAGCAACGGACAATCTCGTCGAACTCATCATCCTTATATGCTGGCGAATAGGTATGCGCCTTAGCGCCAAACTCCTCCAAGGCCAAGCGTGCCTCGCTAAGCGAGCTGGCAGTAGTCGACGAGATATACTCGCGGAAGATGGGGAACGTCTTCCACAAGGCAAAGGCCTTGAAGGCAAGAATCCACTGAGAATCGGTGCGACGGGCAACCTCACTGATAAGAGCGAGGTTGCGCCGCAGCAACGTTTCTTCAATGATATAGACGGGAGTCTTCACCAATCATTCTGAATTAAGCATTAAGCATTATGCATTAAGCATTAAGCATTATGCATTAAGCATTAAGCATTATGCATTAAGCATTATGCATTATGCATTATGCATTATTAAAAGTCCTTGGTCATCTCAGCGACCTCAGCATTGATGTGGTCGATGAACTCCTGGATGGTCATCACCTTCTGCTCGCCACCACCCTGAGGACGTACGGCAACGGTGCCATCCTGCTGTTCCTTCTCACCAACAATAACCATGTAAGGAATACGCTTCAACTCGTTGTCACGAATCTTACGACCCAGCTTCTCATTGCGCAGATCGATGGTAGGACGCACGCCACCCATATCGAACTTCTTGGCAACCTCCTTAGCGTAGTCGTTGTACTTCTCTGACAGCGGCAGAATAGCTACCTGGTCAGGAGTCAACCACAAGGGGAAGTGACCGCTGGTGTGCTCGATGAGTACAGCGCAGAAACGCTCCAAAGAGCCGAAGGGTGCACGGTGAATCATAACAGGTGTCTTCTTCGTGTTGTCCTCGTCGGTATATTCCAGCTGGAAGCGCTTGGGCAGGTTATAGTCTACCTGGATGGTACCCAACTGCCAGCGACGACCGATGGCGTCCTTGATCATGAAGTCGAGCTTAGGACCATAGAAGGCAGCCTCGCCATATTCAACCTTAGCGTGCAGACCCTTCTCCTCGCAAGCCTCCTGAATAGCCTTCTCAGCCAGTGCCCAGTCCTCGTCAGTACCAACGTACTTCTCGTGGTCGTTGGGGTCGCGGAGAGAAATCTGTGCCTCGAACTCGAAGCCGAAAGCCTTGAGGACAATATTGATGATGTCCATCACGTTCAGGAACTCCTGCTTCACCTGGTCAGGACGGCAGAACAGGTGGGCATCGTCCTGCGTGAAGCTGCGTACACGGGTCAGTCCGTGCAACTCACCACTCTGCTCGTAACGATATACGGTACCAAACTCAGCAATACGCAGAGGCAGGTCACGATATGAACGGGGCTTCCAAGCGAAGATCTCGCAGTGGTGAGGACAGTTCATGGGCTTCAGCATGTACTCTTCGTCCTCCTCAGGAGTATGGATGGGCTGGAACGAGTCCTTGCCATAGTGAGCATAGTGACCAGAGGTAACATAGAGGTTCTTCGAACCGATGTGCGGAGTGATAACCTCCTGATAACCGAAACGCTTCTGCACCTTGCGCAGGTGGTCCTGCAAGCGCAGACGCAGCTCGGTACCCTTTGGCAACCAGATGGGCAGACCCTTACCGACCTTATCGCTGAACATGAACAGCTCCATCTCCTTACCAATCTTACGGTGGTCGCGCTTCTTGGCCTCTTCCAGCATCACGAGATACTCGTCGAGCATCTTCTTCTTGGGGAACGAGATACCATACAGGCGCTGCATCTGCTCACGAGTAGCGTCGCCACGCCAGAAAGCACCAGCCACTGAGGTCAGCTTCACGGCCTTGATCTCGCCAGTATCCATCAAGTGCGGACCACGGCAGAGGTCGGTGAAGTTACCCTGCGTATATGTCGTGATAGAACCGTCTTCCAAGTCCTGCTCGATATGCTCGCACTTATAGGTCTGACCAGCGGCAGCAAACTCCTTCAGGGCATCGGCCTTGGCCACCTCTTTGCGAACCACCGGCTCCTTCTTGCCAGCCAGCTCCTTCATCTTCTCTTCAATCTTGGGGAAGTCGCTCTCCTTGATCATCTCGCCGTTAGGCAGCAGCACGTCATAGAAGAAACCATTCTCCACGGCAGGTCCGAAACCAAACTGGATACCAGGATACAACTCCTGCAGTGCCTCAGCCAGCAAGTGGGCTGATGTGTGCCAGAAGGTATGCTTACCCTGCTCGTCATCAAACTTGTAAAGTTCAATCGTCGCATCCTCATTGATAGGACGATTGAGTTCCACGGTCTCCCCATTCACACCACAGGCAATCACGCTGCGTGCCAGAGCTGGTGAGATACTCTCGGCAATCTGAAGTCCGGTAACACCCTGCTCATACGAGCGAACAGAACCGTCCGGAAAAGTAATGTTGATCATATCTACAATATATGTTTAAGTTTAAATCGGGCACAAAATTACAAAATATTATGGACATAACCAAATATAAACATTATATTTATGTGTCTACAAGAAAAGTAGCTGGGAATACAGCTAATTACAAAAGTACCTTCTTTTACAGACCTACCATCATCCCTAACATGATCCCTACCATGAAAGGTAACATCTTCTAGGTTATGACCCAAGGTCTAATGTCAAGTCTGACGTTAGGGATCACGTTAGGGATCATGTTAGGTCTGATGGTAGGGATGGCGAGCCGTCCATACTCCACTTTCCCTTTATTTATGCGGGCTTCAGAAGATCTATGGTAGGGATGTTAGGTCTTTTGGCGAAAATGGTAAATCGGAAAAACGGCTGGATCACTCAGAGGCCCTACTTTCTTCCGAAAAATTGAGAGAAATACCAAAATAATTCGAGCTTTTCTGAGTACGAGACAACTGTAGCCAGCACTGACAGTATTTGAGAGATCTCATTTGTTCCTCTGCCATAATTTGTAACGAAAGGTAGCAAAAAACGTGTTTAAGACTGTCAGACTGACAAAAGCCCGATGCACAGGGCGTTTGCAGTCTGTTGACAGTCTTTTAGAGACTGACAAGACTGACAGGCCATTGTCTTTAAATTCTTTGGTTTTCGTATCTTTATTCAACTAAAGATCGAAATGTGGCGTTGCAATGTATTCAGTCAATACACCAATAGACAACTAATAGATGATTCTTCGGACTTTATCTAGACAATTCCAAGAATTCTCTAGAGAATTTTACGATTATCAGCTGTATAAGACAAAAATTCTCTAGAGAATTTATCGTTTATATAGCTAATACAGATCCAAATACTGTCAGTCTTCTGTCAGTCTTGACAGTCTCTAAAAAGACTGCAAGCCCTTTGTACATCGGGCTTTTGTCAGTCTGTCAGTCTTTATCATAAAATTTTCAGGTCTTTAAAACAAAAACCGCATAAATATCCAATGACTTACCAAACTTTTCGTAGCGTACGGGACTCACGGGATTAACGTAAACCCATTTTTGCAGAATAGATTAGGTATTATCCCTTTAATTCATATGTCCCCTATTACTCTATGAGAACTTCGGCTGACCCATCGAATGAAATGGTACGTTTCCCATTCAGCCAAGAGAACGCAAAGTTGTCGAATTTGATAATCATTTTTTGACCTTCATTTTTAATGACGGTGGCCGTTCCACTCTCGTATTTCGCTATTTGCGATCCTAAACGAAATTTTGTGGCATCTTTGGCAAAATCTTTGTAGCCCACTACAAAATCACTTGGTTTCCATGTATTAGGAAAGCTTATTTTAAAGTTTGATCCTGACATTGAGTACAAAATAAACGTTAAGTCATGCGAATTATTAAAGTATTTTACAATTTCCAAGCCGAATTCCCCAGAGGTTGTGTACTGATGCTCATTTCCGTCAATTGTGATAGTTAAAACCCCATCATAACCTGAGGTTCCGCTTCCTTCATCATCATCCCCACCGCATGCGACCATCAAGGGTAGTGTCACTAACATAAGCATCATCATGCTCCATAACTTCATCTTTTTCATAATCATATTGTTTTAGGTCTTTTTACAATAAATCACGCTCATCTCAGCAACAAGCGCTTCTACCATCATAGAAAACAATTATAAATCACCAATGTGCTTCAATTTTTGAGCAATTTTCTGCATAATATTGAATGTCAGATATTCGTTTTTACATACAAAGCCTTTCTGGGCTTATCTTTTACTTCGATGAAAGGAACCTGCGACAAGACCAGCACAATTCCTGAAGAACAGCGATTGGCATGTTGATTGATAAACTCTCTCTCAACATATCCATGTTGTGCTAATTGACTATAAGCGAATTTGAAATCTTTAATAGCAATTTTCCCAATCCTCCCTGTTGAGGTTTGGCGCGTAATACCCTGTCCATCAACACTAACAATTCTATTTGTCAATGTTCCATTTGATATGGTTTGTCCAGAAAGAGGCATAACATAATTCGCCCACATTTCTTCGAACGGCATTATCTGGATATTATTGAATGAAGTATCAACAATGTTATTTATCTTAGCTTTCTCCTGTTTCTCGCCAATTATATCATATCCTACTACGAAATAGGCCACACACACTATTAGCGAAAGAACGGATATGAAATACCAAATTGTATACTCAAAACCAGGCAAATTGGGAGTAGTTCGCTTGATAGGTTCATAGAATAGTCCATACAATCCAACCAACAGATACCCCCAAGCACATATCTTAAGGAAAAGCTTTCCGTTTTCTTCCTTCATGAAGTCAACAACAAAAGCTGGCCATAGGAAAAAACTGAAAAAGAACGCTAATATAGCCACAACAAGTCCTCCTGCCATGAACCCCATGATGGTAAAGGGTATGCTAACCCAAATGCCTCTTGTTACTCTGACTCCTAATCTCATACTCTGAATTATAATTCCATTTTCATTCTGTCAAGTACTTTGTCTGAAGGATGCTTTCCTTTCTCCTCAAAGAACATTTTAAGCGATTTCTTAGAGATGCGTGACTCATGACGATTCTCAAGCCACGTTTTGTATTCCCGCTTCCAATAATCTAACTCGCTAATATAAATCTCATCGATCAACTTATTTAGTCCATCCATAACGCCCCTTCGAGCCATGTATTCCTTATTATTCAGTTCTGACGGTAATAGGTATTCTTTCCTTCTCAACCCCAAATATTCATGGAAGTCAGCCATCCCCATCCGATAGAGTCCGTTGTCGAAACCATCCTTTAGTTGAGGATATTTCTGCATAGTATACTCACAATACCGTTTGGTCAATTCCTCAACACTTAATTCACCAAGCAGTTTCTTACCTTCCTTGAATGCCATTTCACGTTCTTTCGCATTAGCCTGATTCTCCTTGTACAATTTAGACTCCCAAGTTTCTTCCACAGGGAGCTCGTCAAGTTCAGAATCATCAAGCATCATGGTCTCATATTCATTATCAAGCTCGTCTGATGCCGTATTCCAAAGCAAGAGGGACTTTAAGCTTGCCGCAACCAATCTCGTTTTTTCATCAACTTTTTCATTGCCAGCTATGGCACCAAGCTCTTTGTCAAGTATCGTCCTGTCATCCTTCATTATTGCTTCAAGGCATGAATCTGAAAGAATAACAGAATCTAACGCATCCAAATCTGCGGGTCTTAGTCGCAATACTTCTACGAGTTTGATTTTATATTTGATATCCATAATTTGACGGTTTAAAACATTATGAATTATTTGCAGATTATTTCATTCCCCACTTTGATAGTAAAATAGCAAGAGTCTCTATATCTGGTATAAGCACATTGCGCGACTTTAAGCCGTTGGCTTCACTTACAACTCCTACTAACTCAAGTTGATTTATAATCCGCTCTGCCCGATTATAGCCTATAGCTAGCTTACGTTGTACAAGACTTGTAGAACCATCTTGCTTACTGACAACAATATGTGCTGCCTCCTCTAGTTTGGGGTCAAACTCACCTTTTTCTTTATTGTCGTGGGGTAGTAATTCTATTATTTCATTTGTCAGAGTCTCCCAATCATTGCATTCTGCAGTTATAATAGAGGATATAGAATTGAATTGTTTTTCTGCCTCTTTGTTTTTTGCCTCTAATTCTTCTATCTCATGTAGAAGTTGTTCCTTTCTTGGATTCACTTCATTATCTTCAATTTTCAATTTTACATCTTCTGGTTTTGCCTTTATCTTCCATATTCCGGTTAGTAGTGTAACAATAGCGACAATAATTATCAATGGTATTTCATCCGATGCATTGTACTCCTTGTCGAAGTACATTCCTATAGTAGCTACGAGTAAAAGAGCAAGAAATCCTGCAGAACATCCGAAACAACTATTTGGCATGTTACGTTCATACTTTAATCGTTCCAACGCCTCTTTTTTCTTCTTTTCTGATTTCTCATCTAATCCTGCTAACTCTTTTTTTATCGTTCCTATTGTAATGAGATTTTGATTATCTTCAAATTTTTCTTTTACTGTTACATATGAAGACCATGCAGATTTGTCGTATTCTTCCTGATAATTCTGATTTGACAAAGATATGGATTTTACACGATCTATAATCTGTTGAGCATATTCTTTATCTTTTATCTCCTCAAGATTGGTAATAGATTCTTTTGCATAGGCTTCTATAGGCTTTAGAAATAAGGAAGAAAGAAATAATCTAAAGTTATTGATAGTCTGATTCTCGATTCTGTCTGTAGCTAATTTTAAATTGAAAATCAAGTTCTTATAGAAACGTCCCCTTTCCTGTCTCTCTAATTCTTGGATTTGATTTCGCAAAATTTTATTGGCAATAGCATTATTTGCTGCCAATTCTTTGTTTAATTGTACCAGTTGCTCATTTTGAGCATATTGAGCAGCGAGACTCTGCTTACTCAATGCACTTATCTTCTCAAGAGAATAAGTCTGGTAAATGCGTAGTAAAGTATTTGTATCCATAATAGTGTGAATCAAGGGACTGACATTAATCTATTCAGATTCTATTATTGCCTCTATGTGTGACAGGTCCCTGTCACAATTTTTAATATCACTTATAATGACTGCAGAATCTCCAGCATCTCAGCAGGGGTAACCACAATCGGAGTCTGTGGGAAGTGCTTCTTGTTGCCTGTCACCAGATAGGCATCATCCTTAGAGAGTGCTACTTCGTAGAATACGACATCTTTGGGGTCAGGGAAGTGTTCAAAACTTGTAACACGCTCAGTACTAATGCCATATTTCTGCACAGTGCTGATAATAGCATCGATTGATTCTGAAGGAAAATGGAACTTATCTCGATGTAGCACATCTTGATATTCGTTGATAATCTCCTGATTGTACAAGGGGCAGATACCATGATTCAACAGCGTGTCCACGACTAATACTGTAGCAGAATTGGAATGGCGAGACAAAAGTGCTGCAACAAACACATTCGTGTCTATAACGGCATAAATCATTTCTGCTTACTCCTTTCTTCGCGTGCTTGACGGATTTCCTCGTTAATTTCTTCAAGAGTCATTTCGGGGAACTTACCGCTTTCTGCCATTTTACGCATTTCACGAAAAGCCTCAAGGCCACTCATCGGTTCTTCCTTAGGAGTCGCCTTGATTTCAAACGGAATACCTTGGGCCTTTACTGCTGCATTCACAAACACGTTAATGGCGGTATTAACGCTCATTCCTATCTCATTACACAGTTCATTGAACTGCTTCTTTAGTTGTGAGTCCAGTCTCACGGACATTGATACTTGTGCCATAATCCTAATGCTTTACTGCCCGCAAATATACACATTTTATTTCATTCTGACATCATTCTGACGTAATTATTTGAATAATTAACATTTAAGATGCCTATCGGGATCACAAGATGGATAGCCCCGGTTGGTCCGGCAAGCAAGGCCATTAAAGCGAATTTTTCATTTTATTACGCAAGTATGTTAAGTGTTCGCCATCTATTAACATGGCTCAAACGCCGATGTGCAAAGGACTTGAGGCCTGCCATGTTAATAGGTTAAATGATTTGATCTATTCACTTACCCCAACCTTCCAAAACATCAGCTTTAATCAAATCAACTATAGACTGATGTTTGTCGCGTGCAATAAGGTGCATGAACTGCTTATATCCCTCTCCATTAATAATAATTGGTGTGAAGGAATATGTCATTACAGGATAATCCTACAAGAGAATTCCTCAGGCTTCATATTACGAAGCTTCTCCAACTCAGTTAGCTTATGCTCTCTGAGTTTCTTAAGAGTCTTCAGTAACTTCTCTGAAGGGTTATCAATTACTATTGGTTCTCTTGTATATGACATAATTCTACTGTTTAGACGCTGCAAAGATAAGAAATAAATCTGAAAGTCGTATCATTTTAAATGATTTTTTACCATTTTGTGCCCTTTTACCATCATAAAGAAAAACATCTCCGACCCAATTTTCTACGCAAGTATGTTAAGTGGTAACACGAAGGGGGGGACCTTTTCAAAAATGTAAAAAATAAGAATCACCCCGCAGGATGATTCTTATATAATAATGTATAGCACGACGGCTATCAGATAGGCAACGTCAGGACGAAGCGAGAACCTGGGCCTTCGTAGGCGTCGTCGAGAACGACATCACCATCCAGACGACGGGCAATGCTGCGGGCTACGGTAAGTCCGATGCCCTGTCCATCGAAGAACTGGTTGAGCTTGACGTAAGGCTCGAAAACGTGTTCACGTTCTGCCTCCTCAATGCCTGCACCTGTATCCTCTACGGTATAGATGGCCTGCATCTTGTCCATATCGACGGCAACCTTCAGCGTGACAGTACCCTCAGTGGTGAACTTCAGTGCGTTGTCGAGCAGATGGCTCAGTGCACGGACAGACTTGTTAAGATTGGTGGAGAGCATGGTGGCAGCAGCAACGGGATCAACCTGCTTGTCGAACTTAAGGTAGGTAATCTTGTCGACGCCAGAGGCAGCAATGGCCTCGTCGGCAACCTGTGACACCAGGATATTGTCGGTGCGACCAATAGCCACCTGACCATCGACATCGTCCATATCGCTAATCTTACCAACGAGAGAGGCCAACTTGTTATTGCCTGTGCTCTTGGCGATGGAAAGGATCTCGTTGAGAGCGGGTCCGAAGACCTCACGGCACTTGGCAGAGAACTCCTCATAACGGGCACACTGGTCCTGCAAAGAAGAGGCGCGCTTCTCCATGGCGTCGTAGGCCTTCTTGTTCTTGGCCTGCTCTTCTTCCATCTTCTCGAAAGCCAACAATGCCTGCTCATAGCCCTCGCCAACATTGTCGAAGTTCTTCTCCAGCGCACGGTAGTCGTCAAGCAACTTCTGCTGTTCATCGACACGATGCTGATAATCATTGAGCAACTGTCGCTGCTCGTCAGCCTGTTTATGGCCTGCCTTAATTTGGAAATACAATGCGATAGCCAATCCTAAGGCTATGGCAAGTACTATCAAGAATGCGTACAACATAAGCTAAGAGTTATTCAGCCTTCTTTTCAACCTTCATAAACTTGGTGAAGCCAGTCATAGCCAGCACCTTGTAAATCTCAGGATTCACATTGGTCATCTTGAACTGACCCTTCTGCTGCATCACGGCACGCATGGTCTTCTGAATGATACGGAGACCAGAAGATGCCATGTAGTTCAAGTCTGAGCAATCCATCTCCAAATCTACGCCACCGTCAACGAGTGCGGGCTGGATGTCTTGTTCGAACTGAGGAGCATTCATAGTGTCAATACGCTCACCTGTCTTAATGATGGTCTTACCACCTTCTTTGATAATCTGTGTCATAATTGTATAGTTTTTAAATTACAATGTTCAAATACTCTTCTTCATGGTCAGCAGGTTCTTACCCTCCAAGCGCTGGTAGGAAACCTTATTCATGATATTCTTTACAATGTAGATACCCATACCGCCTATCTCACGGTCAATGGGATTTACGTTAGGATCAGCATCGTCCTTCAGCGTAGGGTCGAACTCCTTGCCTTGGTCGCTGAGGACGAAGGTCAGCTCTTTCCCATCACTCTCGGCAAGCAGTTCGATGTCTGCCGATTTCTCCTTGGGATACGCATAGAAGATGACGTTGGACACCATCTCCTCCATCACCAGATTGAGGTTCATCCGTAGCTCCATGTCAAGTCCCAGCTCTTCGCCGATTTCCTCGACGAACTGGTTGACGCGCTCCAGTTCTCCTACCTGATTTTTCAGCTTTAGTTCCTTTCTCATAAGCTATCTATTTAGTTATTGCTTCTATCTTCTTCTAACTTCTCAACACCTTTACGCACAGCATGGTGAGGTCGTCGTTCGGCTCAGCACCGTCACGATGAGCCTCAACCTGCTCACGCAGCATCTCGATAGTCTGTTGTGACGACTCAAAAGGCGTGGTCTGCAGAATTTCCAACAGTCGCTCGTCAGTGAACTGCTCCTGCTGTCGGTTCTCGGCCTCGTTGAGACCATCGGTATAGACAAACAGCGGACTGTTAGTGATGTCCTCAATCTCCTCACCCTCGTATTCCATACCAGGGAAGAGGCCAATGGGAGCATTAGGTATCATCTCAATGAACTCTGTCTGACCATCGCGCAGGAGTACTGGTGGGTTATGACCGGCATTACAGAAGTTCAGATGACCCGTCTGCAGGTCGACAAGACCCACAAACATGGTGACGAACATGCACGTCTCGTTGTCTTCGCCAGAGAGGGCATCGTTCAAATGGGTACAAATATCGGCAGGCAACATCTCCTGTTTGGCCAGCGTGAGGAACAAGCGGGTAGCCTGTGCCATGAACAAGGATGCAGGAACACCCTTACCGCTGACATCACCCAAGGCAAAGTAGAGCTTATCACTCTGTCCTTCCTCCTTGGCAGGAACGAGCAGATAGCCATAGAGGTCGCCACCCACCTCCTTGGCAGGAGTCATAGAGGCGTAGAGATCTACATCATCACGCTCAGGGAAGGTATGGGGTACCATGCCCATCTGAATATTGCGGGCAATACGCAGGTCACTCTCGATGCGCTCCTTGGCAGTGGTGGTCTCCTCCAACTGATCGTAAGCGACAAGCAGTTCCTCGTGGGCCTTTTTCAGGCGCCTTGCTGCAATCATGCGGAATATCAGGAAGATGACCAGTGCCACTACGACTATACCTATTATAATTAAGGTATTACGGAACTGAGCCTTCGCCTGCGCCATCTTCAACTCGTCGACCTGGAACAGCGTATTCATTTCGTTCAACTGGTTACGCGTCTCCACACCGCTAACGGAGTCTTTTACCTGTATCAGGTTCTTGAAGACTGACGAGGCATCTTGGTAACGACCTAGCGCTTCCAATATCTCGCCACGCTGGGTGAGCACAGGTACCAGCATAGCCATATCCGAATTATCCGTCAACTCGTAACGGCGACTGTTCAGTTCCAGTGCTGTCTGGTAGTCCTTGCGCAACAGATGGAGCTTGGCTTTATAATAGAGCCACGCCTGACCCACATAGTCTTCCTCAGAAGGGATTCGGTGGTGTACCTCGTTGAGCATCTTGTCAGCCTTGTCCAGCTGACCGAGTCCGAGGGCAGCCTGTGCACAAGCCAGATAATAGTACGACTCCATCACGTTGCGCACATATTGCTGAAGGGGGGCACCTTTACCTTCTTTCTCAGCATAGTAGGCATCCAAGAACGCCTTCCACTCTACTGTCAACTTCTGGAGTTTCTCGTATTCCTTCATCTCGTCCAACTCGTCGCCCAGATAAGAATACAAGTCGGCAATGGTTGACGGTTTATTTTCTACCGTAAGCAGCAGGTCGATACCCTTGCGGTAGGATGACACACTCTCCTGACGATTATGCATGTTTGAATAGACATTACCCATCATGTAGTAGGCAATGCCCATACCATACTTATTATCACGCTCCTTGGCGTCGTCGAACATGGTCTGCACCTCGCGCAACGCCATGTTGTACTTGCTACTGAACACATAGGTATTGCAAAGGTGCATCCATACCTCATAATATTTGTCCCACGCTTGCAGACCTTTCAGTGTTTCCATCGTCAGCGGCGCATACTTGTAGACAGAGTCTGTCAAGTCATAATTATAGAAGAAGGTGACACGCGAAACGAGTGCCAGCGCTAAGGTATCCTTTTCATGCTGACGGTCCAACTCGTTGATATAGTCGTTCAGACAGCGTAGCATATACTGCTGGTTACCATTATTAAGACTGAGACGATAAAGCGTATGATAGGCTTGCAGACGAGCCTGACCATGCAGCGACGGCAAGCGCTGGCGCAGCGAGTCAGCCAGATTGGCATGGACAGCTACCAAGCCTACCAGCCAACAGCATACCAACAAAAGTGCTCTTCTCGTCATATTTTTCTTTAGGGTTGTAGTTTTATTTATGTTTGCTTAAACGATGATTTTTGTTTTATGATAGTTCTCACGGAACTCCGTAGGTGAGCAGTTTTTCTTCTTCTTGAAAATGCGGTTAAAATTGCTTAGATTGTTAAAGCCACAGGCGTAGCAGATCTCCGCAACACTGTTCGACGTATCTACCAGCATGCGACTGGCATAGCCCAGACGCTGCTCGATGATATACTCGCTGAGGGTACGCCCTGTATGCGACTTGAAGAAACGGCTGAAGGCCGATGGACTCATGCCTGCAATATCAGCCAGCGTATTCAGGCGAATCTCCTCCGTATAGTTCTGGGCAATATAGTTCTTAACCTTCAGCACACGACGCGAGTCACTCTCAACGGCCACCTTGGCATAACTCGACGAAGCCAGCGTACGCATCTCGGTACTCTTGGAGAGTTCATAGAGGATGGTCAGGAACTGCGTGACAGCATAGAATCCCTCCTTGACACTGCTCAGTGTATCAAGCATGTTATAGACACGCATGATGTCGTCGAGCGAGAAGGCCATTCCCTTGCGGGCTTCTAGCAACATCTTACGCAATGAGAAGAAAGGATTGTGCGCCAGGAAGCCATCTTCACCAAGGTCGAAATAGAAGTGAACGGTTATCTCTCGGATATTCTCACTGGTACAGGTATTCTGTTCCCACACGTGCTCCAAATCAGAACCAGTAATAATGGCCAGATCGTATTCGCCGATGACTTCGTTAGAGTCACCTACCACACGACGCACGCCAGGTGCATGCTCCACGAAGTTCAGTTCAAACACCTCGTGGTTGTGGATGGGATAGGTAAACTCCTTCTTTCTGCGTTCAGCAATATAGAGGGAGTCCTTGCCCATCAACGGGGTAATCTCATGTAGTACACGTGGTTCTTCCAACTCTACACTAAATCTTCAGTTCCTTCATAATTTCACTCATGCGCTGCAAGGTGCTGATACGTGTCGGCACCAAAGGCAGACGCAGGATATTCTCAATGTAACCCATCTCGTGGAGCATAGCCTTTACACCAGCAGGATTGCCATCGACAAAGAGCAACGAGAAGAGATCCTGGAAACGATGGTGAATCTTACGGGCCCCATCGTATTCGCCACGCATCTGCAGGCGAATCATCTTCGAGAACTCACGAGGCAGGGCATTGCCTATGACGCTGATAGCACCAACGGCGCCACAGCTAACCATAGGAAACGTCAGAGCGTCGTCACCAGAAAGCACCTCAAAGCCACGTGGTCCGTTCTTGATAATCTCGTCAACCTGTTCCAGATTGCCGGAAGCCTCCTTGATGGCAACGATATTCGGACAGTCGTGAGCCAAGCGTACTGAGGTGGCAGCAGTCATGTTGACACCTGTACGACCAGGAACGTTATACAAGACCACGGGCAACTTGGTAGCTGCCGCAATGGTCTTGAAATGCTGATAGAGTCCCTCCTGAGAAGGCTTGTTATAATATGGACATACGCTGAGTATGCCATCAACTCCACGGAAGTCGCCCGTTTGCAACTCATTAACAATAGCTGCGGTATTGTTGCCGCCACATCCCATGAGGATGGGTACACGTCCACCTACCAAGTCTACGATGAGATCCTTGATCTTCTGTTTTTCGTCAGCTGTCAATGTAGGAGTCTCACCGGTTGTTGCCAGGATACAGAAGAAGTCCGCTCCGTTATTCAGTTGGTACTCTACAAGGCGGATCAGCGACTTGTAGTCTACCGATCCATCCTCCATAAAGGGTGTTATCAACGCAATACCTAATCCTTTGAAGATGTTATGTGCCATAAATATTCTTAAATTCTTGTCTTTGCGGCTGCAAAATTAAACAATTTAATTGTAAAACGTTAAAGAATTGCTTAAAAAAATGTCATTTTCACACTTTCCTTAATACGACAGCCGAGCGGGCAGGGATATAGAGCTTGAGCCACTCCTTGCGATCCTCTACATACATGGGGTCATAGTTGGTCAGGTGCGTCACCGTGTCGTCTGCGAAACCATTGCCGCCAAACTCCTTTGCATCGGTATTGAGCACTACCTCGTAAGAGCCCGTAGGAACGAGGAATCCGTAGTCCGTATAGCTGCGCGTCGGTGAGAAGTTGAAGACGAATACGAGGTCACCGCGCATGTAGCACAGCACCTGATCGCCATCGTTATGCCAAATCTCTGTAACAGGCGTATCCTGGAAATTCTTCTGTGACTTGATGACCTCCAGCATCTTCTGGTCGAAGTCACCCAGCCAGTGATAGCAGAGATCCTTGTTGTCGACGAGGTTCCACTGACGACGGGCATACTTGTATGACCAGCCGTTCCCCTCACGTGGGAAATCTATCCACTCTGGGTGTCCGAACTCATTACCCATGAAGTTCAGGTAGCCACCATTGATAGCGCCGGCTGTTACCAGACGAATCATCTTGTGCAGGGCAATACCACGCTGGGCAATATCGTTGACGTCTTTCTTGGCAAAGTGCCAGTACATATCGGCATCGATGAGACGGAAGATGATGGTCTTATCGCCCACCAGCGCCTGGTCGTGACTCTCGCAATAGGAAATGGTCTTCTCATCAGGACGACGGTTCTTGACCTCCCAGAAGATAGAGCATACATTGATGTCCTCATCACGCACCTCCTTAATGGTCTTAATCCAGTAGTCAGGGATATTCATCGCCATACGATAGTCAAAGCCATAGCCGCCGTCCTCGAATTTAGCCGCCAGACCTGGCATACCGCTGACCTCCTCAGCAATAGTGATGGCATTCTTGTTGACCTCGTGAATCAGACAGTTTGCCAGCGTGAGATAGCAGATAGCATTGTCATCCTCATGGCCATTGAAATAGTCACCATAGCCGCCAAAGGCTTCTCCCAGTCCGTGACTGTAATATAGCATAGACGTTACGCCATCGAAGCGGAAACCATCGAAGTGGAACTCCTCCAGCCAATACTTACAGTTGCTCAGCAGGAAGTGCAGAACGTCGTCTTTGCCGTAGTCGAAGCACAGCGAATCCCATGCCGGATGCTCGTGGCGGTCGCCAGGATAGAAGAACTGGTTAGGGTCGCCAGCCAGATTGCCCAAGCCCTCTACCTCGTTCTTCACAGCATGTGAGTGTACAATATCCATGATGACGGCTATACCCATCTTATGGGCGGTGTCAATCATCTCCTTCAGTTCTTCGGGAGTACCAAAACGGCTTGAAGGAGCAAAGAACGAAGACACATGGTAGCCAAAGCTGCCATAATAAGGATGCTCCTGGATAGCCATCACCTGAATAGCATTGTAGCCGTCCTTTTTTACACGTGGCAGCACATTCTCCGTAAACTCCTTATAGGTGCCTACCTTCTCGGCATCCTGACTCATACCCACATGGCACTCGTAGATGAGCAGCGGCGACTTGTCGGGTTTGAAGGTCTTTTTCTTCCATACATAGGGTTTCTCAGGATTCCACACCTGTGCGGAGAATATCTTGGTCTGTTCATCCTGTACAACGCGGCGGCACCAAGCGGGGATGCGCTCACCCTCTCCACCATTCCACTTGACCTTCATCTTATAGAGGTCACCGTGCTTGATGGCTTTCTCCGAGAGTCTCAGTTCCCAGTTGCCTGTCCCCTCAATGCGCTTA
Source organism: uncultured Prevotellaceae bacterium (assembly GCA_946410305.1). GTDB lineage: Bacteria > Bacteroidota > Bacteroidia > Bacteroidales > Bacteroidaceae > Prevotella. Next base: position 155,846 of record CAMJZV010000003.1, on the reverse strand, counting down.
CACTTATATTTGTCTGACTCTTGCCAGTTGTTGAAGTCACCAATCAGATAAATCTCTGTAGCGTTCGGTGCCCACTCACGGAACACCCACCCCTTTGCCAATTTGTGCAGACCAAAATAGAGATGTCCGCTGGCAAAGTCGCTCAGCGTCTTCTTACCATTACGTGTCAGCTGGGCAATCTTCCATAGTGCATGGTCATGACGACCGCGGATAGCCTGTTCAAAGGGCTCCAGCCAGGAGTCGTCACGTACCAACCCAATGTGTTTAGGTTCTTCCACCTTCTTGGCTTTCTTTGTAGTAGCCTTCTTCATAGTAGTCTTTTTAGTTGTTGCCATAGTATTATGCTTTTATCTTGAAAATTGCTTTCTTGAATTCGGGAACGCCAGCAATGCAGGGTGCATGACCATCCTGCGGAAAGAAGATGACCATCATACCCGGCTGACAGGTGACATAGCTGTCTGCTGCCAAATCTGGAATCTTGGTAATGTCCTTCTCTGCATTATAGGGAACTTCAGGAAGAGCGTTACGCTGGGTATAACCATACGTCTCTGCAGCAGTAAGGGGGATCTGAATATCAATCATCTTGTTGTGCGTCTCGATGACAGCCTCATCAGGAGATTTTCCCTTGGTGGTAGTTACATTGACAAAGAGGTCTTTGCCTTCAATTTCATACTTGCCATCAGCCATAGTACTCAGGTCGTTGGCTTTCAAAAACTCCACAACTTTCGGAAACAGTGGATTAATTGCCACATACTTTTCCAAATTTTCTAATGTGTCGATGATCATAGTGCTTATGTTTTATGTTTCAAAGTTCAATATTAATTTTCCTGTCTCTTTCCTCTAATATACGTGCCTTGAGCAGTAATGTTACCATTACGGTCTTTCTCTACAAAGCGGCCGTCGCGACGGTCCTCAACATAAGTACCCTCAAAGCGCAGTCCCTCCTTATTCTCTTCAATGGCTGGACCATGACGCTTGCCGTCCTTGAAATGGCCACGGAACTTAGAGCCATCAGCATAGCGGGCAATACCCTCACCATGAATGGCACCATTGCGGAACTGTCCCTCAAAAGAGTCACCGTTCTTCATAGACAACTTGCCACGACCATTGGGTTTGTCGGCCTTCCACTCACCCTGATAGGTATTGCCATTCTTCCATACCAGCGTACCCTGACCATGTTTATCACCCTTATAAAACTGGCCCGTATAACGGTCACCATTGGCATAGCGAAAGATGCCCTGACCGGTGCGTTCACCATTGACATAGTCGCCATCGTAGAAGTCACCATTCTGGAACTTATAGATGCCCTTACCATTCTGTAGGTCATTGGAGAATGAGCCAATATAGACATCACCATTGGCATAGCGGAAAGTGCCCTTTCCATTCTGACGATTGTCTTTCCACTGCCCGTCATACGAAGATCCATCGCCCCAGTTGAAGACGCCACGGCCGTTCTTCTGGTCATCAAGCCACTCTCCATTGTAGTAAGCACCGCCTTTATAGGTATAACGACCCTTACCATGACGCTTGCTCAGCTTCCACTGTCCGTCATAGATATCGCCATTATAGTAGTACATTACGCCATGTCCTTCCTGTTCGTCGCGATACCACAGGCCATCATACTTGTTGTTGTTGTTAAAATAGAAAGTTCCCTTACCATGCTGGTGGTCCTGCAGCCACTGGCCTTCATACTTTTCTCCGTCATGAAAGGTATAGACGCCATAGCCCTGGCGTTTACCCTTAACATACTCGCCTTCAAAGCGGTCACCATCTTTCCAAGTCGTAGTCCCTTTGCCATGTGGCTTTCCTGCCATCATCTGCCCCTTATACTCTCCACCGTCTTTCATTTTACAGGAGCCAAGGGTAATCTTTTGCGCCGACACAGAGAGTGCCAGCAAGGAATAGAATGTAAGTAATATATTTCGTTTGTTCATAAGAATAGGCATTTAAACTTGACAAAGGTATGAAAAAAAAGCGATACTACAAAGCGTTTTAAAAAATATTCACTATCTTTGCAAACAAAAAACAATAAATTATGAAATTCATTGCTATCATACCTGCCAGATATGCATCAACACGCTTTCCTGGCAAACCATTGGCCATGCTGGGCGGCAAGACTGTTATCCAGCGAGTTTACGAACAGGCATCAGCAGTACTCGAAGAGGCGTATGTCGCCACTGACGACGAGCGTATCTATCAGGCTGTCGAGGCATTTGGCGGCCGTGCTGTCATGACGCGCACCGACCACAAGAGTGGAACTGACCGTCTAGAGGAAGCTGCCACCAAAATAGGCACCGACGCCGATGTTATCATCAACATCCAAGGTGACGAACCATTCATCCAAAAATCTCAAATAGAAACTTTAAAGAATTTATTCGAAGATTCTGAGACTCAGATAGGTACATTAGGAAAACCTTTTGACAACATTAAAGCCGTACATAACCCCAACTCCCCCAAAATCGTATGCGACCGTCGTGGTTTTGCCTTGTACTTCAGTCGCAGCGTGATACCTTATGTTCGTGGTGAAGAACCTACTACTTGGCTGGAACATTTCCCCTATTTGAAGCACTTGGGAATTTATGCTTATCACCGCCAAGTACTTCACGAAGTCACACAACTGCCACAGTCATCACTGGAGAAAGCAGAGAGCCTGGAACAGCTACGTTGGTTGGAGAACGGCTACCGCATCCGTGTAGGCATCACTAATGTAGAAACGGTGGGTATCGACACACCGGAAGATCTGCAACGTGCAGAAGAGTTCCTTAAAACACAAATGCAGGGTTAAGCACCCTGCATTTTGCATCTCTGTCAACCTTGCTGCATCTGTTGCAGCAGCTGTTTCTGTCGTTCTGTCAGCCCTGTCGGCAACTTCACCTGATACGTCAGGATAAGGTCCGTACCTCCCCTGCCCTTGCCACGCAGACGCACTTTGGTGCCAGGCTGCGTCTCAGGTTTCACCTTCAGTTTCAGTCGTTCGCCCGTACCCGTCGTCACCATGATATTGCCACCCAACAAGGCGGTATACATATCGATAGTGACAGTAGCTTGCGTATTCTTTGGTTCCTCCTTATACGTAGTATGGGCACCAAAGCCCTGGCCACCTCGCATGCCGCCACCAAACAAATCCTGGAAAAATGACGAGAAGCCACCAGTACCACCCGAGCCAAACGACGAGAAATCGAAGCCCTCAAAGGGATTGCCTTGTGCACCGCCATAGCCACCAAAACCTGCACCTGCCTTCTCATAAGCCTCTGCCTGCTTCCACTGCTCACCATACTTATCGTATTTGGCACGCTTCTCGGGGTCGCCTATCACGTCGTAAGCTTCCGTCAGCGCCTGGAACTTGGCCTTAGCCTTAGGGTCGTCAGGATGCAAATCTGGGTGAAACTGCTTGGCACGCTTCAGATAAGCACGCTTCACATCCTTTTGGGGTATGCTCTTGTCAACCCCTAAAATCTTGTAGTAATCAATAAATGCCATAATACTACCTCCTATTTTTATTTTCTTTTAACCTTTAACCAGCAAAAAGCGTGCCTAAGAACTTGGTGAATTAAAAAATAATCTCTACCTTTGCAAAAAACAATTTAAACCTATTATTTTTATACTGATGAAAAAGACAATAACGATCCTTGCACTAATGTGTATAAGCCTGACAGCCATGGCCAAACAAGCTAAAACCGTCACCCTACGACTGATAGAAACATCAGACGTCCACGGTGCTTTCTTTCCCTACAACTTTACCGAACGCCGTCCTATGCAGGGAACGATGGCACGCGTCAGTTCCTATCTCAAGCGTCAGCGTAAGAGCTATGGCGACCGCATCATCTTGCTGGACAACGGCGACATTCTGCAGGGACAACCCACCTGCTACTACACCAACTATGTAAAGACTGATGCACCCAACATTGCAGCAGAGGTCGTCAACTACCTACAGTACGATGCCCAGAACTTCGGCAACCACGACGTAGAGACAGGACATGCCGTCTACGACAAATGGGTCAGCGAAATCAAGTGTCCCGTACTTGGTGCCAACATCATCGACACAAAGACAGGCAAACCGTATGTCAAGCCCTATACTATCATTGAGCGTGAGGGTGTCCGTGTCGCCATTCTTGGCATGCTGACACCAGCTATTCCCAGCTGGCTCCATGAGAGTCTGTGGACAGGTCTGTATTTTGAGGACATGATTAAGAGCGCACGCCACTGGATCAAGGTACTTAAAGAACAGGAGAAAGCCGACGTCATCATAGGACTCTTTCATAGCGGTTGGGATGGAGGCATTGTTACTCCCAGCTATGAGGAAGATGTCTCCAGAAAGATGGCAGAGACGGTAGAAGGCTTCGACGTTATATTCTTTGGTCACGACCATACGGAGCGCAACGCCACCATCAACGGTGTGCTCTGCCTGGATCCGTCATGTAATGCCGTCAAAGTGGCACAAGCTACCATTCAGATTCGCAACGGCAAGGTCATCAGCAAAAAGGGTGAGATAGTTGATATTACTGGCGAAGCTATCGACCAGCAATACATGGCTCATTTTCAGCCACAGATAGATGCCGTCCACCAGTATGTAGAACGCCAGTTGGGTACCTTTGTCAGCCCTATGCGCTCTCGCGACTCCTTCTTCGGTCCCGCAGCCTTCACTGATTTAATTCATCTATTACAGTTAGAATATACACACGCTGATATTTCTTTCAATGCGCCTTTGGCTTTTAACACAAATGTCAATGCAGGACCTGTATATATGAGCGACATGTTCAAACTCTACCGTTTCGAAAACAAAATCTACGTACTCCGCATGACAGGTGAGGAAGTACGCAAACACCTGGAGATGAGTTACGACCTATGGACGAATACCATGCAGAGCGCTGACGACCACATCATGCTTCTTGCTCCCAAGGCACCTGGAGACAACCAGCGCGAAGGCTTCAAGAACTACACCTTCAACTTCGACTCAGCAGCAGGCATCGACTATGTGGTAGATGTCACCAAGCCAGAGGGTCAGAAGGTACACATCCTTCAGTTCTCCGACGGACGTCCCTTCAATGAAAAAGCATGGTATAAGGTAGCTATGAACAGCTATCGCGGCAATGGTGGTGGCGAACTGCTCACACTTGGTGCAGGCATTCCCCATGACTCCATCAACAGCCGTATCATTTATATGAGTGAGCGTGACCAACGCTACTATCTGACACAGAAGATTGAGCGTGAAGGACATATAGAGGGTAAATCCTTCAACAACTGGCGTTTCATCCCCGATGCATGGGCACGCCCCGCTATTGAACGTGACAGGAAGCAGATCTTTGGAGAGTAAACATTAAATACTAGACATTTAATCGTGAAATATTTTGTTTTTTGCCAGAGCGACCTCGTCTTGCTGAAGACGGGTGACACTTATCAGATACCCGAAGAGGCACCTACTGAATTGAAGTCTTGGACTACCGTCATGGATATCGATGGTGCTAAGGCATACCGCATCGACCAACCCATTACAGACTCCGGCCTCTACGAGATGTGTGGTCTGCGTCAGAGTTACTATAAGCTGTCGGAGGCAGACTACAGACTGGCAGGAAAGTGCCGCGAACTGCTTTACTGGGACCAGAGTACCAAGTTCTGTGGTGTCTGTGGCGGAACGATGCACTTCGACACTGCTATCTCTAAGAAGTGTGACCAGTGTGGCAAAGAGATATGGCCCCTACTGGCCCCTGCAGTCATCGTCTTGGTTCGCAAAGGCGACGAGGTACTGTTGGTTCATGCCAACAACTTCCGCGACGACCACTATGGCCTCGTGGCAGGTTTCGTAGAAACTGGCGAGACGCTGGAGGAGGCGGTCTATCGTGAGGTCATGGAGGAAACGGGACTGCACATTACCAACCTGCGCTATTTCGGCTCACAGCCTTGGCCCTACCCTTGTGGTTTGATGGTTGGCTTCACGGCTGACTACGACAGTGGCAAGATCCACCTGCAGCGTTCAGAATTGTCAAAAGGCGCTTGGTTTGATCGCAACCATCTGCCACACATCCCAGAGAAGCTGTCCATAGCGCGCCAACTCCTTGACAGTTGGCTGGAGGATAATAAGGAATAAAGAGAACATGAAGAAGCTGCGTTCCATAGCAACCGTTGCCGACCTGCTGGTCCTGGCACTCGTGGTAATACTCAATCCTTTTAACCCCTTCAATCCCAAGTATCGCACAATACCTCCGCGCATTCCTGACAAGATAGAGATACGATACACCAAGGACACGACGCCTGACTCTCTGCAACGTGCCAACATAGAGGCAGAGATGGACGAGATGCGCTACTACCTGAAAGTGCATAACGTCTCTGACGAGGGCTACCAGTATGTAGCGCAGTATAATACGCAACTGGCACAGAAAGCGAAGCTCACCAACAAGACCAATACTCACAGAAAAGCTTGTGTCACTAGAGACACCATCGCCGCCAAGGATCGTTCTATGATTGCTGTTAAGATAAGTGGCGGTTACTGGAAAGCTGGTCACTTCTTGATGGGCGGCCTCAACGGCAAAGGCATTACCCGCGACTGGAAAGGGCGCATTGTTTCGGCAGTATGGAGGTGTGACACAGTGGTTTATGCTATGCGCACTGACAAACAGGGACGTTACATTGGACAGATGGACACACTCCTACAAGCCAGTGGACAAGGAATAATGGATGAGTGGGACGGCTGTCACAAAGAAGGTTTCTGGCAGGATGACGTCCTGCACGGTTTTGCCTTCGATTCCTCACCCAATCACCAGCTACATGTAGGCGAATGGAAGGAAGGTAAGTTCCTTGGCGAGAAACTCAAATACACCACAGAACGCATCTATGGCATCGACATCTCGCGCCATCAGCATGAGAAGGGGCGCAAGCGCTTTGGCATAGACTTCAACAAGCTACGCATTACCTCGCTGGGCAAGCGTCACGACGCACAAGGTCGCACGTTCCCTGTATCCTTTATTTATATTAAGTCCACCGAAGGTACCACCATCCGTAACCGCTACTTCATGAGCGACTACATGAAAGCCAAGAAAGCAGGCATCCACGTAGGTGCCTATCATTTCTTCTCGCTCAAGTCATCAGCGGAATTGCAGGCCAAATACTTCGTCAACCACACACTGTTCCGCAAAGGCGACTTCCCCCCAGTGCTCGACGTAGAGCCCACCGACGCGCAGATTCGTAAGATTGGTGGTGCCGACGTACTCATGAAGCGCATTCGCTTCTTCATGGAATATGTAGAGAAGCGCACAGGCATGCGCCCCATCCTCTATATCAATCAGATGTTCATCAACAAGCACATGGTCAATGCGCCAGACATCAAGAAGAAATATAATGTGTGGATAGCACGCTACGGGCAGTACAAGCCCGACGTCCGCCTTGTCTATTGGCAACTCTGCCCTGACGGCCGCGTCGACGGTATCTCAGGCGATGTGGACATCAATGTTTTCAACGGCTACCAGAACCAATTTGACGAATTTGTCAAGACTGGTTTTCATAAATAGTTCCTCGAAACTTCGAAACATCGAAGCATCGAAACTTCGACATCAGAGGTAAAAGGCGCTGGTCAGCGCCTGATAGTCTTCCGAGCCTATCGTCAGTTGTTCTTTTTCACAAGGGCAAGGATGTTTCCTGAATGCCAGCAGATAGCGCTTGGCAGGTTTCCTCTCTGTAGTCTTCACAGCACATACCCTGCTGGGAAAGAAACCTACAAATATAGCCTCATCCTCCATGCGTTGACGGTAGTCGAACGGCACCACCACACTCAGCTCGCCCTCGTCGCTCAACAGCCTGTAAGCTGCCTGCATCAGTTCTGCATAGGTCAGCGTAGCAGTATGGCGGGCCATGTTCCGCTGCTCGTCAGGGGCTGCCAAGGAGTCGATAAAAAACGGTGGATTGCTGACAATAGCATCATATTCGCCCTGATGTTCCTGTAGCGTTTCCTGTAGCACCGTTACCTGCGCAGCAAAAGGTGACTTCGTCACATTCTGCTGTGCCTGTCTGACAGCACCTTCATCAATATCTATTGCCGTCACCCGCGCCCCAGGATAGCGCTGTGCCAGCATCATCGCAATGACACCCGTACCCGTACCAGCATCCAGAATACGCTGACCACCCTTGGCCCACGCTCCCAACAGTACGCCATCGGTACCCACCTTCATAGCGCACAATTCCTGCTCTACCGTAAACTGCTTGAATTGAAACATGCAGCGAAGATACGCATTTATTCGCAAACCACCAAATGAATCGTCAAGAAAACACAAAAGATAACAAAACACCATTTAGGGAAATCCCCCCAAGGGTTTAGGGATAATCCTTTGTACTATCATCATTTTCTTCCTAATTTTGCAGCGTGAACAATAAATACTTGCAACTATGAAGAAGATGATGATAGCCCTTTTAGCAATGCTGACGATAGCAGCATCGGGCAAGGCAATGAGTTACGAACAGGCTCGCAATGAGGCACTGTTCCTGACCGATAAGATGGCTTATGAGCTGAATCTTACTGATGAACAGTATGAAGCCGCCTATGAGATCAACCTCGACTACCTGATGGGTGTGACGAGTTACGATGATGTCTATGGCGACTATTGGGAGCGCCGCAACCGCGACCTAAGCTACATACTGCTCGACGCCCAATGGCAGGCATATATCGCTGCCAGCTACTTCTACCGTCCACTATACTGGAGCGCAGGCTACTGGCACTTTGGCATCTACGCCCGCTATCCGCACCGTGACTACTTCTATTTTGGGCGCCCTGCATTCTATGCCACCTATCGTGGTGCACACGCCTGGCACCTGCATGGCACCCACGGCTACTACTATAACCACCGCCACCACTTCCGTCCTGCCAGACGCACACACTACGGCATGCTGGACCGTTGGAATCGCGGTGACTTCCGTCACCATCACGGAGGCTCAATAGGACATCATGGTGGAAGACCTGAGCACCATGGGGGTACATTAGAACATCATGGAAACACAGGTAGAGACCACGGCACTGTCAGAGATCATGGCACGAATCGCCACCGCCCAGACAACTCTGGTGGACCACGTACCAGTTCTACACGAACCACAGTGAACCATAGCAATGGCTCATTTGGAACTGGAAGCCATAGTAACAGTTCATTCGGTGGAAGTCATAGTAGCGGTTCGTTCGGAGGCAGTCGTAGCAGTGGCACATTCGGAAACAGTCGTAGTAGTGGTTCATTCGGCAGTAGCCGTAGCGGTAGCTCCAGCAGCAGTGCTTCTCGAGGAGGTTTTGGCGGAGGCAACCGCAGCAGTAGCAGCCATAGCGGCGGTAGCAGAAGTGGCGGTTCGTTCGGCAGACACCGTTAAGATGCGCACCTCAGCATTCATCATACGCTGTACCTCGCGCATTGTACATCCTGCATAGACAGCCAAGATGGCTTTATTCATAATTCCATGCCCTACGGCCACCACTCGCTTACCGGGATAGGTGGCCGTCATGTATTGCAGGAAGTCAGCGGCACGCTGCAATAAGGCTGGTTCACTCTCTATATCGTTAGGCCACACCTCGCCTTTCAGGTCTGGAATGAAACGTCCTGTAAAACTACCCCAGTCACGCTCGCGGAGCAACGGTGTAGTCTTCACGGATAAACCGTGAGGTTCGGCAATGATTTCTGCGGTCTGGATAGCGCGTTGCAGGTCGCTGGCAATAATAGCATCAATGGGTTCATCAGCTAAACGCTGAGCCACCTGCTGAGCCTGCTCCCTACCCCGTTCATTGAGACAGCCCTGTGTCTGACCCTGCATAATTTGGCGAGCATTGTCGATGGTCTCACCGTGACGTACTAAGAAGAGAGTGGTTGCGCCACTCTCTTCTACTTTCTTTTCTCCGTTATACATTGGTAACAATGCCCTCGATATAGGTTTTAAGGATATGAATACCCGTCTTGTTGTCGCCTCCCCATGGAATGATGAGGTCCGCAAACTTCTTGGTGGGTTCGATAAACTGTTCGTGCATGGGTTTGAGGACTTTCTCATAGCGGTCAAGCACCATGTCGACAGTACGTCCACGCTCCACCACATCGCGGCGGATGTTACGGATGAGGCGTACGTCAGAGTCGGTATCCACGAATATCTTCAGGTCCATCATGTCGCGTAGCTTCTTATAGTGCAGCGTCATGATACCCTCCAGAATGATAACGGGCTTAGGTTCGACATGTATCGTCTCAGGCAGGCGGTTAGAGATGATGTATGAATAGGTGGGTTGCTCGATGGCCTGACCATTCTTCAGCATCTTGATATGCTCCGTAAGCAACTTCCAGTCGAAGGCGTCAGGATGGTCGAAGTTAATAGCCTTACGCTCCTCATCAGTCATTCCTGTCGTATCATTATAATACGAATCCAAAGGCACTATGGCTGCACAATGAGGTGGCAGCACACTGGCAATTCTCTTGACGACGGTGGTCTTACCTGAACCTGTACCGCCTGCAATTCCGATAATGTACATTTATTTCTGTTCTTTTGCGATATAAACCAGTGTGGGAAGGTGGTCGCTATAGCCGTTAAGCCATACACCACCAGCATGGGTACGCAGGGTGTTGCCCTTATAACGGCCCTCCTGCTGGAACAGGTAGTTACGACGGAAAATCTGGGCCTTCCATAACTTCAGCGTAGAGAAGTCCTTCTTACCTTTCTGGTTCAGCAGTGAGTGCGACAAGATAATCTGGTCGAAGAGGTTCCACTTGCCGTCATACATCAGCGTACCAGTACCACTGGCGTGAATGTTCCAGAAGGGATTATACAAACCACCAGGCTTCACATCGTTGATTTCGCGCTGGGCTCCCAGTGCTTTCGACATAGAGGGATCGGCAGGGTCATCATTCATATCACCCATGATAAAGAGTTTTACGTTGGGATCGTCCTTCAGCAGAGAGTCCTTCACGACACGAATCTGCTTGCCGCCCAATTCACGATAGTAGCTGGTAGCACCACGTGAAGGCAGGTGGTTGACGATAATAGTGACGTGCTCGTCAGCCAAGGTACCGCTAACCACGAAAAATCCACGGGTGGCACGACGGGCATCCTCAGGCTTATCATATACATAAGGTACGAGCTTCACGTTGCGAACGGAGAACAATGCTGGGTTATACAGCAAGCCACAGTCAACACCACGATGGTCAGGACCTTCTATCAGCAGATGCTGGAAATTGCGCTTCTTCAGAGGTTCCTGCTCGCAGAGATCGGCCAGACAGCCGTCGTTCTCTACCTCAGAGACACCAATAGCAGCGCAACCGATGGTAGGCAACTCGTCGGTACCCATCTCAGCAAGCACACGTGCCATATTTTTCAGCTTGTTACGATACTTCATACCCGTCCACTTATTCCTGCCGTCAGGCAAGTACTCATAGTCATTGTGACCTTCGTCGTGAAGGGTATCAAAAAGGTTTTCAAGGTTGTAGAAGCCAATGGCATAAACAGAGTATTTCTTCTCTTGTGCCAGGGCATTCAGTGTTCCAATCAGGAACAAAACGGCCATTAAGGATAGTAGTTTTTTCATAATCATTTAGATTTATTGCTGCGAAGATACGCATTATTTTTGAGATATTCTAATTTTTTTCAAAAAAAAACACGAAAAGATACTTTTTTTGCATTTTATTCATTATCTTTGCAGCAGAATCTTTGAACCGAAACAACAAAAACACAATTAAAACAAAACAATCTTATGCAAAAAAAGCTTCATTTAGCCGTGTTGGCTCTATTCGTTGCTACGACTGCCTTTGCTCAGGAACCCCAAACCTCTGAGGTTGCGGAGAAGGAAGAGCAGGCTGTCCTGAACGAGCAAGCCTTCACTTTCACGGAAGCACAGTTGGGTGAGGACGACGACATGTCACAGAACGTGTCCATCATCTCATCTAACCAGAACATCTTTGCCAATTCGGCAGGATTCCAGTTCAGTGCTGGCCGCTTCCGCTATCGTGCTTTTAACCAAAAGTACAATGAGATTTACATTAACGGTGCTCCCATGAACGACATGGAGTCGGGACAGTTCCGCTTTGCGCTGATTGGTGGTCTGAACCGTCAGACCAACAGTGGCCGCGAGACTTCACTGCCCTTCGAGTTCAACAACTTCTCAATGCCATCCATGGCAGGCTCCAACAACTACGACTTCCGTCCCAGCCGTATGGCTACCGGACAGTATGTGTCTCTCGCAGGAGCTAACCGCAGCTACACCGTTCGCGGCATGTACACCTACAACACAGGTCTGCGTCCCGACGGATGGGCTTTGTCTGCTGGTCTTACCTACCGTTGGGCACAGAGAGGTTACGCAAAGGGAACCTTCTACAACTCGCTGTCTTACTTCTTCGGTGCTGAAAAGAAGTTCAATGACCAGCATTCTGTAGCCATCATCACATGGGGTAGCCCCACAGAGCGTGCCTCACAGGGTGCTGCTACCGACGAGGCTTACTGGATGGCCAACAGCAACTACTACAATCCCTATTGGGGTTACCAGAACGGAGAAGTACGCAACTCGCGCGTCGTAAAGGACTTCTCACCCACTGTACTCATCAACTGGGACTGGAAGATTAACGACCAGGTAAAGGTGCAGACCGCACTGACCGGCCGTTACTCTATGTATAAAGGTACCAGTCTGGGATACAATGGTGGTGAGAACCCTGCTCCAGACTATTGGAAACTTATGCCATCAAGCTATTTTGACGTATGGTATAACGACGCTGCCAACACTGAGGCTGGTTATTTTGACTACTATCGCGCACGCACCTATTGGATGAGTGGTGAGGATGCACGCCAGATTAACTGGGACGGCATGTACTACTCTAACCGTCAGGGCAATGCCACCAACAGTGACGCCAAATACTATGTTCAGGCTAAGAACATCAACACGCTGAACCTGACACTGGCATCAACACTGAAGGCTGAGTTGAGCAAGACGACAAACCTGAACATCGGCTTCAGCCTGGGTACTAACCAAGGTGCTCACTACAAGACTATGGAAGACCTGCTGGGTGCCAACATCTTCCACGATGTCAACACCTACGCCTTGGGAACATACAGTCCCGACGATCCACGTATCCAGTACGACCTGAACAACCCCAACGCAGTAGTGAAAGAGGGTGACAAGATGAACTATGACTACAACCTGCTGGTTAATAAGGCTCAGGTATGGGCAGCATTGAAATATCAGAAGAATTCTCTGGCTACCTTCCTGGCTGGTCGTGTAACTGGTACCAGCATCCAGCGTAATGGCAAGATGCTCAATGGTATCGCAGAGAGTATGGGACTCAGTTCTTTCGGCAAGAGTAAGACTGCCCGTTTCCTCGACGGTGGTGTAAAGGGTGGAATCACCTACAACCTCGGCGCAGGTAGTGTTGTCAGCATCGGTGCAGGCTATGAGCTGAAGGCACCAAATGCTAACGCAGTATTCGTATCTCCTGAGATGACCAACGAGTTCTGTGCCAACATGAAGAACGAGAAGATTCTCAGCGGCGAATTTGGCTATCAGTTCTCTAGCAACTGGATCAAGGCCAACATCAACGCTTATTACAGCAAGCTGAGCGACGTCACTGAGTGGCAGAACTTCTTCGATGACGACATCAACTCATTCTCTTACGTGTCAATGACCGGTATCAAGAAAGAGTACTATGGTGTTGAGGTTGGTATCAAGGCATCTCTCAACTCTAACTGGAGCATCCGCGGTCTGGCAGCTATTAGCGAAGCTAAGAACACCAACAACGCCCGTGTTCGCTACATGAGCTCTGCAAAGCCCATTAAGGGTCAGGACGGTGTGGAGAGCTTCTATGCTGAAGAGACCGTATTAAATAAGAACATGCGCGAGAGCGGAACACCACTGTCAGTTTACGGTTTGACACTGAGCTACAATGGTGGTGGCTGGTTTATCGACCTGAGCGGCAACTACTACGACCGCATCTATCTCTCCTACTCGCCTGTTTATCGCTACGAGAGCACTATCGTTAACCGCAATAACGCTGCCATCGCACGCGGTATTGCTGAAGAGCGCACTATCGACGATAACGGTAACGTTATCCAGAGCGCCCTCGACCAGACTAAGGGCAAGGGTGGTTTCATGCTCGATCTGAGCATCGGTCGCTCTATCCGCATGAAGTCGGGTCAGTTGTCTATCAACCTCTCACTCACTAACGTGCTGAACAACACGAAGCTGTGTACCGGCGGTTACGAGCAGAGCCGTAGCAACTACTCTATCAATTCTGATGACGGCGGTGTTAACACCAGTCGCCTGTATCGCTTCGATATGAACCCGAAGAAGTACTATGCTTGGGGTATCAACGGTATGCTGAACATTGGTTACAGATTCTAAAACACTGAAGCATTATGAAGACAAGAAATATTTTCCTATTAGCACTGACAGCCATTCTCACCGTATCGTGCCACACATGGGACGACCCATCGGTGACAGAAGGACTTAACAGTTACGGCAACCAGTATCTCCAGGAGAGCAATGTTGTTACACTTGCAGACCTTAAGGCTGATTTTAAAGACGTTATCAGCAGCGGAAGTCTGAAGCAAGTAACGAAGCCAACTCAAATTAAGGTTATCGTCACTGGTAACGATGAAGGTAGCAACATCTATAAGACGCTCTATGTAGCAGATAAGACTGGCGGTATCAGCCTCAGCATCAACAAATCAGGTATCTTCAGCGAGGCTCCAGTGGGTCAATGCATGCTGATTGAACTCAATGGTCTATACATTGGTGGATACGGACAACAGCCACAGGTCGGAATCTTGTATCAGAAAGACGAGACCACCCAGCAGGTTGGCCGCATGGATCGCTATACATGGCAAGAGCATTTCAAGCTGATTCCAGCAGTGAAGGGTCTGTCTGTTAAACCTATCAAGACAAACGACATGGGTATGCTCGACCTTGATCGCGACTTTGGTAAGGTAGTAACTCTGGTAGGCGTTACCATGAAGGATGCCGATGGCGAAAAGGTCTTTGCACCCAGCGATGGTAGCGTCAAGCTGAGTGGTGGCTGTGCAAACCGCGAGGTTGCTAATCAGAGCACAACAGTGTATGTTCGCACCAGCACCTATGCTAAGTTTGCAACGATGGTAATGCCTACTGAGAAGATTAACATCACTGGTATTCTGTCACGCTTTGCCAACGACATTCAGATCATGCCACGTACTCTCGATGACATCCAGCCATACGATGGATTGGACTATGAATCTACCTGGACACCTACTGAACCAGACGGTGATGGTACCGCAGCTAAGCCTTTCAACGTTGCAGCAGCTATTGCAAAGTGCCAGGAGGTTGGAACCACTACTTCTTCTCAGAAGTATTATATCAAGGGTTACGTTGTTGCCGATGCAGAAGCAAGTGAGCAGTATGGAAACATCACGTTTGAGATAGCAGACAGCAAAGATGGAGGCGTACGTTTCACAGCATACCAGATGGCAGGTTCTGACGGCAAGAAATTGCCCAGCGGTTTCAAGGTTAGCAAAGGCGACGAAGTTGTCATCTGTGGTAAAGTTGTGAACTACAACGGTTCTAAGCCCGAAACTGAGGGACAAGGTAAGTCCATCATCGTATCTGTCAACGGAAAAGACACTAAGGGCGCCAGCGTAAATGGTGGTGGTGACAATGGAAGCGGTGACAATGGAAACGGTGACAATGGAAACGGTGACAATAGTGGAAGTGGCGATACAAGTGGAGTCTTTACACGTAGCATTGACGGATTAACACTGACTCTAACCAATCCTTCTGCTACAGCATCATCCGCAACAGCTACTGTCGACTTTACGGCATTGGGATGGGCACATCAGCAGGAAGAACCCTCAGGAACAACAAACGGTGTTACAGTCGCGTTGACAAAAGGAGATGGTACTACAACACCGAAATATTGGAAGACTGGCGATTTTGACGAGGCTCGCATGTACGCAAAGAATGTCCTTACGCTGACAGGAACAAAGCCCATTGCTAAGATTGTTGTCACATGTACCGCTAATGGTGACACTCCTTGCGTAGGCAATGAAACGTTAACAGCGAGTCTCAGTGGAAACACTTTGACAGTTGTTAATGAACATAGTGAAGCAAAAGGTGGTGTCCAACTGCGTATGAAGAGCATCGTTATCACCTACGCTCAGTAATCTATTTCTAATACTTATTACGAATAACAAAAAAGAACAACAATATGAAAAAGATTTATTATCTGATTGCGATGGCCGTAACGGCTTTCACATTCACCAGTTGTGAGGACGTGCCCGAGCCATTCGGACAGCCCATCAACCCCAACGCAAAAGAGACTGTCGTTGTTGAGCCTACAGGTTCTGGTACAGAGGCAGACCCCTACAACGTAGCTAAAGTCACTGAAGTCACCAAAGCAATGGCCGATGGTGAAGTCAAGAACGACGTCTATACAAAGGGTTACATCTGCCAGATTGACGAAATAGATACAGAAGGCACCTATGGTAATTCTACCTATTGGATCAGTGACGATGCAGAAGGCAAGAGCGGTAAGTACGAAGTTTACCGTGGTGTAGGTCTTGGTGGACAGAAATTCAACGAGGCAGGTGCAACAATCATCAAGGTTGGCGACGCTGTTATCATCAAGGGTAACATCAAGAATTTCAAGGGCACCACTCCTGAGTACGACAGTGGTAGCATCATCGTTGAGCTGAACGGCGTGAAAGCTGGCGGCGGTGGTGACACGCCAACTGGTGAAACAATTGGTACCAAAGAAGCTCCCCTTACTATTGCCCAAGCATTAGAAAAGATCAATGCTCTCGAAGATGGTAAAGAGAGTGAGTTAAATGCATACGTAAAGGGTAAGGTTGTAAAGGTCACAACAAGTCAGGCTAACTTTGAGAAGTATGGCAACTTGAACTACCTCATCTCTGAGGATGGAACAGAGACCAACACTATCACCGTTTACTCTGGTGATGGTCTCAATGGAGCCAAGTTCACAGGTATTGATGCACTTGCTGCCGGCGATGAAGTCATTGTATTTGGTAAGCTCTACAAATATGTGAAAGACAGCAAGGTTACTCCAGAGATTGCTAAGGGCAACTACCTCGTTAGCCTTGTTAAGGCTGGTGGTAGCGGCAGCGGTGGCGAGACTATCGGCACCAAGGATGCTCCTATTACCGTTGCAAAAGCTTTAGAATACATCAGCGCTTTGGCAGATAATGGTACAACAGACAAAGAGGCTTATGTAGAAGGTACTATTAAGCAAATTAAGACTACAGACGAGAATATTGTTAAGTACAAGAATATTGACTATGTCATTACTGACGGCACTAACGATATCACCGTATTCCGTGGCAAGAACTTAAACAATACCGACTTTACCGCTGCTGGTCAGATCAATGTTGGCGACAAGGTTGTTGTTTTGGGTAAACTTACCAAGTATGTCAAGGACGGCAACACCACACCAGAAATTGCTCAAGGCAACTATCTCGTTAGCCTCGTTCCTGCTGGTGGCGGTGATACACCAAGTGGCGACGTTCTGAATGTTTCTTTCGCTGATGGTCAGGGCGACTTTACCATCAATGACAAAGACTTAGGCGGACTGACATTTGTATGGAAGGCAGACACCAAGGGTTACATGAAGGCCTCAGCTTATGCCAACAACACTAACAATCCTGCTGAGAGCTGGTTGGTTTCTCCCGCATTTAGCCTGAAAAACGCCACAGCTCCTGTGATGACTTTCAATAATGCATGCAACTACGTAAAAGAAGGAACCATCACAGACCATATCAAAGTAATGGTATACGATGGAGCTAACTGGGCTGAAGCAACAATTGTAAGCCTACCTGACGGCAAGAGCTGGACATTCGTTGATAGCTCGGTAGACCTCAAAGCTTATGCAGGCAAAGAGAATGTAAAGGTTGCTTTCAAATATGTCAGCACTTCAGCCGTTGCTCCAACATGGGAAATCAAGACGGTTGTCATTAAGTAAGACATAAGTTTTCTATATCAAACGGCTGCACCCCACTCTGGCGTGCAGCCGTTTTAACTTAACACCATGTCCAAAACAAGAGAAGAAGCCATTGAGGCGGGAATTAAAGTCGAAGGAACACGACATAACATGAAACGCCGTAAACCGTGGCACGACTATCAGCACAAAGGCACTTACTTACTGACTTTGGTGGTCGACGGGCGCCAGCCTCTGCTGGGAAAATTGATTATGCCCACTAATAATCAGAGTGCGTGCGTGGAGCTGACAGAACTCGGGAAAGTCATCTACAGCGAAGAGACACAGAAAATTTCATACTTCTACAAAATGGTAGAGGTCTGGAAAGTCTGCATCATGCCCGATCACATCCATATGATTGTGAGAGTCAAAGAGGACTTACCCGCCAGCAAGCATCTTGGCGATGTTGTAAGAGGATTCAAGGTAGGATGCTCCAGAGCATGGTGGCGACTATCTGCAATACCTGCTGGAGAAACGGCAGGAGTAGTGGAGGAAGAAACCACCACTCCCGCAGTTTCTCCTGCGGAAAAGAACCGCCCCGTGCTCTTTGAAAGTGGCTACAATGACCAGATACTACTGGAAGACGGCCAGCTCGACAACTGGCTCCACTATCTAGACGACAACCCTCGTCGCCTGGCCATCAAGCGGCTACACCCCGACTACTTCACCACGATGCACTACAGAGACATTGCGGAGTGGCACTGCCAACTTGTGGGCAATAGCTTTCTTCTTGACATCCCAGATATGGTAGCCGTCATCGTACATAGCGCATATACTGACAAGGATTACGAGGACTACAAGCAAAAATGGCTGGCATGTGGAGAGCGAGGTGGCGTGCTGGTGAGCGCCGCTATCGCAACCCGCGAAAAGGAGGTCATGCGCGAAGCGATGAATTGGGGCTATCGCATCATATTGGTTCGTGGAAACGGGTTCCCTCCATTGTACAAGCCCGCTGGAGAGTCTTTCGATGCCTGCTCTGATGGTCGTCTGCTACAGGTGAGTCCATGGGAGTACCACATGCAACGACGCACCATCTCACGAGAACAATGCCTGATGCTTAACAGACTGGTAGAGACAATCACGCAGATATAGAACCTTACACCTTATTCTATTATATACGGTTGCACCCCACCCTGGCGTGCAGCCGTTTTTACTTTTCAAAAAATCGCTTTCACTTTCACGCAGCTACGAAAAAGTCCCATAAATAAGCTATTCTCAGCTGCTCATACGTGCGGAGAGTTGCCTCAACGTTTCACATCGCTTTCACAGAAAAGTGTGAAACGTTTGTGAAACGTCAAAATTGGGGAAAGTAGCTCAGATGCCCTGTATATAGGGCATTGTGAAAGTGAAAGCGATTTTTAGAAACGTTCCCGCGCGGGGCGTGTATGCGCACGCGCGCACGAAACAGCCCATCCCACGTCTGTATTAGCTGTTCCTGAATACGAGATAGCTATTCCCAGCAAAAGGTCGTACCACTTTTGGAAAAGTCGTACGACTTTTTCGCGTATACAGCTGTCTCAGTAGCGAGAACAGCTATCTCAGCAGCCGATACAGCTATTAGAAAGACAGGTACACCCGCGCAACGTACCTATATTGTAAAAACAAAACGAAATAAATTTCTGGAAACATTTGGTCAGTTCATTTTTTCTTCGTACCTTTGCACCCGCAATATGCACTTATATCAAATAACAAGTAATAATTAACAAGTAAAATGAAAAAAGGTATTCATCCAGAAAACTATCGCCCCGTCGTGTTTAAGGACATGTCCAACGGCGATATGTTCCTCTCGCGCTCTACCGCTAAGACTAACGACACTGTAGAGTTCGAAGGCGAAACTTACCCCGTGGTAAAGATTGAAATTTCGAGCACTTCTCACCCCTTCTACACTGGTAAGAGCAAGCTCGTCGACACCGCTGGTCGTGTTGATAAGTTCATGAGCCGCTACGGTAAGGCTGCCAAGAAGTAAGAGAGGCTAGGTTGTGAAACAATAAGATATTTCACGCTGAACAAGACATTGAAGGTGCGTACAGGGTAGTTGCATATGCCTTGTGGGCACCTTTACCTTTCAAAAACAACACCTACAACAACAAACTATAACGACTAAAAAATCCTACACTATGAAAAAACTTCATTTATTCTTATCAGCATTAGCACTCATGGCCTTCGTAGCTTGCGGAGACGATGAGAACGACTATCAGATTGGTGGCAAGAAAGGAACAGAAACTCCCGTACAACCTGACGATCGTCAGGCAGCAGGTCCTGAAATTGCCAAATACAACCTTGAATTTCCTGCACTGAAAGGCGGCAACAGTGTTGTCATCGTTCATAGCGGTATACTGAACGACAAATTAAACAAAAGCGGTGTTAACTACAGCGTAGAATGGGACACAAACATCAATGCCCAACGTTGGAGTTGCTACCAAATGTACGCAGATATTATAGCAAGCAAAACGCCTAGTAACAATGTATCACGGTACAGTGCAGACAACGACGGTTCTCTGTCGCCAGAGTGCCAATATCCCAACGATTTAGATATTCCCTCACAGTACCAACTTACCATAGATCCCTACAAATATTCTGGCTATGATCACGGGCACATTTGCCCTTCCGCAGACCGACAGCGAGCAGAAGAAGCAAACTACCAAACATTCTATATCACAAATATGCAGCCACAAGTTGGCAAACTATTTAATCAGGGCATATGGGAGAATATGGAAAATCAGCTACGCACATGGACAGCCCTTTTTGACACCATGTTTGTATGCAAAGGAGGAACCATTGATAAAGCTGAACATATTATTGAGTATGTTTGCCAAAAAAGTCATCAAGCAACGAGAATCAATAATAACCACGTTCCTGTACCCAAATACTTCTTTATGGCCGTACTGGGCAAAAAAGGTACATCTTTTAAGGCAACAGGTTTCTGGATAGCTCAAGATCAAAATTCATATTCAACAGACCTGAAGAGCTATGCCGTCACCATACAGGCACTACAGAGCAAGACAGGCATTGACTTCTTCTGCAATCTTCCTGACGATATCGAGACTGAAGTAGAGAACGTCAGCCAGGCAAAGATGGAGTCAGAATGGACGTGGTATAAATAAAAAATGTAAAACCTTTGGTTTTCCCAAGGAAAAGTCGTATCTTTGCTGCAAGCAATGATGCGACTTAATTTTTGACAAAAACAATACAACAAAAACAACACAATGAAAACAGTTTACGACTACACTGTCAAAGACAGAAAAGGTAAGGATGTCTCACTGAAAGAGTATGCCAACGAGGTACTGCTCATCGTCAACACCGCCACCAAGTGCGGTTTCACTCCTCAGTACGACGAACTGGAAGCCCTGTACAAGAAGTATCACGCTGAGGGTTTCGAGATTCTCGACTTCCCTTGCAACCAGTTCGGCCAGCAGGCTCCCGGCACTGACGAGAGCATCCACGAGTTCTGCAAACTGAACTTCGGCACTGAATTCCCCCGTTTCAAGAAGGTAAAGGTTAATGGCGAAGATGCCGAGCCTCTCTTCCAATTCCTGAAAGAGCAGAAAGGCTTTGCAGGTTGGGACATGGAGCACCCCATTGCTCACATCCTAGACGATATGCTTACCAAAGCCGACCCCAACTATAAGGAAAAGGCCGACATCAAGTGGAACTTCACCAAGTTCCTGATCAACAAGAAGGGACAGGTCGTTGCCCGCTTCGAGCCCACTGAGAAAATCGAGAACATCGCCAAGCAAATCGAAGAACTGCTGAAATAAATCGATGGAACACGTAAAATGTTTGATAATTGGCAGCGGTCCTGCTGGATACACTGCCGCTATTTATGCCAGCCGCGCCAACCTGCACCCTGTAGAATATAGTGGTATGCAGCCTGGTGGTCAGCTGACACAAACCACCGAGGTAGAGAACTTCCCCGGCTACCCTCAGGGCGTTGACGGCAACCAGATGATGATGGACATCCGTGAGCAGGCCGAGCGTTTTGGTGCCGACATACGCGATGGTAGCATCACGAAAGTCGACTTTTCCAGTCGCCCCTATCGCCTCTGGGACGAGAACAATAATGAGATAGAAGCTGAGACCGTCATTATTGCTACGGGAGCCTCTGCAAAATATCTCGGACTGGACGACGAGCGCAAATATAACGGACAAGGCGTCTCTGCCTGTGCTACCTGCGACGGTTTCTTCTACCGCAAAAAGACCGTAGCCGTTGTTGGCGGTGGCGATACTGCCTGCGAAGATGCACTCTACCTGAGTGGACTGGCCAAGAAAGTATATCTGATTGTCCGCAAACCGTTCCTGCGTGCCTCTAAAGTCATGCAAGACCGCGTCATGGCTGCTGAGAACATTGAAATACTGTTTGAACACAACACTCTCGGTCTCTTTGGCGAAAACGGCGTAGAAGGCGCTCACCTTGTAAAGCGCAAGGGCGAAGCAGACGAGCAGCTGGTAGATATCCAGATTGATGGATTCTTCCTAGCTATCGGTCACAAGCCCAATACAGATATCTTCAAGGAATGGCTGGAAACTGACGAGGTTGGCTACCTAAAGAAGATTGACGGAACACCACGCACCAAGTTGCCAGGAGTCTTTGTTGCTGGCGACTGTGCCGATCCTGTTTATCGTCAGGCTATCAGCGCAGCAGGTACAGGTTGTCAGGCAGCCATCGAAGCAGAACGCTTCCTACTGGAGCATTAAAATCATTCAGACCCCACCTACCTCCCCTAACTTTGGGGAGATATAAAAAATCAGAAAAGCCCCGCTTCACAGCGAGGCTTTTCCTTGTAAAAACTAAATTAATCAACCATAAACCTTAACCATTAAAAATCTCTTGTTATGAATTAGAGTATGAAACACTCTATAATCGATAGTGATTCGCCAATCTTTTATCGACATTGCAAAATTAATTAATATTTTTTATATATAGGTTCAGATAACATTAAATATGGTTCAATTATCGTTAATTCTACGATTTTTCAACCTCAAATATCGTTTTTTTAACTAAAACACACCCTTTTAACATCTTTTTAACCACAAAAAGTAGGTAAAATGAAAGAAAAAATATACTTTTGTTTACGTTTTCAATAATATTAAATGATTAGCAGTCATATCATATTCATCGGAATAATTGTTTTATTAGTCACAATTATCATCTATCAGAAGCTACACCAGCCTTCTCAGGACTACCATTTCCCCTTACCTGAGCACATTGGGTTGCGCGTCAGTAACAATGACATCATGCATTTTCTGAAAGAAAGCAGTGAAAATGCCAAAACACTATTTGAACACAGAGGCATTGAGTTCAAGATGAAGGTTGATCCAGAGAGTATGATGGGATGGATAGATACAGAACTGTTAGACAGGATATTGATTCTGCTATTGTCAGATACTGCAAAGCGTCTGGATCAGAATGGAAAAGTCAATATTGCCGCCTACACCAATCAAGAATACGACAGCATCACCATCCGCATAAGCGATAATGGGCCAAAGATGAACAAGACAGGCTTGCTAATCATCTACCATATGGTCGCTTACCATCGTGGCACCATCAGAAATGAATACTTAGAACGACAAGGAAACACGACTGTTATAGAGTTGCCCATCAAAAAAGATGCCTATGAGACGGAACAATTGGAGAGTGAGACCTCTTCAGCCTTCCATATTCCCAGCGACATTGAGCTACGCATACCTACCATAGAGTTGCCCACTGGTTACGAAGAAGGAAACAGCAGTCTGCGGGAAATTATGCAAGCCCCCCACTCTGCCGATCAGGAATTTCTGCGACGTGCCATCAAGTGCATCAACGACCATATCAGCGAGACAGACTACGACCGCCAGACTTTTGCCTCTGATATGGGATGCAGCGTTAGCACCTTATATAATAAGATTCGCGAACTGACAGGTAAGAATATCAGCAATTTTGCCCGTGATATCCGCATCAAGACCGCCTGTAAACTGGCCAAGGAGAATCCTGACCTGCGCGTCAGCGACATTGCCTATCAAGTAGGATTCAAAGACCCCAAATACTTTGCGACCTCTTTCAAGCGTGTTACAGGAATACAACCGAAGGAGTACTTTATAAAACTCCGAGGCGAAAGCTAACGTTTGAAAAGCCAGAGACCAAGGAAGGTGAGGACGCCGTTAAGCATGAGCAGCTCGTAACCGAAACGATAGCCTGTCAGCTGTCCAACAATCATATCCAGCAGATAACAAATGATGGGTGATGCCACACAGATGTATGGCACCAAACGGTCGTTGGTAGGACGATTAGTCAGCATGCCAAAGGCAAAGAGTCCCAACAGCGGGCCATAGGTATAGGAGCATAAGATATAAATAGCATCTATGACGCTGGTGGAGTTAAGCACCCTAAACAACAGGATAAACACCACAAAGACTGCTGCCATTCCAAGATGAACTCTGCGACGCAACTGTTCGTCGTCGGGTCTTTCACAGATATCCACACAATAGCTGGTAGTCAGCGCTGTTAGCGCAGAGTCTGCACTGGAGAAGGCTGCCGCAGACATACCAAGAACAAAGAGGTGAATGGTGAGTGGTGAGAGGTGAGAGATTTGATTGACATATACTGGTAGGAGTTCGTCACCTTTAGCAGGCAATGCCAATCCCTGCTGCTGATACCACAGCGTGAGCAGTATGCCCAACGACAAGAACAGCAGGTTAGCAGGCAAGAAAGCAACACCATAGGTGCACATATCCTTCTGAGCATCACGCAACGAACGGCATGTAAGGTTCTTCTGCATCATATCCTGGTCAAGACCAGTCATCACTATAGCAATGAAAGCGCCACTGAGGAATTGTTTCCAGAAATACTGCTTGGAGAACCAATCGTCGAGCACAAAGACGCGTGACAGCTCACTATTCTTGATAGTCACCACAGCATCACCCATTGTCATTCCCAAATCACCCATCACCTTATATATAATAAGGAGAAGAGTGCCAAAGAGACAGATGGTCTGTAGTACATCGGTCCATACCAGAGTCTTGATGCCCCCCTGTCTGGTATAGAGCCAGATGAGCGCCGTCATTGCTGTCACCACAACGAAGAAATTGATTTCCAGACCACTACACTCCATCAGTATCCAGCAGACAACATAGAAACGTACAGCCGCTCCCGTCATCTTCGACAACAAGAAGAACGACGCGCCCGTCTTGTAAGCCCGTTTTCCTATGCGTTGTCCCAGATAACTGTAGATAGTTGTCAGATTCAGGCGATAATATAGGGGCAACAACATAAAAGCTATGACCACATAGCCCACGATGAAACCCATACACGTCTGAAGGTACGTCATACCGATACTATTCACCATGCCTGGCACTGAAACAAAGGTGATACCAGAGATAGAGGCACCCACCATGCCGATAGCTACCATATACCATGGTGACTGGCGGTCAGCACGATAGAATGTCTGGTTCGTCGCCCGTCGTCCTGTCCA
The DNA here is from genome assembly GCA_946410305.1 of uncultured Prevotellaceae bacterium. Classification (GTDB taxonomy): domain Bacteria; phylum Bacteroidota; class Bacteroidia; order Bacteroidales; family Bacteroidaceae; genus Prevotella. The sequence goes on along the minus strand of CAMJZV010000003.1, from coordinate 130,456 downwards.
TCTGCTGATGGCAAACAACAGGGCGAAATACAGCAATACTATCAGTATAGTTGTCATAATTGCGTGCAAAATTACAAAAAATAACACAATCGAACAATAAATTATAGATAGTAAATTGTAAAATTACAATTAATTGCTTACCTTTGCAGGCGGTAATCACTAACCAACTAACAAAAAACAATGACAAAACAGAAAAAATTCATCCTTCAGGAGAGTGAGATTCCAACACAGTGGTACAACATCCAGGCCGACATGCCCAACAAGCCCATGCCGCCTATCCATCCTGCCACCAAGCAGCCCCTTGGCGTTGATGACTTGGCACACATCTTCCCCCGTGAGTGCTGTGTGCAGGAACTGGACACCGAGCACCGTTGGATAGACATCCCCGAGGACGTGCTTGAGAAGTACAAGTATTACCGTTCTACGCCGCTGGTACGTGCCTACGCACTGGAAGAGGCACTGGGAACACCTGCCCACATCTATTTCAAGAACGAGTCGACCAACCCGCTGGGTTCTCATAAGATCAACTCCGCCTTGCCCCAGTGCTACTATGCCAAGCAGGAAGGAACCACCAATGTCACCACCGAGACGGGTGCCGGCCAGTGGGGTGCTGCCCTGAGCTATGCCGCCAAGATCTACGGACTGGACTGTGCTGTTTATCAGGTGAAGATTACCATGCAACAGAAGCCTTACCGCTCAAGCATTATGCGTACCTTCGGTGCTGTCGTAGAGGGTTCACCTTCGATGTCTACTCGCGCTGGCAAGGATATCCTGACCAAGGATCCTACGCACAGTGGTTCGCTGGGTACCGCTATCTCTGAGGCTGTAGAGCTGGCAACGACCACACCTAATTGTAAATATACGCTGGGCTCAGTGCTTAACCACGTAGGTCTGCACCAGACCATCATCGGCTTGGAGGCTGAGAAGCAGATGCAGATGGCTGGCGAATATCCTGACATCGTGATTGGCTGCTTCGGTGGTGGTTCTAACTTCGGTGGTATCGCTTTCCCCTTCATGCGTCACAACCTTCTTGACGGCAAGAACACGGAGTTCATCGCTGCCGAACCCGACAGCTGTCCTAAGCTGACTCGCGGTCAGTTCCGCTACGATTTCGGTGACGAGGCTGGCTACACACCATTGCTGCCCATGTACACACTGGGACACAACTTCAAGCCAAGTAATATCCACGCTGGTGGCCTGCGCTACCACGGTGCTGGCATGATTATCTCACAGCTCATCAAGGACGGTCTGATGCATGGCGTTGACATTCCTCAGCTCGAGACCTTCGAGGCTGGTATGCTCTTTGCACAGACTGAGGGCATTATCCCCGCTCCTGAGAGCTGCCACGCCATCGCTGCCACCATCCGCGAGGCCAAGAAGTGCAAAGAGACTGGCGAAGAGAAGGTCATTCTCTTCAACCTCTCTGGTCACGGACTGATTGATATGCCAAGCTACGACTCATTCATCAAGGGTGACCTGCAGAACTACACCGTTACCGACGAGATGATTGCAGCCAACCTGGCAGAGTTGGACAAGCAACAATAATATTATAGAAACGAATTACCATAATTAATCGTAATAAAACTATCATATTATTATGAATATATTATGAACTATTACGGTTATTCGTTTCCGATAAAATAAAAGCTGCACTTCCGCTCTTAATGAGCTTGGTGCAGCCTTTTTTATTACCTTATTATTAATCTTTCTTATTAGAAACGGCCTGGGCCACCGAAGCCACCACCAGGACGTCCGCCTCCGAAACCGCCACCAGGACCACCGAAGCCACCGCCACGGCCACCACGACCGCCACCAGGGCCACCGAAGCCAGGACCACCCTGACCACGACGGTTGTTACCAAAGCCTCCGAACAAGTTCAGACGATAGATGACGTGCAACATAGCATAGCTGGTAATAGCGTTATACTCTGTATCAGTACGCTGCATAGCAGAGATTGCACGGCTGAACGTTGACTGTTCTTTCAAGATATCGTAGAACTGCAGTGACAGTGTCAGCGCGTTGCCACGCAGGAACGACTGTGAAACCTGGGCATTCCAGATGAGCTCGTTAGTATTCATCGAAGCATCGTTGTAACCACGACGGCTGTTCATGTTCATGTTGGTTGACAGCTGTGTACCCCATGGAGCAGTAACCATCACGCTACCACCATAAGAGAAGGTCCAGGTGTCGAGGTCGTTGTTGCTCTGCAGCTGACTGCGGGCATGCATATAGTCCACAGAACCGTTGAGCTCCAGCTCGAACCAACTGTTACGATAGCTGGCAGACAGACGCTCACCATAGGTTGTAGAGCGTGTCACAGACTCTTGTGAATCCTGCTGACTCAGGCTAACATAACCTACATTGTGAGCATAGCGCAAGGTAGTGAACGTGTTGACGTTGAAGTAACCTGCAGAGTCGATAGATGTATTGAACATTACCATGGCAAAGGCATTCCAGTTACCGTTGATATTCTCAGGACGTGTGGTGTTAACACCCGTCTTCTGATCATAAGTTACCTTGTTGGAGATGCTGTTGGCAGTGGTTGAGAAGTTTGCATTCACCATCAAGCTACGCTGGTGATTCTGCCAGTAGTTATTGTACTGGAAACGCATGTTCTGTGTGAACGAAGGCTTCAAACCAGGATTACCCTCGCGGATGTTCAGCGGATTGGAGTCGTCTCTGATTTCCAACAGATCGGTCATCGACGGCTGACTGGTATTGGCACGGTAGTTGACACGCATCTGACTCACATTCGAAATCTTCCAACGGAAGTCAGCTGTCGGCGACCAGTTGGTCACAGTACGCTCTGTCTGCGTGTTGATATTCTGGTAGCGATAGTCGAGACGTGACTTCTGCGGTACCACCTGCATGCCGAGATTGAGGTTGTACGCATCACGCACCACGCGCAGCATGACCTCGGCTGTATGTATGTAGTTTTTGTATTCAGAGAATTGACTCAACGACTCAGACTTATAGGGATCAAGCGGTGTATCGCCCATCAGTGACAGATAGCGGTCCCAGCCACGGTAGACAGGAACGACATTCATGAAGTCCCAGCCATTACCACCCAAATCATAGGTACCACGGTCGCTCTTGCTGTACTTATACTGGTACTGGTAAGAGAACTGCAGATAGGTACGACGCATGATTGGCTCGCTGTAGGTCAGACGGATGCTGTAGTCCCAGTTCTTAGTAGGTGTCACAGCATAGCGGTTGTTCTCTACGTCAGGAGTCAGGACACCATTGATAGCGGTATAATATTTTACCTGGTCGTTAGAGAACGACTTGCTCATACCCTCGCTGTAGTTCGCACCCAGACGCAGAGTGATGTTGCGTCCATAATTGTTAAGCTTACGGTTATACTGTCCCCAGCCACCTACGCTCTTGTTATCGCTGTAGCTCAGACTATTGCTAATATTGCTGTTCTTAACGATGCTGTTGCCCTCCTCGTCTTTCTCATTGACGAGCTGAGTCAACTGGCTCAACGGGTCTGTAATACCCTTGATGGTATAGGGATCCTTGCTGAAGGTAGCACTGGAGCCATCAGTCAGTCCATCGCTTGAGTTGTAGTTAAACTGCGGACGGAACATGATGTTGGTCATGGAGTCAGGAGTCCACTCGATACGGAACTGACCATTCCAGCTGTTCGAACGCGACAGATTGTTGCTGAGTCGGTTGCTGAATGAGCTAACCGAAGAGCTCATAAAACTCTCGGAAGCCGTCTTGCTGACAGCGTCGCCGTCGCTATGGTTCCAACGGATGCTTCCATCCACGGTAATCAGGTCAGTCTTCTCATAGTTCAAGTTCAGACCCGTCATCTTAGTAGCTGTCAGACCCTGACGGCCACCACCGAAACGGCCACCGCCACCGCCAAAGCCCATATCGTTGACGTTGTTTGCACTGGTCATGAGGAATGCCTTAAAGTCATCCTTCATCAAGCCACCAAAGATACGACTTGAGTAACGGTCCTTGGTACCTGCTGCCAGGTCGGCATTGACCATAATACCTTTATTCATACCTGTCTTGATACCGAAATCAAGCACAGTCTCTTCCTCACCATCGTCAATACCACTGACACGAGCCAGGTCACTCTTCTGATCGTAGGCTCTTACGCGTTCAATGATAGAAGTCGGCAAATTCTTCATGGCGGTCTTCGTATCACCCGTCATAAACTCCTTACCATCAACCTTAATCTTCTTGACCTCCTTACCATTGATGGTAATCTTACCATCATCGTCAACCTGAGCACCAGGCAGACGCTTCACCAGTTCCTCGACAACAGAGCCTTCTGGTGTGCGGTAAGCAGAAGCATTATATATAAAGGTGTCGGCCTTGACGATCACCTTCGCGGCATTACCCGTAACGGTAGTACCCTTCAGCATGATAGCGTCAGGCTTCAGTTCTAACGTACCCAGGGAGACATCCTTCTCATCAGATACGCTAACTCGCTTGGTATAAGGCTTAAATCCTACACATGTCACCTGCAGGATATAAGTGCCTGCCTTAGGTGCCGACACACGGAACTTACCTTCTAATGACGTCAGTCCGCCCGTAACGAGTGTAGAATCGCTGCGAAGCAGTTTGACGGTGGTCTGTGCTACAGGCTCCTGGGTGTCGCTCTCGACTACCACACCACTCACATGGCGTTGGGCCATCACTACCACATTACTTAATAAGAACAGTAGAATGAATAGTTGCTTTCTCATTGTTATTATTGATTGATGTTTTGCTTTCTATGACGCACAAAAAGTAGAAAAGTTTAATAATATCAAAAAAAATGACGTAAAAAATACAATTATACCTCATTTTGTATACGACTTTGCCATATTTGTTGTAATTTTGCAACCTGTAAACCGTTATGGACCAGCAAAAAGTAGTAATATCACAGCATTTTGAGCAGTCGCTGAGCCAAGTTTTGGCTGAGTGTAGCTATGACCGCCTCTTCGTTTTGGTCGACGAAACGACAGAAGAATGCTGTCTACCGGTTCTATCCTCTCACCTCTCACCACTCACCTCTCACCACTCCATTATTACCATTGGTGCTACTGATCAGCATAAGACGCTCGACTCACTGAGCCATGTATGGAGCGAACTTCAGCAGAAAGGTGCTACACGTCACTCGCTGATGATTAATCTGGGGGGCGGCATGGTGACCGATTTGGGAGGTTTTGCTGCTTCTACTTTCAAGCGTGGTATACATTATATTAACATCCCCACCACCCTGCTGTCCATGGTCGACGCCTCTGTTGGCGGCAAGACCGGCATCAACTTCGGAGGTCTGAAGAATGAGATTGGCGTCTTCAACAATGCCGACTGTGTTATTCTGGACACCGAGTTCCTGAAGACCCTCGATCAAGAGAACATCCTCTCTGGTTATGCCGAGATGCTGAAGCACGCACTCATCAGCGATGAGAAGATGTGGACGGAGCATATTCTGTATTCACCTCTCACCTCTAGCCTCTCACCTCTCACCTCTATGATTGCCCGTAGCGTCGCTGTCAAGCAGCGCATCGTCACTGAGGACCCCACAGAGAAAGGACTGCGTAAAGCCCTCAACTTAGGACATACTGCAGGCCACGCTTTCGAGTCACTGGCGCTGGAGCGCAAACCCATCCTTCATGGCTACGCCGTAGCTTATGGACTGGTAGTCGAGCTCTACCTGTCGTGTATGAAGACAGGCTTCCCCACCGACAAAATGCGCCAAACGGTACAGTATATCAAAGAACACTACGGCAAGATGGCCATCACCTGTGATGACTACCCCCATCTGCTGGAGCTCATGCATCACGACAAGAAAAACGAAGGTAGTGCCATCAACTTCACCTTATTGGCCGACATCGGCGATCTGCGCATTAACCAGACGGCCACTGAAGAGGAGATTAAGGAGGCGCTCGACTTCTATAGAGAGTTTTAGGAAAACTACTACCTATTAAAATTTGCTAATTAACCAAGTGTATAGGGTCTATCCGTGAGGACAGACCCTATTTAATTGGTATTTAGCTTAGTCCTGTGGGCGAGGACCACCCTGGCCGAAGCCACCAGGACGACCACCGCGGCCAGGACCGCGACCGAATCCACGACGTCCAGGGCGAGACTCCTGATACTTCTTGTACTGGTCTTCAGTCAATATCTCTTTCAGTTTTTTCTCATACTCCTGACGCTTCTCCATGCGCTGCTTCATCTCTTCACGCTGCTCGTCGGTCAGCTGAGGACGCTCTGGACGCTGCTGTCCGTTCTGAGCTGTTGCACCAGACTCTCCGTCAGGACGCTGTGGACGTGGGCCACGCATGCCAGGACCTGCAATCACCTTCTCATACTCCTTGTTCAGTGCCAGCACCTTGGTTTTCTGCTCGTCGTTCAACTTCAGGTCGTTAGTCATGCGCTCAGTCATCTGCTCGGGCGTCATCTGTCGTGGACCACGGAACTGCTGCTGGTTCTTGTTGTTGTCACTCTCTTGGGCCTGCACTGCTGTCATTGACAGGAGGGCTACCATCATTAACACGATCTTTTTCATACTTTTGTTATTTAATTAGTTACACATATTGTTCGTTGTTTTCTGCTATTATGACGAACAAAAGGTATGAATCGTTTAATGCCCTCCCCGTTTCTTTCAGCGAACAGCCCAAAATATTCAGCGAAGAGAAGAATTATGACTATCTATCTTACAGCGTCTTTATCTGGTGTTCAAACTGCTCACGATTTCCGATAGCGCCATTCTTGATGCGAGCACGGTAGTTATAGATTGTATTGACGGAATAATGCAGGAACTCAGCAATCTTCGAGGAGTCTTCAATGCCCAGACGGATAAGGGCGAAGATGCGGATTTCAGTTGTGAGACGATTATCCTCCTTGGGTTGTACACGTACCTCAGGCTGCAACAAGTCGTTGAAGTCGTTGACAAAGTTGGGAAAGAGGTGCAGGAAGACACTGTCGAAGTTAAGGAAGAGTTCTTCCAACTCTTTCTCCTTGAGCTCCGTAGATTTGGAGAGGAGGAAGAGTTCTTCGAGTTCCTTGTTCTTCATTTTCTTATTCACCATCTTGCGGTAGTTGTCAAGCTTGTCGATATACTGCGAGCAGAGACTCATGAATCGTCCGATATACTCTTCCTTAACGCGGTTGCTCTCGGAGAGTTGGGAGTTCACGGTCGACAGCTGCGCGTTGACAGACGACAGTTCTGCATTGACAGAAGACAGTTGTGCATTGACAGAAGCCAGCTCATCGTTGGACTCTTTTAGGGCATTACGGGCAGTAGCCAGCTGTTTGTTTCGACGATGCAGGAACAGAAGGAAACCAAGAATACATAGTAGGAGGACACTAATGATAACGAGGGCCACCCATAGCTGGGCGGTATTGCGCTCACTCTGAGCCTTATAGTTCTTGGCAATGGTAGCCAGCAGGGGGGCTATCTGCCAATTGCGCTGACGGGAGCCATAACGGTTGGCACAGTCACTGGTGAAACTAATATAGCTTGACGCCTTGTCAATGTCGCCATGCAGCATCAGCTCATTGGCCAGTTCCCACATAGAACCCTGATCCATCGCGGCATTACGGATATCAGCCAAGACAGACTCTACCAGCCAGTGAATCATCTGCGTACTGTCGCCACGTAGCTTATACTCAATATAACGGTAGAGCGCCACGAGAGCATAAGGGTGAGAACCAGTCTCAACAGTCTTCATCCACTCGTCGTTGATGCGCATAGCCTCATCGAGCTTACCTTCAGCCTGTGCACGCTGTTCACGACGCAGAAAGCACGACTCGCTAGTGGGCGGTAAGGTAGCAAGCATCAGTTGTTGATAGTACTCAGACTTGGAATGATAGAACTGCTGCATGTTGTCGAGGTGGGTATAATAGGCCAACTCGCTATAGACATTGTTGTAGGCCTCGTAATAGGTGCCAAGGGAAAGGGTGTCTATATTTTGGACTTTTATGGAGTCAAGGATATTGAGGGCTTCGTCATACATACCGATATTCGAGCAGCGAATAGCCAACAGCGAACGGCAACGGACGGCAGACGACTGGTCGCCAATACCATCAGCCAGCGAGATGCACTGACGCAGGAAGTACATAGCAGAATCGCTGACAAAGGGCTTATAGAGTTCATAGAGACGATAGTTCTGAGTGTATCTCCCTTTGGGTGTAGTCTCCAATGTCAACGCACGACGAGCTTCGCCAATCTTCTGCTCATGGGCAGCAATATAGTCCTGCGAGTGGGCGATGGCCTCATCTATCTGCAGGCAATATGCCGCCAGATCCTTTTGTCCAAAGACAGAAGGAGTGATAAGAGAAAAGCAACAAGAGAATATTATCAGTAGTTTCTTCATCCTAGCTTGGTTTCTGCTTGCAAAGATACAAAAAAGTCTGGAAAATATCACTATTTCCCAGACATTTTTTCATGGAATTACTTAATAATGAATCTTACTTATATCTAACTAACCTAACTATTATTTCAATTCAAAGGAGCATTTACCCATGAGACAATCAGAAGCAGTACCGATGAGTGCCTCAAACTGTCCAGGCTCAGCAGTCCACTGACCTTTCACCTCGTCATAGAAACTCAGCGCATCACGTCCGATGGTCAGTGTGACGTTACGGCTCTCGCCAGGCAGAAGGAACACCTTCTGGAAGGCTTTGAGTTCTTTGAGAGGACGGTCTACTGAGGCTTTCTTGTCGCTGATATAAAGCTGGACGGTCTCTGCACCAGCACGACGCCCCGTATTGGTAACGCTGACGGTAAAGGAAAGCTTTTCGTCAGCCGTCAGCTGTTTCTTGTCAGCAACAGGTTTACCCAACTTAAAGGTAGTATAGCTCAGTCCATGACCAAAGGCGAACAGGGGACGAATCTTCTGTTTGTCAGCCCAGCGATAGCCTACATAGATGCCTTCCTTGTATTCCTCGTCGATAATCTTGTAGTCATCACGCCAAGTGCCAGGAAAAGCCTTCAAGGCATGTGCGCCACAGTCGTCAAGACGCTGATACCAGGTGTAAGGCAACTTACCAGAAGGATTGGCATCGCCAAAGAGTATATCGGCAATAGCATTACCTGCCTCAGAGCCGAGGAACCACGCCTGCAGGATAGCAGGCACCTTGTTGGCAAACGGCATCGCAACAGCATTACCACTGATGTTGACATACACCAGACGGGGATTGACAGCCAAGAGTGCCTCGATGAGTTCGTTCTGACCATAAGGCAGCTCATACTGCTTACGATCGTGACCTTCGCAGTCTTGGAAGTCGCTCTTGTTCAGACCTCCGAAGAAGATGACAACATCTGCCTGTTTGGCCTTCTCCACAGCCTCAGCAGTCAACTCAGCCTGTGGACGAGTCTCACGGAGGCTACGACCAACAGTTACGCCGTCGAAGCTCTGAATGGTGTCACCCACATAGCCACGAGCGTAGACGATGGTAGAGGTGTGACGGCTGAGGGCTGATGTCAGACCATCGAGGGGCAGAATTTCGTGCTGCACCTTCAGCGACGATGAGCCACCGCCCACAGTCATCATCTTGATGGCATTCTCACCAACGACAAGGATGCGTTGCTGCTTTGACTTGTCCAGTGGCAACAGGTTCTTCTCATTCTTCAGCAGCACAATACCTTCTTGTGCAATCTTTCTGGCTGCATCATAATGAGCCTCAGAGCAAAGGAAACCATAGGGCTTATGGCGGTTCATCGTGGTACGATAGAACAAGCGTAGCACACGACGTACCTTCTCGTCGAGTTCCTTTGTGGTGAACTTTCCTTCCTGGATGAGTTGCTTGTAGGCCACAGCCATGTGGTAGCTGTCGTAGGCATTGGTGCGTCCCATCGTCAGACCGTCCGTCCATGTGCCGAACTCCAGGTCAAGACCATTGGTGACAGCCTCTTCTGTGTTATGGCAGCCACCCCAGTCACTGATTACCACACCATCGAAGCCCCAGTCGCGCTTCAGAATCTTATTCAGGAGGATATCGTTATGGCAGTTGTGTTGGTCTTTATAGAGGTTGTAGGCACCCATGATGGCCCATGCCCCACCCTGCTGTACGGCAGCACGGAAGGCAGGCAGATAGATTTCATGAAGCGCACGGTCGCTGATGATGACATTCACCTGATGGCGATATTCCTCATCATTATTCAGCGCATAGTGCTTCACACACGATGCCACACCTTTCGACTGCAGTCCCTGAACATAGGGCACCACCATCTGCGAGGCGAGATATGGGTCTTCACCCATATACTCGAAGTTACGACCTCCCAGTGGTGTGCGGTTGATGTTCACACCAGGGCCCAGAATGACACTCTTGTTGCGATAGAGCGCCTCTTCGCCCAGTGACGTGCCATAGAGCGAAGCCATAGCGGGATTCCATGTAGCCGCCAGACAGGTCAGCGCAGGGAATGCCACACACGAGTCGTTGGTCTGACCAGCCTGTACCCACTCGTCCCAGAGCACGTCAGGGCGCACACCATGAGGACCGTCGTCAGTCCACAGGTCAGGGAAACCGAGACGATTCACACCAGGACTCGAGAACTTCGACTGCGCATGAATCACGGCAATCTTCTCGTCGAGTGTCATCCTGCTGAGTGCATCGTCGATACGCTGCTCCACAGGTACCGCCTCATCGAGATACTTAGGCAGTTGCTGGGCCTGAGCGGTGGCAGTGACCATCAGTGTTATGATTATACTTTGAACTTTCAGCATCAAAAACAATGTATTATTTATTCTTTAATTCTTCTGGAACACACGTACATAGTCTACCTCCATCGTGGTGGGAAGTGCCGACTCGTCAACACCCTGGGAACCACCCCAGTCGCCACCCCATGCGAGGTTGAAGATGACGTAGAAAGGATTGTCATAAGGCCAGTCGTCACGGCCCTTGCCCGTATTGTCGTAAGAGAGCTGTACCTGACCATCCACATAGGTGGTAATGTTGTCGGCAGTCCACAGGATGGCATAGGTATGGAAATCATCCTCTGCACCCTCGCACAGCATCTCGTGGGTCACCTGTGTACCAGTGGTATGTACGTGGGCATTGGCATGCAGGCTCGACGACACATAGTTGGGGTGATAGCCCACCTCTTCCATGATATCTATCTCACCATCGGCAGGCCATGAGCGGAAGTTGACAGGCATCATCCAGAAGGCAGGCCATGTGCCCTTACCCTTTGGCAGTTTGATGCTGGCCTCAATATAGCCATACGTCCAACCCTCACGGACCTTGGCATAGACACGACCTGAATAGACCTTGCCGTTCTCCTTCAAGGCAGTGATGCGCAGCTTACCGTTGCGTACCTCCGTCACCAGCGCCCCCTCGGGAGTCTTGTGGTTGACGTAGTTCTGCAACTCGTGGTTCACCCAACCGCTGTTCTGCACCTCATGGGTCCAGTCGGAGGCATTCAACTCAGAACCGCTGTTAAACTCATCGTGCCAGACGAGCTTATATCCTTCGGGAGCATTAGAGTCGATCGATGCTTCTTGAGAGACAGCGATGCTCTTACGGCTGTTGCCAGACATGATGACGACAGCACCAGTACGCTCATAAGAAGTAGGATTGTCTTCCACCGTAATGGTGACGGTACCACTGGAGCTGTTGGTATTCTCGTAGTCTACCTTGATGAAGTTATCCGTAGCATAGGCACCCCACTCTTTGGCTGTTGTGGTGACATTGACGGTAACAGTGCCACCATCTTCTGGCACAGCGAATGCCTCTTGCGAGATGGTGATGGCGGCATCAGGAGCCGCCCCACCATCATAGTAACTGTATTTGTCGTTGTTGCAGCTTGCAAACATCAAGCTACAAGTCATCAGCATGGAATATATAAACATCTTTTTCATTGTTTTTTACCTTTTAACTCATTAACTTTTAGTTGGCTTCTTTAAAGACTATCTTGCTAATCTTCACATTAGTACCTGCAGGAGAGCCGCCAAAGTCGAAGAACAGACGGAGCACGCTGGCATCCTTACCCTCCTTCAAGGACACATTCATTTTCTTCAGGGTGAATGGCTCATCAGCAGTGATGTTATGCTGCTCAACGAAGAAGTAGTTGTCGTCACCACCATCGGTAAACTTCATCGTCACAGCAGGACAATCCTTGTCTGTCTCCATCACCAACTGGAAATTGTAGGTCTTGCTACCACTTGCCGTAAGTTTGGTGTCGATGTGGAACTGACCCTGCCACTGGCTGCCGCCTATACCCTCAGGAAGGGTAATCTCATAGGCGTCTCCTTTATGGGTAGCCACAGGCTGAGTGGGCAGTTCACTCCAGCTGTTGTCAGCAAACCAGTATCCAAAGGCATCAAACAGCGTGCCGTCATCGACAGCCTTCCAGAGGTTGTCGGCATCGTCATAGTCCATTGACACAGCCTCTTCGAAGTATATCTTGCTAATCTTGACATTGGTACCAGCAGGTGAACCACCAAAGTCAAAGAACAGACGCAGCACGCTGGCATCCTTGCCTTCCTTCAGCACAACACCTTCCTTTTTCAGGATGAATGGTTCATCAGCAGTGATATCATGCTGCTCTACAAAGAAGTAGTTATCGTCACCACCATCGGTAAATTTCATCGTCACTGCAGGACAATCCTTGTCCGTCTCCATTACCAGATAGAAATTATACTTTTTAGCGGCACTGGCTGTCAGTTTGGTGTCAATGTGGAACTGCCCCTGCCACTGGCTACCACCTATGCCCTCAGGAAGGGTAATCTCATAGGCATCGCCTTTATGGGTAGCCACAGGCTGATTGGGCAGTTCACCCCAGCCGTTGTCAGCAAACCAGTATCCAAAGGCATCAAACAGCGTGCCGTCATCGACAGCCTTCCAGAGGTTAGCGCTGCTCTCGTAGTTCCAGTCCATGGTGGGTTTGTCAGGATCGGGATCGTCGCCACCTTCTGTTGGAGGTACGGTACCATCATCGTCAGCATGGTTCTTCAGTACGATACCCGAGACATTGACGGTAGTATTAGCCTGACAACCACCGAAGTCGAGTACCAGCATCACCTTATTCATATCGATACCAGGCATGTCGCTCTTCCAGAAGATATAGTCCTGACCAGCCTTCAGGTCGATACGGTCAGTGAAATAGAACACGCCATCGTCGCCATCGAGCACCAGCTTCACAGTAGCTCCGTTCAGGTCCTTGTCGCTGTTGAAGACAGCAGAGAAGTCGTAGTTGTTGGCAGCACTGGTAGTGAGGTCAGTATGGAACTTCACCTGAGCCTGCCACTGGTCGGTAGTAGCCTCGGACAGTGTGATGGTATAGTCGTTGCCACCATCCACAAAGCCTGGATCGGCAATCTGTGACCAACCTGGAGCATACCAGAACTCCATCGTCGGTGTGACACCCTTCCACATATTGAACTGGCTGTTGGGGTCGAAGCCTTCCCATTCTTTTTCACCCTCCTTGCTGGTCAGTATAAAGCGCCAGGCAATAGAGCGGTCGGGCTCATCGTAGACAAGCACTAACTTGCTTGAAGTCAGCTGTTCTACACGGAACAGGGGGTCAGCATACTGAGCATTGCTAGAGATATAGGGGAACAGCGTGTTGGCAGACAAACGGATATAGCGCTGCTTGCTGGTATTACCCTCCTTGTCAGTCCAATCCAGTTCTTCGAAGCTCCACGTAGCTGTCTGGTCACCCAGTGCGACGTCGACATCCTCAGAAGCACCGCCACCCCATTTGGTTCCTTTGTTGACATAGGTCATGCCATCAGCACCAGCACTGTAGGAATAGTTGCCACCTTTAAGGTTTTCAGCAGTGAAGGTGATGCGGTCGTCATAGACACCGAAGGCCTTCTTGTCGTCGGGCTGAGCAGCCCACCAGCCAGAAGCATCTGTACCTGCTTCGCCGCAAGCCATGTGACCTATTTCCTTATTAGCTATGCGCCACTCCTTTCCTGTTATCAGGCGGAAATCTTTCGAGTAGTCAATCTTCGTCTCATTGAAGGTATAGGTTTTCTTCACGCCACCCTGGCTGAAGCCGTTGCGGTTGCCCAGTTTCAGCTCAACAGTATGTGTGCCGGCCTCTGAGTTCTTGTAGCCCACCTCGGGGAGCATAGAATAGGTCGTACCATCAAGAATCCATACAGGATATGTACCAGCTTTTGCCGTGTACGAAGCCACCATCTGGTTGGTCTCCTGGTCAACGTTGATTTGGAAGTCCACACCGTCAATTGTTGGTCTGCCGTTGGGGTCAGCACCATCGAAGCTGTCGGGAGAACAGGCCGTCATGGCTGCGGCAATGCCACAGCACATGAAACCTGCGCGTAATAATTGATATATCTTGTTCATATTCTTCATTCGTTAAATTAGCGTAATTCGTGGTCGTATTAGTAGTTGTTCTGAACCAATGTTGGGTCTGCATCAAGTTCGTCCTGTGACAGAGGAATGTGCTTCTTGCTAGGTGTCCAAGAGTTGGTGCGATAGCCATAGGTATCAGGTACGAGAACCGTAGAGGCCTTCTGTGTAGCACCAGGGATACCTTCAGCACGTACGAGGTCGAAGTAGCGCTTACCTTCACCGCAGAACTCCAGATGACGCTCTGTGAAGATATCGTCGATGGTCACACCATTGAGTGCAGCAAGACCAGCACGGGCACGTACCTTGTTCACATAGTCTGCAGCCTCAGAAGCACTGCCACCAGTCTGCAACAGCAGTTCAGCAGCGTTCAGCAGGGTCTCAGCATAGCGGTAGATGCGCTTGTTATTGTTGTAGTTTAAGTTCTTTGATGTCGGACAGTCCTTGTTGTTGGCTGACTGTGGACGATACTTGCCGTGCCAGAGGTGGGTATCCTGATAGCGCTCGGTATAGCTATAGGAACGGAGGTCCCAGATGGTCACGTCACGACGGAGGTCGCCTTCGGCATACATGTTGTAGGTCTCGACTCTGACAGGCAGGAATCCCCAGCCATCATTTCCGCCGTCCCAGCCTTCACCGCCGCCCCAACCGTTGGGAGAGCAGAGTGTGGGGAATACAGTACCACCGGCATTGAGTGCAGCAGCACCCCAGTCACGCTGAGCCTGATCGTCGTTATAGTTAATCTCGAAGATGCTCTCAGCACACCACTCACCACTCTCAGCCCAAAGGTCTGCAAAACTGGGGTTCAGCGCATAGTTGCTGTCAGCAATGATCTTCTTCATATAGCTGAGGGCTGTCGGATAACGTGCACTGTCGTTCTGATACATCACCATCTCGGCATAAAGCATGTAAGCCATCGCCTGCGACACACGTCCTGCCTCAGCAGCAGGCCAACGCATGGGAAGCACATTAGAGTTGATGATATCTTCCAATTCGGGCAGCAGCTGGTTATAGATGTCGTCAGCAGACATCTGCTGAGCTGTATAAGGCAGCGTGAGGTTCTCCAAATAGAAAGGTACGTTACCGTAGTAGTGCCACAAGATATTGTAGTAGTAGACACGCAGCAGACGGGCCTGCATTTCCATCTTACCGATGAAGTCAGCGCTCAGCTTACCACTATTCCAGTCTGCATACTTGATGGCATCATTGCAACGCTTGATGCCGCTATAGAAGTCGCCCCAGAGAGTACCAAGTGTCTGAGTGCCACTACCCTCGAAGTTAAACAGTTTGTGCCAGTGTTCGTTGTCGGTATTGCTGCTACCACCAACCCAGAAGTCGTCGCCCATAATCTCACCATCGACGGTCAGGTCATTGTAGGCAACATTGTCCCAATCGGGCCAGTGAAGAGGGGCATACGCAGAGGTCAGCGCCTCGTTGAGCGTCTCTTCGTTTGTATAGTATTCTTCCAGAGGCTCACCAGTCGGGTTCTTCACCTCCAAGAAATCGTCGCTGCAGGAAGCCAGTGCGAAGGCAGCAGCGCAGAAACCTGCTATGATTGAAATATGCTTATTCATATTGTAATTCCTTTATATTATTAGAGTGAAACGTTGAAACCGACAGTCCATGTGCGAGCCTGCGGATAAACACCATAGTCAACACCGAGAGAAGTTGAGCCAGAACCGATTTCCGGGTCGAAGCCCCAGTACTTGGTCCAGGTGAACAGGTTCTCTGCACGTACATAAACACGCAGACGGCTGATGTTAATCTTCTGAGTGAAGTGGCGGGGCAAGGTATAGCCCAGCGTGATATTCTTCAGACGCAGGTAGCTGCCGTCCTGGATATACATGTCACTGCAAACCCAGTTTTCTGACTTACCCAGTGTAGGAACGGTGTTCGAAGTACCCTCACCCGTCCAGCGCTGGAGCACCCAAGTGGGATAGTTTCCTGATGCCACATCCTGACGATAGGTAGCATCGAAGACGTCGGCACCACTGACACCCTGGAAGAATACGCTTAGGTCGAAGCCCTTCCATGCTGCGTCAAAGTTCAGACCAAATGTCCAGTCGGGCACACCGTTACCGATGTTGGTACGGTCGTCAGAGGTAATCTTGTTATCACCGTTCACGTCAACGAAACGGAAGTCACCAGGTTCAGAAGTCGTACCATACTGTGCATTGTAAACATCGGCCTCAGCCTTGTTCTGCAGGATACCATTGGTCTTGTAGCCATAGAAGAAGGGGAAAGGCTGTCCGTTCTCGGCACGTGTACCGCCGTCGCTGAACTGACTGATGCCGAAATTCAGGAAGCCCGTGTCATTACCTAGATTCTTCAACTCGTTCTTCAGATAAGAGGCATTACCCTTGATGGCGAACTGTGCGTCAGCAATATTCCACTTATAGCCGAGTTCAAACTCGATACCCTTGTTCTCCATGTCACCGACATTAGCCAGAGGACGAGCCTCGCCAACGTAGCTGGGGATTGGCATCTCGATAATCATACCGTTGGTCTTCTTGACAAAGTAGTCAACAGAGAATGTCAGCTTGTTGCTGAAAAAGCCGAGGTCAAGACCGATGTTGGTCTGCTCACTCTCCTCCCACTTCAGGTCTTCGTTAGCTAAACGGTTTGCTTTCGAACCATAAATCATTGAAGCAGTCTGTCCGAAATAGTAGTTGCTGCTGGCACCAGACGTTGTCAGAGTTGTATAGGCGAAGTCGCCGATATTGTCGTTACCGTTCTTACCCCAGCTACCACGAATCTTCAGGTTGGTCAGCCAGTCGCGAGTCTGCTCCATGAACTTCTCGTTCATCACGTTCCATCCCAGTGAGAAAGAGGGGAAGGTACCATACTTGTTATTGGCACCGAAGCGACTTGAACCGTCACGACGGATGGTGAACTGTGCCATATAGCGCTCGTCGTAGTTGTAGCTGAGACGCGCAAAGAGTGATGACAGGCGATGCTCCACATAAGGACCACCCCAAGCACCTACCAAACTCTTGGCACCAGTAATCATACCATCAGCATCGGTAGAGAGTTCCAGGTCGCCACCAGTGGTGTAGTTGATGCTGGGCTTGCTGGTATTAACAAGGTTCCAGTGAGAGCCACCAAGCTCATCACCCTTACTCTTCAGAGCACTCTGTCCAAGAACAACACCGATGGTGTGCTTACCGAAGACCTTGTCGTAGGTCAGCGTATTTTCTACCTGCCATGTGCAGTTGTTACCTTTGTAAGAGGTTGCCGAGGTGTGGTCGGCATTATTGTTACCTGAGAGATAGTACTTCTGCAGCGTAGCAGCATCGTAGCCCCAGAAAGAGAGCTCAGCGCTATATGTGAAGTGATATTTCAGCGCATCCCACAGCTGCAGGTCGATGCTGAACTTGGGTCTGAATTTGTGGCTATAGTTCTTAGTGGGGTTGCCCTGCATCATAGCGATGGGGTTATTCTGCTCCTGGTAAGAACCAATAAAGCCTGGTACTGTATAAGGATTGCCATTGGCGTCGCGATAGAGGTCGTACTGAGAATACTGGTCGATCAGAGCCTGACCCTTGGCACCGTTCAGCGTGACAGGCAGCGTGGGCGCTAGATAGAGGGCAGAACCGAGTGGAGAGCCCCATGTAGAGTTGGCATCAATACCAGTATTATGTACACGCATGTAAGAAAGGTTGGCGCCTACATCCAACTTGTTCAGGAAAGTACGCTCTTTAGAGTCGTCAAACAGGTTGTACTGCGTGTTAGAATTAATGGTCAGACGGTTGTAGTTAGACTGTCCATAGTTACCACCGATGATACCCTCCTGAGTGAAATAGCCCAATGAGAGGTAGTAGTTAACCTTCTCTGAAGCACCGCTGATGCTTACATCATGCTGTACGATAGGCGCATTGTCGTTAAACAGCAGGTCCTGCCAGTTAGTGCCAAAACCACTAATCTTATCACCATTGGCATCTGTCAAGTTAAAGGGATCTGGATACAGAGGAGCCTGACCTTTCTGTACGGCACGCTCGTTCTGCAGGATGGCATAGTCGGTAGCTCCCGTCACGTCGCGCTTCTTCCACGCACTCTGCCAGCCATAAGAGAAGTTGTAGTTGATAGAGGCCTTGCCCAGCTTACCCTTCTTAGTAGTCACGAGAATGACACCATTGGCAGCACGAGCACCATAGATAGCACCAGAGGCTGCGTCCTTCAACACCTCGATACTCTCAATATCATAGGGGTTCACGCTCTCCATACCATCCTGGTTGGTAGGCATGCCGTCTATAATATAAAGAGGTTCAGAGTTGTTGATGGTGCCGATACCACGGATACGAATCATTGACTTCGAACCAGGCTGACCAGAAGCTGAGGTTACCTGCACACCAGCAGCCATACCCTTCAGGGCATCCTCAGCACGCAGACGTGTCTTACCGTCCAAGTCTTCTGCAGAGACCTTGGCAATAGAAGCGGTCACCACGCTCTTCTTCTGTACACCATAACCGATGACGACGACATCCTGCAGTGTCTGTGTGTCTTCCTTTATGGTCACCTTCATACCATTAGCAGCTTTCACTTCCTGAGTGACGTAGCCGACATAACTAATAATAATAGGTGTACCCGTACTTACATTAATAGTGAACTGACCATCCATGTCGGTGATGGTTCCGTTCTGGGGTTTACCCTTTTCGACGACGGAAGCTCCAATGACGGGCTCCCCCTGGTCGTCTGTCACAGTACCCGAGATACTCTGGGCGTAGGATGCCATAGACACGAAGAGTGTCAACAACATCATCACAAACCTGCTTTTCTTCATACTTTGTTTAATTAGTGTGTTATTGTTATGAGTTAGATTTTACCCGACGTTAGGTTTTCTTCTGCAAAATTATTAAAAAAATGTTGTACTTTCTGACAATGGGAGTAGAAAGTGGACGTATATAGATGTACAAAATTATAAAACACTGATTTACAACCTCTTATTTTTTAGCATAAGAATAAAAAAGTGGACGAAATATAGAGGTGTAAATCTGACAATAAAGGGGTAATAACCCTCCATCAGCCTAATAGAGATGCGTGTTAGCCTGATACGGTAGCATATTAGACTGGTACGGAGGCATTATAAGCCTAATAAACAAGCATCAGTAATTATGTCAGGAGTGTTATCGATAAAAAAAGCAACGAAAAAGCCCTGCATGCGGTGGGGCGTGCGGGGCTCTAGATTTCTTAAGTTTTAGAAAGCGGGTTATGCGATATCAATCTGGCGAGAGACCTTGACCTTCTCCTCGACAACCTTGGGCAGTTCGACGGTGAGTACGCCGTGCTCTACCTTGGCCGAGATGGCATCTTTCTTGACGTCGTCAGGCAGGATGAGGGTCTGCTCGTACTTGGTGTAGTTGAACTCGCGACGCAGATAGCGGGTGTTCTTGTCCTCCTCCTTATGCTCCTGCTTGCTCTCCAGCTTGACGACCAGGTTACCCTCGTCATTGATATGTACGTTGAAGTCTTCCTTCTTCATACCCGGAGCGGCGAGCTCTACGGTATAAGCCTTGTCCGATTCTTTCACATTGATAGCGGGAGCAGTAGCGTTGCACTTTGGCATGAACTCCGTATCAAAGAGATCGTTAAACACTGTAGGAATCCAACTGTTTGTTCTCATCATTGGCATCATAATTGTTACCTCCTAATTATATTTTTAAGTTGTACATGTTTGTTAATTTGTTTGATTGCCTTATCGGCGCTCATCCAACATGATGCAAGGTATGTGCCATGATGAAAATTCTGCCAATTTGTCGTTTCAAAACGACAAATTGACAGAATAGCTTTTAGCTTTTGGCTGTTAGCAGTTGGCTATTGGCTAATGGCTAATGGCAATGAGCTAAAAGCTAACTGCCAACTGCTAACAGCTAATTAAAAATCACGATAGCGTCAGCATCGGTATAGACGGTAGGCTTCGTGCCCTTGGGGAAGAAGGCCTTGGTGTCTATCTTCTTCTGCAGGGGTGTGCCGTCGCTGGTGATGCCCACGACATACCACTTGGTGCCTGCACGACGTGCCATGATGCAGTATTTGCCAGGATAGCCATCGATGAAGCGCGTCTCGTCCCAGTTGGTGGGTACCTGCTTCATGAAGTCGACAGCCCATGCGGGAGCATCCTCGAGGTTGTTGGGAGCCATGGCAAAGTGCTGTACGCTGGACTGGAAGAGAACGGCAGTAGCCAGTGCGAAGACATCGCTGGTCTTGCGCGTGGTGCCGTGCTGGTTGTCCTTGTTGTAGTGCTTGTTGAGCGTAGAACCGCCAAAGTCCATAGAGCCCACGGTGTTGCGGATGAAAGGGTGGATGCAGGCGTTGAAGGCCTCAGCATCGCAGGCACCCTGTCCGAAGTGGAGGTTCTCAGAAGCCAAGACAGCCTCAGAGGCGACGTAGTTAGGATACATGCGTTCCCAACCGCGAGGCAGCGTGCAGCCGTGGAAGATCACCTGCAGACCAAACTCGTTGGCATCGGTGAGGATATCCTCGTAGAGCTGCATCATGGGTTGTTTGTCGCCACCGAAGAAGTCGACCTTGATGCCCAGAATGCCGTTGTCCTTCATCCACGCCATCTCCTTGCGACGTGCGGCAGACTTATCCATCTTACCCTTGGGCGACTGGGGAGCATCATTCCAGGAGCCGTTGCTGTTATACCACAGGAAGAGCCCTACCCCACGCTCACGACCGTAGCGTGCCAGCTCGGCCATCTTCTCGTAGCCAATCTGCACGTCCCAGAGGGCGTCGACCAGCACAGAGCGCCAACCCATAGCGGCAGAGAAGTCGATATAGCGTTTCTGTTCGTCAAAGTTGCAGCTGGGGTCCATGCCGATAATCCACGACCACGAGCCCTTGCCATAGACATACTCCTTAGAGGCCTGGTACTTGGGACGGACAACGTCGTTGGTAACGGTGGTCTCCACGATAGGAGCCAGCGTAGTGCCCAGGGTGATGGTGCGCCAAGGCGTCTCGCAGGGCAGAGAGACAGCGGCAGAGGTGGTGCCAAAGCCGTTCATCTCACCCTCCTGGGGAAAGCCAATCTTGTAGTTGCTACCACCAGCATTGAGCAGTCGGCAACCCACATAACCACCATCCGTGCCTGCCTCGCTAAGCAACAACCAGCCAGCAGGAGTCTTGAAGAGACAGGGGAACGTGAAGCCATTGCCCCAACCGTTCTTGCCCATCTGGTCGTCGAGGGTGTAGGACGTCTCGTAAGAGGGAGAGGTGCGTGCAAAGCCATTCATCGGGCCCGACTGTGGACATAGGAAGGTGGTGGTGCCATCAGGCATGACGAAACCGCTGGCCTCGCCATTGACGACAGCTACCAGCGTCTCGCCACCACGAATCTTCTTGGGATAGAGCTTGTAGCGATAGGCCACGTCGCGATCGGTGATGTGGAACTGGATGTCGAGGACACGCTTGCCATCCTTCTCGAAACGGCATACAGCCTCCGTAGCGTCGTAGCTGATGTGGCTCTGCTTGGTGGTCTTCAGCCAGTACTCGTCGTGCTGTGTCTTGCTGTCACACCCTGCCAGCGTCAGTCCCTCGGTAAAGTCGCCCAGGTTGGTCAGCAGTCCCAGCGGTGAAGGCTTCAGGAATTGTACACCACCCAAGGACACCTCGTAGGTGGGCTTGCCGTTCTGCACGTCGATCACCACCACGATGTCACCCTTCGGACTCGTCAGGCGCTCAGCGGCACCCGCAGTCTGCAGCATGCCAACAGTGGCCAGCAATGCTAATAGGAATCTCTTTTTCATGTTTCTTGTTGATAGTTTATAGTTAGTTACTCTTATTGATTGATGTCAGTATCTGTACGGCTTCCTCGATGGTGGGCACGTCGCCGATGACCATGGAGCGCTTGCCGTTGACCTCGCGGAACTGGCAGCGACGAGGGTTGTGGGCCACGTAGTCCAGCAGCAGTCCGAAGGCCTCGCTCTGGTAGAACGGGCTGTCGTTCTGCGTGACGAAATAGAGCGTCATGCGCTGTTGCTTGAGGACAATCTTCTCACAGCCCAGTGACTGTCCGAGGCGACGCAGGGGAACGACACGCATCAGCTCCTCGCCACAGTGGGGCACAGGGCCGAAGCGGTCTATCAGACGAGTGCGGTAGGCTGCCACCTGCTCGTCAGTCTGCAAGCCGTCGAGCTCGCGGTAGAGCAGCATGCGCTCAGAATCCGATGGCACATACTGGTCAGGGAAGTAGAGCTCAAGGTCGGAGTCGAGGGAAGCCTCTCCCCACCCCTCTCCAAAAGGAGAGGGAGCTGTGGCGCTGAGTCCCCCCTTCCCTTTGGAAGGGGCTGGGGGTAGGCTCTCATTCCTTATCTCGACCACCGCCTGCTGCAGAATCTTCACATACGTCTCGTAGCCCAGGTCGGCAATGAAGCCGGACTGCTCGGCACCCAGCAGGTTGCCAGCACCACGGATGTCAAGGTCTTGCATGGCGATATGGATACCACTGCCCAGATCGCTGAAGGTCTCCAAGGCCTCCAGGCGGCGACGACTCTCCTGAGGGAGGTCAGCCAACGGTGGCGCCAACAGGTAGCAGAACGCCTTGCGGTTGCCACGCCCCACACGCCCACGCATCTGGTGCAGGTCGGAGAGTCCGAAGCGGTGGGCACCATTGATGATGATGGTGTTGGCATTGGGTATGTCGATGCCGTTCTCGATGATGGTCGTAGAGAGCAGCACGTCGTAGTCGTAGTTCTGGAAGTCGAAGATGATTTTCTCCAACTCCTCTGGTTTCATCTGTCCGTGACCCACTGCCACACGGGCATCAGGGACGTACTTCTGTATCATCTCACGGATGCGCGTCAGGTCGTTGATGCGTGGGTTGACGAAGTACACCTGACCATTGCGCGACATCTCGAAATTGATGGCGTCAGCAACAATCTCCGCACTCAGCGTGTGTATCTCTGTCTGTATGGGATAGCGGTTGGGCGGTGGTGTCTGGATGATGCTCAGGTCGCGAGCACCCATCAGCGAGAACTGCAGGGTACGCGGTATAGGCGTTGCCGTCAATGTCAGCGTGTCGACATTGGTCTTCAGCTGGCGTAGCTTCTCCTTGGTAGAGACGCCAAACTTCTGCTCTTCATCGATGATGAGCAGGCCCAGGTCGTGGAACTTCACAGACTTGCCGATGAGTTTGTGCGTACCTATAATAATATCTACCTTGCCGTCAGCCAAGTCCTTCAGGAGTGCCGTGGTCTGCTTGGTGCTACGGGCTCGCGAGAGGTAGTCCACACGGACGGGCATGTCCTTCAGTCGGGAGGTGAAGGTCTGGTAGTGCTGATAGGCCAGCACCGTGGTAGGCACCAGCACAGCCACCTGCTTACCATCGCATGCGGCCTTGAAAGCAGCACGCACGGCAACCTCCGTTTTACCAAAGCCTACGTCGCCACAGACCAAACGGTCCATGGGCTGTGCCTTCTCCATATCGGCCTTCACATCGTTGGTGGCCTTCAGCTGGTCAGGGGTGTCCTCATAGAGGAACGACGCCTCCAGCTCCTGCTGCATGAACGAGTCGGCAGAGAAGGCGAAGCCCAGCTCTCTGCGACGGACAGCATACAACTTGATCAGGTCGCGGGCAATATCCTTCAGCTTGGCCTTGGTACGCTCCTTCATGCGCTCCCACTGGCCTGTGCCCAAGTGTGACAGGCGAGGTGGCTCGCCATTGTCCTGCGCCTTGTATTTCGATACTTTATATAGAGAATGGATGCTGACATAGATGGAGCCCCCACCCTCGTACATAATCTTGATCATTTCCTGGTATTGTTGCTCCTTGCCCCTTGCTCCTTGCCCCTGGTCAATAGGCATACGCACTAGTCCACCAAACTTACCAATGCCGTGGTCGACGTGTACCACGTAGTCGCCCACCTCAAACTGCTGAATCTCCTTGAGCGTCAGAGCCACCTTTCCAGAGCGTGCCTTATCGGACGCGAGGCTGTACTTGTGGTAACGGTCGAATATCTGGTGGTCAGTGAAGACGCAGAGGCGGAGGTCGTTGTCAGCAAAACCTTCGTGCAATGTCTTTTCGACGGAATCGAAAAAGACACTGCCTTTTTCCGAGAAGATGTCGCGCAAACGCTCCAGCTGTTTCTTGCTGTCTGCGAGGATGCAGAGCTGGTAGCCATCAGCGAGATACTGCTCCAGTGACTGCTGTAGGAGGTCGAAATTCTTGTGGAACTGGGGCTGTGGCGAGACATGGAACTCGATGGTGGCATCGGGCAGTCCTGACGGTCGATGCCCTATCTCGACGCGACGGAACTCGATGGCCTCGCTGGTAAACTGCTGGCCACGAATGAGCTGCGACTCCTTGCGCATCTGCTGCATAATCTCGTGCTGTTCCTGCTCCGTAGCACCCTCCATGCGCTCTGTCAGTGCTTGGTCGGAGAAACCCTCTTGGTAGATGCGGTCGATGGCATCGCGGACATACAGGAAGTCCTTGACAACCAGCAACGTATCCTTAGGCAGGAACGACAGGAAGGGCATCTTCTCCTCTACAGCCACCAACTCAGGGACGATAGTGACCTGCTGACACTTGTCTTTCGACAGCTGTGTCTCGACCTCGAAAGTGCGGATGGAGTCGATGTCGTCACCAAAGAGGTCGACGCGGAAGGGCAGCTCGCTGCTATAGCTGTAGATATCGAGGATGCTACCGCGAAGGGCAAACTGGCCAGGCTCATAGACGTAGTCGACTTCGTGGAATCCCAGCGTGCGCAACTGCTGAGCCGTCTGATCTGCATCGATGACATCGCCGACGCTGAGCACCAGCGAGCGGTCGTCCAACTGTTTCTTAGAAACTACGAGTTCGGCAATGGCCTCGGGGTAAGTGACGATTAAGAGGTGAGAGGTGAGCGGTGAGGGGTGAGAGGATAGACGAGCCAACACCTCGGTGCGGAGGATCTCGTTGGCACTGTCGCGCTGGGCATACTTGATGGCACGGCGATAGCTGGAGGGGAAGAAGAGCACCTGCTCTTTGCCTAAAAGCTGCGTCAGATCGTGGTAGAAATAACCCGCCTCGTCAGCATCCTGCAGGATAAAGAGCGTGGTCGAAGGTTTCCCCTTTGACGCCAAGCTTGCGAACAACATAGGCGCCGATGAGCACATGAGTCCTTCGAGGAAAACGGTCTTCACCGACTTTTTCCCCAACGTATTCGCCAGTGCGCCCACCTGAGGCAGCAAGGCGTATTTCTTCAGTAATTCTTGTATCGTCATACCAATTTCGTTGCAAAGATACAAAGAAATGGGGAGTTAAAGGAGTTAAAGGAGTTAAAGGGAGTTAAAGGACGATAGCTTTTAAACAGAATGTTGTATCTTTGCAACAAAATTAAACGCAACCATGCATACAAGCGACAGCATAGTCATCATTCCGACCTATAATGAGAAGGAGAACATCGAGAAGATTATCCGTGCCGTATTCGGCTTGGAGAAGTGTTTTCATATTCTGATTATCGACGACGGTTCTCCCGATGGTACGGCAGCTATCGTGAAGGGTATGATGGCTCAGGAGGAGTTCAGCGACCGTCTGTTCCTGGTGGAGCGTACGGGCAAGCTGGGCTTGGGAACGGCCTATATCGCTGGTTTCAAGTGGGCGCTGGAGCGTGACTACGGCTACATCTTCGAGATGGATGCCGACTTCAGCCATGATCCTAACGACCTGCCACGCCTCTACTCAGCTTGTGCCGATGAAGGCTACGACGTAGCTATCGGTTCACGATATGTCAGTGGTGTCAATGTCGTCAACTGGCCTATTGGTCGCGTTTTGATGTCGTACTTTGCCTCGAAATATGTGCGTATCGTGACAGGTTTCCAAGTTCACGACACCACCGCTGGTTTCAAGTGCTACAAGCGTCGCGTGCTGCAGACCATCGAGCTCGACAAGATTCGCTTCAAGGGCTATGGCTTCCAGATTGAGATGAAGTTCACTGCCTACAAAATTGGCTTTAAGATCAAGGAGGTACCCGTCATCTTCGTCAATCGTCGCGAGGGTGTCAGCAAGATGTCGGGTGGCATCTTTGGCGAGGCATTCTTTGGCGTCATGCGTCTGCGCTGGGACGGATGGACACGCAAGTATCCAAAGATTTAGTATCTGTTTTCAATAATCCCTCCATTCTTCAAATCCTCCAGGCGACAACCATTCAGGACAACGCAGGGATTGTTCATCTTCTTTTCCTCAACCAATACGTTAAACTCGGCAATGGCGTATTTGGGAGTGTAGTTGGCGCGACATACGAAAACTGTGGCGTCGACTAATTTGCTGATTTGCAACGTGTCGGTAACAAGGCCTACTGGTGCTGTGTCAAGAATCACATAATCGTAGCTATCCTTCAGGATTTCAAGTATTTGCCGCATGGTGTCACGTGCCAACAGCTCAGTAGGATTGGGAGGAATAGAACCTGCCAAGAGTAGGTCAAGATGTTCGTCGACACCCGATGGCAGCACCTGACTTTCAACGTCTTCCTTGGTCACGACATCTTTGGCTAACAATATTGATATTCCCTTATTCCGCTCTGGCAAGCCAAACTGGCGACCTACCGCAGGCTTTCTGATATCCAGTCCGCACAGGATCACTTTCTTTCCCAGCAAGGCATAGCTCACTGCGAGATTAGAAGAACTGAACGACTTACCCTCACCAGAGGTGGACGAAGTAAAGAGGATAATATGACTATTCTCCTGCATCATAAAGAAGAGATTGGTGCGCATCATACGATATACCTCGTCAATAGGGGTATTCGTGCCGTAGTGTACCACGATGCCTGCCTTTCCTTTCTCAGCCTCGCTGGCCATCGGAACGGCAGCAATGATGGGTAGATCTGTCAGATGGTGTAGTTCTTCAAGGTCTTTCAAACGATAGCGCATCAGTCCCATCGCAATCAGTATGATATAAGGGACGGCCAGTCCTGTTCCAAAACCCACACTATAGATGACCCATAATTTAGGTCTGATGCGTTCGTCACATTGAGGCTCATCAATGAGTCGACCCTTGTCAGCTGTCGATGACTGAACAATGCTATTCTCTTCTCGGCGCTGGAGTAGTAGGCGATACAACCACGCCTTCACACGCTGTTCACGACCAGCTTCTTTCAAAGCGTGCTCTGCTGTTGGGATATTCGACACTCGTCCTTGATAGTGGGAATACTGCGACTGCATGCTCTCACTAACGATGTCAACGGATTGTTTGGCCTGCTTGAGGGCCGTCAGAATAGAGGCACGCATGTCTGCGATGCTGGAATTCAGCAACTTCACCTGCACAGCATTCTCTGAAGAAGACTGCAACAGGCGGTTACGTTGCAACACCAGATCATTGTACTTGGCAATGAGACGTATCGAGGCAACATCTTTCAGTCCAATGCTCGACGGGATAAGTGTGTTGCTATGAGCTGGATTGGTAACATACGTATTCAAATCGTCAATAATCATGGCTTGGGTAGCTGCCTCTATCTGTTTTACAGAATAGCTATCAGACTCTCTCAACGCACTGGCGGCATCCCTGAGCGAGGTCAGTCCCTCTTCCTGCTTAATACCTACAATATCAAGGTCAGCAGCACTCAGTTCCTTACTGAGCGTAGCCAGTCGCTGGTCGATAAATGTCTCTACACACTTAGCTTTCTCGTCCTTGTCGGCATTAGCCTGATGATTGTAGCTGATGGCAATCTGTCTGATGACATCCATTCCTCGCTTGATATTCTGATCAGCGTATACCAGATAGACTATTGACGACATCTTATAGTAATATCTGTTAAACCAACCAGACCTGTTTCTCCTGGCAGGTTTGGCTGCGAAATGGCGAAGACCAAGCAGAGCATGGTAGAACGGAGGACTGATAGTCACCTGCCAATAGCGACCTGGAAGCATTTCACAGCCCTCAGGATTGCGCGTGAAAGTCAGCGTGCCATAAGGAGTGGGGATCGAGGCGGGCAAGCGTTTAACACGGCGGGAGAAGCCCCAAACCTTCTCATTTCCACAAGTCAGAACACCCTTGACGATAAAACTGCTATCAGTTTCACTCGGGCGAATCATCTTCAGAGAAATGGAACGGAATTCGTCGTAAACTACTGAGTCCATGATATCGAGATGTCTTGCATCCAAATCAACAGTAATGGGCTGTGTAGCATACACTTGCTGGTTTCTCAGTCTACCCTCTTCCTTATATACGGTATAGAGTTTCAGCTGTTTTACCACGTCCTTCATCAACAGCGTCGACCAGATCATCTCTGCCTCGTTCTCAGCACCTGTGCTGTTAGAGATGGTACCGTCCGCTATCACGTTTGAGACAAAACGCTTGGAATAGCGCTGGTATGTATTTTCGTCTGCATCCTTGAGGAGCAGCTTGCCAGTAATCTTATAAATGGGGGTTGATAATTGGGCGTAGAGAAAAGCAGCACATAAGCAGATAGTCATTGACAGCAAGAAATACTGCCAATGACCAATAAACAATTTGAAGAGCGCTTTTTTACTGTATTTCTCTCTCCATAAAGGATTTACCCAATTATCCGTCATTCTATTCTTCCATCAGTTTTCGATAGCGGGCACGCTTGGGTTCGTCGAGTCCTAAGCGCAAGGCTTTGTTAGCCTCATACTCGCTATAGTTGCCTTCAAAGTAGAAGACGTTACCCTCACCCTCGAATGCAAGAATGTGTGTACAGATACGATCCAAGAACCAGCGGTCGTGGCTGATAACAACAGCACAACCAGCAAAGGCCTCCAAACCTTCTTCAAGGGCTCGGAGCGTATTGACATCAATATCGTTGGTGGGCTCGTCGAGCAACAGCACGTTACCTTCTTGCTTCAGGGCAATGGCCAGATGCAGGCGGTTGCGCTCACCACCAGAGAGTACGCCACACTTCTTCTCCTGATCGGCACCGCTGAAGTTAAAACGGCTGAGGTAAGCACGTACGTTAATATCTTTTCCACCCATGCGGATGGTCTCGTTACCACCACTTACCACCTCATAGACAGATTTGTCGGGCAGGATGTCCTTATGTTGCTGGTCGACATAGCTCAGCTTCACCGTCTCGCCCACAGAGAACGTGCCTGCATCAGCCTTGTCAAGACCCATAATCAGGCGGAACAACGTGGTCTTACCAGCACCATTGGGACCAATGACGCCCACAATGCCATTGGGGGGAAGATTGAAGTTCAAGTCATTGAACAGCGTCTTCTCTGGGAACGACTTCGCCACATGCTCAGCCTCAATGACTTTGTTACCTAAGCGTGGTCCGTTGGGGATGAAGATTTCCAACTTCTCTTCCTTCTGTTTCTGTTCCTCGTTGAGCATAGTCTCGTAAGAGTTCAGACGGGCCTTACCCTTGGCATGACGGGCTTTCGGGGCCATTCTCACCCACTCCAACTCGCGCTCCAGCGTCTTGCGGCGCTTCGAGGCCTGTTTTTCCTCCTGAGCCAGTCGTTGCGACTTCTGCTCCAGCCAACTGGAGTAGTTGCCCTTCCAGGGAATACCCTCGCCACGGTCCAGTTCCAGAATCCACTCTGCTACATCGTCGAGGAAGTAGCGGTCGTGGGTGACAGCAATTACCGTACCCTCGTACTGCTGCAGGTGCTGCTCCAGCCAGTCAATGCTCTCTGCATCGAGGTGGTTGGTAGGCTCATCGAGCAACAAAACATCAGGTTTCTGCAACAACAGGCGGCACAATGCGACACGACGACGTTCACCACCAGAGAGTGTCTTGACAGACCAGTCGCCTGGAGGACAGTTCAGGGCAGCCATGGCACGATCCAGCTTAGAATCCATGTTCCACGCATCGGTAGCATCAATGATGTCCTGCAATTCTGCCTGACGCTGCATCAGCTGGTCCATCTTGTCAGGGTCTTCATAGTATTCGGGGAGTCCGAACTTTACGTTGATGTCGTCGTATTCTTTCAAAGCGTCATAAACATGCTGCACACCTTCCATGACGTTCTCCTTGACCGTTTTCTCCTCGTTCAATGGTGGATCCTGTGGCAGATAGCCCACCGAATAGCCAGGGCTCCACACCACGTTGCCCTGATACTGCTGGTCCAGTCCGGCGATGATCTTCATTAGGGTCGACTTACCTGCACCATTCAGACCAATGATGCCTATCTTCGCTCCATAGAAGAAGCTGAGATAGATGTTCTTTAGCACTTGTTTCTGGTTCTGCTGGATGGTTTTGCTCACGCCCACCATCGAGAAAATCACTTTCTTATCGTCTACTGTTGCCATATTATTAATAATTAGGCCACAAAGGTACGAAAAAAAACTCAAAAAAGATTGCTCTTGATCATTTATTTATCGCAGCTGGGTGGCTGTACGCTGATTGCTGAGGATACGACGGCTCATGAGGCGCGAATCCGACTGGACTGGACGTGAGGTAAAGTCGGGGGTATTGAACGAATAGAGCAACTTGGTGTAGTAATCCTTAGGATTGCGCTGAGGCAACATAAAGGGCTTGGTGGCACGACCCTGAGCATCCAGCATAGAGAAGTAGATGCGGGTATAAAGTCCATCATCACGACGACTGGTAAAGAGGAACCAGCGACTGTTGCTATTCCAGTTGTGGAAACTCTCAGACTTCTCGCTGTTGACCTCATCCATAGGACGCGTCTCGCCCGTTGTCAGGTCTAACAGCCAGAGGTCGGCCTCTGGATGCCAGACAGAGAAGTAGCCATAGTCGAGCTGGGTGTACATGAGATAGCGACCATCGTAGGAAGGACGCGGCCAGGTGACGCTCTTGCCTGTCATAGCAGTATTGATAAGGGTATCAACCTGTTGTCCCAAACGACCTGTTTGGGCATCAAAACTGACACGACAGAGGCTGTATTTCTCTTTGTCGTAATAGGTGGGATAGAGCTGGCGCTGGGCAGTAGTGAAATAGAGCCACCGTCCATCAGGCGAGAAAACGGGCGTATTCTCTGCCCACAGCAGTTTCATGGTTAGCGTATCCTTCAGAATGGTATGGGTCTCCGTATCGTAGATGAAGACGTCGGACATACTGTCGTAGACCTCAATGCGCTTATTGTTTGCAGTATGGAACATCTGCGTGGTCTTATTGGTGGAAAAGGCGCAGTATCGACCATCGGGATGCCAATAAGGATATACCATCGAACCACCCAGCGAGTCGTTCTTTGCAATGAGCACCTCGTCTATGCCGTTACGATGAATCACCGTAGCACCATGGGCTCCACGCACATGATAGACATACTGGTCGGGATTGGTGCGGTTGGCGGTATGGCAGTTGATGCACTGGTCGGGCACCTGCGTATTCTCTATCAGTGCCGTTTCGTCGAAGGTAGAGAGGTCGCGCTGGAAGAGCCCCATCTTGCTGTAAATCTCGTAGCTGGGTGGAATGCGACGATAAGTAATGCCCCACTCGTCAAGTTCCTCATTGCTCACCATGATTTCAAAGCAGCGATACTGAGTCCACTGACCGTTTTTCTCAGCACAGACGGTAACTGACAACTTGCCACCCTTGTTGGTCTTCAGCAACTGATGCCACTCGTCGATATCGAAGTCAGCATAGGCACCATCGGCATGCACTGCCCCACCCTTCGAGCCTTTCACCTCTACATCGATTGTCTCCACCTCGTCATCAGTCATCGAGAAATTCAGCGGTGCGATACCTACAGGAATCGTAACACCGATATAGTCTGGATAGATATTGGGCAGGGCGTCGTTCTGTGTCACATTCTCAGGCGTGGACTTACATCCCACAAGCATCAGGAGCGACAGGGATAACAGGGCGATATGTAATGACAGCTGTTTCATAGAGCACTTAGATAAAGAATATATCTTCCGTCTTCTTATACGATTCGCGTGATTTCTGGAAGAAAGGATATTGTTCTATCAACTTGGGATTATCGACCAGCGCACGCATTTTTTTGGCCCAGCCACGATAAAAGGTCGTCTCATCCAGGATGGACAGATATTTGCGAGCCACGTCATATTGTTCGGTAATAATGCAGAGCTCTGTCAGCGTCCTCAGCGCTCTGGCGCTTTTGTTATAGTTCGGAATGTACTCCATTGCCTCAAAAGCAGCACGCTGGGCGATATTTTCCCAATCAATCATCAATGCTAGGTCGCTGACTATAAAGGCTGACGACAGAGTCCCAAAATTAACTACGAAGTGTAGGTCACCTATACAGAAGGCTGAGGGCTCGCTATCATAATTCGCTACAGGAGGAGCTATTCGCGCCATAAATTCATTATAGCCCACCTGTCCAGTCTGATGGCAGGCATACAAATAGACACTCCTCACAACAGGAGATTCGGGAGACTTGAACTTTTGCAGAATTTTATTCCATGCATGCTGGCGCATCAGCATGTCACATTCCATCTCTTCGTAAGTACCCAGCTTCTTGGTGTCACTCCACCTGTAGTCGATACCCTTGGCAATTTGCTCCAGTGGATAAGGCGTTACATAAGAACTGCCTATCAGACTTGCAGCAAACAAGGTAACGGTAAGAGGTATCCATCGGATGCTACAGAGTACAAGTAGTGCAGCCAAAGGACCCGTCAGCCAATACATGACGGGAATCAACAGACAAAGCACTACCAGTCGCAAGCGCTTAGACGTGACTGTCATCAATCCACGACCTACAACCATCACCAATAGTGTGGCCAACGTTGGGGTCAGCGGCACATCAGGCAGCATAGCCAAATACCACAAAATACAGGGGGAAACCAGCGAAAGCGGGAAACGCACCATACTCTTGATGGCAGGAAAGAACTGCCGCAACAGACAGGACGTCAACTGCTGTGCTATTACGAAAATAACGGCATAGACCAGTGCAGCATTAAAGGGATTCATAAAAAACTGTGCAATGCCCTCACCCAGATACTGAGCCAGTCCTCCGGGGACAGCCAGTCGCTCCATGAGATAGTCAGTGTTCCACAAGAACAACACTGACATTTCCCTTGTCACAGGGATAAAAGGATATAGGAACAGCCAGTAACAGAATACGACGATAGCCAAAAAGGCCACCGTGATATGTTCCCAGTATTTAGACAATGCAGTCATATCTTTCATGAGTTTCCAATTATCGGGCAAAGTTACAAAAAATTGTGCAAATAGCAAAGAAAATAACAAAAAGATGCTGCACCAAAATGATGCAGCATCCTTGAATAATATAAAGGTTCAGGTGATTAGTATCCGTCGTTCTGTTTGCAGTCCGGATTCATCAGAATCTCGTTCTCAGGAATTGGCATGAACATCTTCTCCATCTTGAAGTCGAAGTTGCGAGCAGTGCGCCACTCCTTGATGACCTCTGGGCCCTTAGTTGGCAGAGTGTTCTTAGGATAAACTGTGTTCACGTGATCCTCCAAGAAGCCAGACTTGTGCATATCTGAACGCAGGTAAGGCTCAGCAGAGAACTCCTTACGACGCTCCTCGTTGATAGCAACCTTCCAAACTGGAGACTGATAACCCTTGGCAGCCTTAACACCTGCATAGTAGGTCTGAGCATCGGGAACTGTTACAGTTGCCGTATTGAATGCGAATGGATAGTGATATTCCTTTCTTTCAGGAATATTGGGATCAGGGATAGTCCACAGATCAACAGCATCACCATGACCCTGGTCACCATAGAAGTCAGCTATCTTCTGGAAGTAATCAATGTGGCTGTCCAGATTCTTACCAACCTCGAGGTTACCGAAGGCACGCTCACGAATCTGCTGGACGTATGACCAACCCTCAGCATCCTTACCAAGGTTGAAGCAGCACTCTGCCATATCGAGCAGAACGTTAGCATAACGCTTGAAGTAGATGTGGTCGGGCAACCAGAGGTTACCTGTTGACCAGTCGCAACCACGACCGTTACGCCAGTGCTTGGTAGACCAAACTGTAGGAGCGGGGTCATTAGAAGCCCAGTGGTAACCACACCAGCCTACGAACTCCTGGTTGAAGGGGTTGAAGCCAATGGGGTGCTTGGGGTCATAGATACCGTTGTCGCCCTCAGCAGTGATTGCATAGGCATCATAGGCAGCCTGGTCAAACTGGTAGTCAGGAGCCTCATCAGTACCCTTGTTCACATAGCCGCGCAGGTGGCTCTTATTGGCTTCAATCCATTTGTCAGAAGGCTTTACGCGCTGCTCCCATGTAGGATGTTCTTTCCACATCTCGTAAGGAACAGTAGCGGTAACCATTGAACCATCACGACGCTTGTCGAAAACGTTTGTGCCAAGATAGTTCTCAAAACTGTCATACAGCTCCCAAGACATCTGATAAGTACCCCAGGCACCGTTAGATGTAGGACCAAAGTAGAAACCTGTCCAACCCTTAGCATTGGCAGTCTGAGAAGCATCCCATGAGCCATAGTTGTCACCAGTGTTCAGCAGAACCTGCCAGATGCACTCCTTAGGCCATGCCTCAGTAGCATCGTACAGAGCGGTGAAAGAGGGACTCAACTCATACTCGCCACTATTGATAACCTCCTGGAAAGCATCGTATGCCTTCTGGTAGCACTCAGCTTTCTTTTCGGGACAGGTATATGCCTTCCACATGTAGGCATCGCCCAGGAAAGTGAGAGCCATACCCTTGGTGCAACGGCCATACTGATTCTGGAAAGGTTTCCAGTCGAGCAGCTCAGCAGCCTCCTTGAAATCCTTAATCACAAAGTCCCACATCTCTTCGAAAGAGCTTGCCTTGGGCTTGGTGGGGTTAGTCAGATAGGTTTCACCAGTAATCAACAAGGGAACACGGCCAAACGTGTTAGCCAAGCCGAAGAACTCAAAGCCACGGAGTGCCATTGCCTCACCCTTCAGATGCTTCTTCACATCAGCAGAGATGGTGGTAGCTTTCTCCAGACCAGCCAGGAAGTCATTACAACGAGAAGCACAAGTGTAAGACTGGCTCCAGAAAGTCTTCAGCTGAGCCTGAGTAGAAGTCCAGTTCTGGGTCATGAAGTCCTTATCCCAACCAGAGGCCTGTGAGTCCATTGTGGGGTGGCATCCGTTAAAAATCCAATACTTATATGGGTCGTCATTCGTACGGGGAAGGAGCTGGTCATAGCAACCAGTCATTACCTTGATGGCGTTAGCATCACTCTCGAACTGCGCTTCCTCCGAAAGCATGGAGTAATGTGTGACGTCGAGGAACTTATCGTTGTCGCAGGAAGTAAGGCCTAAGCCCATTGCACCGCACAATGCTGCACCGAAAATGAAATATTTTGTTTTCATATCTGTTTTCTTCACTAAATTACTATTATTTATCTTCATTAGAAGGTTACGTTAATACCACAAGAGTAGGTACGTGGCATTGGGTAACGACCAGTGTCAAGACCAGTGTAGAGAACTGAACCCTGACCACACTCAGGATCTCCATACTTGTTGTAACCAGAGATGCAGCAAACGTTCTGGACAGCCAGATAGATGCGAGCACTCTGAATCATGCACTTCTTAGCAATCTCGCGGGGGAGAGTGTAACCAATCTGAATGTTAGAAATCTTCAGGAAGTCACCGTTCTTAACCCATGCATCGCTGGCGCGCATGTTGTAGTTAGGATCAAGCAATGACAGACGAGCCTCAGAGCCACCAGGATTGCTGGGTGACCATGCGTTAGAAGCAGCCTCAGAAAGGATGTTTGGAGATGTACCATCGTCAGAAGAGAACATGTTAGTCAGACGCATTGCTGAGTAAGAGTAGATATCCTGACCAAATACACCGTGCATCTGCATGGTGAAATCCCAGTTCTTGTAGTTAGCACCCAAAGTGATACCATAGTTCAGTGTGGGGAAGCCATGGCCGAGGATATCCATATCCTGCTCGTTGAGGGTACCGTCACCGTTGAGGTCCTTGAACAGGTAGTCACCCAGCTGAGCCTTATCCTGACCCTGAGCCTTAGCACGTGCCAGCATGTCTGCATCAGTAATGATGCCTTCTACACGATAGCCATAGAATGAACCTACAGCCTCACCTTCCTTACAGATAGAGTGGTTACCCCAGTGATAACCGTCGGCAGAACCTACGGCACCAGTGTTAGAACCGTCGCCAGTAGGATTAGCGTTGCTTGATGAGTCAGAGTTAGTGTTGTAGATAGGATCACCCATCTTCTTAACCTCGTTCTTCAGAGTAGAACCAGTCAGAGTAGCGTTGATGCTCAGGTCCTTGTTGATGCGCTTGTTGTAAGCGATGCTGAACTCAAGACCCTTGTTCTGGATCTCACCGTAGTTGGTGTAGATTCTCTCAAAACCTGATGAAGGACGGATGTTGCGATAGAGCAGCAGGTCCTTAGAGGTGCGAACGAAGTAGTCCAGTCCGACAACCAGCTGACCACCGAAGAAGGCAGCATCAATACCGATGTTGGTCTGCTCGTTAGTCTCCCACTTCAAATCGGGATCCTTCAGAACATTGTAGAAACCAGTGCTGATGTTGGTTGAGCCAGTGCCCATACCAATAGGATCAGTGTTCTTATAATAAATGTAACGGCCATCAAGATTCAAACCAGGTGCTGACAGGTCGGTAGGACCACCAGAGTTACCAGTCTGACCCCAACCGAAGCGGAGCTTCAAGTTGTCAATCCAAGAGATGTTCTTCATGAAAGCTTCCTCAGAAACACGCCAACCAGCAGCTACTGAGGGGAAGGTACCCCAACGGTTACCAGAACCGAAGTTAGAAGAACCGTCGCGACGAATAGTGGCTGTCAACAGATAGCGATCCATCAGACTGTAAGAAGCACGGCCGAAGTAAGAGATCTTGCGGCTCTCGAGCTCCAATTTACCACTGGCATTACGTCTGTTAGCCTGAGTGGTCAGACTCAGGTCGCGGACGTCCTTGGAATCATAACCGACAGAAGAAGCACTTACCCACTGTCCATACCAGCGAGAAACCTCATTACCAAGCATGAGAGTGAAGTCGTGAATATCGTTCTTCCAATTGTAAGTCAGGGTATTCTGGATGTCCAGGGTCTGGCTCTCGCTGTTGCCGAGGTCGAAACGATAGTTGTTACCCTCTGAGGGGTTATAGTAAGCATCGCCATTACCCTGAGTAACGTCAAGACGCTGACCGTTAACATAGTTCACGCGTTTAATGCCACCATAGAAGTTCTCGTTAGAGCTTGCAGTGTAGTCATAAGAAACGAGAGTCTTCCAAGAAAGTCCCTTGATAGGAGTGATGGTCATGTAACCAGTTGCCAGTGTACGGTTGCTGCGGTTGCGGCCGTTCAGCTCCATCTGCTTAGCATACATGTTACCCAGGGTAGTTCCCCAGAAACCATCGTTGAAGTTCTTACCACCAGTGACATCACCATAGGTGCCATCAGGGTTCACCACATTAGGAGATACATAGGTACCTGCGGGCACGCCTGCGTATGTAACAGTGTTACTGGTGATGAAGTCCATAGAAGGACATGCGAAAGCATAGTCACGCAGAGAAGAAAGGTTACCAAAGTTACCTACAGAAACGTTTGAACCATAGTTATCGGTGTGAGTCCAAGCAACATCTGCGCCAAAGGCCAGATACTTGTTAACCTCAGTCTTCACATTAGCACGAGCGTTGATACGCTGGTAGCGGGTATTAACAACGATACCGTCGTTGCGCAGATAACCTACAGAAGCATTGTACTGAGTCTTCTCGTTACCACCAGAAGTAGAAACGTTATAGGTCTGACGCAGAGCAGTGCGGGTCATCTGATCCTGCCAGTCGATGTAGTTACGCTTGCCATCATACTCTTCGTTCCAAACAGGGTTCCACATAAGAGCCTTACCTGTTGCAGCGTCTACCTGGCCGTCGTTGATACGAGCCTGACGAAGGTTAGCAGCATACTGGTCGCCACTGCATACATCAAGTGTAGAGCCCAGTGTCTGAAGACCCCAGTCAGCAGTAATATTAATATAAGAATTACCCTTCTGGCCATGCTTGGTGGTAATCATGATAACACCGTTAGCACCTGCAGAACCGTAGATGGCCGTAGCAGAAGCATCCTTCAGCACGTCGATAGACTCGATGTCACCAGGAGCTACGAAGCTAGCGTCAGTACCAACCTGTACACCGTCTACAACATACAGAGGAGAGGCGTTACCGTTAATAGTGGCGACACCACGAATACGAACCTGTGCCCTAGAATCAGGAGAGCCGTCCTGCATGGTAACGATCACACCAGGAGCAGCACCTTGCAGACCCTGAGCTACATTAACAGGAGCGCGCTTCATCATGTCCTCGGTGTTTACAGAAACCACCGAACCCGTGATGTCGCTCTTTTTCATAGTACCATAACCAATAACCACCACATCGTTCAGCATCTGAGCATCTTCTTTCAGAACTACAGTGATGTTTGTTTTACCTGCAACCTTCACGTGCTGAGTGAGATAACCCACATACGAAATGGTGAGTGTTGCGTTAGAGGAAGCCTTAACGGAGAAATTACCGTTCAAATCGGTAATCGCACCATCGTTGGTTCCTTGCACTTTGACGGAGGCACCGATAATCGGTTCACCTAACTCGTCATTCACAGTTCCCTGAACCGTGCTCTGTGCGAAAGTCATTCCAAACGGAATCGTACAGAACAGGAACAACAAAACTACATGTTTTTGTAGTGACTTAAAATTCCACATACTTTTGTTTAACAGTTAATAATTAGGTTAATATAAAAATAAAAAATTTTTCAATTTGTTTGGTTAATATGCGCTGCAAAGATACAAAATTATACAACTACCCACTTTATTTTATGTAACAAAAACTTTACGATATCGCTCAATAGTTACACAAAACAAATATGCCCTCACATTTAGAGGGCATATTAGGCATATTGTAAAGACGCTTCCGAATTCGAAAACATTCTTTAACAAATCACTGATCAGGATTTTCCACGAAACCTTGATACTGTGGATCGAGTGCAGACATCACACTGTCGTATGCTTGATTCATGGTAGCCTGTATATTCTGTGTCCCCTGCCCTATCGGATAGACAGGCTGATGGATGGTCAGCGACAGAGGGTGCCACGTGGCAAAGTGCCAATCCTTCATGCGAGGCATGACATCGAACGAGCCATTGATGGTCAGTGGAACGACGGGCAGCTGGAGTTCGTCAGCCAGTGCGAAGGCACCTTTCTTGAAGGCACCCATGTGACCCGTAAATGAACGAGCGCCTTCTGGGAAGACAACAACAGAGCAGTTACCTGTTTCCAAAATATGGCGAGCAGCCTCATAAGTCTGACGCACCTTCCCTACTCCGCGCTTGTCGACAAAGATCTGGTGAGACTTGCGACAGGCATAGCCCACGAACGGAATCTTGTTCAGCTGGTACTTCATCATCCATTTGAAGTTGCGCCCCAAGAAGCCATAGACGAGGAATATGTCGAAAGCACCTTGGTGGTTGGCCACAAAAACATACGACTGGTTAGGCTCCAGATGTTCATGACCCTCCACCTTAACAGGTAATAGGAACACGCGCGTAATGACACGTGCCCACCAACGTCCTGGATAGTAGCCCCAGAAGTGGCCGTCGCCAATAGCGCAGCCTACTCCCACCTCAATGGCGGTAATAATGGTGATGAGCACTGTGACGGGCAGTGCAACGAACAACTGATAGATGTAATACAAGTATTTCATTTCTTTCTAAGTGTGATTACTACTATTTCTCTGGGTTGATTCAGACGGAAAGGGATAAGCGAGCCAGCACCTGTAGACACATAGAGGGCACGGTCCCCCTCATAAGTCATTCCTTGCCACTC
Source organism: uncultured Prevotellaceae bacterium (assembly GCA_946410305.1). Classification (GTDB taxonomy): domain Bacteria; phylum Bacteroidota; class Bacteroidia; order Bacteroidales; family Bacteroidaceae; genus Prevotella. The sequence goes on along the minus strand of CAMJZV010000003.1, from coordinate 90,562 downwards.
ATCATAAGTAAGCGCCACAGGAGACCAGCCGAAGAGCGAGAACTGTCCACCATGCGTATGACCGCTCAGCGTCAGCTGGGCATTACATTCCGGGAGAATTTTCTCACGCCAGCAGGTTGGGTCGTGCTGGAGCATGATGGTATAGAGGTGAGAGGTGAGGGGTGAGGGGTGAGTGAGTGTCTTCTTCACATCGCCCTCCTTTGGCGCGCGTTCGGCAACACCCCAGTTCTCCATACCTGCCACAACGATGCTGTCGGAATCACGATGGATGATGCGATGTTCGTTGAGTAGCAAGTCGAAACCCATCTTGCGAATAATATCCTTCGTCAGCAGACAGTTGTTGGCTTTTTCTGTATCGTCACAGTTCTGATAGACGGCATAGTCATGGTTACCTAATACGGCATAGACGCCATCATAAGCCAGAAGCTGACGGAAATAAAGCATAGAAGGTATCAGTTCATCGGGGGTGATGTTCTGCATGTCGCCTGTGAAAACAATCATGTCTGGATGCTGCGCATTGACACTGTCAATGAGTTGCTGCACCATTTCCTGTCGCGAGCCAGTCATACTCCCCACATGTGCATCAGAGAACTGTACGATACGGTAGCCATCAAAAGCGGCTGGCAGGTCAGCGCTGGCAAATTCCACCTGGCGTACCACCAACGGGCGGAAGCCTGCCGTCATGCCATAAGCCACCAGAGATATTTCTATCGCAGCCAGCAGGATGCCGAGCACCGTTCCATAGCGCTTATTAGGCAGGAACTTGCGACAGAGTAGGAACAACAGAAGGGGAACGATGACGAACCCCACTGTGATGAAGAATGGTATGGCGAAACGAAGAATCATAGGTTTAGAGATTAGAGGTTAGGAATTTACGTATCACCTCGACAGGGAGGCCACGACGACAGGCATAGTCCTGTAGCTGATCTTCTCCAATGGTACCCAACGAGAAATAATGTGCCTCCGGATGGGCCAACATCAAGCCAGACACACTGGCGTGAGGTTTCATGGCTCCACTCTCTGTCAGTCGAATGCCTATCTGGTGAAAGTCGAGCACCTCGTTGAGCACGAAGTTCAGACTGGTATCGGGCAATGACGGATAGCCTACAGCAGGACGGATGCCCTGAAACTTTTCAACATGCAATTGCTGCATGGTGAGTTGCTCATCGGGTGCATAGCCCCAATAAGTCTTACGAACGGCCTCGTGCATGGACTCTGCAGCAGCCTCTGCCAGCCGATCAGCCAGCAGCTGTACCATCATTTTCAGATACGTATCGTTGTCGAAGTCTTTTTCCAGTCCCATATCGACGGTAGTGGCGAATAGCCCGATGCGATCGTGTTTAGGATGCAGGAAGTCAGCCAGACACAGGCACTCACTGCCAGGCTGTTGCTGACGAAGCAATGGTATACGACGGCCATCGGCTAACACGATGTCGTCACCTTCGCTATGGGCATCCATCAACAAGAACAGCGCATGAACCCTATATTTGCCTTCCAAGTCGGACAAGACGGACACGGCCTCCTCCTGCAACTTCTGTCGCTCGTTCAGGGGCTTGTTGTGCATGCCCCAGGCGTAAAAGAAGTAGTCCCAGTTGATGTAGGGCGTCAGTTGGTGGATGTCGTAGTCGATAATCATGAGTGGGAGAAAGTGATAGCCTCGCCACGAACACTGGCAGAGACCTGGCCATTTGCATAAACGGTTTGACCATTACACAACGTACGCTCTACGCGCCACTGATACTGGTGACCCTCCATCGGACTCCATCCACACTTGCTGAGGATGCAGTCGCTGGTGACTGTCCACGGGCTCTTAGGACGTACGATGGTGATATCTGCACGATAGCCTGGACGCAGGAAGCCACGCTGCTGGACGCCAAACAGACGAGCAGGATTATGACACATCAGTTCAACAAGTCGCTGAATGGTCAGCACGCCCTCATCCACGAGTTCAAGCATGGTAACCAGCGAGAACTGAATCATCGGCATGCCTGAGGCAGCCTTAGCACACCCACCCTCTTTCTGACTGAGCAGATGCGGTGCGTGGTCTGTGGCGACAACGCTGATGCGTCCGTCGGTGAGTGCCTCACGCAGCATGAACTGGTCGACAGGTGTCTTGATAGCAGGGTTCACCTTGATACGAGCACCCAGACGTTCGTGGTCGAGCTGAGTGAAGAACAGGTGGCCTACGCAGGCTTCGGCGGTTATTTTTGTCGCGACGGAATCGCGACATGAGGTAAAGAGCTCCAGCTCTTCTGCAGTAGAGATATGTGCCACGTGCAGGCGCGTACCATATTTATTAGCTAAGGCAATAGCCTTGCGGGTAGATTCCAGACAAGCCTCCTCTGAACGAATCATCGCATGCAAACTGACGGGAGGATCTTCGCCCCACGCATCCTTGGCACTAGCCATGTTGCGATTGATGATGTCCGTATCTTCACAATGCGCCATCAAGGGCAGCTTGCAACTCTTGAAGATACGCTCCAAGACCTCTTGGCGGTCAACAAGCATGTTTCCCGTCGACGAACCCATAAAGAGCTTGATGCCAGGGATGCTGGTAGCGTCGAGCTGGCTGAAGGTATCGACATTGTCGTTGGTGGCACCATAGAAGAAGGCATAGTTGACATGGCTCTTCTCACGAGCCAGTGCTTGTTTCTCTTCCAAAGCCTCCAGCGTGGTGGTCTGCGGATTGCAGTTAGGCATATCGAAGTAGCTGGTGACGCCACCGGCAGCTGCCGCACGGCTCTCCGTATCGATGTCTGCCTTTTCCGTCAGTCCTGGCTCACGGAAGTGTACGTGGTCGTCGATGACACCTGGCAATACGTAGCAACCCGAGGCATCTATCGTTTCGTCGAATGATGCTTCGGGTTGTTGTTTGCTTATCTCGATGATGTTGCCGTCTTCAATGACGATGTTACCGTCAGTAACACGGCCCTCGTTAACGATATGTCCTCCCTTAATCAGTATCTTCATGGCTGTGGCACATTGGTCAGTGGAGCAGCAGGCTGTACGGCAGTAGAGTCTGGCAATGGTGCCGCAACATCTTCCATATCCTTGGTGCCGTTCATGCGTGCCTCATTCTCCTGAGCGGTCTGATAATAGTCACGCACATAGGGGTCGTTCTTGAAATGATCGGTAGCCTTCGACATAATCTCCTCTATCTGGGGAGTCAGGACAGGATAGCGGTACTGGCTGGTAATCATCATAAAGATGCCAGGACCCAATACGTTGTCAAAGTTGTCACAGATAAACTTAGTGACCAACTGATCTTCCTCTAACGCAATCTCGTCGGCCTCGGCTGATAGCTGACGATTAATCTGTTCCTCATCAATACCATCTAACAACATCTGGCTCTGGCGATGAGAGAGCTCAGCCATGCGGTTAGACAACTGGTTATGCTTGTCGACGAATACATACAGCGTGTCGTTCAGCGGAGTTCCGCTAACGCTCTGTACGGCATTCTCAATACGAATCACAATCTCACCCTCTTCCAGGACAAAAGGCATAATGCTCTCGTCATCCATAAAGAGGCTGACCATACGGACAGTATCCAACAGCCCTGCAAAATGGAACTCACCGTGTACCACCTCACAGGAGTCGATATTCTGAAGGTCGTTGTTCTTCACAGCTTTCAGATAGAGCTTGCTGCCATCCATTGCAGAGACGGACGACGTTCCCCGCACATTATAGGAGCTGGCGCAAGAGGTTAACAATGCCGTAACAACGGCCAGAATCATGTATATATTTTTACTCATAGCTATAGCTTTCGTCTGAATTCAAACGCAAAAGTACGATGATATCTTGAAAAAAGAAAAATATTTGCGCAATTTTAAACTTTTGCGCAAATATTTAGCATTTATTTGGTGTCTTTCTCCAATTCGTTAGTAATACGGTGGCTCGTGTAGAGCTGTAGGACTGCTGCCACCAGTAACACAACCACCCAGTTGTTATGTACATATTTTATATAGCTCAGCTGGTCAAGCGGCAGGAAGTTCGACTGGTTGGCAATCATCAACAGACCAGCCACAAGAAACAACACGTCACTGATTATCTGGATGCGGCGCAGGCGACGGATGGTGAAGTCCCTACCCTCGTAGCGTTGGCGCAGCTGCATGGCAACGAACAACAGGGAGCCTGGAGCAAACACATAAGGTGCCCATGAACAGAACAGGACATTGGCACCAGCACCGACAACCATCAACAGGCCACCCACTAACATCACGTAGGCCTCCCATTTACTCAACTGCTTCATCGTTCAATATGCTTTTACCGTTTTTAGGGTCATCGCTGAGTACAAAGATATCCTCATTGTCAGCTTTCATGAAATAGCGCTCACGGGCTATCTTCTTGATAGCTTTCGGATCGCTGTCAAGCATCTTTATTTGTGCCTGATCGTTCTTATTCTGTTCAGTATAGCGGTCTATCTCGTCCTGCAACTCACTGATACGCTGTTTGTTCATCATGTGATGCCAAACGCTGTTCTCGTCAACAAAACCTATAAGGACAATACCTATCACCGTCACGACGATATACTTCAGCGCCTTGACATGATAGATTCGGAGCAACCATGATTTTATCTTTTTCATACTTTTCTCACTATTCGTTTGCAAAGTTACAATTTTATTTCGTAACTTTGCACCATAATTATCAAAAAAATATGGAATACATTGTATCAGCACGAAAATACCGCCCGACGTCGTTCGACACGGTGGTAGGTCAGCAGGCGCTGACCACCACGCTGAAGAATGCTGTCAGCAGTGGCAAGCTGGCTCATGCCTACCTCTTCTGCGGACCGCGTGGCGTGGGTAAGACCACCTGTGCACGTATCTTTGCCAAGGCCATCAACTGCATGTCTCCGACTGCCAATGGTGAGGCCTGCGGACAGTGTGAGAGTTGTCAGGCTTTCAACGAACAGCGCTCGTTCAACATCTTTGAGCTTGACGCCGCATCCAACAACTCCGTGGAACACATCAAGACACTGATGGAGCAGACCCGCATACCGCCGCAGGTGGGTAAATACAAGGTATTCATCATCGACGAGGTGCACATGCTGTCAACTGCAGCCTTCAACGCCTTCTTGAAGACGCTGGAGGAGCCACCCGCACACGTCATTTTCATTCTGGCCACTACCGAGAAGCACAAGATATTGCCCACCATCCTGAGTCGTTGTCAAATCTACGACTTCGAGCGTATGACGGTGCGCGATACCATCAACCACCTGAAGCAGGTGGCTGAGAAGGAGGGCATCACCGTGGAGGAGGAAGCCTTGGCGGTCATTGCCGAGAAGGCTGACGGTGGCATGCGCGATGCATTGTCTATCTTCGACCAGGCAGCATCGTTCTGTCAGGGCAACATCACTTACCGGAAGGTCATTGAAGACCTCAACGTGCTGGATGCCGACAACTACTTCCGCATCGTTGACCTCGCCCTGGAGAACAAGGCGATGGACATCATGGTGCTGCTCAACAACGTCATCAACAAAGGTTTCGATGGTGGTCTGCTCATACAGGGTCTCGCCAAGCATGTGCGCAACGTACTGATGGCGCGCGACCCGCAGACGCTGCCTTTATTGGAGGTCAGCGACCAACAGCGTGAACGCTATCAGCAACAGGCACAGAAGTGCCAGATACCATTCCTTTATCAGGCGCTGCGACTCATCAACCAGTGTGACATCAACTACCGCCAGTCCAGCAACAAGCGTCTGCTGGTGGAGCTGACACTGATTGAGATAGCGCAGATCACCCAGCCTGACGACGCCGTTGGCAGTGGGCGTAAGCCCAGAAGATTGAAATCCCTGTTTAAGCAACTGACATCAACCGTTCAGCCCCAGAAAGCAGCCCCGCAGGTAGCTGCTGCTGAGCGCGTGGTGTCTACTGAATCTAGTGTCTCTAGTTCATCTAGTGACCCTAGATCATCTAGAGATTCTAGTTCATCTAGCTCTACCCCCACCCCCAAGCGTCCCACGCTGAAGTCGGCGGTCAGCATGTCGTTTAAGAACATCCTCGAGAAGTCGAAGCCTAAGAAGATGACGATCATCCCTGGCACCCTCGATGGTTCTGACCCCAATGCGACAGCCAAGGACGAAGAGCATCCCTTTACCCAGCAAGACCTGGAACTACAATGGATGCTCATGTGCAACCGCATGCCACAGAAGTTGAGCGGCATCGCCACGCGCATGAAGAACATGAACCCCGTCATCACCGAGTTCCCCAACGTCGAGGTGACGGCAGACAACCAGGTGGCCTACGACCAGCTGGAGCAGATCAAGGGCAGCATCGCTGCTACCCTCAAGACCTATCTGCACAACAAATCCATCACCGTCAGCCTGCGCCTGGCAGACAAGGAGGAGGTAGCCCCTATCCTATCGCGCCGCGAACAGTACGAGCTGATGGAAAAAGAAAATCCCTCAATCGCGAAATTGAGGGAACTTCTCAGTCTGGAATTAGCTTAATTAAGCATTATGCATTAAGCATTAAATCAGCGTCATTCCAAGTTTCTTGCACTCTTCACGCATGTCTTCAGGCCATATAGAGGCTTGTATCTCGCCGATGTGGCCCTTGTGCAACAGCACCATACAGAGACGGCTCTGACCGATACCGCCACCGATAGAGAGTGGCAGCTCGTCGTTCAGCAGTTTCTGGTGGAAATATAGTGTCTCACGTTCCTCTTTATTCTCCAATTTCAACTGGCGCAGCAGACTCTCCTTGTCCACACGGATACCCATGGATGACAACTCGAACGAGCGTCCCAGCACGGGATACCAGATAAGAATGTCACCGTTCAGTCCCAGCAGACCATTTTCGCCCACCGTCGACCAGTCATCATAGTCTGGTGCACGGCCGTCGTGCTTCTCGCCATTCGACAGCTTGCCACCTATACCTATAATAAATACGGCGCCATACTTCTCGCAGATGGCATCCTCACGCTCCTTAGGCGTCTTGTCAGGATACATCTGCAGCAGTTCCTCAGCGTGTATGAAGTGAATCTCCTCGGGCAGGAAGGGCTTTATCTGCGGATAGGTCTCGCAGGTCAGATATTCCGTACGACGGATAGCCGCATAGATGCGATTCACCACATTCTTCAGGAAACTGATGGTACGCTGCTCCTTGGTGATGACCGCCTCCCAGTCCCACTGGTCTACATACAGCGAGTGCAGGTTGTCCAGCTCCTCGTCTGCACGGATGGCATTCATATCGGTATAGATGCCGTAGCCAGGCTCCACCGCATATTCCGCCAGCGACAGGCGCTTCCATTTAGCCAGCGAGTGTACCACCTCAGCACGGGCGTCACCCAAATCCTTGATGGGGAACGTCACCGCACGCTCCACGCCGTTCAGGTCGTCGTTGATGCCCAGTCCCTTCAGCACGAAGAGTGGAGCCGTCACGCGACGCAGGCGCAGTTCGGTAGACAGGTTCTGCTGGAAAAACTCCTTAATCATCTTAATCCCCTGCTCCGTCTGTTTGGCGTCGAGCAGAGACTGATAGTCGATCGGTTTAATCAGTTGACTCATCGATATATTTTACTATTTGACTATTTACTATTTGACTAATAATTGTCTGCAAATTACAATTTGCGCCTGCAAAGGTAGTAATTTTATATTAATAAGCAAGCAAAAAGCCAAATTATTTTGCAAAATGAAAGAAAAAGTTGATTATTGGCTATCATTATGCGCGCATAGACAATACTTAAAAGAATATAATTATGGATAACGAATGACGTATTATGAATTAAAATATTTACCTTTGCATCCGCAAACGAAAAAACATTGGTCCCGTAGCTTAGCTGAATAGAGCGTCAGATTCCGGTTCTGAAGGTCTTGGGTTTGAATCCCAACGGGATCACACACCGAAAATATCGAGAAACTCCCATAAATAAAGGGTTTCTCGATGTTTCGTATAAGGAAATTCCAATTTTACCAGGCCCGCCATACTTTCGCCACCCTATCGAGGAATCTCATGAAGTTCAGTAAGGGTGATGTTGATGAAGCCCTCAACCACGTTGGCAACTACGAAATTGCAGATGTCTATATCACCAAAGACTTCTCCATCATCAACGACAACAACTTCAAGTTGCTTGACAAGGTGTTCAAAAACCAAATCCCCACACTTTAATACTTGGTGTGGGGATTGGATATACAGCAAATCGCTCTGTTCATCGCAATTGTCCGACGAATTCAAAATTTTTCGAATTGTTGCGGACAATTGCAACAAACATCCTGTCAAACGACATCTCCTTCTGCTGCCATTGGCATTTGATGGTCCTCTTCATTCAGCTGCGGATAGGCAGTAACACGGGCTTGATGGTCTTGCAACCATATATGGTTCAGCGTGAATGCAATCGACTCCAGCGTTTCTTCCCGCTTCGACGGCTTCAGTTCGCACTCCCACACAGTGATGCAGTGCCAACCCATTGCCGCCAGTTTACGTTGTTCCTCCTTGTCACGTTCCTTGTTTCTTCGAATCTTAGCTACCCAGAACTCACGATTCGTCTTCGGAATCTTGCAACATTCCGAACTCTCAATGATTTCTTCCGTCTTACATCTTACATCATACATCACGTTGTGTCCATGCCAAAAGCATCCATTCACGAAGATGCATGTCCTATACTTTCTCAGCACCAAGTCTGGATGCCCAGGCAACCGTTTGTGGTTCAACCTATAGCGAAAGCCCCTACTCCACAAGCCACGCCGCACAATCAGCTCCGGCTTCGTGTCCTTCCCTCGGATCGCCGCCATATTTTTATGGCGTTGTTGTGCGGTGAGTTTGTCCATGCTACTTCAATGCATCAAGAAGTTCATCTATCGAGCAGCATACTGCCGAGAAGAGCTTGTACATCAGTTCGGGTTCCTGTTTTTCGGGAATATAAGCAATCGTTAGTTTCCCTCTTCCTGCAAACCAACCTGCTTCCGTATGTGCACTTCTGCCGCAAGGTAGCACCAACACGCAAGTGTCGCAAGCCTCCATTGCCTCGATATCGTTGTGGAATTGTCGTTCCGCCTTCGGATGCTGCAACATGTCGCGGTATTGCGCAGGCGACCATTCCATATAGTCCTCGCTCACGCTGGTCCACTTGAATCCAGGGTCCCCCGATGGCGGATTGCGGAAGTCGTACACCTCGTGTCCTGCCTCCCTCAGTTTCTCTACCACCTCAGGGTAATACTCGTTACGCCAGCTGCTGGCAACATATATCTTCCGTTTCATATCTGAGCGCAAAGATACAAATTAATAGGAATATAGCAAAATAACAGAAAGAAAAAAGTGGATTAATGAGATCCTGTTTTTTCTACTTCATTGATAATATCCAACGCATCGAAGCCTGTTATTTCCATAGCACTTTGCCCATCGTACAAGTATACGAATGGGAACCCCGTTTCTGCATCAGTAGGCTGCTCAAACAGAAATACATCTCTGCCATCACCTATCTTGCCTAAGTAGACAAGCGTTCCCTCCAGCATTTCCATTGTCTCGCTGGCCTCTTGTAATACTACATCAGGAATCTTCATTGCTATCTGGATTAATTAATGACGCAGGACTAGTTCTGGCCGTTCAAATAGTTATGAAACTGGTCGATGCCGCTCTTCTGAGTTCCAAATTTGAAATACAACAGCCCGGCCATCGTAACAAATATTTTTTTGCCCTCAAAAGAGTAAAAAAGTGCCTTCAGCCTACATTGGTACAGTTAACTAATTAGTATTCAATGGTTTAATATATGTAGGCTTGTCTTTTTAGCCTACATTAAGCCTACATAAAAAGTAAATCTACTTGACATATTATCAGTTGTTAACACTTTCGTTTTAGCTGTTGTCCGCTCTGAGACAGCTGTTCCCGCGTCCATATTAGCTGTATAATTAGAAAATTCTCTAGATAATTTACGAAATTCTCTAGAGAATTTGACATATTTTCTAGAAAATTATCTCCATGTAGGCTAATGTAGGCTCTATGTAGGCTTGAAAGGCAAGCCTACATATGCTAAATAGCTGTATAGCAACGTGTTAAATAACACTATGTAGGCTAGACCCACTTTTTCACTCTTTTGAGGGCAAAAAAATCTATTAACATTCCATTAACAATTATAGAGAACAGTAGGGACACCTGTCCCCATTGTACTTCGTTTTTCTACCTCATTAATAATATCCAAAGCCTCGAAGCCTGTTATTTCCATAGCACTTTGCCCATCGTACAAGTATACGAATGGAAAACCAGTCTCTGCATCAATAGGCTGCTCAAGTAGATAAACATCTCTGCCATCGCCTATTTTGCCCAAGTAAACAATTGTGCCCTCCAGCATTTCTAATGCCTCGCTGGCCTCCTGTAATACCACATCAGGAATCTTCATTGACTACTTCTTTTTCTTTGATACATCCCAATTAAACGAACAGACACTTTCTCCCACAGGAATGTTTACCGTCATTGATTGTCCTTTCTTGCGTCTGATATTCATATACCCAATAATTCCTTCGTTGGGATGAATCGTATTTTTTTTCAAATAGCCCTGCGATTTTGTATTACGATCGTCAGACATCAATTTTCCAAGTGTCAGCATTTGTGTCGTAGCAGCCATGTTTGCTGCAGCTGCAGCACTAGCATTATAAGTCGTACTTACATGTGTATACGGCATATAGCCAGCTCCGTATGTAGTGGTATATGTGGTTTGATAACCTGCCATGCCTGCATTTAGACCAGAAGAGAAACCTAGTATAAGCATCGATGCCGCTTGAGCATTTTTTATTTTCCGCATATACTCATCATATGTATATACTTCTAATGCAAGTGTATCACCAGATTTTCGGTATAAGTCTGAAGTTATTCCCTCTGGGTCAAATGTAGTCGATTCGTTTCCCAAATTTTTAATAAAGATAGCTATCTGATAGTATTTCCCATAACTATCTTTCTGTTCGTAGTTAGTCATGCCAACTACATAATCTCCAATGTGCCTGTATGCCCATAGGAGACCATCATGATATTCTGTCAATACTGTCGTGTCGTTATCTGCTGCAATAATTTCTTGTGCAGAAACAGTATATGCCAAGCACGAGAATATAGCTATCAGTATTTTCTTCATACTCTTGTTTGTTTTAGATTTTTCCACTGCAAATATACAAAGGAATCAGAATACCGCAAAACAATTCGAAGACTTTTTGTGGTAGGTGCCAGGCTGCTGCGGCATCCCTTGGCATAAATGCCACGATACCGCTTCTTTACAATTTGTATTTCATCAGCTCTTCACAAGACATTATTAGAAGTTCACCTTCTGTAGATATTCTCCTATCTATCCTTGCTCTTGAGATAATGGTGTTAAGATTATATTGTCCTATATAAACTTCTTCATCAAGGTCGTAGCAGTAATAATCACCCTTGGGCTCTCTTGGATATTTTAGCTCCTTCATGGTGCTATTTAATTTCCTACCACCTTTTCCATTTATCTTGTAAATCGTATAGTTATTATTGAATTCGTTTTCAGCTTCATACAATATCAAGAACTTGGCATCTATTGCTCTTAACTCACTCTCTTTCTGAGCTCCTGCCCTATCTTTGTCAAGTCTGATATTATAGAGATGATTTTTCAATATCCACTTCAGCTGATCATCCCCATGATAAGCGCCAACAATAACCTTTGAATTACGATACCTCTCCAAATGATATATTGGCAACCAATCCTTTACAACAGCAAAATCCATCTGTTGCACTTGGAATTGCTCAACTTTTTCATCAAGCTTTTTCTTTGGATTGTCTCCAAGGTTATCCAATTCCTCAAACTCGAAGAAATCCTTCAGCAGATTATATGTCTTTGAGTCCTTCGGATTCTCGCCTTCATGCTTTTCTAAAGCAAGAGTATATATAGCCTTGTCAGCATAAGGTCTAAGCAACTTGCCTTGCAGTTCTTTAAAGTTATCTTTGATAAACTGCTCACCTGCTACTACATTACCCTTGCTCTTCATGGCAAAGAAATCAAACTTGTTTTGCAGTACCTTCCTTATTTCATCACGGAAAATCTTTCTAACCTCCTTTTTCCAAGCAACTTTCTCGCTTGATTTGTTTCTTGCATAGAGGTAGAGTACATATAGGAAGTTTACATCATAGTGCGACAATATCAAGGTGTCTCTATCAAACAGCCTATCTTTGAATTGAAAAGCAATGTGCGTTTGGTTCTGCTCATGTGGCACTATATTCTCTTCTTTGATATAGTTACGTTTCTCATCCACAAAAGCAGATATGAAAAAGTTTGGAATTATGTTGTATCCCTCAGTTAAGGAATCTTTTACATCATCCCTCAGTCTTATATTCTTATATTTGTCTTTATCCTCCTCATAATCTTTTTTCTCTTCATCTGTCCATCCGCTTTGGTCTTGGTTTACGAAGAGATCAATATTCCATTGTATGACATTTCTGGCATAGGTGTACTGTTTGTATATGGACTCCTTGCCCAGAGAGTGATTCGCTTTGTAATATTTGGAGTCACCTATATAGTATATCTCATCTTTCTGGTCATTACTATTCGTTAGGCCATAATAGGTGTACATATGGTCTACTCTCTTACCATCGTCTTGCTCTTTCAGGCCCTTTGGAATATCCTTTTCGCCTATCAACTCGTCAATCATCGCCTCAAAGACAATATTGAACTTCTTAGCCAATAGATATTCCTTCTGCTCGGCATTAATATTCAACTTATAAGCAGTATCAAAGAAAGCATAGCAAATATCCCACAACTGCATAGCTTTGTCCGAGAAATACTTGTATTTTATCTGCTTTAACCTTTGTTTTCCTCTTCCTTGCAGATAGGTCTTAAATTGCTTGCTCTTTATCAGGTCATACTGCAAGTTTATAGGACTCCTGAAGCCATAGGTTTCATTAAGATAGTTCAGGATGGAGAAGAATATCACAAACAACTCCTCATCAAAGTTCTGCATTCTCTTCTTGTTTATAGGATGCAGATACATCACATCATCATCTTGAATTACTGACGGAGTCTTGGTTATTGTCTTTGCCCAGTTAATTTTGTTGAAGCCCTTGTGGATGTTCTTCACTATTGTGAGGAAGAAGTTCTGGTTCTCACGATTAAACCTTATCAATGACAATACAATATCCAGATATGTTTCAGCATGCCTCTTGCGACCTCTGCCTTCTTGTGGCAGTTTCTTGTAGTATATAGCCTTGCTCGTTGGGTTCTGCTGTCTGTACACATTCAGGGCTCTATACACCCATACTGAGAACTCATAGAGAAATTTCCTGTATTCCTTTGGCAAACATGACTCCTGACCAGCTGGAGTAATTATGTCCTCAGGAGCAATAAAATCCCTGCCATCCTTGCTTGGCACATTAGCCAATATCTCTATCAACCTTTCTTTACCATTCTCGTCTATTATCTTTTTATCAGTAAGCAATACCTTTGGCAGGATGAACACACAATCCTTTATTGTAGGGTTGTAGAAATACCCCACATAACTGACGCTAATCTTCTTTTCAACATCCTCCAGAGACGAAATCTCCTTCAGTACATCAAGAACGTCAGATGCCTTGTATTGGTGTTCTTCAAAGATTATGTGCATTATTCAGCAGGCTTATCCATATCGTCTTCCTTCATAACTTTCTCAATGAACTGCTTCACGACATTCTTGTCGATCTCGCCACTCTGGTCAAAGAAGTCTGGGAATGTCAGGTCAGACTCACTTTTGTCCTCTTCGTTTTTCTTGTACTTCAACAAAGGTGAACCGTCCTCGGCATAATCCTTGAATACATCATTCCATAGATAGAAGGCAACCTTGTTTACAAAGGTATCGATGTTAATTTCACCATTTCTGTCTGCCAGACAGAAGAAATATCCCAACTGCTTATCGGCAGAAGATGTCATCTTGTCTATCTTGTAATTGATAGCCTTCAAGAACTCCCACCAGTCGTAGCTATTATCTTCGCCTACCTTTATCTTCCAATCAAGTTCTGCACCTGTCTTCTTGTCTATACCTTTCTTTATCTTAATGTACTTCCACTCCCATCTGCGTTTGAAAGCTGAATCTATTGGGAACAGACTTTGGTCACTGGTGTTCATCGTTGCCCAAATGTAAAGGTTGTTAGGCAGTTTCAGAATCTTACCTTCTTTAATGTGTGATGTTAAACCTTCTTTTTCAGCAGCATCTTCTAACTTTCCTTTTATATAATCAGACAAGTCGCTGTCTGGAACAATATCATATTTTGAATAGCCATTCTCATCCCTATCCAAAAGTTGGAAAAGGTCACCAAATATCTGGGCGCAGTTACCACGGTTTATTTCCTCAATGATAAGGAATACAGGTTCATCTGTCCGCCATGCTCTTATATAGGCATTGGTAAAGGCTTGAGGACTGAATGTGTATGTTATCTTGGGTTCAGAAATCTCTTCGCCTCTGCTGTTGCGCAAAGGACCTTGTGCACCATAAACGGTTCTGTCATTCATCTTGGGTTTATATGACCCAACAAAAGACGCATAGTCGCTATCAGGATGGAATGTCGTTCTATATACATCTTCTTTGGGCAAATCTTTTGTCCGCTCAAATATTGTGTCACTCTTACCTGTTCCAGGAGCACCATAGAAGATTTGCTGGAGAGTTTCGTTGATAGAAAACGAATTTGCACTATACATGTCCTCAACACTTTGTATAGTATCATTTAGTTCATATTCTGCTACCTTGCGGCGAATATTCTTTATTTGCCCCTCCTTAATTGCAATCTCATTTTTTGTAACATCTAGCTGAGAGTGATTTTGTGCTAAAATGTTGTATCTTACATCTGCGACTTTATTACTATTATTATCGCATTTTAATCTATAATCATCGTCGTTCCTATATCTCAATATAGATTCTGTTACTTCAAAATAATCAGACCACTTTTGTGCTGTAGCCACAAACAATTTGAATTCCGAAGTGGAAATCTTATATGATTTTGTAATGTCTCCTATAAGGAGTAAAATCTTAAATATAAACATAAATGGACAAATGTTGAAGGATTCTGTATATGGTATTTTGTTATTGGAATCAATAAAGATCCGTTCTAGTTGCTTATCTATAATTTGGGGATATTGAGAAAGTTTATTAAAATCTCCAGCACATAGTTTTTTTAACGAGAAATAGAAAGGAGTTAAACTTTGTGCACTATATTTGTCAGATGGCCTAATTAATCCAATGTATTCGCAATTTTTTGTAGCGCGATGGGCTGTTAATGGTGGAAATCCGCCAAATTCAGACAACTCTTTATGATTGTCGAAAAAGGTCTGATAGTTTTCGTCATTTCTATCTCCCCATTTTTCCAATATCTTTGCAATAAAGCACAAATCTCGAAAAACAAGATTCTGTTTTGTTATGTACCAAAAGCCGCCTTGGCTGCTCATGGAACTTAGTTTATTCAATTTGTTATCGCTTAACTTACTCATATATCATAAGTTTCTTTACTACATTGGCAAGGAAATACGCAAGTTTAGGAGGTACTGCATTACCTATCTGCTTACAAATAGAGGATTTGGAACCAGTAAACTCAAAAGAGTCAGGAAATGATTGTACTCTAGCTGCCTCTCTTGGTGTTAATGTTCTATTGTCATCAGGATGGATGAATCTTCCACCCGCAGGTGTATCAAAACGTGTGGTAATAGTCATCGTTGGACTATTCCATTCTAATCTTCCATAAGCGCCACTATGCACAGACTTTATATTTTCGTTAAGTACAGTCCAATTCTGACCTGCCAGAACTTTATCCATTCTACCAATTGCCAATTGGTTATGTTTGGAAGCAATATGGTTGAAAGTCTTATTAAGACCGTCTCTCATTCTTTCCTGATATAATGTCTGTGTTTCACTAAGACAGATGACACCAGTTGAAGATGGTGCAGGTATATCAGAAATGGCATCACGCAAAGTAACTGCATCGAAGAAATGAGGCTCTCTTTCTCTAATGTTAGTCCTTACTTCTTCAAATATGTCTTCGATATCAAAGTCGTGATTAAGCAGTCCTATAAGGATAACTCTCTCTCTGCGCTGAGGAATGCCATATTCCACGGCTCTACAAACTTTGTAATGAAGGTAGTATCTGTCTCCATTAAAATTCTCGGGGTTGCCAAAGGCATTTTCAATCTCTTTAAAAATTTTACCCTTGTCTTTGGACAGAATACCTTTTACATTTTCAAATACAAATATCTTAGGACGGACAATCTTAACAACATTCACATAATGTCTAAATAGATAGTTCCTAGGGTCATTCATGAAAGCGTTCTTTTCTCTTATGCGGGCACCCGCCATTGAGAATCCTTGACATGGTGGTCCACCTATAATTACTTCTGCATCGCCTTTGTTAAAATGTTCTTCATCAACAATCTTGCCAATATCCTCTGCATACATTAAAGTGTTGGGATGGTTATGAGAATATGACGATGCAATCTCCTTGTCAAATTCTACAGCTTTGACAATATCATATCCTGCTTTCTCAAATCCGACTGAGAAACCACCACACCCTGCAAACAAATCTATGACTTTCAACTTATGCTCCATCGCTTATTCTGTATTTCTCGTTAAAAGTTTGGATATACTTAACTTCCGTATCTGATAACCCATAGACAGATTTAAGCTCTTTGTCTATTTTGTCTATGATGTCTTTGCAGAATTTATGCTTGTATTCGTAATCTATTTGTTTGGTTCCCACATAAACTTTTGTCTCTTCCAACTTTTTTTCTAACTCTTTTTGTAATGCCACCCACTTCTTCGCTTTAGGAATCCTACGAGGGAGTTTAATGTGTGACAGCTCTTTGTTCGTGATATGCCAACCATCAGAAATAATAGTCCAAATCAAGAAGAACAAACTTGAGTTAAGCAAACAAAGCACAAATGGAACCTTGGTTTTGTCAATACTATATGCCTTATAGCTATTTGAATGCAAATCAAAGGAAAATGCCTTCATCCAGAAACATGCACGGAGGTTAATGTAGATTGGACATTGTCCTTTAGAACTGCCAGATGACAACAAATCGATTCCTTCATAATTCTGTATTTTAGAGAATATGGAATAAGCCGTAACATCACCAAGTTTAGGCCAATATCTTGTATCCGCCGTATTAATCTTAACTAGCGGTATGTTTCGGAAAAGTGTTTCTCTTTCTGTCTTATACCAATGATAATATTTTGATGAATACACACCCACTTCAGTTCCTACCTTTTGAGCAAAGACAATTGTAAGTTTCTGGTGTACGCCTGTAAATAGACAGTCTGGTCTATCTGCAAAATTTAGTAATAACTGTTTCCCTGTTTGTTCCTGTACATAGTCTCTTATTGCACTCATTCTTGCAGTAGAAATGTATGACAATGGCACAACAAAGGCAAGTACACCATTTGTGTTGAGGAATGCAGAAACATTCCGCATTACATCAGCATATACATTCCCATAATTGTTGGCAACAGTTCCTTCGTATTTCCCATACTCGATATATGGAGGATTGCCAACTATTATGTCATAATGACCAAAGACGGTTCCTCTGTAGTCTACTGTATCTACATTGTGGAAATTTTCAGCTATAACTTTTGCAATAGAATCCAAATCAAGTTCTTGAGAGAAAGAGTCTATGAGCAAAAAGAACAGCCTGATTTTAGAAATATCTGTAGAGGTTTCATCTATATCATTACCTTTAATAGTATCTATCAAATCTATTGATGCTGAGATAACATTTTCATGATTCTCAAACAGTTTCAGTTTCAATGCTAACGCGCTAATTAAAAACTCTCCAGCTCCACAAGTCGGATCAAAAACTGAAGCTGCAAGAATTCTTTCTTTTGTTTGTGAATCGAGTCTTTTGAAATTCTTATCAATAGCCTTCGTATCTAATACGGAACATAAAGATGGTGTAATAAAATGATTAAAAGCATTTAACACCATGAAGTCTGTAACATCATGATCTGTATAGTAAACGCCAGAAGTTTTTCTTCTAGACTCTTTTTCATTAATCTTGGAGAGATTAAGCTGAAAGTTGTCTACTAGTTTTGGAGAGCCGTCAATAATATTTATTTCCTTGGGGAAATCATACTTCTCATATGTATCTTCTAGGAGTTTATTAAGAGCAGGCAGAATGGCTGATACATAACGTGCCATACCACGATATTTAAACAATATGTGGTTGACAACCTCATTTCTTATAGTTGAATGGACTGTGCTTACCATCTAACATTTATGCCCAGCAAGCACCGAATCTGGAATAAATTATTGTTGTCACCTACATACAAAAAACGTGGGTGCTTAACTTCTGCCTGTTTGACTTCGCGGCCTTCCACAGCCTTACAGGAAAACAGACAGAGTAAACACCCACACTGGAGAATATAGTACACCCGTAAAGTGTGCTAGTGAGGACATGGTTAGCCCTCGCAGCACACTACGGAGAGTATATACTACACCCCGTGGAGTCACATCTGCAATGTTCTTGTCCTGTATTCGATTGTGGAAGTTTCGAAGTCCAAAAACAAAGCGTCAGTAACGCCTTCTAATATGTAGTGCTCCACCCAGAGGCTCCGCACATTTCAATGTGCTTTCCAGCCATATTGGGCAGATAGCATCTGCAAAGATACAAATTATATTTGTAATACAACAAGGAACGGCGCGTTTTTTTTGAAAACAATGAAAAACAAGTTTTCCTTTGGTGTTTCTCGTGATTTGTACTATCTTTGCAGACATGAAAAAGATAGTGACAATCATTTTGGCAGCATTACTGCTTGCTGCCTGTGGGAATAGGGAAGAGCATCTGAAGGAACGGGCTCTGGAGTTATGCCAGTATATTCCCGACCATCACTTGAATCCTGAGTCTATGGCTTTTATGACGGCAGACTTCTATGCTGTACTGGACACGATGTTCAACCATCTGCCTGAACATGAGGCGATGGATCATGAATGGCTATACTACTTCGTGACGGGTAATGGTGGCACGATAGCCGACTTTGAGGTAGTGGGAGTGCAGCAGACGGATGATACTCATGCAGTGGCAACCATCAAGGTTCGCCAGAAGTGGGAGGACGGCTCGTTCGACGAGAACAGTGACATCGAGGAGCACAAACTATATATGGAAAAGGTGGACAGCGAATGGTTGATATCCGATTTTGACGACCACAAGAAGGACTGCCTCCGCCATATCGCCAACATAGTATCTGAATTAGTGTCAGGATAAAGCTAATTAGCAATTTGGTACGGCTAAGTAGCATCAAGATACTGTTGTTTTCTGGATATTTTTATAGTAAATCTGATATTTTAGCGTTGAAAAGGCGAAAAAGCGTGTTTAATGCAGAAAAATAATTCTGAGAAAAATGTCGAAAATATGGTTAAACCTGCACAACTTCAATTAATTTACTGATATACAATGTGTTAAGCAGTGAAGGTTACTATATATTGAAATGCATAACCTTCACTATTTAATGGAAAATCAAATATTATTGAGTAAATATCAGCATAATATACTGATTTACAATGTGTTTGGAATTTTGTTTGATAAGTCAAACAAAGTGTTTCAAGAGTAAAACAATTCTTCTGACAGGGGTGTGGAAAAAGAGCAAGCTCACCACCCTTAGAACTCAAACGAGATAACGACATTGGGAATTGTGGCACTATAAAACTGATGGATTTAAGATTTTAATCGGCTAATTTGGTTAAATCATGCTAATTTTAAAAACAAAATTTGATTTTATGACGGATTTGATGTCAACAAACGAAAATTATTCGTATCTTTGTGACGTAATTTCGCTCTTAGATATGCTACAAGAATTAAAGATAAAAAACTTCAAGTCGTTTCGTGACGAGGTGGTACTGAGTTTCGAGACATCAGGGAATGACAAATACAATAGTGTCGTGACTATGCCCGATGGTGTTCAGCTGCTACGCTTCACTGTGGTGCTGGGTGCCAACGCCAGTGGCAAGTCGAACCTGCTTGAAGCCATCGACTTCCTTCGGGTGTTCTGGAATAAGATTCCGATGAAGAACGATGAGGGTACGGATGTGCAGCCGTTCTTGATGCAGCCTGACGCATTGAAGTACGACACGGAGTTTGACGTGAAACTCTACGTCAACGGCATACGCTATTGGTACCAGTTGGTGGTCAACCCTGAGAAGGTGTGTAGCGAGGTGATGTATGTCTATCTCAGCAACCGCCCCACCAAGGTCTTTACCCGTGAGGATGTCAACGGCATATCAAAGCTGACTTTCAACCCTGCTGCAGTCAAGCTCTCACAGGCTGAGATTGATGCGCTCTCTGTCAACTGTCTGCGTAACATGTCTATCCTGGCAGTGCTGAAGAAAGTGAATGTGGCTGTGAGCTACCTCGACGATATGCGCCGTTGGATTGACAGTCGCATGATGCCGCTCATCAATGGCTCTGATACTGCAATCTCTGACACGACTAAGAACATGCTGTCGGAGGATTCTACGTTCAAGGAGTATCTCATGCACTTTGTGAAGGAGGCAGACTTCAACATCTCCGACATCAAGATCAAGAAGATGGCTGCGCTCTTTGGACACAAGGTGGAGACGGAGCGAGGCGAAGAGGATTATGTACTGCCAGAAAACAGCCAGAGTGCCGGTACGACTCGTATGGTGGAACTGGAGTCTATCATCTACTCGCAACTGAAATGCCAGGGGCTGTTGTGCGTTGATGAGTTAGAGGCTTCCATCCATCCGAACCTGATGGAGTATATACTTACCCGATTCGTAAACAAGAAAGACAACCAGTCGCAACTAATTGTTACTACCCACTACGACCCCATCCTGCGAGATATTGACGACATCTTCGGTAAGGATTCCGTCTGGTTTACGGAGAAGGGAAAGGACGGCAACAGCAACCTGTTCTCATTGGTTGAGTTCCGAGGGCTTAACAAGTTGTCATCCATCCACCGTGCCTACATGAACGGGCAGTTTGGAGCATTGCCTAACATCATCATGTAAGGAGGACTGTAAATGGCAAGAAAGACCCAACAAAGATCACTCAAACAGCCTGAGATTACGATTATAGGCGAGGGAGCGACAGAACGCTTCTACTTCACCAATCTTCGTAGGCTCAAAGGCTACCGCTATACCTGCAAGCCTCGCAACTTCACCGAACAGTCATTAGACGAGATTCAGAAGCAAGTAGATAGAGTTCTGGCAGACCGACGTATTGCTGTATGCGTGTTTGATACTGACATCACACGCAACAATCCTACGGAACGTGCTAAGTTCGAGGCGCTATGCCAGAAGTATAAAGACCGTAAAGACGTTATCATCTGCGACAGCATGCCATCCATTGAGTTCTGGTTCCTGCTGCACTACCTGAACACCAACAGGTATTTTGCAACAGCCAACGATGTGATTGACGTGCTGCATAAGTACATTCCCGACTTCTCCAAGCAAGAGAAGTTCCTCTCGAAAGAAAAATGGGTGGCAGACCTATTGGCAGACCACCGCCTTGAAATAGCCATCCAACGTGCCCTAGCATTTGGAACGGAGGGAGAATCATACAGCAATCTCCCCAAGGCTTTTGAGGTCATTGAAGACAAGTAACAATTTAAAGAGAAATAAGCAAATGAACCAAGTTCCCGTCTGTGATAGCCGCAAAATAGCCGCAAAGTGAAAAGGGCGAATCCTTGAAAGGCCGATAAATAAAGGCGTTTTGGGAGATTTCAACGTTTGTTTCCGGTTCTGAAGGTCTTGGGTTTGAATCCCAACGGGATCACAAATGAACGAAGACAAGTCCGCGAATCAACAATCTCTGAACTTATTCATAATCGTCAATGACGGAGTTCATAAAGTCCATCATCGGTTTGGCAGCGCGGAATATGCGCTCCATTTCGTCGAGCCAGTCGTCACCCTCAAAGAAACTGTTTGATACTGCGTGCCAGGCACAATAGTCCTTCAGGCGCAAGTAGTTAACGTAAGGCCAGTCCTTAGGAAAGTTTGTTGGACATTTTTTCAACTTGGCCAAACCAAAGCCCTGTGGATGATCCCAACTGTCAATATCGGTAGGAGCACAGATGCTACCGGCCTCGTCACTTCCAAAATACCTCTGGAACTCCTCGTTCTCCACACACTTCAGCCATCGGTCTGTATATGCCATCATCTCGTTACGGCACGAGGTCAGTATATTCGTCGGCAACCAATAATTACCTACAGCCAACAGACAATGGTCGGGTTCCAGGTGCAGGTAATAACCACCCCTCAGCGCCTTTTTGCCTTTAGCGTTGATATAGGCACCCAAATGATTCTTATAGGGTGACTTGTCAAGGGAGAAACGTGTGTCACGATTGAAGCGGTAGGTGCAGTCTTTAACCTGTACGTGAACTATCTCAGAGTCGAACGATATGATTCGTTCTATTGCCTGCTGCACACCCCTCTCAAACTCAGCCCTAACAGCAG
Source organism: uncultured Prevotellaceae bacterium (assembly GCA_946410305.1). GTDB lineage: Bacteria > Bacteroidota > Bacteroidia > Bacteroidales > Bacteroidaceae > Prevotella. Next base: position 68,198 of record CAMJZV010000003.1, on the reverse strand, counting down.
TGTATTCCTTTTTATGCTCCAGAAACCACTCGCGGTTATTGTTAGCCATTACCTGGCGTAAGAACTTCAATATCTTTTTCTGATTCATCGAAGTATCGTTTTCTATGACGCTACAAAGATAGTCATTTTTATCCATATCAGCAATAAAGACATGGAAAAACTTATAGGCAACAGAGCATAACAGTTTTACTACGGCTCTATTTGGTTAAATCATGCTAAATTTGATATTCACAATTGTTTTTGAGAGAGTCATGAGGGCTGCAAACAAAAAAAAGTCGTACCTTTGCCATGCGATGACATCTACTTAGAGTTGAATGAAACTATCAAGGTGTTCGAAATGAAAAAAGACGTAGCATTAGCATTGTCGAGCGGTGGCGCCAGAGGACTGGCACACATCGGAGCCATAGAAGAGTTGGAAGAGCAGGGATACCGCATCAGCGCCGTTTCTGGCTGTTCGATGGGCGCGCTTGTTGGCGGCGTTTATGCTGCCGGCAAACTGAAGGAGTTTAGGGAATGGATGAAGACTATCGACCGCAAGAAGATGCTTGAGCTGACCGATTTCTCATTCAGCCTGAGTCATCTGGTGAAAGGCACGCGCATCATCGAAGCCATCATGGAGTTTGTACCCGATATGCCCATTGAAGACCTTCCTATTCCTTTCTGCTGTGTAGCCACCGACTGGAAAGGCGGTCGTGAGGTGGTGCTCAGCAGCGGCAGTCTGTTTGAGGCCATCCGTGCCAGCATTTCGCTCCCCACGTTCTACGAGCCCGTGCAGAAAGACGGCATGATACTGATTGACGGTGGTGTGGTGAACCCCATCCCACTGAACCGTGTCAAGCGCAAGGCTGGCGACATTCTGGTGGGTGTCGATGTCAGCGGTCACGACTACAAGGCGCAAAAGGTGAACCACTTCAATTACTACACCATGCTGTCGCGCACCAGTTCGCTGATGATTCGCCAGAACTCCATCCTGATGGCTAAGCTGACGAAGCCCGACATGCTGGTGGATATCCAGATGAGTAAATATGGTGGTTTCGACTACGACAAGTCGGAGAAGCTGATAGCCATTGGCAGGATGAAGACGCAGCTGGCCATCACGAAATACGAGAACAACGTATAAAAAGAGTAAAAAAACAAGCGGATATTGCTTGTTTGTCAAAGATATTTCGTAACTTTGCAAACGCTTACACAAAGTTAGGGGCATAGCCCAGTTGGTTTAGAGCGCTGCAGTCACATTGCAGAGGTCCCCGGTTCGAGCCCGGGTGTCCCTACTAAGCAAAAAGAAAGAGACTCCGATGGGGAGTCTCTTTTTTCGTTTTCTCGTTATCTCGAAATTTCGAAACATCGAAACTTCGAGGATATTACTTCGCATAAGCGACGCTTCTTGTCTCGCGGATAACGGTGATCTTCACCTGACCTGGATAGGTCATTTCGTTCTGAATCTTTGATGCAATCTGTCCGCTGAGTGCCTCGGTCTCCGCATCGTCCATCTTGTCGGCACCAACAATGACGCGCAACTCACGACCAGCCTGGATGGCGTAGGTCTTGGTGACGCCAGGATAAGACATGGCAATGGCCTCAAGGTCGTTCAGACGCTTGATGTAAGCCTCAACGATTTCACGACGGGCACCAGGACGGGCACCAGAGATGGCATCACAGATCTGTACGATAGGAGCCAGCAGTGTCTGCATCTCCATCTCGTCGTGGTGAGCACCGATGGCATTGCAGATATCAGGTTTCTCCTTATATTTCTCTGCAATCTTGGCACCGTAGATTGCGTGTGGATCGTCCGTATCCTCGTCGGGCACCTTACCAATATCGTGCAACAGTCCGGCACGCTTAGCCTTCTTGGGGTTCAGACCCAACTCTGCAGCCATTACAGCACAGAGGTTTGCGGTCTCACGAGCATGCTGCAACAGGTTCTGACCGTATGAAGAGCGATACTTCATCTTACCCACGATACGAATCAGTTCAGGATGCAGACCGTGGATGCCGAGGTCGATAGCGGTACGCTTACCCGTCTCAATAATTTCGTTCTCCAACTGCTTCTTGACCTTAGCGACAACCTCCTCGATGCGTGCGGGGTGAATACGTCCGTCGGCGACCAGCTGGTGCAGGGCAAGACGACAGGTCTCACGGCGTACGGGGTCGAAGGCTGAGATAACGATGGCCTCGGGGGTGTCGTCAACGACGATTTCCACACCGCAGGCAGCTTCCAAGGCACGGATGTTACGACCCTCACGACCAATGACACGACCCTTGACGTCGTCGTTGTCGATATGGAATACGCTGACAGAGTTCTCTACAGCGGTCTCCGTAGCTACACGCTGAATGGTCTGGATGACAATCTTCTTGGCTTGGGCATTGGCGTTGAGCTTAGCCTCGTCCATGATTTCGTTGATGTAAGCCTGAGCATCAGTCTTGGCTTCGTCCTTCAGCGACTCTACCAGGCGAGCCTTAGCCTCCTCGGCGCTGAGTCCAGAGAGCTCCTCCAGTTTGGCGCGCTCCTGCATCTGCATCTTCTCCAGCTCTTCCTGTTTCAGGGTCAGCAGCTTCTTCTCGTTGTCAATGCGAGTCTGCTGGTTGTCCAACTCGTTCTTGCGGCGTCCCAGTTCCTCCTGGCGCTGGTTGAGCGAAATCTCGCGCTGCTTCAGCTTGTTCTCGCTCTGCTGGATGTGCTGGTTGCGCTGTTGCACCTCTTTCTCCAGCTCTGATTTCTTGTTCAGGAATTTCTCCTTGACTTCCAGCAGTTTCTTCTCCTTGATGACTTCTGCCTCTTTCTTGGCAGCACTGACCATCTCATTATATTTCCCTTTGACGACAAAGCGGAAAACTAAAAAGCCACACACACCTCCCAGTACTAGGGCGGCGGCAATGGCAATAATCGCAACAATAATGTCCATAAAAAATTATATATATGTAGTGTTAATGTTCTTTTAGCGCGTCTTCAATCTCTGCAGTCAAGCGTGCAAGAACATTATCATAGGGCGATGTATCATTGTTGGCACGCTCCTTCTGATACATCAGCGCAATGTCGATGAGCGTCATCAGCGCTATTGTATGGTCACTCTTGCGCCCTTTATAAGCCTGTGAATAGGCATTGTAGCGCTCAGTGATGAGCTTGCCTGCTGCACGATAGTACTCTTCTTCTTCGCGTTTGACGACGACTTCTATCTCTTCGTCGTACACGTGCAGCGTGATATGTAATCTGTCCTTGTTCTGTTCTGCCATGGCTTGTCTCTCCTCTTAGTTATTGGTCATCGCTGAGGATTGCAATGCACTTATTGACTTCGCGAATCAGCTTCGACAATCGCTCCTTGGCACCATCCAAGTTACCGTCGGTAATCTCAATCATCTTAGCCATCTTCAGTGAATCATAGTCCGACTGCTTCTGGTTCAACTGCTCCTGCAACTGTACCACCGTCTTCTTGTTAGTTTCAAGCAGCTGAGAGAGTTCCCCGTTTTCCTTCTTCAATTCCTGGAAACGGAGTAACATCTGACGCAGACGTGTTTCAAATGTTGCTAAGGTTTTCTCGTTAGCGGTCATACTATTCTCACTTTATTCCACAAAGGTAGCACAAAGAGATGAAAGATGAAAGATTAAAGATTAAATATTAAGTTTTTTTAATTTTTATCCCTCACTTTATCTTCCATCTATCTATTATTCCTTGGGTTGCTTCTCTTTTTTGGCCAGCATCACGACACGGAAGATGAAGTCGGTAACCCACTGCTGTGAGAAGCCTAACTTCTGGTCGTACTGGCGGATGGCAACCACCGTCTTCATGACTGCTGGATCCGTAAAGTCGTTCTTGTTGAAGATGTCATTCACCGTCTTCTCCGTCATATTACGAATGGCGCCCTTGAAGAAGCTGGGCAGACGTAACTTGAACTTCATCAGGTTGCCTGTCAGCATGAGCAGATCCTGTGAGAAACCTGAGAACTGGTACATGTAGGTCTGGATGTCCTGGGGTTTCTTGCAACGCTTGCGGATGCTCTGCTCAATCTCCTTGGTGAAGTTGTCGTCCATCTGGTAGAGCTCCTTGAGCATCTTCTTACAACGCGACTTCTCAGCCAGTCCCAGCTTGTTGTTCTGTGTGGGCACCTTCAGCGTAGCCTTAAAAGTACGCAGATCGGGCAATGCTGCCAGATTGGTGATGCCAAGGTCAGCAGCCATCACAGCCTGGAAATATACGCGAATCAGCGTCATGAAGTCCTCCATGCCACCAACTTTCTGTTCCTCCTCTTTCTTTCCGAAAATCTTATTCCAAAATGCCATATTATTTCATTAATTAATCAAATCGTCTGCAAAATTACAAAAAAATATGAATTATGCATTAAGAATTATGCATTATTTCGTATATTTGCACCACAAATATAGAAAAAATATGAAAGGTATCGTTTTAGCAGGAGGCAGCGGAACACGCCTCTACCCTATTACTAAAGGAGTGTCGAAGCAGTTAATTCCTATCTTCGACAAACCTATGATTTACTACCCTATTTCCACCCTCATGCTGGCTGGCATCCGTGAGATTCTGATTATCTCTACGCCTTACGACCTGCCTGCCTTCAAGCGTCTGCTGGGCGACGGTAGCGATCTGGGCGTACGTTTTGAATACGCCGAGCAGCCCTCACCCGACGGACTGGCTCAGGCCTTCATCATCGGTGAGAAGTTCATTGGCGACGACTGCGCCTGTCTCGTCCTAGGCGACAACATCTTCTATGGAAGTGGTTTTACTGGCATGCTGAAGCAGGCTGTCAAGAGTGCTGAGGAGGATGGTCGTGCCACCGTCTTCGGCTACTATGTCAACGACCCTGAGCGCTATGGCGTCGCAGAGTTCGACAAAGACGGCAACTGCCTGTCTATCGAAGAGAAGCCCGCCAAGCCTAAGAGCAACTACGCCGTGGTAGGTCTCTACTTCTACCCCAACAGTGTAGTGGACATCGCTAAGAACATCAAGCCCTCAGCACGTGGTGAATTGGAGATTACTACCGTCAACCAGCGCTACTTGGAAGATCACAATCTGTTGGTGCAGACCTTGCAGCGTGGCTTTGCCTGGCTTGATACCGGTACTCACGACTCGCTCTCTGAGGCCTCTACCTTCATCGAGGTCATCGAGAAGCGCCAAGGTCTGAAGGTTGCCTGTCTGGAGGAAATCGCCTTTAAGCGTGGATGGATAGATCGCGACCAACTCCGCAAGCTAGCCGAACCCATGGCCAAGAACGATTACGGCCGCTACCTACTACGCAGAGCGGAAGAGAAATAAAGATTTTTCCCTGTTTCCCATTCGGAAGCAGGGATTTTTTTTGCGACATGAAGAAGATTATCGCGTCAGGGAGAATTTCATGGACAAGCCGAAGTCGTGAGTAGTGGTGGGATAACTGCTGCTCGACAACAGAGGCTTGTTGGTCTGGCGCTCGTAGTAAGCAGAGAGAGTCAGCAGGCGTGACAGCGTATAGTCTGCCATGAACGACACCTTCAGCGCTGAGTTACCGCTGCTGGCTGAAGAGGTGCAGGTTGCAATGTCGCGGGTTATAGCGGCCTGGTCGCGCAGCGAGATGTCTAGACGCATATTCAGGTCGTGGTTGACGCCAGACTTCTTTCCAGCAGCTGAACTGCTGGACGCACTCTTGTCGTTGGTCTTCTTCTTGCTGCCACCACCCTGTGCCTTCTTGATCTTACGGCTGGTACCGGCACCAAAGAGGCGGAAGTCGCTAATCTTATAGCCCAGACCGAGGACAATATCATTGGAGCGGCTCTCGTTAATCTGTACGCTGGTCATCGACAAGTTAAGAACACGTGTACGACGGTATTCAGCCTTGAGCGTCAGGTTGTTAAGGAAGGTAACGTCAGCACCGATGAGCGGTGAGAAACTCTCGTTGATGCTCACTGTTGGCACATTCCAACCCAGCAAGGATGCCGTCTCACTGCTGCTGGTATAGCTGCCGAGGGCGAAGACACTCTTATAAGAGTGGTTAATGTTGACGGACTTGAAATGCTCGTTGAACCAGTTGAGTTTGGAGAGTCCAGAGTAGCGGATTGTCCAGTTGGGCAACAGCTTCGTGAGTGCAGGAATCAGGTCGAGACTGCCACCGCCACTGCCCGTATAGCTGTCGAGGAAGGCAGGAATCATAACCACAGCACTATACTTATCGACCTCTGTACCATAGTGAGCGGATGCCATCTGCTGGAAACGGGGCAACGACTCGCAGAAGCGGTCGAAAGCTGCAGAGGGATAACCGTCGTTGGCATCGCCCATCTTCTCGAATGCCGACGAGATAGAGATGGTCGTCATATTGAACGTACCCGACTGGGTAGTAGGCATACCTTTATACATATACTGGATGCTGCGCGACTTGCTCTCCGTACGTGACGCGTTGAGGTCAATCTTCAGGTCGCGAACGGGTTCCAGAGTAGCACGCAACTGCAAGTCGGTGGTCAAATTCGTCGTGGCAGGCGTAGAGATACTATCGGCCATGAGCAGCCAGCCGTTATCTGCCGCCTTATCGAGGAAGCTGTCGTCGGTAAATCCAAAGGCGAAGCCCAGACCTGGTGCCATGACACCGCCCGTGCGCTGACCAAAGGCATCGCCGATCTCAGGCATGAAGCCCGACAGCGACATAGCGTACTGGTTGCGATAGCTGATGCCGATTGAACGAACCATCATCAAGAGACGCGCTGCCGACTGTGCCGTCTTATACCATCGTTCATCGTCCAAAGCAGGCTTGGCGAGCACAGTAAGCTTAATGGCGACAGAGTCCTTGCCCTTGATACTGATCTTGTTCTGGTCGACCACCTTATATTTTATAGGATACGTACGACCGTCCTTGGTCTTGGCAGTGACGACGAGGCGCTTTGACTTCTTGTTGTGGTTGACGGTGATGGTGCTATCGGGGAAGAGCTTCACCTCTTTCTCGTAGGCATTTTTGTTCTTCGGGAGCTGGGCGGCCTCCTTGGCGTTGGCATTGTCTTTGCCAGCATTCTTGTCCTTCCCAGCGGCCGAACCGCTGGGCACAGTCTTCTTGCCGTCCTTGTCGATCGTCTTGCTATTCTTGGCGTTCTTCTTTTTCGGGTCGGGCTTGGGGATAGCCTTCTTAAAGCGCTCGTTGACCTTCTTCAGGAATGGAGAATGGTTGTAGAGCGTCTCCATGTTGAGTGTGCTGTTGATAGTAATCTGACGATTGTTCGAGATGGTGTTACCCAGCGATGTGCCGTCTTCCTTCTCACGGCCACGCACCCAGTTATACGTTGCTGTATAGCTGGCATCAGCATTCAACCAGTCGAAGATAGGCAGTTTGTTCAAAGGCACCTGATAGCTGGCAGTGAATGTCTGGCGGTAGTCCAACGGGCGACCGAAATGCTTGATACTTGTCCATACAGAATCCTTCCATGCCGCATAGCGGTCGGGATAGAGGTCTTTGTTGATGGGCTTGTCGCTATAGGGTTCCTCAATCTCTGCCTGCGTGCCTGACTGGAAGTTCATGTGCAGGTTCTTGGTGAGATCCCAACGGAGAGAGAAGTCACGGTTCCATAGGAACTGCGAATTGAAAGTGACGGGCAACGACGAACCACTGAGATCGTCCATGTCACGCTCCTGCAGTTCATAGTAAGAACGTGTCATTTCCGAGTTGAACGTGACATTCTGTGGCAACCAGTTCAGTCCGAAGGCCTTAGGCAGTGCCATCCACTTTGACTTGCTCTTCGACTTCTTGAAGGGTTCCCACGCCTTGTAGACAGGCGTGTAGCTGTAGTTCAGCGAGCCACGCCACTGGTCGTCGTTCTCATAGATAGTGGTCTTACCCGACGTGTGGCGATGCGAGTGGCTATAGCTGACGGAGAAGTTAGCAGGATCGTATGGCATGGGGTGACGCTTGGTCTTTATGCCGAAACGAACGTTGGACAGCGAGAAGTTGGTGGAGGTGGACTTGGTAATGGCAATGCTCTCTATCGAGTCGCGCTCCTGCTTGTTGGCAGCGTCGAGTGCATCGTCCAATTCCATATCAGTATCCAGCGGGTTATACTTGGGTTTGGTAACCTCCTTCGACACAGAGTAGTAGAGCGGAGCCGTCACCTTCATCTTGTCAGGGAACAGCTTGCCCAACTCGATAGTCGTCGTCAGCGAGTAGGTCTTGTAATTGTCAGTGGTACGTGCTGCCACGCCATCTTCCAGTCCGCCAAAGCCCTCAGTAATAATCTTACCCGTGAGGTTGAGCGTACCAACATCCGACAGTTGCATATTCAGTGCACCCGATGCTGCCCAACCACCACTGTTGACAACATCCTGCAGACGCAGCTCGTTGACCCACACCTCACCCGACTTGATGCTTCCAGACAGGTTACGCACACCAATCATCATGGTCTTGATTTCGCCCAACGTGGGGTTACCCATCACACTGACGCGGTTGTTGGGCTGGTCAGGATCGTAGTCGCTGAAGAGCATAGTATAGCTGGCTGTACCAATGGTACGCGCCTTGTTGCGGGCCTTCTTAACCTTGGTAAAGATGCTGAGGTCGATGTCAAGCATGTTCTCCTGCGGCCATACAGCACGGCAGTCATCTACATTATATTTATTATAGTCGCTGCGATCGGGTGTCAACTTCAAGGGGATGACATACTCGTAGTAGTTGTTCTTGTAGTCGCTACCCATGCGGATGAATACTGCCAACTGATTGTCTTTCAGGTCTGTGGCATCGTTGACCAGATGGTTGGCGTGAACGAACATCTGCATGTGCTTATACTGACGCAGGTCGAGGACAGTATTACGATAGACGGCCTTCGACTCACCTGCCGACAGGTTCTTTACCACCATATTGAGGGCTTGCTCGTTGGCCTCTGTAAGCTGGGGCTGCGAAGGGTCGGTAACACGCGAGATACCTGGTGGCAACACGTAGTTGACAGGCTGCTTGTTATTGTTCTCCTCAATGTTCACAGCGCTGACCTCTAAAGTACCGCTCTCGCTGGTGGTCGACAGCGGCTGCGTGTATACACGCCACTCACCACGCACCAGGTCAAGAGAGCCGAAGCGCAGCACGATAGGCTTCTGGAACTGGGTCAGGAACATACGCATGAAGCGTACGCTGGTAAAGTCAGAGATAGAGCCTTCACGACCCGAGTACTGGCTCAGTGGAATACGGAACTGGTACCACTTGACGGTCTCTCGGCTGCCATTGCGCAGTGACACGGTAGCCTCACGGATGTCAGTGATAAAGTTCTGACCCAGCTGCATGTCCTGCGGACGGATGCTGACATGATACTGGTAGTAGCGCTCATACTCGTTGAGCGTATAGTCCTGATTGATATCCTCCACATCGGGATAGGTCTTATAGCTGGTATCATAGCTCTCAGTCTGCTGGTCGTTGTCAGGCGAGTTGCCCTGCGGCATATTGATACGCTTGTAACGCTCCAAGATGCTGGCCTGACGGTCGTCAAGGTCGCTGCCACGGAAGTAGTGGTAGTCGTCGTTAGCAGGGTCAGCAGTCCATACACGGCGTACGCTATCCTCGACATTTACCTGCTGCAAGAAGTCGGAATAGGCAGGATAGAGTCGCTCCTCTTCGTCGTTCAAGCCATTGAGACCCACATCCTGCAAGGCACGTGATCCACTGGTCGTGGCAAAGGCATAGGTCTGTGTGGCCTGCACAGGTATCTTGCCCCACTGGGTCTCTATGAACGATCCCGTACCACCCACAGGCATACCGCTCTCATAGAATTTCTTGCCATCACGCAGGATATCCTCACTGACCTCACCGAGGTTGATATACAGATCACCGCCATAACTGCCAGCATCTTCTTTAGTAGAGGTATAGATGAAGGGATCCATCAGCCAGAACTCGATATACTCCACGTTGGCCTGCTCGAAGTCGTTGGTGTCCAGCTTACGCATCATACCACCCCAACGGCTTAACGGATTGTTCAGCAGGCCCTTTGTCGTCACATCAGTAGACAGGTTATAGGGGCCACGCTCCTGGGGGTAGTAGGCCAGGTTGAGGATGGGCAGCGTATTGGTAGCACCACTGTAGGTTGACTGGTCTCGGTTAGGATACAACTCGTTGACATAGACAGCACGAACATAGTGATTGGAGAGTTGCTCGATGTCGCTCTTGATATGACTAGGCGTGAGACTGCTGGAGCGATAGGTAAACAGCGGATCGATGGTGTACCACGACAGCAGGGCACGGTTGTAGCCGCTGGCAACAGTCGACTTGTCTTTGCTCTCAGGGAACATGCTGGGCACGCTGGAGATGACCCACGAAGAAGGCTCGAGCAAGGGGATGCCGTTCTTGGCATTCTCGAAATCGTCAATATACGAGGCATTGTCCTGCGTACCACTGGCAGTGCCTGCTATCAGGTGGGCAAATTCACCAGTAAAGGTAATCTGTGAGGGTTGTGTACAGTGCAGCAGCGGCAGTTTGTCGAGCATATTGGTCAGCCACTGGCTCTCTGTTTTCCAATTGACATTCAGACCCCACAGGGTATTCTTCAGCGGCTCAGAGCCCATCGTAACCTTAGATGTCAGCGCCTGTTCGCTCAGATGTTGCAGAGAACCACCAATCTGGAAGTTCTTAGAAAACTCGTACTCCCAGTTGAAACCGAACATGCGCTTGCGCTGCATGCCGTAGTCATTGTTGGACTCCAGCGAGACATTGACACTGGTACCAGCATCGATAATACTCTGGTTGAGGATAGTTACCTCACCAGCCGAATAGTCGACGGTATAGTCGCTGCCCTCAGTCAGCCTGACGCCACCAGCTGTAACAACCACAGAACCCTGAGGCACATAAGAGGCTCCCAGTGAGATGACATTGGCCGAAGAACCCTTGAACTGACCTACCAACAGGAACTTGTTCTTGTCAGTCATCTGCAAGGCGGCAGTACGGGTGGTATCATAGAGTTCGTGGAAGGCATACTTTGCCGCCGTCGCCTTGTCAACGCCACGACGTATGAGGAAGTTCTCCAACGTAGTGCCGAAGGGCTCTACCGACGGGAAGAACACACGGCCGTTGCTGACGGTATAGCCCTCAACATAGTCGAAGTAGCCGTTGGGGTGTGCCTTCAGGTTGTTATCCAAACGGTCACAACCCAAACCACGCAACAGCAATACGTCCTTGGTCTGCTGTTCAGGGATGTAGCTGACGTAGACACCTGTAGTGTCGCTCTGATACTTGATATCCAGACGGAACTTCTGCTTCTCAACATTGGTGGCCAGATAGTAGACGTTCTTCATCATCAGCGACCAGTTGGGCTGATGCGGATTATTCGACGTATTCTTCAGCGCCTTGACGAAGAGAGCTTCCTGGGCAGCGGTGTGGTCGGCAGCAAACTCACCCACACGGTACGTCTGACCGCCATAGGTAAACTCATAGGCCACAGCCAACACCTGATCAGTCTGCAGGGTGGTCTTCAGCGAGATATATCCCAACGCAGAATTCAACGTGTATTCCGACGAGCTAAGCAGACGGGCGGCAGACAGTTTCTCAAACTCCTCGCCACCAGTCATGACAGCTCCAAGGACTGTCGATGCCTGATCAATGTCACGGGCTGCAGCATAGGTCGACGTCAGCGCGGAATACTCGCTGTTGGCATTGTTGCCAGGCACTGACGAGGTTGTACCACTACCCCACCGTTTCGATGTGCTTTCGCCTAAGTCAGAGAAAGCAAGGATATTACGTGAGTTGCTGGTCGTACCAGACTTATTGGTTACCCACACCTCGACATGTGTAATATTGATACCTGTGGCCAATGTAGGGATCTGCTGCATAGCGGCATCGTAGCGCTCACGGAAATAATTAGCGAGGAAGAAGTGGCGGTTCTCCTCGTAGTTGGCAACGTTCAACTCGAACGGTGTCAGCTGTGTACCACCTTTTGACGAGACACTCTTTGTGGTAGAATTCTTCTGCGACACGACGGTCTGCAACTTTAGCTTGCCAAACTGCATATCGGTGCGGACACCAAACAGACTGCTGGCACCTTTGATGAGCGAGTTATTAGACGGGAACGTGACGTTTCCGGCCTCAACGAGTTTGATAATTTCGTCTTCCTTACCTTCGTACTTCAGTTTCAGGTTCTTCGCATCCCAGTCAACGGTGGCATCGGTGTTGTAGTTCAGCGACATATTAACCTTATCGCCCACCTTACCCGTCACGTTGATGTTAATCTTCTCGTCAAAGTCGACAGCCTTGGTCTTGCGGTTACGTTCAGGCAATGAGGGATTGTCGACATTCTTAAAGTTGGCACCCAACTTCAACTCGGCAGTACCCTGTGTCTTGATGCGCACACCACCAGGACCAAAGATCTTTTCAGCAGGACCGAGATTGAAGTGCATGTCGGCAAAGTCGAACTTCTCCTTACCCTTGTTGGCAACATTCTCGGCATCCTTCAAACGGAAGAAGCGCTCACGTTCCTTGCGCTCACTCCATTGGCGATACTCCTCAGGAGTCATGAGCAAAGGAGTGTTCAGGTAGGAGTCGCCCATCTTTGAGCCCAAGATGTAGACATTCAGCGAGTCGTTATACTCCACCTGAGGCTTGATATTCTCAGGGAAGCGAAGGTCGAGAGCACTGGAGTCCAAATCGGCCACCTCCATAGGTGCTGTCTTCTGAATCTTCCAGCGAGCCTTCTCCAGCGTGTCCGCTGGAAGTGAAGAATGAAGAATGAAGAATGAAGAATTCGCTGCCGCCATCAATGATGGTAGCAAAAGTGGAATAGCAACAAGCAGTCCTACAACTGCCCTGCATATCCACCTCGCGGTAGCAAATTCTTCATTCTTCATTCTTAATTCTTCATTTTATCTGTTTCAACGCTAGTTTTACCACCTGCTCTACAGGCAGGTCGGGCTGTTCGGTAAGGATAGACACTACAACTTTCTGCGTAGGAGCAGGAGCAAAACCCAGCATGGTGAGGGCTGCTACTGCCTCGTCGCGCACGGCATTGTTGACAGGTGCTGCTACACTGCCACCAGTAGGAATCTCGTCGGCAATGCCCAAGGCGACAATCTTGTCGCGCAGGTCGACAATGATGCGTTGTGCGGTCATTTTGCCTATGCCCTTGATACCTTTGATGAGGCGTTCGTCACCACGAGAGATGGCGTTGCAAAGCTCGGCAACACTCATCGACGACAGCATCATGCGAGCGGTATTGGCACCCACACCACTAACGGTAATAAGCAACTCGAACATCTCACGTTCCTTCTTCGACACAAAACCAAAAAGTACATGGGCATCCTCACGAATAGCCTCATAGACGTACAACTTGGCTATTGGCAATTGACCATTAGCCTGTGGCTTAATGCCCTGCAAGGCACTGTAGGTCGTTAAAGAAATGTTGAGCGCGTAACCTACTCCTGCGGCCTCAACCGTAGCCATTGCGGGTGAAAGCTCGGCCAGCTCACCCTTGATGTATTCAATCATAATCCAACAAATATGTATATATACAATTTCCTAAACGCACTTTTCTCCTATTTTATTGTATTGCCACAAAAAAATCCCCTTATTATATACGGTATTTGGATATTATTTCGTAACTTTGCAGCAAAACCAACAACAATGATGCATATGAAAACAAAACTACTTTCCGCATTATGTCTCTTGTTTATCACAACAACTATGTGGGCACAACCTGCAGGGACAGGAACTTACTATCAGAAAGCCAACGGCAAGAAAGGCCGCGAACTAAAAACAGCAATGTTCAACATTATTAAGAACCCCAGTGTTGTTCACTACGATTCGCTGTGGTATGCTTATAATATTTCCGACCCAAGGACATTTGAAGGCTTAGAAGGAGAGTATATCTGGGATATGTACTCCAAAATCTCACGCTACCCGCTCTACACCTATAAACATGGTAGTGGGTCTGGCACGGAAGAAGGCGTAAAAGGTATTCAGCGCGAGCACTCAATGGTAAAATCGTGGTTCAACCCCACCTCTGGCCCTAAGAGCGGCAAGAATTACGAAGACGTGCGCCCCATGTATTCCGACATAGTACACGTCATTCCGACTGATGCCGTCTGCAATAACAACCGTAGCGACAACGCATATGGAGAAATTGCCGACCCGGCACAAGTAGACTGGGCATCAGCAGAAGACTTTTGCAAGAAGAGCAAACAAGGTGGTTGCTCAACTCCAGGATGGTCTGAACAAGCAACAAATCCTGCCAAGAAACGAGTCTTCGAGCCCAACAACGAGTACAAAGGCGACTTAGCACGTATCTATTTCTACATGGTGATGTGCTATGAGCCTGGATTTGCCACGTGGGATGTGTTGCGCGACCCCGAAAGCAAGACAAAGTTGGGTGAGATTCTTGCCGATGGTAGCAAACACTGTGGCACTTGGACTTGCGATATGTTCAATACGGCAGACACAGAAGAGGGGACAGACGCCTATCAGCCCTTCGCTCCCTGGGCATTCGACATGCTCATAAGATGGGCGAAAGAAGACCCCGTTAGCCAGAAAGAGATTGACCGAAACAATGCCATCTGGCAACTGCAAGGCAACCGCAACCCCTTTGTAGATTATCCTGGACTGGAAGACTACATCTGGGGAGAAAAGAAAGATGTTGCTTTCGATTATGGTGGCGAACTTCCTGAGGAGCCAACTTCCGACAACTGTGAGGTAGCACTTAATAAAACGACATTAGGTGTTGACTGGAGCGCAACAGACAACTTACGAAGCTATTGGACACGTACTCCCATCATATTCGAGAAGAATGGCATCACCTTCACCTATAGCTACGGCATGGAAGGTTCAAAGCTGTATGCTGACGACAACGAACTGCGACTCTATAATTACAACACGCTGACACTGACAGCACATAACAACGAGATAACAGAAGTGGAATTTACCATTCCTGGCCGTAACCACGACAACAAAACACTCGTAGCATCTGTTGGCGAAGTTAACAACAACATCTGGACGGGTAACACGCAAGAAGTAACTTTTGCCTCCAGCTATGTAAGTTCAACCAAAGCAGGCGGTGTATCGAAGAATTATTATATGGGCATCTCCAACATCAAGGTGACCGTTGCCAATCCTACTGGCATTGAGCAGCTAAAGGCCGAGCGCTCAAACGACGAACGCATCTTCAACATAGTAGGTATACAGATGGATGAAAATCAGTTAAATGCAGGCTTCTATATCAAGAACGGACGTAAAGTTATAATCAGATGATTCACATCTTTTGCAAACAAAATCATAAAAAAAATAACAAATTGTAGCGTATTTCAAAGAAAAAGTGTACTTTTGCACTCGGATTTGACAAACAAACCAACATTAGACAGAAAACAATGAAAAAAATCAGAGCAGCCGTAGTAGGTTACGGCAACATTGGAAAGTACACTATCCAGGCCTTAGAGGCCGCTCCCGACTTTGAAATCGCTGGCGTAGTGCGCAGAAACGGAGCAGCAGACAAACCCATCGAGCTGACTCCCTATGAGGTAGTAAAGGATATCAAAGAGCTGAAGGATGTCGATGTAGCCATCTTGGCTACCCCTACCCGCTCATGCGAGGACTATGCCAAGCAGATTGTTTCCCTGGGCATAAATACGGTCGACTCATTCGACATTCATACACAGATTCGCGGCTACCGTGAGCGCCAGATGGAACTGAACAAGCAGACGGGTACCGTCAGCGTGATTGCTGCTGGCTGGGATCCAGGTTCAGACTCGATAGTACGCACACTGATGCAAGGTCTTGCTCCCAAAGGTCTGAGCTATACTAACTTTGGCCCAGGCATGTCGATGGGTCACAGTGTCTGTGCCCGTTCTAAGGCTGGTGTAAAGAATGCTCTGTCAATGACTATTCCCTTGGGTGAAGGCATCCATCGCCGCATGGTATATGTAGAGTTGGAAGACGGCTATACACTGGAGCAGGTTGCCAAGGACATCAAGGCAGACCCCTACTTCGCCAGCGACGAGACGCACGTATTTCAGGTAGAGAGCGTTGATGACGTACGCGACATGGGTCACGGTGTACACATGGTTCGCAAGGGTGTTAGCGGACAAACCCAAAATCAGCGTTTTGAGTTCAACATGCAGATTAACAACCCTGCCCTCACCGCACAAGTACTGGTCAACGTGGCTCGTGCCTCTAAGCGTCTGCAGCCAGGCTGCTACACGATGATTGAGATTCCAGTCATCGACATGCTGCCAGGCGACCGCGCCGATCTTATCGAACATCTAGTCTAAACTATCTATACCAATTAAGCGCCAGGTGGTTGTAGCTCGTTCTACGGCCACCTGGATTTTCGTATATACCTCATAAACCTTAATAAAAAGGCAAAAAATCATAATTTCTTTGGTATTTTGCTCGCTTATTCGTAACTTTGCTTTCAACAGCGAAGGTACTATCGTTCGACAAAAAAAACAAAATCTTTTTAATTTGTTTTGTTTTGTTCTCACTTATTCGTACCTTTGCACTCTATATTCTATAGATTATGGGAAAGATTATCGCATTAGCAAACCAGAAAGGCGGTGTGGGCAAGACCACAACGACCATTAACCTTGCGGCATCATTGGCCACCTTGGAGAAAAGTGTGCTCGTGGTGGATGCCGACCCACAGGCTAACGCTTCGAGCGGTCTGGGCGTCAACATCCAGGAGGTAGACTGCTCACTCTATGAGTGCATCATTGACAAAGCAGATGTGCGCGACGCCATATATACCACCGATATCGATGGTCTGGACATTATACCCAGCCATATAGACTTGGTAGGTGCCGAGATAGAAATGCTCAACCTGAGCAACCGTGAGCGCGTCATCAGCAAACTGCTGGAGCCTGTACGCAACGACTACGACTATATCCTGATAGACTGTTCACCTTCGTTGGGTCTTATCACTGTGAATGCCCTGACTGCTGCAGACTCAGTCATCATCCCCGTACAGTGTGAGTACTTCGCATTGGAAGGTATCTCGAAGTTGCTGAACACCATCAAGATTATTAAGACCAAGCTGAATCCGAAGTTGGAAATCGAAGGTTTCCTGCTGACAATGTACGACTCTCGCCTACGTCTGGCCAACCAAATCTATGACGAGGTAAAGCGCCACTTCCAGGAGCTGGTCTTCAAAACCGTCATCCAGCGTAACGTCAAGCTGTCGGAGAGTCCATCGCACGGACTACCAGTTATCCTCTACGATGCAGACTCGACAGGTAGTAAGAACCACTTGGCACTCGCCAAAGAAATTATTCAGAAAAACAGCTAATAGTTTACAGCAAGAAATATGGCCGTAAAGAAAAAATATGCAAGCAGCGTACTGGGACGCGGACTAGACGATATAGGTACTGGTCGCGGTCTGGATGCCCTGATAGACACCAGTGAGGTGCGTACTGAAGGTAGTTCGAACCTCAACGAGATAGAGATTACACAGATAGAGCCTAACCCCAACCAGCCACGTCGCGAGTTCGACCAGGAGGCACTGGCTGAGTTGGCCACGAGCATCCGCGAGTTGGGCATCATTCAGCCCATCACCCTGCGCAAAATGGAGGGTGGCAAGTACCAGATTATCGCCGGTGAGCGCCGTTGGCGTGCCTCACAGCTGGCTGGACTCACCAAGATTCCTGCCTACATCGTGACGGTAGAAGACCAGAACGCCATGGAGATGGCACTGGTAGAGAATATACAGCGTGAAGACCTGAATGCTATCGAGATTGCACTGGCCTACCAGCACCTGTCTGACGAGACAGGCATGACGCAGGCTAAGATTTCAGAGCGTGTAGGCAAGAGCCGTGCCGCCGTAACCAACTACATGCGTCTGCTGAAGTTGCCTGCTCAGGTACAGATTGCCCTGAAGAACCACGAGATAGAGATGGGACACGCCCGTGCTCTGTTGGCTATCGACAGTCCGTCGCAGCAGATCAAGCTCTTCAAGGAAGTACAGGTTCATCAGTACTCCGTCCGCCAGGTGGAGGAGATGGTGCAGTCGCTGAAGAGTGGCGAAGACATCAAGACTGCCAAGGGAAAGATACAGTCGCGTACCAAACTCCCAGAGGAGTTCAACGTACTACGTGACCGCTTGTCGCAGTTCTTCCAGTCGAAGGTACAGATGACTTGCTCACCGAAGGGTAAGGGTAAAATTACCATCCAGTTCGACAACGAAGAACAGCTGGAACAAATTATGAATGCACTTGACGGAGCCAATGGGTAGGCTGTTCGTCATCATAGCAATGCTGGCGATGGCACTGACGGGCCATGCGCAAGAGGAGGCAGAGCTGGTTAAAGACACGCTTCGCACTAGCGAGGTGTCTATCATGATTGACTCCACCAAACTGGTGAAAGCCCCTCGTGACTGGTCTACATGGAGGCCTAATCCACAGCGTGCACTCTGGTTGGCACTGGTTCTACCAGGTGCAGGACAGATATATAACCGCAAATACTGGAAACTGCCCATCTTTTATGGTGGATTCATGGGGTGTATCTATGCTCTGACATGGAACAACATGATGTACAAAGACTATTCGCAGGCTTACCTCGACATCATGGATAGCGACCCGACCACCGACAGCTACAATAAGTTCCTGCATCTGGGTGTACAGATCAATAGCAGCAATGAAGAGCGTTTTAAACAAATCTTCAAGAACCGTAAGGACAAGTACCGCCGCTGGCGTGATATGAGCATCTTCGTGATGATTGGTGTCTATGCGCTATCTGTCATCGATGCCTACGTCGATGCCGAGCTGTCAGAGTTCGATATCTCCAAAGACCTCAGTCTGGAGGTACGCCCCACCGTCATCCCCAATCTGGGAGGCGGCAACCCACTACAGGCACAGTCGGTAGGACTGAGCTGCTGTCTGAATTTCTAACATAACCAAAAGCAAAATAAGACGATTGATGAACAAGAAACTACTGTTGATATTAAGCATGTTACTGACTGTGGCTACCACGTGGGCACAGGTCTATGAGAATGACGACAACGAGACACCCGACGAAGACGAGATCACCGTTATCGACAACGAGGGTCGTGAAGAGGTTATCGAATTCCCCGAAGCCATGACCTATGACCTGGACAGTCTGCTGAACCTGTATATGGCAAAGACTTATCTCGACGAGGCTGACGACTGCAACATGAAGAATATCAACCCGAGCTATACCAAAGAGGACTATGTAGACCGCCTGTACCGCATGCCGACCATCATGGAGATGAACTACAACGATGTGGTACAGAAGTTCATCGACCGCTACAGCGGACGCCTGCGCCACTCCATCAGCTACATGCTGGGCGCTTCTAACTTCTACATGCCTATCTTCGAGGAGGCGCTGGAAACCTACCGGTTGCCGCTGGAACTGAAATACCTGCCCATCATCGAATCGGCCCTTAACCCCAAGGCTGTATCGCGTGTGGGCGCTACAGGCTTGTGGCAATTCATGCTGACCACTGGCAAGCAGTACGGCCTGCAGGTCAACTCGCTGGTCGACGAGCGTCGCGACCCCGTGAAGTCGTCGTATGCTGCCGCCCGCTATCTGAGCGACCTGTACAACATCTTTGGTGACTGGAACCTCGTCATCGCCGCCTACAACTGTGGACCCGCCAACATCAACAAGGCCATCCACCGCGCCAATGGCGAAAAGGACTATTGGCAGATATATCCCTACCTGCCCAAGGAGACACGCGGCTACGTTCCTGCCTTCATTGCCGCCAACTACATCATGACCTACTACTCGCAGCATAACATTTGTCCTATGACTACCCGTCTGCCGGCACAGACAGACACCATCATGGTGAACCGCAACATTCACCTGGAACAGGTTGCTGAGGTGATGGGTATCAACATCGACCTGCTGCGCTCGCTGAACCCCATGTACCGCCGAGACGTGGTGCCTGGTGCTACAGAACTGTCGCCCATCCGTCTGCCACAGACAGAGGTGGGGCGTTTCATCGACCTGCAGGACAGCATCTGCAACCACCGTGCAGGCGATTTCGCCAAGCGTGTGGAGGTAGAGGTGAAAGACGACGTGCCAACCTACTACCGCAAGAGCACGCGCTACAGCCGTCGCAGCAGGGCTGTCAGACGTGGAGGCGGCCTCAGCGTAACCATCCGCCGCGGACAGACCCTCTCCGAGATTGCCAAGCGCAACGGAACCACCGTGGCCAAGCTGCGCCGGCTCAATGGCATCAAGGGTAATAACATCCGTGCCGGAAAGAAACTGAGAGTCAGGTAAGCAATATCGCGTCATACCAGTAACTATATTCACAGAGGAGAGAAAAGACTATGGACGAAGAGCAAATGAGGCAGGAAGCCGCTGACGACAAACTGATTAACGACGCGTTCCAACGACTGTTGGACTGCTACTGTTCGTCGCGCCACCGCAAAAAAGTGGACATCATCACCAAAGCATTTCATTTTGCCCGACAGGCGCATAAAGGTGTGCGGCGCCTGAGTGGCGAGCCTTATATCATGCACCCCATCGCTGTGGCACAGATTGCCTGCGAAGAGGTAGGACTAGGCTCTACCAGTATCTGTGCTGCCCTGCTCCACGACGTTGTGGAAGACACCGACTACACTACTGAAGATATCGAGAACATCTTCGGTCCAAAGATTGCCCAAATTGTTGACGGTCTGACCAAGATTTCTGGCGGTATCTTTGGTGAACAGGCTTCTGCACAGGCAGAAAACTTCAAGAAGCTGCTGCTCACCATGAGCGAGGACATCCGAGTCATCCTCATCAAGATCTGTGACCGTCTGCACAATATGCGTACTCTAGAGTCGCAACCTGCCAACAAGCAATACAAGATTGCCGGCGAGACTCTCTACATCTATGCACCACTGGCCAACCGTCTAGGTCTTAACAAAATAAAGTCGGAACTGGAGAATCTCTCGTTCCAGTATGAGCACCCTGAGGAATACGCTACCATCAAGTCCAAGTTGGCCGACACAGAGGCATCCCGTCATGAACTCTTCGACGAATTCATCGTGCCTATAGAGGTAGAGCTACAGAAAATGGGCTTCCACTACCAGATTAAAGAGCGTGTCAAGACCCCCTACTCCATCTGGAACAAGATGCAGAACAAACACGTAACCTTCGACGAGGTGTACGACATTCTGGCTGTCCGCATCATTTTTACCCCCAACAACCGCGAAGAGGAGATTAACGAGTGCTTCAAAATCTATGTAGCCATCTCGAAAATCTATAAGAGTCACCCCGACCGTTTGCGCGACTGGCTCTCCCACCCCAAGGCCAACGGCTATCAGGCACTGCACGTCACGCTGATGTCCAAACAAGGACGGTGGATAGAGGTGCAGATACGCTCCGACCGCATGGATGAGATTGCCGAACAAGGCTTTGCCGCCCACTGGAAATACAAGGACGGCGTGGAAGAAGAGTACACGGAGGACGAGACAGAACTTAACGACTGGCTACGCACCATCAAGGAGATTCTCGACGACCCGCAGCCTGACGCCATGGACTTCCTTGACGCCATCAAGCTGAACCTCTTTGCTACCGAGATTTTCGTTTTCACGCCCAAGGGCGAAATCAAAACTATGCCGTCAGGCTGTACAGCCCTCGACTTCGCCTTCTCCATCCACACCTTCCTAGGTTCCCACTGTATCGGTGCTAAAGTAAACCACAAACTGGTACCGCTGAGTCATAAACTGCAGAGTGGTGACCAGGTAGAGATTCTAACCTCTAAAGCACAGCATGTACAACCTTCGTGGATCAACTTCGTCTCCACAGCCAAGGCCAAAGGCAAAATCCAGGCCATCCTGCGCCGTGACAGTCGCGAGTTGCAGAAGCAGGGCGAGGAGTTCTTCAGCGAATTCTTGAAGAAGAACAACATCAACGACATGCCCAATGCTGCCGAAGTGCTCACTGAGTTCCACGACATCCGTAACCGCGAAGAGTTCTTTCAGGCTATTGGTGAGAAGACCATTCTGTTGGGTGAAAAGGATGTTGACGAATTGCTGGGCAAGAATGCCAGCGACAAACGTGGCTGGCGTAAGTATGTGCCTTTCCTCGACCGTGGCAAGCAGAAGAAGGTCGTGGAAGACCAGACAGAACTCTTCGTCGTTCCCGAGAAGTTCAATCGCAAAAAGCCTATCTACATAACAGACGACAATATCAAGCAATATAAGTTTAAGCATTGCTGTCACCCCATCCCTGGCGACGACGTGCTGGGATTCATTGATGGCAAGCATCAGATTGAGATTCACAAGCGAGCCTGTCCTGTTGCCGCTAAACTGAAAGCCAGTTTTGGCAACCGCATCCTTGATGCCAAATGGAATATGCACAAGAAGCTCTTCTTCGATGCCACCATCCGTCTGCAAGGCATCGACCGCGTAGGAATGCTGCTTGACATCTCACAGGTCATCTCTTCACAAATGAATGTCAACATCCACAAACTGACTATCGCCAGCGAGGAAGGTGTCTTCGACGGCACTGTCGAGTTGCGTGTCCACGACCGTGAAGATGTAGGCAATATCATTAACCAGTTAAAGAAGATTACCGACATACAGGATGTCACGCAAATCATATAATAAAAGTATAAAACCACTACAACTACTTACAAAATGAAACTACTACTATTATTAATCTGTGCCGTCTGTGGGAACATTGCCGCATACGGTGCCAACTCCTTTGACAACCCAGACACCATTATAGTCGCTCGCGACGGAACGGGACAGTTCCGCACGGTGGATGAAGCCATTGAGGTGTGCCGCGCCTTCATGGACTACCACAAAGTCATCTATATAAAGAAAGGTACGTATAAGGAGAAGCTCATCATTCCCCAGTGGCTCACCAATATCGAGCTGTGTGGTGAGAGCCGCGACGAGACCATTATCACATGGGACGACCATGCCAACATCAACAAAATGGGAACATTCCGCACCTACACACTGAAGGTAGAGGGGAACAACATCACGCTGAAGAACCTGACCATAGAAAACAATGCTGCCCGCTTGGGACAGGCTGTAGCACTGCATACCGAGGGTGACATGCTGACCTTCATTGGTTGTCGTTTCCTTGGTCATCAAGATACCATCTATACGGGCAGTGCCAACAGCCGTCTGTACTTCAAGGACTGCTATATTGAGGGCACCACCGATTTCATCTTCGGTCCGTCAACGGCGTGGTTTGAGCACTGCGACATTCTATGCAAGCTCAACTCCTATATCACTGCCGCCTCAACACCCAAGGATGTTCCCTACGGATATATCTTCAACAACTGTACCATCCGTTGTGCGGAAGGTGTCGACAAAGTGTATCTTGGACGACCATGGCGCGACTACGGCTATACGCTATTCATGAACTGTGAGCTACCGCGCCAGATACGTCCCGAGGGCTGGCACCATTGGCAGAAAGAGCGTGAGGCAACAGCCCGCTATTTGGAGTATAACAACCATGGTGAGGGTGCACAGACCAGCCAGCGAGTCTCATGGAGTCGCCAGTTGACGAAAAAAGAAGCGCAAAAAATAACGCTGAACACAGTGTTCAGCGTTAATAACGAGTGGAAGCCTTAACTCCATCACAATTTACTCCTACTGCAGGTAGTCCATTTGGCGTTTCAGTGCCTGCAGGTCGTCACGCACAGTGATTAGACGTGTCAGCACATCTGCCTTACGGTCTGCGCCGTCACGATTGCTATTGATGATCTTCTTCGCTGCCGCCAACTTGAAGCCACGCACCTTCACCAAGTTATGGATGAGGCGTATCTGTTCGATATCCTTCTCCTGATACTGGCGGATCTTAGCGGGTCCGCTAGTTTTCGGTTTCAAATAGGGGAATTCCTGTTCCCAATAGCGTAGCGTACTCTCGTTGACGTCGAACATCTCAGCGACCTCTTTGATGGAGTAGTACAATTTCAAGTTCTTGTTCAGATTCAGAGCCATACTATTTACTTTCTGTGTGTGTTTCTTGATTGTGATTATTGACTTACTGTAGCCGTGACACGGGCATTACCGGCAGGCGACTGCTGATCTTTACCGAAGTTCAGACCGTACTTACCCTCTGGCATGTCACTCAGCACAAAGGCTGTACACTTGCGGCCAGCTTCAATCTTGTCGGTAGCGGCAGTCTTTGCTGCAGTAGCAGCGACGTCGAGCAGGGCTCCCAAGAGTCCCTTACTACCCGTATTGACACTGGTATCAATCTTAACCTTACCCTCACGCTGGTAGAGCGTCTCGCCAGTAACTGTCGAACGCAGGATATACTCCACCTCAACAGTCAGCGAACCACCGATATTGCTACGACTCCACGACTTGATGATGGTAAACATAGCTGCGTCAGCACCCAGCACATTGCGGAACTGAGTCAGACTGCCCTCCAGGAAGTTCTCAGCGTCGTAGGCGCTCTCTGCCTGGAACATCTCCATGGTCAGCATGGGCGAGAATACATAGTAGCCTTTCTCACAGAGCGGCATGTACATTGTGGTATAGAAAAAGTCCTTGGCATCCACGTGGTTGGTGCGGTTGATAGGAGGCATCACCACGATAGAGGTAGGTTTCTCCGCATACATCTTCGGATAGCGGGCTTCACGGGTCAGTGATGAAGACGCACCACATGAAGCCATCATCAGTGCCACCAGGGCTATTGCGATATAGTTCTTCATTTCTCCAGCTGTTTGATGATTCGTGAAATAAACTTTTCTGACTCAGGATAGAGGGCAACCTCTTGCTTCAGCAGTGTCAGTCCCTCCTGCTTCTGGCCAGCCTTAACCAACAGATAGCCGTATTCGGCATTCACTCCCGGAGGCGCCACCTGGCGGGCTCCCTTCTGATTATTAATCACCTTTTTGTACTGCTCCATGGCAGCATTAAGCTTCTCCTCAGAGGCACGCTTCGTATACTGATAGGTAGCATCCTCAGAGTTGTACCACGAGTACAAATCAGGTTGAACAGTTCCGCATGACGTTAACGCCAACACAGAAACGACGGCAATAAACAATTTCTTCATGGCAAGTTAATGACTTTAGTTTCTTGTGTAGACAGGAATATTTGCTTCTCATAGACAGTCTCGCCTCTGAAGGTGACCTTCAGATGACGGTTACCGAGACCTACACCATATTGGAAACCCTTACGGTTGGCTACCTTAGGCTTCACGACCTTGGCATCAAACTTTGTACCATCAATATCCACCTGTACGGGGTATTTACCGTTGCCGTACTTATCCAGCGGACCAACGAATACGAGATAGGCCATATCCTCCTGACCGCTCTGCATGGCGACAGGATAACTTGACTTGCAGCCTACCAGCAGCAAGGCAGCAAGCGTGAGTGTGAATAGTAAGAGCTTTTTCATTTCTTAATCTCCTCTATATAATATGTGTTCAACTTAGTGGCGTCAATGGCTGTAGAGCCATTATATTCCACGAATGAGTATTCCGTCTCAGGGGTGTCACCGCCAGTAGCCGATACAGTAACGGTACCAATCTGCTTACCAGGCAGCTCAATCATCACGCCAGACTGTGGATTCTTCACCTTCTTACCCTTGGTCTTCACGGCAAAGACATCACCTTCCTTGACACCCTGGCTGGCACCACCTGCAATCATCTGGGCGTCAGCATCGTAGGTCAGGAAGTAGGTACGCCAAGGCTTGTCGGTACACTTATTGATGATGTTCTCCACCAGCTGACCGATAGCCTCTGAGATAGCCTTGTCGCTCAGCGTAGCGTCGTAGTCAGCACGTCCACCTACACCCAGCGTGGTCTTCGTGGTAATCTGGGCCTGTCCCTTGGCCTCGTCAGAGTAGACGATGAGACCTGTCGACACGTCCACCAGACGGATAGCTACAGCGGCCTCCACCGTCTGCATCTTCGTAGAGGTGAATACGCCCTCCTTACCCGTGTTCTTGCGACCGAACTCGGTGATACTACCGATAATCATATAGTCGGCACCGATGGTCTGCAGACCGTCCTCACTCTTCTTAGCCTCTTCCAGCAACTGAGCCAGGTCGCCACGCTCCAGTAACAGGAATTTGCCCGATGCTGCCAGCTTAGCCGACAGAATATCGAGGGCCTGCTTACCCATGGGATCGTTCTCCTTGTCATAGAAGATACCCTTCGCATATTGAGTCTCATTAGAGAAACGGCCAATAGCAACCTTGCGTTTGATAGTCTTGCCGTCAGCCTGCTGAGCGGCCTTGATAGGCTCCACGACCTGTGTCTTTCGTTGGGCCTGTGAACTTGTGGCCAAGGCTGTCAGTAGTACAGCCACACATAGTAATCTTTTCATAATTGACAATCTTTAGTTCGTTTTTAGCTGATATATCACGGCAAAGATACAAACATTTTTTATAATAAACAAAAAAAGCGACGAAATTATTTCATTCGCCGCTTATTTCTCTCCTGTCACGATTCACCACTCACCACTCACTTCTTATATTTCTCTGCCTGTGAGCGGATAAGCTCTGCATCGTCAAAGTAGTTTATCTGCATGGCCTTGCGCACCTCGTCCATCGTCTGGGCAGCCGTCTCGCGGGCCTTCTCCGTACCTTTCTTCAGGATGTTGTAGATTTCGGGGATATCCTGCTCAAACTCATGACGGCGCTGGCGCATAGGCTCCAGGAACTCGTTGAGTATCTGGTTCAGGAATTTCTTACACTTCATATCACCCAGTCCGCCGCGACGGTAGTGATCCTTCAGCTCGTCCAGGTTCTGGTACTCAGGCCAGTACTGTGCAAAGTGTTCAGGCTTTGAGAACGCATCCAGATAGGTGAATACGGCGTTGCCCTCCACATGTCCAGGGTCGTTCAGGTTGATGTGCTCAGGGTCAGTGTACATCGAGCGCACCTTCTGCCATACGGTGTCAGCATCGTCCGACAAGTAGATACAGTTACCCAGCGACTTCGACATCTTCTCCTTACCGTCCGTTCCTGGCAGGCGACGTGCCGTCAGGTTCTCAGGCAACAGGATGTTAGGCTCCACCAACACAGGGGCGTATATCTGATTAAAGCGACGTGCCAGCTCGCGGGTAACCTCCAACATAGGCTCCTGGTCCTCACCTGCAGGCACCGTGGTAGCCTTGAACAGTGTGATGTCGGCAGCCTGGCTTACAGGATAGCAGAAGAATCCCAGAGGGATGCTCTCACCCTCGAAGCCACGCATCTTCACCTCCGTCTTCACCGTTGGGTTGCGCTGTACGCGGCTCACAGATACCAGGTTCATCAGGTATGTCGTCAACTCTGCCAGCTCTGTTATCTGGCTCTGTATGAACAATGTACACTTCTCTGGATCAAGTCCTGCTGCAAGATAGTCCAATGCCACCTCAATGATGTTCTGGCGAATCTTCTCAGGGTTGTCAGCATTGTCTGTCAGAGCCTGTACATCGGCCATAAAAACAAACATCTTCTCATAGTCGCCAGCGTTCTGCAGTTCTACACGACGGCGCAGCGAACCGATATAATGTCCCAGGTGCAGCTTACCTGTAGGACGGTCGCCTGTAAGTATTATCTTTCCCATTATCTCTGTACTTTTTTCTAATTTGCGTGCAAAGGTAGTGCAAATCAAATGAAAAACCAAATGAAAATAAAAAAAATATCTTATCTTTGCAGCATGAAACAGAAAATAGTATTATTGCTCATGCTCTGCCCCCTGTCCCTCCTGGCACAAGAACGGGCAGAAGTGTTGCTCGAAACCACCGAGGGCAACATCCACATCGCCCTGTACAACGAGACCCCACTACACCGTGACAACTTCCTGAAACTTGTCAAGTTGCACGTCTACGACTCCCTACTCTTCCACCGTGTCGTCAAGGACTTCATGATTCAGGGTGGCGACCTCAACAGCAAGCACGCCCAGCCAGGTCAGCTGCTAGGTACTGGCGACCTCGACTACACCACCGAACCTGAGTTCCGTCTGCCTCAGATTTTCCACCGTCGTGGCGTCGTCGCCGCCGCGAGAGAACCCGACGAGGTCAACCCCGATATGCGCTCCAGCGCCTGCCAGTTCTATATTGTCTGGGGACGCCAGATGAACAACGCGGGTATCAGTCGCGTACAGCACCGTCTCGACACCCTCACCCACGGCCGCGTACAACTTACTCCCGAGATGATTGACGTCTACAAGACCACGGGCGGCACGCCCCACCTCGATGGCCAGTACACCGTCTTTGGCGAAGTACTGCAGGGCCTCGATGTCGTTGATAAGATTCAGCAGATGGCAACAGACAAGAACCATCGCCCACTGACTGATGTACGCATCCTCCGCGCCACCATTCTCGTCAACCCTTTTGCCCCCAAGGAGCAACCCAAGAAGTCCAAAGCCCCAGTTTCTCGTAAGAAACGATAAAACAAAAAAAATTCCGCTAAGTACTGATTTCAGTGACTTAGCGGATAAGTGGTTGGGGTACCCGGACTCGAACCAGGAAAGGCAGGACCAGAATCTGCAGTGTTACCATTACACCATACCCCAATTCCTTGCATCAAGAAACCGTTTTCTCGATTGCGGGTGCAAAGGTAATGCTTTTTTCTGAACCAACAAAAAAAAATGGCACTTTTTTAATAAAAAACGCAAAAAAAATCTTTTTCCCTGTCTTTTTCTTTGTGTTGAGCTGGTTATTTAGTAACTTTGCCCTTCAATAAATCATTATTTAATGGAACAAACAACACAACTAGTAGAAACAATTGTAAAAGGAATACAAGAGAAGAAAGGTCAGAGCATTGTCACCGCCAACCTGACAGGCATCGACGGAGCGATATGCAGGTATTTTGTCATTTGCCAAGGCAACTCCCCCTCACAGGTGGAGGCTATCACGGAATCTGTTGGCGAGATGGCTCGCAAGGAGTTAGGTGAGAAGCCTTCGATGGTAGCAGGATTAGAGAATGCCCAGTGGGTAGCGATGGACTACGGCGACGTGATGGTTCACATCTTTGTCCCCGAAACGCGCGCATACTATGACTTAGAGCATCTCTGGGACGATGCTGGTCTGACACATATTGAAGATATTGACTAATGGAACCACAGAATAAGAAACCACAGCAACAGATGCCTCGGTTCAATATGAACTGGATCTACGGCATCGTCATCCTGTCGCTCATCGTGCTCTACTTCACCCAAGGACAGGAGAAGTCGAGCATCAGCACACAGGTATCGTACTCAGATTTTAAAGTGATGGTCGACAAGGGCTATGCCAAGGAGATTGTCGTCAACAAATACCAGAACACGCTGGAGATGTACGTCAAGCCAGAACATATCCGCGACGTATTCCATCAGGGCGTAGAGCAGACGGGCAAGAACCCTGCCGTGTCGGTAGCCATTGGCAGTGTCGACCAGGTAGAACAGTTCATCAACAATGCCCGCGAGGAAAAGAAGTTCACAGGAAAGTTCTCGTATGACAATAGCAAGGACAACGACTTCTTCTCGTCGCTGTTTATGAATATCCTCTTCTTTGGAGGTATCATCCTGGTATGGATGTTCCTCATGCGTCGCATGGGTGGCGGTTCCCCAATGGGTGGTTCCGGCATCTTCAACGTAGGCAAGTCAAAAGCCCAGATGTATGAGAAGGGTGGCGAACTGGGCATCACCTTCAAGGACGTAGCCGGACAGGCTGGTGCCAAGCAGGAGATGCAGGAGATTGTAGACTTCCTGAAGAATCCGCAAAAATATACCGACCTGGGAGGTAAGATTCCCAAGGGTGCCCTGTTGGTAGGTCCCCCAGGAACAGGTAAGACGCTGTTGGCGAAGGCTGTCGCTGGCGAGGCTGGCGTACCCTTCTTCTCGATGTCTGGTTCCGACTTTGTAGAGATGTTCGTGGGTGTGGGCGCCTCACGCGTGCGCGACCTATTTGAAAAAGCTAAGAGCAAAGCACCTTGTATCATCTTCATTGACGAGATTGATGCCGTAGGACGTGCCCGTTCCAAGAACCCAGCCATGGGTGGCAACGACGAGCGCGAGAATACGCTGAATGCCCTGCTCACTGAGATGGACGGCTTTGGCACCAATAGCGGTATCATCACGCTGGCAGCCACCAACCGTGCCGATATGCTCGACTCAGCCCTGTTGCGTGCTGGTCGTTTCGATCGTCAGATACATGTCGACCTGCCTGACCTCAACGAGCGTAAGGAGGTCTTCAACGTACACCTGAAACCTCTGAAGCTCGACAACACGGTAGACATCGACTTCCTCGCCCGTCAGACGCCAGGATTCTCTGGTGCCGATATCGCCAACGTTTGTAACGAGGCTGCCCTCATAGCTGCCCGTCACAATCGTGAGGCAGTAGGCAAGCAGGACTTCCTCGATGCCGTAGACCGCATCATCGGTGGTCTGGAGAAGAAGACCAAGGTGATGACGGAAGCCGAGAAGAAGTCCATTGCTATCCACGAGGCTGGTCACGCCACTATCTCATGGTTCACGGAGTTTGCCAACCCATTGGTCAAGGTGAGCATCGTACCTCGTGGACGTGCCTTGGGAGCCGCGTGGTATCTCCCTGAGGAACGTGTGCTGCAGACCAAGGAGGCCATGCTCGACGAGATGTGTTCACTGTTGGGTGGACGTGCCGCTGAGGAGCTATTCATTGGCAGCATCTCTACGGGTGCTATGAACGACCTGGAACGTACCACCAAGCAGGCTTACGGTATGGTAGCCTTTGCTGGTATGAGCGAGAAGCTTCCCAACCTGTGCTACTATAACAACCAGGAATACCAGTTCCAGCGTCCTTATTCTGAGACTACCGCCAAGATTATGGACGACGAGGTGCTGAAGATGGTCAACGAGCAGTACGAGCGTGCCAAACAGATACTGACGGAGCACAAGGAAGGTCATGCCCAGCTGGCTCAGCTGCTGGTAGAGCGTGAGGTTATCTTTGCTGACGATGTCGAGAAAATCTTCGGCAAGCGTCCTTGGACCAGCCGTTCCGAGGAACTCCTGGAGGCCCAGATGCGTGCTGACGCTGAGCGCATGGCTGAGGAACGTGCCAAGGAGCTCGGACTGCTACCTGAGAAGCCAGAGAGCCAGGAGAATCCTGATAGCCAGGAAAAGCCTGAAAGTCCAGAGACACCAGAAGAAACCAAGTAACTAACATCTATATGAAAAACTTTATTGTACGTACCATTACAGGCATTATCTTCGTGGCAGCCATCGTCAGCTGCTTCCTTCGCCCTGAGGCTATGGTGCTGCTGTTCAGCATCATTACAGGACTGACGGTATGGGAGTTTACAGGACTGGTCAATGAGCGCGACGGCGTCACCGTCAACCGCTTCATCTCGACTGTTGCTGCTGTCTACTTCTTCTACGCCATGACCTACTACTGCAGCGACATGTATGCAGGCATTGCCAAGAGTGTGGTGTTCATCCCCTATCTGGTAACCATCATTTACCTGCTGGTTGCCGAGCTCTACCTCAAGCAGAAAGACCCCATCCAGGACTGGGCCTACACCATGCTGGCACAGATGTATATCGCCCTACCCTTCTCGCTCATCAACGTGCTGGCGTTCAACGCCACCAGCGAGGGCTTTGTAGCCTTTAACACGCTGCTGCCCTTGAGCATCTTCGTATTCCTGTGGGTCAACGACTCAGGAGCCTACTGTGTGGGCTCACTCATCGGACGCCATAAGCTGTTCCCCCGCATCTCCCCAGGGAAGTCGTGGGAGGGTTCCGTGGGTGGTGCCGTCTTCGTGCTGGCTGCCGCCTATGCCATCAGCTATTTCCTCGACCAGGAGCAGATGCTCTCCATGCCTGCTTGGCTGGGCTTAGGTCTGGTGGTTGTCGTCTTCGGCACGTGGGGTGACCTCGTAGAGAGTCTCTTCAAGCGCACCCTGGGTGTCAAGGACTCTGGCAACATCCTGCCTGGTCACGGTGGCATGCTCGACCGCTTCGACTCGTCGTTGCTGGCCATCCCTGCCGCAGTGGTCTATCTGTATACCTTATCTATGTTCTAAGAAGATATGAAAAAGCTGTTGACTATCATCCTGTTCTGCGCATGTGTCTGCTATGCACACGCCATCGACCCTGTCAAGCAGTACGGACAACTGCAAGTAAAGGGAGCACAGCTATGCGACCAGCAGGGCAACCCCGTCATTCTGCGTGGCGTCAGCCTGGGTTGGCACAACCTGTGGCCTCGTTTCTACAACAAGAAAGCCGTACAGACGCTGAAGCAAGACTGGCACTGCTCAGTGATTCGTGCCGCCATGGGCATCATGATAGAAGACAACTATCTGGAGAACCCCACCTTCGCTATGCAGTGCATGACACCCGTCATCGAGGCTGCTATTAAGAATAATGTATATATCATCATCGACTGGCACTCGCACATAACCAAGACGCAGGAGGCCAAGGAGTTCTTCGGCAAGATGGCACAGAAATACGGCAAGTATCCACACATCATCTACGAGATCTATAACGAACCCGTAGAAGACACGTGGACCGACCTGAAGAAATATGCTGCCGAGGTTATTGGCGAAATCCGCAAGTACGACCCCGACAACGTCGTGCTGGTGGGCTGTCCCCACTGGGATCAGGACATCCACCTCGTCGCCAACAGTCCGCTGCATGGTTTCTCGAACATCATGTACACCGTCCACTTCTATGCTGCCACCCACGGCGACTACCTGCGTGAGCGCACGGAGGCTGCTGTGAAGAAGGGCATCCCTGTATTCATCTCAGAGAGCGGTGTCACCGAAGCTTCTGGCGACGGCAAGATAGACGCCGAGTCCGAAGAGAAGTGGGTTCAGATGTGCGAACGACTGGGAATCAGTTGGCTTTGCTGGTCGTTGAGCGACAAGAACGAGTCGAGCTCCATGCTACTGCCGCGTGCGACGGCTACTGGTCCCTGGCCTGACGATGTCATTAAAGTATCCGGGAAACTGGTAAAAGAACTGCTAAAGAAATACAACAAATGACGAAAGAACAAGACAAACTGGTAACAGCCAATATGGGCTATGTGATTACGCTGGCCCGACAGTATAATAGCGACATCCTGTCTACCGACGACCTCATCAGCGAGGGCGCCATCGGCATGATGAAAGCTGCCGAGAAGTATGACGCCTCCAAGGGCAAACCTTTTGTCACCTTCGCAGCTCCCTACATTCGTCGTGCCATCGAGAAGGCCATCGGCCGACTGACGACAGACATCGACACCCGTTCTACGGACGAGTCGATTCCCGTTGGCAGCCGAAACAACTTCACGCTACTCAACGTGCTGGAAGACAAGAATGCCATGAAGGCCGACGCCAATGTCGAGGATACCACCATCAACGACGACCTGCTGCAGTGCCTGCATGTGCTCAACGAGCGCGAACAGCGCATCATCAACCTCTACTACGGCAATGGCTACGAGCGTCAGACCATGGCCGAGATAGCAGAGACGCTGGGTCTGAAGCGCGAGCGTGTGCGCCAGGTGCGCAATCTGGCATTGCGAAAGCTAAGAAAAGAAGCGAGGAAAATGAAAGATGAAAGATGAAAGATTAAAATGAAAAGACTTAGATTACTATTTGTGATAGCCTTGCTGCCTTTGCTCTGTCAGGCAAAGGTTATCAAGGTATTAGCTGTTGGCAACAGCTTCTCTCAGGATGCCGTAGAGCAGTATCTCTATGAGCTCGCTGCTGCACAGGGCGACTCGCTGATTATCGGCAACGCCTACATCGGCGGCTGCTCTATCGACACCCACTATGACAACCTGCTCAACAACAAACCCGCCTACATCTACCGCAAGGTGGTAGGTGGTGTGAAGGCCGTACGCCGCAAGGCCAGCCTTCAGTCCATCATCCGCGACGAGCAGTGGGACATCATCACCCTGCAGCAGGTCAGCCAACTGTCGGGCGTTGCCAGCAGTTTCACCAATCTCGCCCAACTGAAACGCCTCATTCTCAGTTATACGACCAATCTTCATGTGCAGTTCATGTGGCACATGACGTGGGCCTATGCAGAGAACTTCACCAAGGAGAACTTTTCTGCCTACCACTACGACCAGCGCGAGATGTACAGCGCCATTGTCTCTACCATGCTGAATGTGCTGCCAGGCGTAGGAGGCTTCACGCGCATCATTCCCAGCGGCATCGCCATCCAACTGGCTCGCTACCGTCTGGGCGACGTGCTCAACCGCGACGGTTTCCACCTGTCGTACACCCTTGGCCGCTATACGGCAGCCTGCACCTGGTGCGAGGTACTGACGGGCAGAATAATAGATGGTAACCGCTATTTTCCGGCAACAATCAGTGCCGAAGAGGCTACCATCTGTCAAGAAGCCGCTCACGAAGCAGTTTTCATGCAACAGAGCGGCCGCTATATGATTTATTAGACTTTTAATTTTTCATTTTTCATTTTTCATCTTTCATCTTTCATTTTCATCTTTCATCTTTCATCTTAGAGGTTCCACTTCACAGCAAGTGTAGGATTGACGAAGAATGTCTTTCCGTCATAGAAGTTAGAAATAAAGTTATTGCTAACCTCTATCTCCGTACCTACTGAGAAGTGCTCCGTGACGTTATACCACAGCTGAGGCTCGGTCAGCATGACCAGCATGCCGTGACCATTCTGAGCGTTTTCTGCACGCCAGAAGTCGATGAATCCAGAGAAGCGCAGCTTGTTGTTCAGGAAGTTCAGTCCCCACACGCCTGTCAGCTGGGCGCTGGCATACGAGTGGATATCCTCGTTGCTGAAGTACTGCTTGTAGAGCAGCTGCACAGACCACGTCTTCGAGAAGTCTGCGCTGTGGCCGTTGTAGGCGGCACCCAGCAGACCAGCCTGCTGGTAGGCGTAGGTGCGTGTCAGGCCACCGTCGTACTCCACGTGTAGGGCAAAGGGAGAATCCTTCTTGATGTTGAACTCGCGCGACACCTCGGTATAGGCACCTTCTACGAAATGGCGTGAGAAGTCCAGGTCTACGAAATAGAACCACGAGCCCCACTGGTCAGCCTTGAACTGTTCAATGGTCATGGTCATCTTCTGGCGACTCGACTCCTGATCTGAATAGAAGTTTCGACCGAAGTCGTAGTGCAGCTGAATGTTTTGTGCGCTGACGGACATCGTGCATGCCAGCATCAGCAGAGTAAACAGTTTCTTCATTTTCTTAAAAGGTTTATCATGATGTTTGCTGCCTTTTCGGGAGCATCGCTCTCGCCCAGCAGCCTGTGTATTTCTTCATAATCGTTGAGCATCGCCTCGCGCTTGCTGCCGCCAGGCAACAGGGGTTCCAGCTCCCCTCGGATAGCCTCTACACTGAACGTGTTGGCCACCAGTTCCTTGACGACCTCGCGGTTGGCTATCAGGTTCACCAGCGACACGTAGGGCACCTTCAGGAAGTACTTTCTGAGGAAACCGAACAGACGGGGCATGGGCGTCCTGTAGCATACCACCTGCGGCACGCGGAACATGCAGGTCTCCAGCGTCGCCGTACCGCTGGTCACCAGTGCTGCCGTAGCCTTAGCCAGCAGCGGGAAGGTCTCGTTGACCACCAGGCGCACCTCGGTGTCCTTCAGGAACTGGTCGTAGTAGGACGGCTCGATGGACGGAGCTCCAGCCAACACAATGTCATATTGTCCTGACAGGTGGCGCGTAGCCTCTATCATGGCAGGCAGGTTCTCCCTGATCTCCTGCTTGCGCGAACCTGCAAGCAGGGCAATAATCGGCCTCCCCCCATCCCCCTCCAAAGAGAGGGGGTGACAAGCCGTCGCAGAAGCCTCCCCTTTTTGGGGGAGGTTGGAGGGGGCTAAGTACTCTCGTACCTCGCTCGCCGTCGGATTGCCCACATAGTGGATGGGATACTGGTGCTTCTTCTCAAAGAATTCCACCTCGAAGGGCAAGATAGAGAACAGCTCGTCGACGTCGCGCTTGATGTTCTTGATGCGGTGCTCCTTCCACGCCCATATCTTGGGTGAGATGTAGTAATACACGGGGATGTTGGTATTACTTTTTACATACTCCGCTATCTTCAGATTAAAGCCAGGATAGTCTACCAGAATCAGGCAGTCGGGCTGCCACTGCGTGATGTCCTGCTTGCAGAAACGCATATTCTTCAGGATGGTACGCAGGTGCAACAACACGGGGATGAATCCCATATAGGCCAGCTCTTTATAGTGGCGTACACGGGTGCCGCCAACAGCCGTCATCAGGTCGCCGCCAAAGAAGCGGAACTCCGCCTCGGCGTCTTGCTGCTTCAGCTGCTGCATCAGGTGCGACGCATGCAGGTCACCACTGGCCTCACCAGCTATCAAATAATATTTCATTGCTCGTAGTCTTTGAGTTGGTCGAAGGCCTCGTAGGCCGTCACATCAATGCGTGTGGGTGTGATGGCCACATAGCCGTTTTCCAGTGCCCAGCGGTCTGTGTCCGTAGCCTCTGGCTCGTCGTTCACGTAGCTGCCCACCATCCACCAGTAGTCGTAGCCTCGCGGGTGATGGCACTTGCTGACCTCGTTAGTCCACGTTCCTGGCGACATGCGGCAGAGCTTGACACCCTTGAACGTCGGCGTCTTGGGGAAGTTCACGTTCAGACAGACACCCTTGGGCAGTCCGTCGCGCAACACGCGCTGCACCATCTCGCGGATGTACGGCTCCAACGGTGTAAAGTCGGCATCGGCACGATAGTCGCAGATGGAGAAGGCGATAGAGGGGATATACTTCATGCAGCCCTCCAGCGTGACGCCCATCGTACCGGAATAGTGGGTATTCACCGAGGCATTGTCGCCATGGTTGATGCCGCCTATCACCAGACGGGGCTGCTCCTGGCACAGCTCTGCCAGCGCCATCTTCACGCAGTCTACGGGCGTGCCGTTACACGACCAGACATCGACACCCTTTTCGTGGTGCCGATGCGTCAGCGTCAACGGTGTGTTGGCCGAGAAGGCACAGGCGAACCCGCTACGGGCATCGTCTGGTGCACATACCAGCACGTCGTCGTAGTCCTTTACGATATTGATGAGATAGTTTATTCCTTTTGCTTGATATCCGTCGTCGTTAGAGATAAGTATCATTTCTTACAATAGTCGTTGTGCATCTTGATAGCGAAGATGATGACGCTACAGGTGCAGGTGATGAGGTTGGTCAGCACCAGGTAGTAGTTCTCTGTCAGAAAACCCTGTACCACAAACGCTGCACATCCGATGGCCATCGAGATGAATCCTGGCAGCGAGATACCGTCCGTGTTGCGTGTACGGATGGTCTGAATGGCCTGCGGCAGGTAGCCGAAGATGAGGCCAAACGTGGCTATCCAACCACAGATGTTAATTAAAGGTTGATGTTCCATAGCATAGTAGTTTTTTAAGTATACAAAGTATTGGATGCAAAGATAGGTAAAAAAACTGAAGAATCAATACAATTCTGCGATTTTTTTATCATGATTGTTTGAGAAGTCGGCAAAAAACACTATCTTTGCAGCAAGTAACAACAAATCTAAATCTATTCTATTTATGAAAAACGTATATAAGGCACACATTCTCTTTACGAAAGAAAAAGACCATTTCGAGGTCTACGAGAACGGATATATCGCTGTGGAAGACGGCATCGTGCTGGGAGTGGCAAGTAATCTGAAAGACTTGGGATGCGAAGGTGCTGAGGTGACAGATTTCGGTAACCGTCTGCTCATCCCCGCCATGAACGACATGCACGTCCATGCTCCCCAGGTGCACAACCAGGGTGTGGCGATGGATCTGGAGCTGCTGCCGTGGCTGCAGAACTACACCTTCCCCGAGGAGTCGAAATATGCCGACACACAGTATGCCGAGCGCATGTATCGTCGCTTCCTCCATACCCAGTGGCTCTTCGGTACCATGCGTAGCGTGGTCTTCAGCACCATGCATACCGACAGCACCCGCGTGCTCATGCGACTCTATCAGGAGGCTGGCATGGGCGCTATGGTCGGCAAGGTAGCCATGAACCGCAACTGTCCTGACACGCTCTGCGAGGATGTCGACGCCTACATCGCAGGCCAAGAACAACTAATCGCCGAATTCGGCGATGATAACGCCCTCGTACGCCCCATCATCACTCCCCGCTTCGTACCGTCCTGTACGCCCGAGTTGCTGAAGGCCTGTGGCAAGCTGGCTGCCAAGTACCAGTTGCCCGTCCAGTCGCACCTGTCGGAGAACACCTCCGAGATTGCGTGGGTGGCAGAGTTGGAGAAGGAGAGCACCAGCTATGGCGATGCCTACAACCGCTACGGACTCTTCGGTCAGACGCCCACCATCATGGCCCACTGCGTATGGACCAACGGCAGCGAACTGGAACTGATGAAGAAGAACAAGGTGATGGTGGCCCACTGTCCCACGTCGAACTTCAACCTCTCGTCGGGTCTGGCACCCATCCGCACCTTCCTCGACGAAGGACTGCCCATCGGTCTGGGCAGCGACATCAGCGGCGGCCACGACCTCAACATGTTCCGCATGCTGACCTATGCCATCCAGGTCAGCAAGATGCACTACCAGATTGACAAGAGCAAGGCCTTCCTCACCCTCCCCGAGATCTTCTGGATTGCCACCAAGTCGGCGGGTTCCTTCTTCGGCAAGGTGGGCAGCTTCGAGCCAGGCTACGAGTTCGACGCCCTGGTCATCGACGATGCCGTTCTCTACCCCGACGAATACTCGTTGCAGCACCGTCTGGAGCGCTTCATCTACGTAGGCGACGACCGCCAGATTCTCCACCGCTTCTGTCGCGGCAAAGAGGTTAAGGAACCCAAGGTCTAACCCCAAGTTGATGGTGGACATGGGTACTGCACGGGCATACCACTTTCCGCTGCGCTTGGTTCCTACACTCTGGTCTTGATGCAATCTGTAAAATACACTCATAATTGGTTAATGGTTATTGGTTAAAGTTTTAATTAAGCATTATGCATTAAGCATTGTTTTTAGCCTTCTACGAAATTTTATACAGCTGATATGGGCCCTTTTTCCAGCTGATTTCCTCGCGTATTAGGCTGTCTCCGAGCTGGCTTAGCCTGTCTCGCGCGCCGACGGACTTTACCTCCTCATTGACATTGCAAAAGTACTAAATTAAGAGGCAAGTTCCAAATTATCTGTGTCAAATTTTTTCATTTTTCTATTGAGCGACCAAAGCAAGCGCTCCCCATTTCTTACAATCTTACAACCTTACATTCTTACACGGTGCGTTTCCGTGAGTTGAGAAGATATGTTAATGATAATATATATTATAATATATATTATCATTAGACACCCATTGCCAAATATGGAAGCATGCTTTGTAAGGTTGTAAGATTGTAAGGTTGTAAGGTTTGGCTCTTAAATTAAATATAAAAACTGAAATCTGAAATCTGAAATGACAGCCTAGTCCATAATCACGGTAGGAGTATCGTGATAGCGACCGACCACGAGGAACGTCTTCTTGGTCTTGTAGCGATAAAGGCCAGAGAGCGTAGTTACGACAAGTTCGTAGCTACGCCCTATCTCTAACTGGTCGAGGGTGAGCAGGTGGGGGTTGTGGCATCAAGCCACAACGGGTATTAGTAAGGATTTAATTATATGTAAAATCTGTCTTTTCAACGCCGTCACCATAGATGGTCTTGAAGTCGTTCTTCATAGAGATAATGGTGTAGCCATTCTGGCGCCATTTGGTCTCACGCGAAGCAGCCTCTGTGAGGTTGGCATGATCGCGGACATCATCGTCGGCCACGAGCATGAATGCAGCAGTGCGGTACTTCTGGTTGCCCAGACAGTAGTTGTGCATGGCACAGTCGCCACTGCTGTTACCAAACGACAGTACGGGCACCTTGCCAATCTCTTGACTAATCTGTAGGACTTTGTTGGTCTTCAGGTTCTTAATAATCAGCTCACCGGTACGAACGAGCTGTCCATCTCTGTTCATCGTAAAGTTGACGCCTTCTTCGTCCCCCTGATCGTTGGAGCGCAGCTTGACGTCCATACCTATCACACGATTGGGGTTAATACCGATAGCCTCTACCAATGCTCTGCAGATGAAACGATCAGAACCAGATACGACATAGAAAGTGAAGCCTTTATCCTTCAGATAGTCGAACACCTGAAGCATCGGCTTGTAGAACCCTTGGCCATAGGTCATTCCCTTGAAACCGTTGGCAGGCTTGGCGGCATACGCCTTGACATAGGCATCAAACTCATCCAGCGTCATGCCGGCATACGCCTTGGCAGCCGCATAGGCATGTACCATATCGAAATGGGCTGGTAGCGCAGTACCATACCTAACGAAGTCTCTGATGTTCTGTCCTGCCTCCTTGACGTCTGCAGGGGCCTTGTCTTTATACGTAGGATCGTCTAAGGCACGATACTCCAGCAAGTTGTATTCAAAATAGGTAGGATAAAGCTCAGCAACGAAGGTACCATCCATGTCGAACGTAGCAATGCGGTCTTCCTCCTTGATGAAATTCGTGGATTCAGGATTTGTCACATCATTCACATAATTCTGCAAGACTGTCAATGCTTCGCACTGATTCCACAACGTGAAATAGTTTTTCTCTGGCTGTGTGCTTGAGCTATCATCTTTACTACAGCCGCACAGAATGACTGCAAAGACGATGACAAGGGGGCGAAATAGTTTCTTCGTTTTCATGATGTCTTTTTTTGTTACTTATCGTTCCAACTAATATTGCTTTATATTTATCTCGTTTGCAAAGATAAGCAATTTTTCTAAGACATCCAAAAAAAAATATGAAATTATTTCTACTCAACTTTCACAAGCCCTGCTTGCTCAGTCTCGTAAGGGGCAAGGAGCAAGGAGCAAGGGGCAAGAGAATAGATGATAAACGTAGAAAACGGAGGGATGAAGCGGCATAGAAGGGGAATGACTAACCTCTTGCCCCCTGCTCCATGCCCCTTGCCCCAAGAAAAGTGGAGCATGTGAAACATGCGAAACTTGAATTATTTCTATTGTTTCATCCAGTCCGTGAGAGTTAAATGCCCTTTTCTTTGAGATAGTTCGCAAAGATACGGGCGGCACTCTCTACCTTGGCAGCGCAGGGACGCGTCTTGTAGTACTCGGCGGTACGTGGGGAGGCGACATAGCTGTTGGGGGCCTTCTCGTGACCTTGGATGCCGAGAATCTCGGCACAGATAAGACTGCCATTGTCGGCTTTGGACTTAGCGAGGAGGTCTTGTACGACCTTATAACAGGCTGACTTACCTTCGCGGTCGCTACCCTCTGTCTGACCACAGTCGAGACCAACAAGCATGACGATGCCTGACACGGCACCACACATCATGCGCAGACGCCCTACTCCACCGCCAAAGCCAGCACCAATGCGCTTGGCCATGGTCTCGTCGAGACCATAAAGGTCGGAAAAGGCTGCCACCACACTCTGGCAGCAGCCATATCCGGCCATGAAATTATCGACTGCGCGCTGTACGCGCTGGTCTAATTCTATTTCCGTCATTAAGCCTCAGCCTCTTCGTTGTTAGCCTTGAATGAAGCCAAGTCCTCTACCTGGAATGCCTTGATGTAAGCGCTCTTACCGAGAACATCCTCCTCAGTCATGCGAACGTAAACATTGGCACTCTTCTCGAAGAGCTCAGGAGCCTTGGTGGCGTCGCGCAGGATCAGGAGTGACATAACGAGCTCGGCAGTCATGTCGTAAAGACGGCGAGCAAGGAAGTCCTGAGCGTCCTGATTCTCGAGAGCCTTGACATTGTTAAGAGCCTCCTCGTAAACGGGGATGAGCTTCTCTACGCGTGCCTTCAGATTCTTCAGGCTATCGCTAACCTCGAGACCTGCCAGCATGTCCTTGATGTTGTTGAGCATAGTGCCGTTGGTGATGTAGCGGATAGCAGCAACAACCTGCAACTGGGTGGTACCCTCGTAGATAGAGAAGATACGTGCGTCGCGGAACAGGCGCTGGCTCTTGTACTCCATGATGAAGCCTGAACCACCGTGGATACTGATAGCATCGTAGGCGTTCTGGTTGGCGTACTCTGAGTTCATACCCTTAGCCAGTGGGGTAAAGGCATCAGCCAGGCGCTGGTACTTCTTCAGCTCTTGCTTCTCCTCGGGAGTGAGCTTGCGGTCGCGCTCGATATCCTCGAGACACTTGTAGATGTCAACGTAAGCGGCTGTCTCGTACAGCAGTGAACGACCAGCATCGAGCTTGGCCTTCATACGAGAGAGCATATCGTAAACAGCGGGGAAGTTGATGATCTTATCGCCAAACTGCTGACGCTCCTTAGCGTAAGCCAGACCCTCGTTATAAGCCTCCTGCTCAACACCTACTGACTGTGCAGCGATACCCAGACGGGCACCGTTCATCAGAGCCATCACGTACTTGATCAGACCCAGACGTGTGCTACCGCAGAGCTCTGCCTTAGCGTTCTTATAGGTGAGCTCACAGGTGGGTGAACCATGGATACCCAACTTGTGCTCGATGTGACGAACATCAACACCACCCTGGCGCTTGTCGTAGATGAACATAGACAGACCACGTCCGTCCTTGGTGCCTTCCTCAGAACGAGCCAGCACGAGGTGGATGTCGCTATCACCATTGGTGATGAAACGCTTCACACCATTCAGACGCCAGCAGTTCTCCTTCTCGTCGAAGGTGGCCTTCAGCATGACACGCTGCAGGTCAGAACCAGCATCAGGCTCAGTCAGGTCCATAGACATACCCTCACCAGCGCAAACGCGGGGGATATACTTCTGGCGCTGCTCCTCGCTACCGAACTCATAGAGGGTATCGATACAGCTCTGCAGACTCCAGATGTTCTGGAAACCGGCAT
This sequence comes from uncultured Prevotellaceae bacterium, assembly GCA_946410305.1. GTDB lineage: Bacteria > Bacteroidota > Bacteroidia > Bacteroidales > Bacteroidaceae > Prevotella. The sequence goes on along the minus strand of CAMJZV010000003.1, from coordinate 25,663 downwards.
CGGCAGAAGAAATCATCTCAGAGAGCATAGAGAACACGGTGTTAGGCAGGTTCAGACCGCCGTAACGGCGAGGCATGCTGACACCCCACAGACCAGCCTTGCGGGTGGCGTCGAGGTTCTCGTAAGTCTTAGAAGCGTAGATCATACGACCGTTCTCGAGGTGTGGACCCTCCAGGTCGACAGCCTCAGAGTTAGGCTCGATGATATTGGCAGCCACGTCGCCGGTGATGTCGAGAATCTGCTTGTAGTTCTCGATGGCATCGCCCAGGTCAACGGGGGCGTAGTCATATTCTTTCGCATCAGCGAAACCCTTTTCTTTCAGCTCAACGATACGAGCCATCAGGGGGTGGTTCAAGTAGAACCCGATCTCAGGATGATCGCTATAATAGTTTGCCATAATTATTTGCTATTCTGCTTATAGTACTTAATTAACTTCGGAACAACCTCCTCAACGGTGCCAACAATCACGTAGTCGGCAATCTTGTTGATAGGAGCATCGGGATCGCTGTTGACAGAGATGATGATACCAGAGTCCTGCATACCAGCGATGTGCTGAATCTGTCCAGAGATACCGCAGGCGATATACACCTTCGGATGAACGGTGACACCGGTCTGACCAATCTGACGGTCGTGGTCTAACCAGCCTGCATCAACAGCAGCACGACTACCACCAACCTCACCATGCAGCACCTTAGCCAGGTCGAACAGCATGTCGAAGTTCTCCTTAGAACCCATACCATATCCACCAGCAACAACGATGGGCGCACCCTTCAGGTTGTGCTTAGCAGCCTCAACGTGGTGGTCGAGCACCTTTACTACGAAAGCCTCGGGGCTGACATACTTAGAAACCTCGGGGTAAACGACCTCACCCTTAGCCTTACCCTCGTAGAGAGCCTTCTGCATAACGCCAGAGCGTACAGTTGCCATCTGTGGACGGTGGTCGGGGTTCACGATGGTAGCGACGATGTTACCACCGAAAGCAGGACGAATCTGATAAAGCAGATTCTCGTATGTCTTGTTGTTCTTCTTATCCTCGAAAGGACCAATCTCCAGCTCTGTGCAGTCGGCAGTCAGACCAGAGGTCAGCGATGACGATACACGTGGACCGAGGTCACGACCGATAACGGTAGCACCCATCAGGCAGATCTGTGGCTGCTCCTCCTTGAAGAGGTTCACCAGAATATCAGTGTGGGGAGCTGAGGTATAGGGGAACAGGTCCTTAGCGTCGAAAACAAACAGCTTGTCAACACCGTAAGGCAGAATCTGATCCTCGACCTTACCAGAAATACCGGTACCGGCAACAATGGCGTGCAGCTCTACGTTCAGTTCATTGGCGAGCTTACGACCCTTGGTCAGCAGCTCCTGAGATACTTCCTGTACCTGAGTACCTTCAATTTCGCAATATACAAATACGTTATTCATATCTCTTTCTTAGCCAATAATCTTCTCGTCCAACAATTCTTTGATCATACCCTCGATATCAGCATCAGAAGCCGTCAAAGTCTTCGACTCCTTAGCCTGGAACACGATGTTCTTGATGGCCTTCACCTTCGTGGGTGAGCCACTCAGACCGCACTGGTTAACATCGCCATCCACATCGGCAACAGACCACTGGTTCAGTGTGAGCTCAGGGCGCTCGTCGTACAGATAGTCGTAGGCAGTGCCCTCAGCAGGACGCTCCATAGGACAGGTAGCGCGCTTGTACTTCATCACCAGCTTAGCATTCTGGGGGCGACAAGGAGCAGCGCTTCCGTTAACAGTGATGACAACAGGCAGAGGAGCCTCTACAGTCTCTACACCACCGTCGATGACACGCTTGATAGTAGCCTTACCATCCTTAACAGAGAGAACCTCCTCAGCGTAAGTAACCTGATTGAGACCCAGCTTCTGAGCCACCTGAGGACCTACCTGAGCGGTATCACCATCGATAGCCTGGCGACCACCAATCACGATGTCTACGTCGCCAATCTTCTTGATGGCAGTAGCCAGCGCATAAGAAGTAGCGAGAGTATCAGCACCAGCGAAGAGACGGTCGGTAAGCAACCAACCAGTATCAGCGCCACGATAAAGTCCCTGACGGATAATCTCACCTGCACGTGGAGGACCCATCGTGAGGATTCCTACTGTTGAGCCTGGGTTCTGCTCCTTCAGGCGAAGGGCCTGCTCCAGGGCATTCAAATCTTCTGGATTGAAGATGGCGGGCAGAGCAGCACGGTTGACAGTGCCTTCAGCAGTCATGGCGTCCTTACCCACATTTCTTGTGTCGGGTACCTGCTTAGCAAGTACTACAATTTTTAATGCCATATTATTATAATAATGTGTAAAAATGATATCCTTTTTGCAAATCGGCTGCAAAGGTAGCACTTTTTGCGCACACAGCCAAATAAAAATGCACAAAAACAGCCTGAATGTGCACACATCGGCTGTTTTGTGCATGATATTTTCTATTCTATTATACCTTAGTGTTTATCGTAGGCGTGATGTGGATAGTCTGTGGTGAAGTGCAGACCACGACACTCCTTGCGCTCCAGTGCCCAACGGGTGATGAGATAACCCACATTGATCATGTTGCGCAGCTCGCAGATGTCGCGGCTGGCCTTGACACGCTTGAAGAGGCGTTCGGTCTCTTCGTAGAGCATATCCAGACGGTCCCAGGCACGATGCAGACGCAGGTCGGAACGTACGATGCCCACATAGTTAGACATGATCTGGTTGACCTCCTTGACAGACTGTGTGATGAGCACCTTCTCCTCGTTGGTCATGGTGCCCTCATCGTTCCATTCGGGTATACGCTCGTTGAACTCATACAGGTCGACATGCTCCACCGAGTGGCGTGCGGCAGTCTCGGCATAGACCACTGCCTCGATGAGTGAGTTGGAGGCCAGACGGTTGCCGCCATGCAGACCTGTGCACGAGCATTCGCCAAGGGCATAGAGACGCTCAATGCTGGACTGTCCGTTGAGGTCGACCTTGATACCACCACACATGTAGTGAGCGGCAGGACGTACAGGGATGTAGTCGGTAGTGATGTCGATACCCATAGACAGACACTTCTGGTAGATATTGGGGAAGTGGTGACGCGTCTCGGCGGCATCCTTATGGGTGACGTCCAGACAGACGTGGTCCAGACCATGAATCTTCATCTCCTTATCAATGGCACGTGCCACGATGTCGCGAGGAGCCAGCGACAGGCGCTCGTCGTATTTCTCCATAAACGTCTCGCCATTGGGCAGCTTCAGCACAGCACCATAGCCGCGCATAGCCTCCGTGATGAGGTAGGCAGGATGGGTCTCGTTGGGGTTGTGCAGCACGGTGGGATGGAACTGTACGAACTCCATATCAGCCACCGTACCCTTGGCACGATAGACCATTGCCACGCCGTCGCCAGTAGCGATGACAGGGTTGGAGGTCGTCATATAAACAGCACCACAGCCACCCGTACACATCACCGTACACTTGGCGAGATAGGTGTCGACCTTCTGCTTGGGATTGAGCACGTAGGCACCATAGCACTGGATATTGGGAGAGCGGCGCGTCACGCGGACACCCTCATGGTGCTGGGTGATGATCTCTACGGCAAAGTGGTTCTCTTTGATGTCAATATCGGGATTGTTGCGCACAGCCTCCATCAGTCCACGCTGGATTTCCGCGCCCGTATCGTCGGCATGGTGCAGAATGCGGAACTCTGAGTGACCACCCTCACGATGCAGGTCGAACTGTCCGTCTTCCTTGCGGTCGAAGTTGACGCCCCACTGGACGAGTTCCTTGATTTGTTCAGGAGCCATGCGGACCACTTGTTCTACTGCCTGTCGGTCACTGATAAAGTCGCCGGCAATAAGGGTATCTGCAATGTGCTTGTCGAAGGTGTCGAGCTTCAGATTGGTCACAGAGGCTACCCCACCCTGTGCAAAAGAGGTGTTGGCCTCGTCGAGCGTCGTCTTGCAAATCATACAGATCTTACCTTTCTTGGCACGTGCCACCTTCAGTGCGTAGCTCATACCAGCCACGCCAGCACCGATAATCAGAAAATCGTATTTATAAACCATCCTTTTTTTGTGTTACACGCTGCAAAATTACAAAATAATTTTGTATTTTTGCAAACGAAATGAAGAAATATCTGTTTTTACTGCTTATATGGTGCTCCACAGCGCTGTCTTTCGCACAAGACAGCCTGCGCATGCGTATCGACTCGCTCCTCTGCGACCCCATGTTTGAGACCTCACAGTTGGGACTGATGGTCTACGACCTCACTGCCGACTCCGTATATTACCAGCATAACGCCCGCCAGCTGTTGCGACCAGCCTCAACGATGAAGCTGGTGACAGCCATCACTGCTCTTGACCTGCTGGGGCCGAAGTATGACTTCAAGACGAGCATCTACTATACTGGCACTATCAAGAATAACACTCTGGTGGGTAACATCTACTGTGTAGGAGGTTTCGACCCCACGCTGACCCTTGAGGACGTGACAGACATGGCGCTGAGCGTACAACAGCTAGGCATAGACAGCATAGCAGGAAAACTGGTTGCCGACCGTACCATGAAAGAACCCGTAGACTATGGTGAGGGATGGTGCTGGGATGACGAAAACCCACTGTTGACACCACTGTCCATAGGTCGTAAGAATATCTTCCTCACGACCTTTGCGGAGGAAGTTGCCCGTCTAGGTATTAACCTAGAGAACGTAAAGTTAGTGGAAGGCCAGCTACCGTCTAACGCCCGCCATCTGACGACCATCCGTCATAACATCTCGCTGGTATTGGACCGCATGATGAAGAAGAGCGACAACTTCTATGCCGAAGCCGTATTCTACCAGACAGCAGCCAGCGTCAGAAAGCCACAGGCCAAGGCATCAGACGCGACAGGTGTTACCCGCAAGCTGCTGAAGCGACTGGGACTTAATGCCGATACCTATCGCTTGGCAGACGGTTCAGGACTTTCGCTCTACAACTACATCAGTGCCGAGCTGTTATGCACGCTGCTGAAACATGCCTGGAATTCGCCCCAGATTCACGATGCGCTATGGTTCTCACTGCCCATTGCAGGAGTTGACGGAACTCTGGAGAAGCGCATGCTCAACACCGTTGCTGATGGTAATGTCCGTGCCAAGACGGGGACGCTGACGGGTATCTCGTCGCTGGCAGGCTATTGCAAGGCCGAGAATGGTCACCAGCTGTGTTTCAGCATCATCAACCAGGGTGTCATGCGCAATGCCGACGGCAGGGCATTCCAAGACCGCCTGTGTCAGGTGCTGTGTGGAGAGAAAGAGGTCAACAAAGCGAAGGAGAAGAAAGCCGCTAAACCGTCTGCACGTAGCGCTCAAAAGCATCGCGGTAGGCGTCGGTAACACGGATTATCTCGTCGCCGATATAGACGCAAAGGTTACGGTCAACCGTTCTTATCTTGTCCAAGCGGACAACATAGGAGCGGTTGATTCGCATAAAGGCATCTGTAGGCAATGCATCCTCGACGGCTTTCATCGTCATGTGGGTGGTCAGTGGCAGTCGCTCACCCTCTATGTGGAAGCGCACATAGTCTTTCATGCCTTCCACATACAAGATGTTGTCGAAGTTCACCTGACGCAGCTCACCATCGACACGGAGAAACATCGTCTTGGGTGTTGATGGAGTCTCCTTCTGATGGCTGAACCACTGTTCTGCCTTCTCTACAGCAGCGATGAACTTGTTGTAGCGGATGGGCTTTAACAGAAAGTCGATGGCGCTGACCTCATAACTCTCAAAGGCATACTCCTTGAAGGCGGTGGTAAAGATCACCTTCGTACGCTCAGGCAACATGTGCGACAGTTCCATACCGTTCATATCGGGCATCTGGATGTCCATAAATGCCAACTGTACGGGATGTTCACGCAACCACGCCAGTGCCTCTACGCTGTCAGTAAACGAGCGTTCCAGTTTGAGTTGTGGCGTCTTGACGACAAACGACTCCAACAGTTTGACGGCCAGCGGTTCGTCGTCAACGATGATGCAAGTGATGGGATTCATAGCTGGATAGTGATTTTTACCTTATAGATATTGTCTTCGAGGGTTTGCTCCCACGTATAGCGGTCCTTATAGATAAGGTCCAGACGGCGACGAGTATTTTCCAGTCCTATGCCTGAGCCACTACGGTCCGTATCGTTCTTGGGGAAGTTGGTATTCTCGCAGTCGAAGATGAGTTGTTGTCCGTCAGCAGTGAGCGTGATGTCAATGCGCGAGTCACGATTGCTGCTGATGCCATGCTTGAAGGCATTCTCAATCAGGGAGATGAAGAGCAGCGGAGCAATAGTTAATGGAGAATTGGCAATTGATAATTGACAATTGACCATCGTCTTCTCGCTACAGCGTAGCTTCATCAGCTCTACGTAGTTGCGCATAAACTCTATCTCTCCCTGCAGAGGTACGGTGTTCTTGTTGGTCTCGTACATCGCATAGCGCAATAAATCGCTTAACTGGGCGATGGCATCTTGTGCTTTGTCAGCATCTATCTGTACGAGACTCGAGATGTTGTTGAGGGTGTTAAAGAGAAAATGGGGATTAATCTGATTTTTCAGCCATGCCAGTTCAGCCTCTGTATTCTTGGCTTTCTCTTCCTTCAACTGCTGACGAATCTGACGCGTGCGGATGAAGTGACGGATACCGATGGCGACAGCTACTATCACGAAGTTAAGTACCAGGAACAGCAGGAATCCTCCGAAAAAGCCAACCCACATATTAGCGTCCATCGCAGGCATATTGGGAATACTGTCTCTATGCAAATAGACCAAGAAGAATTGGTAGTTGAGTCCCAACACCAGCACAAGGTTGATAAGCACGAATAGCCAGTAGCGACGCTTGAAGAATAGATATGGACCCAGCAGGTAGAAGTTGGCGAAGTAGACAACCAATGGAGATTGAAACAGTCCCCATATCACATAAAACGATGTCTTGGTGGCTGTCATGTCCTGTGTGCTCAGGAATGTGGCCAGTGGCAGTGAGAACAGTACTACTGTCCAAACTGCCACTTGTGCTACAAACAGCCAGATGTCTTTTCTCTGTATTTTCATCATACGACTGCAAAGATAGGAATTCTTTCTGGAATATCCAAATTATTGTTGGACATCTCCAATACTATTAATCATTTCACCCTGCGACTTCTGTTCGATGAAGTCGTTCTGAACACGGTTAACGTGCTGCTTGGCAACCATTTTCGAATTACCGAAGGTATAGCTGATGGTGAAGGTGACACCGTAGATAGGAACCTTAACATTGTTCGAGCTGGTGAAGTTCTGACCGCGGCTATGACTCTTGATCATGATGCTGCCCCCCTCGTTAAGACCCGTCATACCAGAGAGACTCAGGTTGAGTTTGTCGTTCAGCAACGACTTCGACAGACTGGCGGTGAGGAGGTTGAAACCACCACTCCAGCCCTGCAGGGTATAGCTCTTGGTGGATGCAATAGCAAAGGCGCTTAGCTTCAGTTCCCAAGGCAGTGTCTGCTGCAGTCCTGCCATGATGTTAGCTGTCCAACCGTGGTTGCTCTGCCCCAGAGCGTTGCTGCTTACGTCAATATAGTTTGCGGCACCGTTCATGAAGATACGGGTGTTCTTGGTCAGTAGGTAGTTGACATAGGCGCTGATGCCTGTCTGATGGCTCTTGATGACATTGCCGTAGGTTGTATTCAGCAGGTTGTTACTGTCGTAGAAGCTGTACTGCGAGATGCCGTTGTCAGTGAAGTTATAATGAGCATTGACGTTCAGCATCAGCTTGGCGGTAAACATGTTATATACCAGCGAGATGTTGTGGGCCTTCTCCACGTCAAGGTCAGGATTACCGTATGTCAGTGCGATGGGGTTGGTCTTGTCGACATAGGGATTCAGGTAAGAGATACCTGGACGTGAGATGCGCATGTTGTAGGTCAGACCAAGGTTGCTACCCATGCTCAGATTATACTGCAGGCTGGCGGTGGGTACGAAACTGCCGTAGCCCGTGCTGAAGTCCTGACCATTACCCAGATGGTATTCCACATTTTGCCACGTATATTCGTAACGGGCACCGGCCTTCGCACTCAACTTGGTCCAACGGGCGGTATATTCGCCATAACCTGCCAGAATAGTGTTCTTGTACTCATACTCGCTGCTGGTAGAGGGATCGTAGACGTCTTTCAGATAATACTTAGCATCAGAGGTGGCATCGTGAAGTTGCAACTTGCTACCCAGCGCGAGGGTATGTTTGCCAACAGGCATGGTGTAGTCCAGCTGGAAGATATGGTTGGTGGTCTTGTCCTTGTTCTCCGAATAGCGACTGGCCAGGTCGATGAGCGTAGAGTTGACTGCGAAGCTGTTGGTCATCTCGGTAGTAGAGGGACTGTAGTTCAGCTGATAGGTAAAGGCCAGCGACTGGGTGTGTTCCTGGTTGAAGAAGCGCTGATAGTCTATACTGCCACTGAACGAGGTGCGCGAGTTCTTCATATCGGTGGTGCTGCCATAGCTGAATCCAGTGCCGTAGGGTGCACCACCCATCGTGGTCTGTGAGGTACCACTGCTCTTCATCGACATGGTGTTGACAGAGGCAGTAGCATTCAGCATGCTCATCTCATCCAGCTGATAGCCCAGCGTCAGACTACCCATCGTAAACGGTGTCTTCACATCATTCTCCGAGGTCAGTATCTGTGAGGAGCCATTATCCTGAATCTGTTCCATCTCAGTTGTGGTGTTGCCTGGCTTGTTATAGCTGGTCATCACGTTGGCACTATACGACAGTTTGCCCTGCTGACCGCTCAGGAAAAGGCTTCCGCCCAACTGGCGGTTTCCAGCGGTGGCGCGGATAGAACCGTTATAGCCGTTCATACTCTGGGCAGCCTGCGGATTCTGCTTGTTCATCACGATGTTCAGCACACCTGCGGCACCCTCAGCATCGTACTTGGCACCAGGATTCGTCACCACCTCGATGCTCTTGACGGCACTGGCGGGCATGCTCTTGAACACCATCGAGGGATTGCTTGAAAACATCACGTTGGGCAGACCGTCGACATACACCTTAAACGAGCTGGAGCCGTTGACGCTGATGTTATCCTGACCATCCACCGTTACCATGGGCACCTTACGAAGCATGTCCAAAACGGTATATGACTTCGAGTCCTCGTCGTCGGCGACATTATAGCTCATCTTGTCGACCTCCATCTTCACCAGCGGTTTCTGGGCAACCACTTCCACACCCTTCAGCATGGTGGCGCCATCAGAGATATACAAGGTACCGAGGTCGATGGCGGGTTCCTTGCCCAGCTCCACCTGCTGCTTCAACTCGTCCTTGCCGACACTGCTGAAGACGATGTCATAGCGACCCTTGCCCTTCAGTTCCTTGGAGAACTTGCCATCCTTATCGGTCAGGAACATGGCAACAGGCTTGTCCTTCTTGCCTGCTTTGAAGACGCGGACGGTAGCGAAAGGCTCCGCCTCGTTCAAGGTTTTGTCCATCAGCACACCTGTTACGGTAGTCGTCTGGGCCATTACTACTGCTGAAAGAGTCAGCATCATTGCTACGAGCATTGCTCTGAGTTGGGTCATCTTCTTCATATCTTTTTCGTTTTTGTTATTTTTTCTGCTGCAAAGGTAGGCTATTATCCTATATGTTCCAACTCTCTTTCGACGAAACAGCCACAGTCTTTCGACGAGATTATTTCTCCCAAGAGGTAAAAAGAATGATAAAAATATGGCTTTTTCCATTTTTCTTAGTAACTTTGCCAACCGAAAGATAAAATAATACTGCTATGAAGAAGTTTTTTCTGACAACACTTGTCGCTATGCTCTGCTGGACTGCCGGCAATGCTAAGGTGAATGGTACGGAACCAGAAGACAACACGCCCGATGGCGTGGAGGCTGTAGACATGGGACTTAGCGTAAAGTGGGCTAACGTGAATATGGGAGCCAAGAAGTCGACAGACTTTGGCGACTATTACGCATGGGGCGAGACCAAGACCAAGGACTACTACTCATGGGACTCTTACATCTGGAGCAGAGGTAATTCTCCGATGCTGATCAAGTATTCCGTTAACGACAGAAAATCTCAGCTGACCCTTGCCGACGATGCTGCCCGTGCCAACTGGGGTGGCAAATGGCGCATGCCCACTGAAGCAGAGTGCGAGGAGCTGGCGAACCCAGGCAACTGCACCTGGGAGTGGACAACGAAGAATGGTGTCAACGGCTATAAGGTAACGAGCAAGAAGACTGGCAAATCCATCTTCCTGCCCATCACTGGTTTCCGCTTCTATGGCCGCACACAGTTCCGCGCCATCTACGGCTACTACTGGACGTCAACGCTCTATACAACCAACCCCCAGAATGCCATCTGCCTGGAGTTTAATCTCGATGAAGTAAAAGTACACAACGGCAACCTGTCCAGCAACCGCTTCAGTGGCCATTGCATCCGCGCCGTGCAGGAAAAATGAGTTTTACAACGACGATACTGGAATGGTTTAAGGAGAACGGTCGGGCGCTGCCGTGGCGTGAGACGTGTGATCCGTATGCCATCTGGTTGTCGGAAATCATCTTGCAACAGACGCGCATCGAGCAAGGGCGCCCCTACTGGGAGCGTTTCATGAAGCGCTGGCCAACGATAGAGGCACTGGCCAATGCCACAGAGGACGAGGTACTGCGCGAATGGCAGGGTTTAGGCTACTACAGTCGTGCCCGCAACCTGCACACAGCAGCCCAGCAAATCGTTGAGCGTGGCGGTTTCCCCACTACATTAGAGGGCATCAAAGCGCTCAAGGGGGTGGGCGACTACACGGCAGCAGCCATTGGTAGCATAGCCTTCAACCTGCCTGCAGCGGTGGTCGACGGCAACGTCTATCGCGTGCTCTCCCGTCACTACGGCATCACCACACCCATCAATACCACTGAAGGCAAGAAAGAGTTTACGGCACTGGCCCAGTCGCTATTGCCTCTAGCACAGGCCTCAGCCTTCAACCAGGCCATGATGGACTTTGGAGCTACCCAATGCACCCCATCAAGCCCCAATTGCCCATCGTGCCCATTGGCAGAGAGTTGCGTCGCTCTGCGCGAGGGCCGCATCGACGAGCTACCAGTCAAGCAGCGCACATTGAAGGTCAAGGAGCGCCAGCTGACTTATATATATATTAGGTGTAACGGATATACGGCCATCCATCGCCGTCCTGCAGGCGACATCTGGCAGGGACTCTACGAGTCGTGGCTAACGGAAGACATTCCGTGTGGCGCCGTTTTGCTGCGCCAAAGAGTCAAGCATGTGCTGACCCACCGCATCCTCTATGCCGACTTTTGGCTGTGGGAGGTAGAGGAGCGTCCGCAACTGCCTGACGACTATTTCTGGATAAAGGAAGAAGAGGTTGGCAACTATGGAGTGCCACGCCTCATTGAGATATTGTTAGAAACTCTAAACACTTAACGAATATGATAAATATCGCCATCTTTGTGTCTGGAAGCGGCACGAATTGTGAGAACCTGATACGTTACTTCAAGGATTCGGAGCGTGTCAACTGTGCCCTTGTAGTCAGCAACAAAGCCGATGCCTATGCACTGGTAAGGGCTGAGAAGCTGGGTGTGCCGACAGCTGTTGCACCCAAGCCGGAGTTGAACGACCCACAGGTGATGATGCCGCTGCTCCAGAAGTACGACATCCAGTTTATCGTGCTGGCAGGATTCCTGCCTCTGGTGCCCAACTTCCTGGTCGACGCCTTCCCCCGCAAAATCATCAACATCCACCCTGCCCTATTGCCCAAATATGGTGGTAAGGGCATGTGGGGCCACCATGTGCATGAGGCCGTGAAGGCTGCTGGCGAGACAGAGACGGGTATGACGGTACACTATGTGACTCCCGTCTGCGACTCTGGCGAGATCATTGCGCAGTACCGTGTGGCACTGTCACCTGAAGATACCGCTGACGACATTGCAGCAAAAGAACACCTGCTGGAGATGGAGCATTTCCCTCGCATCGTCGAGCAGGTAATCAACGAGATATTCTAACAAACAATAAGTGGTGCCCTAACGAGCACCACTTATTTTATAGGATTTAGAGATTTGCCAATTCAATGACTTTGTCAACGGCAGCAGAGAGTCCGTCGACATTCTTACCGCCAGCCTGTGCGAAGTGAGGCTGACCACCACCACCACCCTGGATGAGCTTGGCGGCCTCGCGAACCATCTGACCAGCATTCAGTCCGTGGTCGCTAACCATATCGTCACTCATCATGATAGAGAGCTGTGGCTTGTTGTTGTCGTGAGTACCCAGCACGCAGAGCAGTGAACCCTCGACAGCAGCACGAATCTTGAAGGCAAGGTCCTTGGCAGCAGCAGGCGACATAGGAATGACGCTGGTAACCACCTTGACGCCATTGACCTCGCGAGCCTTCTCGACGAGTGTCTTGGCAGCACGCTCTACGGCCTGAGCCTGGAAGCCTTCAATCTCCTTCTTCATGCTGTCGTGCTCCTCGATATACTTCTTGATAACCCCCTGCAGGTCCTTGGCATTGTTGAAGAATGCCTTCACAGCCTTCAGGATATCCTCTGTCTGATACAGCAACTCTTCACACTCCTTACCGGTCTTGGCCTCGATACGGCGAATACCAGCGGCAACGCTGCTCTCAGAGATAATCTTGAAGAAACCGATGCGACCTGTTGAGCTGGCGTGGATACCACCACAGAACTCACAGCTGGGTCCGAAGCGAACCACACGCACCTTGTCGCCATACTTCTCACCAAACAGGGCGATAGCACCCAGTTTCTTAGCCTCGTCGAATGGTACGTCACGATGCTCGTCAATATGGATATCCTGACGAATCATGTCGTTGACCATGCGCTCTACCTCGCGCAGCTGCTCGTCGCTGACCTTTTCGAAGTGTGAGAAGTCGAAGCGCAACGTGTCGGGGCTGACAAACGAACCCTTCTGCTCTACGTGGTCGCCCAGAATCTGCTTCAGGGCATAGTCAAGCAGGTGGGTAGCGGTATGGTTGGCAGCAGAGGCATTACGCTTGTCGGTATCTACGCATGCCATGAACTCTGCGGCAGGGTTCTTGGGCAGCTGCTTGACGATATGTACGCTCTGGTTGTTCTCACGCTTGGTATCGATGATGTCGATGGTCTCGTCCTCGTTGACGAGTACACCACAGTCACCTACCTGACCACCCATCTCACCATAGAAAGGAGTAGCATCAAGTACCAACTCATAGAACTCGTTTTTCTTCTGAGTCACCTTACGGTAGCGCAGGATGTGACAGTTGTATTCGGTATAGTCGTAGCCTACGAACTGCTGCTCACCAGGCTGCAACTCTGTCCAGTCACTGTTCTCAACAGCTGCGGCATTACGGGCACGCTCCTTTTGCTTCTGCATCTCTACATTAAACTGCTCCTCGTCAACGGTGAAGCCGTTCTCACGACAGATAAGCTCTGTCAGGTCGAGGGGAAAGCCGTAGGTATCGAACAGACGGAAAGCCTGAACACCATCCAGCTGGTTCTTGCCCTGTGCCTTCAGTTCCTCCATAGCCTTGTCGAGCATTGAGATACCCTTATCAAGAGTGCGCAGGAAGCTGTCTTCCTCCTCCTTGATGACCTTGGTAATCAACTGTTGCTGAGCTTTCAACTCAGGGAAGGCGTCGCCCATCTCATGAACCAATGTAGGTACGAGCTTGTAGAGGAATCCCTCCTTCTGTCCGAGGAAGGTATAGGCATAACGTACGGCACGACGCAGAATACGACGGATAACGTAACCTGCCTTAGCATTGCTGGGCAACTGACCATCAGCAATAGAGAACGATACAGCACGCAGGTGGTCGGCACAGACGCGCATAGCGACATTGATATCATCCTGTTCCTTGCTAATAGGAGTCTCAGTTTCTTCCTCAAAAGTGAAGTACTTCAGCCCTGTAATATCCTGCTCAGCCTTGATGATTGGCTGGAAGACATCGGTATCGTAGTTGGAGTGCTTGCCCTGCATCATGCGAACGAGACGCTCAAAACCCATACCGGTATCGATGACATTCATCGACAGCTTCTCCAGAGAACCGTCAGCCTTGCGGTTGAACTGCATGAACACAAGGTTCCAGATTTCGATGACCTGTGGATCGTCCTGATTGACGAGTTCACGACCGGTCTTACCACTGGCAGCTTTTTGCTCAGGAGTGCGAGAGTCGACGTGAATCTCAGAGCAGGGACCGCAGGGGCCCGTATCGCCCATCTCCCAGAAGTTGTCGTGCTTGTTACCATTGATGATATGGTCTTCGGGCACGTGCTTAGCCCAATATTTAGCAGCCTCGTCGTCGCGAGGGATGTTTTCCTCAGGAGAACCCTCAAAGACGGTAACATAGAGGTCAGCAGGATTCAGCTTCAATACGTCAACCAGATACTCCCACGCCATATCGATGGCACCCTCTTTGAAGTAGTCGCCAAACGACCAGTTGCCGAGCATCTCGAACATGGTGTGGTGGTAGGTGTCGTGACCTACCTCTTCCAGGTCGTTGTGCTTACCGCTGACGCGCAGACACTTCTGTGTATCGGCACGACGTCGTGGCTCTGGGTCGCGCGTACCTAATATAATATCTTTCCACTGGTTCATTCCCGCGTTGGTGAACATCAGCGTGGGGTCGTCCTTGATAACCATCGGTGCTGAGGGCACGATGGCGTGTTGCTTAGACTCGAAGAATTTCTTGAAAGAGTCACGAATCTCGTTAGCTGTCATCATTTTGTTATTATTATTAACTTTTCGTTATTCACTATTCGTTATTCACTATTCACTAGGGCTTCAGCCCGCTATTTCATCTTCCATTCGCCATCAACCTGCACCATGGGCACGGTGACCTCCTCTTGCGTGGAATCACCATAAGACAGTAGCAGGAAGGTATAGACCACATGGAGCGTAGTATCGACACGCCCCACATTGGGCGATACGGCGACAGCACGCAGTCCATTGTGTTTCTGCTTCATATCCTCCATAAACAGCTCATTGGCCTTAACCAGCTGCTGACGGTAGTCAGAAGGATACTGGTCGTAGTTGGCTTTGCCTACGAGGAAGCCATCAGGATAGCCATCCAGCAGACGCTGGTAATAGCTCTGGGCAGCCTCGGCTGCCTGCTGCTCTGGCGTCAGTTCCTCAGAACAGCCCATTAGACCTATTAGCCCCATAAGACCTATAACAAACCAGCGTCTCACCATTATTTCTGACGGATAAACACGTTGATGGGGGTTCCTGTCAGAGTCCAGTTGTCGCGCATCTTATTCTCCAGGAAGCGGCGATAGGGCTCTTTGATATACTGTGGCAGGTTGGCATAGAACACAAAGGTCGGAATCTGTGTGTCAGGCACCTGCGAAACATATTTGATCTTGATGTACTTACCCTTGATTGAGGGTGGCGGTGTCTGCTCGATGAGTGGCAGCATCACCTCGTTAAGCTTCGACGTACCAATCTTGATGGTACGGTTCAGATACACCTGCTTGGCTGTCTCCAGCACCTTGAAAATGCGCTGCTTGGTAACAGCAGAGGCGAAGATGATGGGGAAATCCACAAATGGAGCCATGCGGTTGCGGATAGCCGTCTCGAAGGTCTTGATAGCCTCCTGCGACTTGTCCTCTACCAAGTCCCACTTGTTGACAACAACCACCAGCGACTTGTTGTTCTTCTGGATGAGCTGGAAGATGTTCATATCCTGTGCCTCGATGCCTCGTGTGGCGTCAATCATCAGGATGCAGACGTCACTGTTCTCGATGGCACGGATGGAGCGCATCACGCTGTAGAACTCAAGGTCCTCTGTCACCTTATTCTTACGACGGATACCTGCGGTGTCGACCAGATAGAAGTCGAAGCCGAACTTGTCGTATTTGGTATAAATAGAGTCGCGGGTAGTACCGGCAATATCAGTCACGATATTGCGATCCTCACCGATGAAGGCATTGATGATGCTCGACTTACCAGCATTGGGGCGTCCAACGACGGCAAAGCGGGGCACGTTGTCCTCGATGTCATCGGCCTCATCAGATTTGAGTTTAGACAACACATGGTCCAGCAGGTCGCCAGTACCAGAACCGGTAGCAGCGCTGACACAGAACGGGTCGCCCAGTCCGAGCTTATAGAACTCATACTGTCCATACAAGTCCTTTCCGTCGTCAGCCTTGTTGGCAACGAGCACGACAGGCAACTTAGAACGGCGCAGGATGAGGGCAACATCCTGGTCAAGGTCGGTCAGACCGTTCTTGATATCTACCAGGAACAGCACCAGGTCGGCCTCTTCAGTGGCCACAATCACTTGCTTACGAATCTCCTCCTCGAAGATGTCGTCACTGTTGACCACCCAACCGCCAGTATCTACTACCGAGAACTCACGGCCATTCCACTCGCACTTGCCATACTGGCGGTCGCGTGTGGTACCTGCCTCGTCGCTCACGATGGCTCGGCGACTGTTGGTCAGTCGGTTAAACAAGGTGGACTTGCCTACATTCGGGCGTCCTACTATCGCTACTAAGTTTCCCATTCTCTCTAGTTTTTAATTGCTAGTATTTCCTGTTTCACTAGGTCTCCTAGTTAATCCAGATTATATCCAAAAATATTCAGCTCCTTGTCTGAGCTGCGCCAGTCCTTGTCGACCTTCACAAAGGTCTCCAGGAAGATGGGCTTGTCGAAGAACTTCTCCAGCGCCTTACGTGCCTCGGTAGATACTTTCTTCAGTGCCATGCCCTGATGTCCAATGATAATGCCTTTCTGGGAGTCGCGCTCCACATAGATGATGGCATTGATATGTATGTTCTTTTCTGTCTCCTTAAAGCGCTCCACACGTACCTCCACTGAGTAGGGTATCTCCTTGTCGTAGTAGAGCAGAATCTTCTCACGAATGATCTCGCTGACAAAGAAGCGGGCTGGTTTGTCTGTCAGCTGGTCTTTGTCGAAGAATGGTGGCGAATCAGGAAGGAGTTCCTTGATGCGCTTCAGCAGCATGTCGACACCAAACTTATTCTTTGCAGAAATAGGTAGTATCTCTCCATTGGGCAGCAATGTGTGCCACTTCTCAACAATCGTATTAAGCAATTGTTGAGGGTTTTGCTCTTTGCTCCCTGCTCCTTGCCCCTGAAGCTCGTCAATCTTGTTGATGAGCAACAGCACAGGAATCGTCATTTTCTGCACCTTCTCCAAGAACTCCATGTTCTTTTCGGGAGTCTCTACGACATCCGTGACGTAGAGCAACACATCAGCATCCTGAAGGGCTGACTCCGAGAAGGCCAGCATCGACTCCTGCAACTTGTAATTGGGCTTCAGCACACCTGGGGTATCAGAAAACACAATCTGCATATCGTCGGTATTGACGATACCCATGATGCGGTGGCGCGTTGTCTGCGCCTTGAACGTAGCAATCGAAATACGCTCACCAACCAACTGGTTCATGAGCGTACTTTTACCTACATTGGGATTGCCAACGATATTTACGAATCCTGCTTTATGCATGTTCTTAGTTTTTAGCACTTAGCGTTTAGCTTAGCCAATGGCCAACAGCCAAAGGCCAACAGCTAACAGCCGTCATACGCCCACTTCAGATAGCTTGCGCCATGTACGAAACCAGCACCGAAAGCGGTCATGATGATGTTATCACCCTTCTTCAGCTTGGGTTCGTACTCCCAAAGTGCCAAGGGGATAGTAGCGGCAGAGGTATTACCAAAATGCTCGATATTTACCATCACCTGGTCCATCGGCAGTTCCAAGCGCTTGGCGACAGCCTCAATGATGCGCATATTAGCCTGATGAGGAACCACCCATGCGATGTTGTCCTTGTTCAGGTTGTTACGCTCTGCGATGAGGGCACAGTCTTCACTCATGTTGGTCACTGCATAGCGGAATACGGTGCGACCCTCCTGATAGAGGTAGTGCAGACGGTGGTCGACAGTAAAGTGACTGGGAGGACAGACAGAACCGCCGGCCTTCATGTGCAGGAAGGGCAGTCCCTTGCCGTCAGCACGGAGGTAAGAATCCATCACACCGATGTTCTCCTCTTCGGTAGCTTCCAGCAATACTGCGGCAGCACCGTCGCCGAACAACGGGCAGGTAGCGCGATCCTTATAGTCTGTTACCGACGACATCTTGTCGGCACCAATCACGATAAGCTTCTTGTAACGACCACTCTGGATCATCGCACCAGCTACATCGAGTGCATAGAGGAATCCACAGCATGCACCCCAGAAGTCGAATGCGAAAGCATTCTTCAGTCCGAGCTTGCCCAGCACGATGCTGGCTGTGGAAGGGAACTTATAATCAGCCGTCGAAGTGGCAACGATGACTGCGTCGATAGTATCAGGATCTACGCCAGTCTTCTGAACCAGCTGCTTGGCAGCCTTACGGGCCATATAGCTGGTACCGAGACCTTCCTCAGCGAGGATGCGGCGCTCCTTAATACCTACACGCGTCATAATCCACTCGTCATTGGTGTCTACCATGCGCGACAGTTCCTCGTTATTGAGGACATAGTCAGGCACGTAGCCACCAATACCGGTGATTATCGCATTGATTTTACTCATCAGCTTCGTCCATTACAATAGCGATCTTGCCACGATAGTAGCCACAGGTGGGGCATACAGTGTGGTAGAGGTGGTAAGCACCACAGTTGGGGCATACTGCCAGTGTGGGAGCTACAGCCTTGTCATGGGTACGACGCTTTGCGGTACGGGTGTTTGATTGTCTTCTTTTAGGATGTGCCATAATTCTATTACTTTAATGTTTAATCTTTAATATTTATTTTTTTCAGTGCTTCCCAGCGTGGGTCTATCGCTGCTTCTGCCTTCTCTTCGCTGCTTCGGACAGCGCCGCTCAGCTCTGCGAGCTTCTGCGTCATCGCACTATTGCATTTTCCAGGTGCATGAACGTGCTTGATGGGTATGGCCAGCATCGTAAACTCATAGATGAACCACGACAGGTCGAGTATTCCTTCGTTCTCGTCAACTGTCACAGTGTCATCGTCATCGCTGTATGTGTCGCCCAACTTGACCACCAATTGGTTGTCAGTAGCTATAGGCTGCTCCATGTCGTCAAGACAACGGTCGCAGCTGACAGTTACGACACCCTCGGTATGGAACTGGAGTTCGAAAAAGCCGGTCATCTTGCGTATAGACACCGACACGTGCAACGCTCCGTGTTCCAACTGTGAGCCGTCCAAAGCTCCAAAGAACTCATCACCAAGGTTGTATTCAAAGACCTGCTGATCTTCCTTAAACCCCTTTAAATCAATCTTTAATAGCTCCAGACTACACATAATTACACTTTACGGGGTGCAAAGGTACGAAGATTTAGCGACATAGCCAAATCTTTTACTCATTTTTTCATTTCAATACGGAATGTAGTACCTTTACCTGGTTCCGACTGCTTCACAAAGATACGTCCTTTGTGGTATTCTTCAACGATACGCTTGGCCAACGACAGTCCTAACCCCCACCCTCTCTTCTTCGTGGTGAAGCCTGGTGTGAAGACGTTGGCAATATCTTTTTTCTTAATACCCTTACCCGTATCTTGCACCTCTATTACTACACGATGCTCTTCCTCCATCAGTGTCAGCGTAATGGTACCCTTACCTTCCATGGCGTCGACAGCATTCTTGCAGAGGTTCTCCACCACCCACTCAAAGAGCGAGGCATTCATCTTTACAATCACCTCATGGTCAGGTAAGTGGCGTATCATCTGCACCTGACTGGAGGTGCGACGGTCCATATAGTCAATGACATGCACTAGCACATCGTTCATCGAGGCGTCAACAGGCTCAGGCAGCGAGCCAATCTTCGAGAAACGGTCAGCTATCAGCTGCAGGCGCTTCACGTCCTTGTCCATTTCAGGCAACAGGTCATCGTCTGGATACTGTTCTTTCAGCATCTCCACCCATGCCATCAAGCTAGACACAGGTGTGCCCAACTGATGAGCCGTCTCTTTCGACAGTCCCACCCATACCTTGTTCTGCTCGGCACGTTTCGACGACAGCAGGGCAAAGATAGCCACCACCACGAATATCAGCACAATGCCTAACTGAACATAAGGCCATGCCGACAGTCGCTTGAGCATGATAGAATCATCGTAGCATACCAGCTGCTGACCAATGCGTATCGTGTCGCCAGCCTTGATCATGCTCTTCACATAACTCTCTACATTCAGTGTATCGTCAATATTACGGAAGTCGTAAATACTACCGTCATCGTTCACCACGATGACAGGTATAGTATTGTTACCCTCCATCACACTGAGGACCAATGATAGTGCTGGGCCATCCTCCACTTCATTCAGCGTACGCAATGCCTGCGCCCACACCTCCATACGGTGACGCTCCTCTGTCGAGAGGTCGCGCACCAAGAAGTGCGATACCAATAGCGACGCCACGGCAATAATCACCGCAGCCACCACCAGTATGATCTTTACCTGTCTGATACGGTCTGTCCACTGCATACCTTATTATAACGCATGCGCAGGTGGATTATTGCATCAAGCTTAGAGATTCAGGCTGAACAGGTCTTCTTACTGTGCTGGAGCTATTCCTCTGCGAAGAAGGTTCACCTGGGTGACATTGGTATAGTAGCCATTGACAAACAATCCCTTTTCGCGCAGATTCTTGACATCGTTGGCTGTAAGCAATATGCGATAGCTCGTCGCAGCCTGACCCATCATGGAGCACCCCCATTGGTTCAACTCGTTGTCATTGCCTTCAAGGGTATTCTCCGTCTTATTATAGACTGTCTTCAGCAACCAATATCCTCTATCAGGATCACTGACATCTGTTTTAATGATGAACTCTATCTTATCCCCCTCTACAGCTGAAGTAAATTCTTCTGGCTTAACAACAAAACCATTTTCCCAGTTACCCAAAGCGCAGTCACCTTCCCAGATTGGCGAAGACTCCCAAACGCTTCTGCCTGGTGTCAGAAAAACATTCTTAACCTTAAGAACACTTGTATCAGAAGCCTGAAGGGCCACCTCGTTGACCGATTTCAAGTCCTGACCGTCGAAATAGCACGTCAGCGACGAGATGCCAGCCTTACCCACCGTCTTCAGCTTTTCAGACACCATAATTTGCGTCGGAACTTTTGTCGGCTCAGCAAACTCAAAGGTGATAGACTCATAGTTACTCCAGTCCACGGGCATGTTTCTATACTTTACATCTGCCACAAGACCTCCCCAAGAAAGAGCGTCATAAGTAATAACACCATTAATATTCCGCTCAACACCCTCATGAACATTCCAAGTACTATTAAACTTAGCAGTCAGAACATTCTCGTCTTCAGGATGCAGATTTAGTGAGCAGCTGGTCAGTAGCGCGCAAGTCGCCAAAATGCAAATTGTCTTCATTAGGTCGATTAGTTAGAAATTCCGTGCAAAGATACAATTTTTTTTCTAAATAACAATACACAATGCATTTTTATTTTGTGCAGATGTTTTCTCAGAAAAATGCGGGTATAGATTTATTAGAATTACCGTCATTTGCGTTATTAGCGTCACAGGAAGACATTTTCTTCATCCTTAATAACTCCTTCGAAAATCTTAACGCAACTTTAACGAAAAAAGTTTGGCGGAATGAAATCCTTTTAATACCTTCGCCAACAAACTTAAATATCTCATTATCAATAAATTATATATAAAATGATTACAGATTTTGATACAAACAAAGTTTATCTTGCAAAAGGAATGACCTCGGAAAATTATGTCGATGCGACAGGGCATCTTTTAGGTACATTGCATAACCACAAAATCAGTTGGAACTTTTTGCCCCTAACTGCATCCCCATTCCACATTTGGACGCGTGACTATATGCCTGTGCAGGTTAGAAAAGACAAGTTAGTGCGATTCAATTATAGTCCTGATTATCTTAAAGACAACCCTGAATATAAGCCTGACACATACGCAATTCTCTCAGCTCTTGGCTTACAAGTGATGGACTCAGATATTATTATTGATGGTGGCAACGTCATTAGTTGTGGCAACAAAGTAATCATGACTGACAAAATTTTCAGAGAGAATCCACACTACAATCACAATACGCTTATCGACACGCTGGGTCAACTGCTGGAAGCAGAAACAGTGTTGATACCTGAAGATTATTACGATGAATATGGTCATGCAGACGGAATGGTGAGGTATGTGGGCGAAGGTCACGTAATACTCAATAATTACTGCGACTTTGACAAGGCCATGCGTAAGAAGCTATTGGATGCACTCAGACCTCATTTCGATATCACAGAACTACACTACGGTGCTTACAACGATAAGAGCTGGGCTTACATCAATTTCCTACATGTTGGTCATCAAATCTTTATTCCAATGATGGACGACAAGTTTGGAGAAATGGCTTTCAGGCAGATTGATGATGCTTTCCCACAATGTAAGTGCCATCCTATTTATCATTGTGAGAGTATTGTTCGCGAGGGTGGAGCACTGAATTGCTCAACATGGAATGTTCTTGTTGATTTGCAAGAAGAAGATAATATTCAAGAATTACCAAAAACTGTTTGAATATGTTTACAGCAAAATTTATTAAGAACATCTTCTTGGATGTTAAAGGAATAAGAGCTATTGGGAGAAGTGGAAAAATGTCGAGGGTATTCGCTAAGCAAGGAGACCTAGATGGATCGTGTACTATATATTGTTTGATGATGATGCTAATTTTTCACCACAAACTCGATTGGGAGGATTTGATTGATGGCGAACGCGCAAAAGATTGCGAATTTGTTAGTCGCATTCAGCATGAATTTCTGCTTGGATTTAAAGGTGTTTGTTCTGGTGGGTACAGGTTGCAAGAAATCTCTGAAAAAGCAAATAAATGTTTTGGAAGCAAAATATGTGAGGCGTATACAACAGTACCTGGTACTCCGAATACCGTTAATCGCGAATTACTGCATCGATTGATTAGAGTAAATTTAGATTGTAGACAGCCCGTAATGTTGGGATATTCTAGGCAGTCAGAGGTTGGTCATGCGTTAGTCGCCGTTGCCTACAGAAGAGAGGCAAAGAATCGGTTACGTTTGTTCTGTTTAGATCCTGCTCATGGGGTGCCTTTTATGCAATTATGGAATACCGTCATCGACATCGATTATCTTAATGCCGATGATGACGATTATACAGATACCAATTATTATGACGAGGAAAAAATATGCGTTAACAGCTTTTTAGTCATAGAAGATTTCCCTGTAGAGAGTTATTGCCCATTCTGATTTAAATTACAATATAATCATTATAATTATGGAAAAATTTAAGTATATTTTGAAGCAAGTAAGAAAATACCATTATGAGCCATGGGACAGTGATGAATTGGAAAAGTGCATAGACATTTTGAGAGATCTGCCTCGGAATGAATTGTTGTTACTTAATAGAAATAAATGGGTTTCTGATGATTCCATGCTAAAAGCAGAATTAATCAAAATTCTATATGCCGATGAGATTACAAAGCGTGAAGAGCGCATTGTGGATATGGATACAGATGAACTGATAAATTTGTTTCTGAATAAAACTGATGGCTATGTGAATCTTGCTTGTGAAGAATTAAAACGAAGATATCAGGAAAATCTTGGAAACAACAGGGCTAAGATTTGTTTAGCCTTTGCTCAATCCTCCCAGAAAGATTTCAAATGGATTGAGAGGCAAATGAAAAAAGAGCTATATTGTTAGAAAAACAGATGATTATTCTCCATTCAATTTAATTTTTTATATATTTGCAACATAAAACTATCAAATATGAAGCTGATAACAGTACTTAAGGACTTCTCCGAGATGAAATTGGAAGAGTTTACCAATGAAAATCTCACAAATAGATTTTCTAATATAGCTAAAACCATATTGTATGACGGCTATATCAGAGTGAGAAATGACTATCGTGTATATATAAAGACCGTAGAGTTCTACTTTCATGCTGAGAACGATAGTCCAATCAAAGTCTATGACCCTATTGTATATCATAGGAATGGACGGCTTGGAAGGGAAGTCCCGTACTTTCCAATGCTAACACTCCACGCTCATATGTCGGGATTTGATATCACGTTTGAAAATCCGTCCCTAAAATACAGAGCATCTGCTCTGATTAGGGAATATGCTATTTATGATGAGAATGCAAAAACCTTCATTAAGACAAAGGAAGAGCATAAGAAGGATTCCAATAAGGATAAGATTCCTTACGATAACAGGTCTACTTTCCTATATGATTTTATTAATGGATTCTCTTTAACTGGCGGACAAAATGATATTGCATGGGAAGATGAAGAAAATACTATAAGTCATGATTTGAAGTTCCCTTCAAAACCTAGAGTGAATGTCAAGAAGTACCCAAGTTCATATATAGATTGTTGGAAAAAGAATCCACAGGAAATAAAAGAGAAGGATGAAAGGCCTTGGAACTTCACCAGAACAAATGACGTTTGGCCTAAAGAGATCAAACAATATATGATGTATTCCGAATAAAGTTGATTTTCAAACAGACCTAACATCCCTACCATAGGTCTGCTGAAACCCGCATAAATAAAGGGAATGCAATGCATGGACTGTTCGCCATCCCTACCATTAGACCTACCATCATCCCTAACATGATCCCTAACATCAGAGCTAAAGCCAGACGTCAGGTCAGAACATGGAGGATGTTACCTTTCATGGTAGGGATGATGGTAGGTCTAATGGTAGGGATAGAAAAGGAAAGACTCGTGTAAGGATTTATATTACAAGAACTTACAAATCTAATGTTAGGGATGTTAGGTCTTTTTTAATACCTGTCCAAAAAAGAAGCAAAGAAATACAGCTGATACAAGATGTAAATCAGCTGTATCCGGAGTGCAACTACAGCTATCTCGCACGCAGCAACAGCTAAGCCAGAGCTGGCTACAGCTATCTCCCGACTGTATTGTCTTTATTTATCAAGGTTTCAAAGGGGTTAGGCTAAAAGGTTACATGTTTTGCGCTGAAAGTGAGCGTTATTTTGTATCTTTGCAGTCAAATAACAGTATAATGGATGACAAACAGTATCTCCTGACGCTAATCCGTGAGGGCGAGCACCAGCAGCAGGACTTCAAGTATCGTGTGTCCGATGCCCTGAAACTGGCCAAATCTGTTTCGGCTTTTGCCAATACAGATGGTGGTCGCCTCCTGATTGGCGTTCGTGACGACGGCAACATGTCTGGCGTCCGTGATGAGGAGGAAATCTACATGATGCACCAGGCAGCATACCGCTATTGCCGTCCAGAGGCCAGCATCAAGTTTGACACCTATCATATTGAAGGGCGCACCATTGTTATTGCTACCGTTCCTCCCTCTGAGCGCCGTCCCATCTGCGTAGTCAGTGACGAAGAAAAACCAAAGGCCTATATTCGTATCGCTGACGAGAACATTGTCGCTTCGCCAGTACATTTAGCCATCTGGCGCGAGTCACAGAATCCGCAGGGAACCATGTTGACATATACAGATTCCGTCAGAAAGATTCTTGATGTACTACAAGATCAAGAGTTGCCCCTCAACCTTATCGTCAGACGCTCACAAATCCCGCGTCCTAAGGTGATAACGCTTCTAGCACGACTCATCCGATTTCGCGTTGTCCATTGGGAGTACCGCAATCTGCAGTTCTTATTCAGCTTGTAGATTGCAGCAGCTCAGAAATACAGCTGTCTCGTCCACAGGCATAAAAAAGCCCTCAAGTCTTTTGGACTCAAGGGCTTCTCTTAAAAAAGTGGCGGCCT